>JAXLWJ010000019.1:0-92561 GCA_046328535.1 Anaerolineae bacterium
AAAGCCGTGACGAGTCACCACGCGCGGGTCGTGCTGCTCGGCGCGCTGCTTCAGGTGCGCCATGATCGGGGGCAGGTCGAGCGTGTCGAGATGGTCGCTCTCGGTCACGATCACCAGCATGTTAATGCTGTTGACCAGCATCTGGCCCAGTTTCCCGCCCACGATGTCCGCCACGCGGCCGGCGCCCGCCAGCTCAACCGTTGGCGAGGCGGTCGTCACCACCTCAGATGACGACCGCATGCGGGTCACCTCCACGTTGAAGCTAAAGGCTGTTGTGTACGTGACACTGAAGTCGGGACATCGGGTCTGGCTCGCACCGCACTTCTCGTACTCGACGGTGAAGCGCCGCTCGCGCAGCAGCCAGTAGGCCGTGGCAAGCTCGGCTTGGAGGTCGAGCAGGGTCTCCGGCCCCTGGGTGACGCGGATCTTCTTGCGAATCTTGTCGCGGTACGTTTCGGCGAACGCGGTGAAACGCGGCGACGCCAGCATCCACTGGGCGAGTGGCTCGGCGAGACGGTGGGGTTTGCGGTCGAAGAGGTAGGCCAGTAGCTCATTTTGCTTACCCTGCGCCATTAGTGACCTCGGATGCAAGCGTGGTAGAATACGGGCAACGAAGCGCGGGAAGGCGAGAGGCTTTTCTGATGAACGCCGACATCCGTGATGCTTGGAGCTGACATGACGAACACTGAATCAAATATCTCCGTGTTTATCTCTGCTGACATGGAAGGGATTAGCGGGGTCGTTGACAATCTCTTCACGACACCAGGTGAGTACGATTACCCTCGCGCGCGGCAGCTGATGACGGACGACTGCAACGCTGCCATCGAAGGCGCTCTGGAGGGTGGGGCGAGCCGAATTCTGGTGAATGACAGCCACGGGCCAATGCGCAACATCCTCATCGAGCATCTGCACCCGGCGGCCACGCTCATCAGCGGCAGCCCGAAGCCGCTCTCGATGATGACGGGTGTGGACCAGGGCTGGACGATGGCCTTCTTCGTCGGCTACCACGCGAAAGCCGGCACGCCCGACGCGATCCTCGATCACACGTGGAGCGGCATCATCTACGAGGTGTTTCTGAACGGCCGCGAGGTCGGGGAGATCGGGTTGAATGCTGCGCTGGCCGGGTCGCTTGGCATTCCAGTAACCTTGGTGACTGGCGATGACAAGGCCGCCGCTGAAGCGACAGACCTGCTGGGCGATGGCTTGCAGACGGCGGTGGTCAAGCGCGCCGTCGGACGGTACGCGGCGGAGTGCTTGAGTCTCCAGGACGCGCGGGCCTTGATCCGCGACGGAGCCAGGCGAGCCGTGTCAAGCCCGCGTCCAGCGCCTTTGAAGTTCGATCCGCCCTACCACCTGGTCGTAGGTTGGGCGAAGACGATGTACGCCGAGGTCGCCGCGACCGTGCCAGGCTCGCAGCGCCTCGACGGTCGCCACGTCGAGCTTGTGCTGGATGACATGGTGCAACTGTACAAGGCGTGGCGCGCCTTCAACAGCCTCGCCAGCACGGTGTCCTGACTCTTCGAGAGCCTGGACCTATAGGTTACTCAACGGCGGACGTGGCAGCGCCGCCGGGGAGGCGCGGGTTCTCGCACAGCTTCGGCGGCTGCTCCTGCGCGCCGTGGTAGCTGAACGTCTTGCCGCCCGCTTCCAGCACCACGCGATAGCCGGGTACGAGCGCCATCGTGTACATCATGCCCGGCTGCGGGCAGCCCAGGCTGCCGTCGTTCCACGTCACTGCCTGCGCGCTCTGAACGTGGATGTCGGCGGCTTTCAGCGTCGGCTCGCGCTTCATCAGATCTGCCTGCGCGGCGGCGATCTCCTTGGCCCACGGGCTGCTGGCGGCCGGGGTTCCCTGGCTGGCGCTCGTCGTTGGCATGCTTGACTCTCCTCGTGGGGGGGCGGTGGGCGAGGACGCGGCGCCTGTCGGCGCCGACGGCGTCTCGCACAGCCTCACCTGGCCGTCCGCTGTCGCTCGATAATCGTACTGCCGGCCGCCCGCTTCCAGCACTACGCGGTAACCTGGCGTCACCAGCTGCATATACATCACGCCCGGCTGCGGACAGCCAAGCGCGGCGGTGTTCCAGGTCATGGCCTCCGACTGGACGACGGTCGTCGAGGCGGGCGCGATGCCGAGCCGCTGCGCCAGGTCCGCCTGCGCGTTGGCGATAGCCGCTTCGGCCCCGCTCGGCGGCTTGGCGACCTGGGGGCGCGGCGTCGTCACAGCCTGGGTTGGAGCCGCGGTCGGCGGCAGCGTAGCCGCCGGCAAAGTCGGCGCAGCAGCGCGTGTCGGGGTAGACGCGGGCGCGGGGCTGCCCGCCGGCGCCGCGCCACAGCCCGCGACGAAGACAATCAACACCACTGCGGTGACCAGCACAATCCATCGCTTCAGCATACTCACTCCTCCACAAAAACCGCCCACAGACAGGACGTCCGGGGCGGCGCGAAGGTTCCAGGATAGGGCGGCGCTAGCTCTTGATCTCCACCGGCGTGCCGATGTCCGCCCAATCATACAAGGCCGCCGCGTCCGCGTCGCGCATGACGACGCAGCCATAGGAGATGGGCGACCCGATGAAGCCGCCCCACAGCTTGGCGCCGTTGGCGAGGTTGACCGGCAGCCCGTGGAAACCGTTCTCGGTCGTTCCCGCGTCGTAGATGCCGAGCCACGAGGGCATGTCGAGGTTCAGGCCCGTCGAGCGCGCCATGGGGAGCTTGGTCTTGATGGCGTATTTGCCGGGCCGCGTCGGGTGCGTTGTGATGCCGGTACTGGCGACGAAGCTGAAGACAAGGTGGTCGCCTTCCCAGGCCCAGACGTGCTGCTCCGTGATGCTGACGAGGATGCGCTTGCTCAGGGCCGGCGCGGGCGCGTCGGGAATACGCCACTCGGCAGGAATCGAGATATCATCGCCGGGCCAGGGCCAGAACGCGCCCTTGTCCGAGTTGACGGCCGCGATCAGGCGCGGGTCAATGCCATAGCGAAAACCGACGCTGACAAGGGTGTCGTCCGGCTGGACGGTGTAGTTGACGAGACGGCCGACCGGCAGGCCTGGCTTGGCCTCGGGTGAGTCGTCCGGCAGGAGGATCTGCTGCCCGACGGAAAGGATGTCCCGCGACGTGAGGTTGTTGAGAGCAGCCAGGCTGTCCGACGTCGTGTGGCTGGCAGCGGCGATGGCGGAGAGCGTCTCACCGGGCGCGACGACGTGAACGCGCTGAGTGGGCGCGCCGCGCCGCGGGCCGAGCTTGGGCGCGTCGGTCTTGTCCGCTGCGCCCGTCTCCGTGGCGCTAACGCTGGAAATCGTGAGTTTCTGCCCCACCTGAAGCTGGCCTGGATCGTTGATGTTGTTCAGGCGCGCGATGGCATCGGCCGTGGTTTGGTAGCGCTGCGCCAGGCCCGTCAGGGTATCGCCGGACTGGACGACATAGACGACCGGCCCGTCCGCGAGGGCAGCGGGGGCCAGGGCGAGGACGGCTATGATGGCGATGAGCCAGCGAAAAACACGCATTTCCGGTTTGTCTCCCGATTCAGCCCGCCACGGCGGCCATTGCTCCAGGTGTTGTCCAAGGAGCAAGGGCCGCCATGAGCCGTTGAGCTGCGCGGGCGATTAGTTGTCCACCACGATGTTCACGTCACACGGCTGCGGGAACTGACCCGCTGTGTTCACCGCGGTCAGTCGCAGCGTGTACTGGCCGCCCGGTACGGTGGACGTGTCCCACGTACCCAGCTGTGTGCCGGTCAGTGGATTCGGGTGGGTCGTGCCGATGCTGACCCAATTGAACGGCACGTCCCCGGCGCCGTACTCCAGTTTGTAGAACTGGAAGTTGTCAATGTTGGCCGTGCCGACGATGTTGATGATCCCGCGAACGGTCTGGTTCTCGCGCGGGTAGGTGACGGCGACGGACGGGTTGCAGACGGCGGGCGATAGCGTCTGGTGCGGCTTCTCGTAGGCGGGATGACCGTCACAGCACGGACCCGGCGCTGGGGGCGGCGGTGGCGCAGGCCTGTCACAGCATGGCGCGGGCGGCGGCGGCGGCCCACCACATGGGACGCTAATCACCATGCCGACCCAGACTGCGTCGTTCGGCAGGTTGTTCATCCAGCGCAGGCGCTGAATGTCGGCGCCGTGATGCATGGCGATGCCGTCAAGCGTGTCGCCGTCGCCCACGGTGTAGCGGGCGGTGCAACCGGGGCCGGGGCCGGGCGACGGGGGCGCGACGACAGCGACCGGCTGGACGACGACCTGGGGCGCTGGCTGCCAGACGACCTGGGCGGGCGGCGTGTAGGCCACGTCACAGACGCGGATCGTCACGCCGGCGTGGATGTAGTTCGGATTGATGATGTTGTTGATCTGGATCAGAGACGTGTCGCTGACCCCGAACCTGGCGGCGATGCTGGAGACGCTGTCGCCCGGCTGGATCGTGTAGGGGATGCAGCTTCCCGGCGCGGGCGCGGGGCCAGGCGCGGGGAGCGGCGCAGGTAGGGGCGCGGGCGCCGTCCACGCGGGGGCGACGTACCCCTTGACAGGAATCACGAGGCGCGCGCCGACCACCAGGTGGTTCGGGTTGCGAATCTTGTTGGCGTTGATGATCAGGATCGGCGACGTGCCATACCGATCCGCAATACCCGACAGGGTATCGCCCCAGCGCACGACGTGGACGATGGAGCCGCTATAGCCCGGCCGCAGCGCAGACTCAGCGGTCGCCGTCGCGCTGACACCGACAAGACCCAGGACGAGGATAAGTGCAGCTAAAACGAGAAGCTTCAGCCAGAGACGTCGCATCATCTCCCTCCTTACTGTACAGGATGAACGAACAGGATAAAACGGGGAGAAGATTAATCTTCCGGGATCTCCCCAATCTCCCGGGCCCTCAAGAAACGCTCGAATTCGGATCGTCGAATGCGGTACGAGCCTTCGAGCTTAACCGCCCGCAATTTACCGGAACGGATGTAACGGCGAACGGTGTAGACGCTGATTTGCAGCTGTTCGGCGATGTCTTCGGTCGTTAGGTAGACTTCGTCCACACCCAACCCTCTTGCCCGGAATGGTATTTGTTGCTCGCTCCTGCTACATTATACCAGTCTTGTGGTGCTTTGTCAACCAGCTTGACATAGGAAAAGGGCGGAGATTCGCCCATCCTTGACTGATTCGCCGCGCCAAGTAGCATTGAGCGGCTGGCGCGGCGAGAACGCGCCTTGCCCGGAGGGATCATGCACGACGACATCGCTGCGGCCGTCGCCGATATCGAAGCGACGTTTGGAGCCGCCGCCCACGACTGGGCGACGGGAGAGACCGCCGCTTTCAACGCCGACCGCACGTTCATCACCGCCAGTGTCATCAAGTTCCCCATTCTGCTCGGCGCCCTCGATCGGGTTCAGCGCGGCGAGATGGCGCTCACCGACCGCGTCGAGCTGCGGCCGGAAGACGTCGTTGGGGGGTCCGGCCTGCTCAAGGAGTTCGACCCCGGCGTTCAGCTTTCCGTCAAGGACTACCTGACCGCCATGATCGTCATCAGCGATAATAGCGCCACGAACTTGATGCTGCGCCTGCTAGGCATCCCAGAACTGAATACCTACCTGGCGCGCCTGGGGCTGACGGTGACGCGCTCCCTGCGCCCCATTCGCTTCCCCGCGCCCTTGCCCGGCGAGCCGCGCGGTATTGGCGAGACGACGCCGGCCGAGATGGTGCGGCTACTCGACATGCTGGTGAGCGGGACGATCCTTAACGCCGAGCTGCGCGAGCTGGCCGTAGACATCTTGCGGCGGCAGCAGTACGCCGACGCCATTCCGCGCTACCTGCCCGACGGCGTGGTTGTCGCCCACAAGGACGGCATGGTCAACGACATTCGCGCCGATGTGGGCATCATCTACCCACCCGGTCGGCCGCCCATCACGATCGCCGTCCTGTGCGAGGGTCTCACGGACCGCCGCTACTCGGTGGACAACCCGGGCTTCCTGGGGATCGGCCGCATATCGAAGACCATCTACGGCCACTGGGTGGGCGCGTGAGAGGAGAGTGTTATGCTGCGCTTTCTGACAGCCGGTGAGTCCCACGGCCCCTGCCTCATCGGGATTATCGAGGGGATGCCGGCCGGGCTGCCCCTGGACGCGGCGCGTATCAATGCCGACCTGACGCGGCGTCAGGTGGGGTTCGGCGCGGGCGGGCGCATGAAGATCGAGAAGGACGAGGTCGAGGTGCTGGCCGGCATTGGCTGGAACGGGCCGGGCAAGGGGCTGACGACAGGCGGGCCGATTGCGTTGCGCATCGAGAACCGCGACTGGGTCAACTGGCAGCACAAGACGCCGCCCCTGTTCAGCGTCCCACGCCCCGGCCACGCTGATCTGGCCGGCGGCATCAAGTACGGCCACCTGGACGACATGCGCCTGATCCTGGAGCGGGCGTCGGCGCGCGAGACGGCGATGCGCGTCGCCATCGGCGGCGTCGCCCGCCAGCTCCTCGGCGAGTTCGGCATCCAGATCGGCAGCTACGTCACGCAGATCGGTCCGCTGCGCGCACGCCTGCCCGATCTGCCGTACCCCGAAATCTTCGCCCTGGCCGAGTCGAACGACATCCGCTGCCCCGACCTCAATCAAGTGGACGCGATGCGGGAGTACATTCGCGATACCATCAAGCGGCGGGACACGGTCGGCGGGGTGTTCGAGGTAGTCGCGCTGGGCGTGCCGAGCGGCCTCGGCTCGCACGTTCACTGGGACCGCAAGCTCGACGGCCGCCTCGCCCAGGCGATCCTGAGCGTCCCAGCGGTCAAGGGGGTCGAGATCGGCCCGGCGTTCGACAACGCCGCTCGCTACGGCACCGAGGTTCACGACGAAATTGTGCTTGTGGACGGCCACCTCATGCGGCCGACAAACCGCGCCGGCGGGACAGAGGGCGGCATCACGAACGGGCAGCCGATTGTGGTGCGGGCCGCATTGAAGCCTATCGCCACAACGCTCAACCCGATGCGCTCGGTGGATCTGGCGACGGGCGAGGAAACCACGACGAACTATGAGCGCTCAGACTTCACGGCGGTGACGCGCGGCTCCCCGATTGGCGAAGCGGTGGTGGCGTGGGCGCTGGCCGAGGCCCTACTGGAGAAGCTGGGCGGCGATTCTATTGCCGAGATGCGTCCCCGCTTCGCGCAGATCGCCGCCGCCGCCGATGTGCGCCCGCCGATCGCTGCGCGGGAGTTGTGATTGGCTGCGTGAGGATTTGGACCGCGAAGGTCACGAAAGGGCGCGAAAGGCACACGCTGGGGGCGGCTCTCCACAATAGCGTGGAGAACCCCCTGCTGGCGGTGGAGTGCCAACTCCACCGCCTATTGGAGGCGCGGGAGATGGCTCTCCAGCGCCAGCATGATGCGCTCTTGCACCTCCAACTGCGGAGCGACCGATCCAACACCCGCTGGCGCAAACGGCCCGCGAATTGGCGAGCGAGCAAGGTAAGGCAGGCGCGAGCTTGTGCGTCACATTGAAAGCGTGGAGAGGTGCCGGAGCTCGGTTGAACGGACTCGACTCGAAATCGAGCGTGGCTGAAAGGTCACCGGGGGTTCAAATCCCTCCCTCTCCGCCTATGGGTCGCGTCGGATGGCGCGGCCCCTTTTCTTTGTCTGGAGACGTCCCATGCCTAGCGGCGCGAAGACGGCCATCATCATCGGCGGCGGCATCGGCGGCCTGACCACGGCCATCGCGCTGCGGCGAAGCGGCATTGACGCCCAGGTGTACGAGCGCGCGCCAGAACTGCGCGAGGTTGGCGCGGGACTGACGCTCTGGGCGAACGCGGTCAAGGGGCTGCGGCGGCTCGGCCTGGCCGAGGCGGTTCAGGCAGCCGGGCAGCCGGGGCTGGGCGGCTCGATCCGCACCTGGCGCGGCGATGTCCTATCCCAGGTCTCCGCCGCCGCGCTAGAGGCGCGCTATGGCGCGGCCAACGTCGCCATTCACCGCGCCGATCTCCAGACCGTGCTCCTGAAAACACTCGGCGCGGAAGCCGTCCACCTGGGTGCGGAATGCACCCGCTTTCAGCAGGACGACAGCGGGGTGACGGCCCACTTCGCGGACGGACGCGCGGCGCGGGCCGACTTCCTCGTCGGCGCCGACGGCCTCCACTCAGTCATTCGCCGCCAGCTCTTCGGCCAGGAGAAGATTCGGTATTCCGGCTACACCGCCTGGCGCGGCGTGGCGGCCGTGGGCGAGGCGCTCGTCCCGCCGGGCGCGGGGTTCGAGGCGTGGGGGCGCGGGCGGCGCTTTGGCGTCGTCCCCATTGGCCGCGGCCGCGTCTACTGGTTCGCCACGAAAAATACGGCCGCGAACGGGAAGGATGCGCCGCCCGGGCGCAAAGCGGAGCTGCTGACGCTGTTTCGCGGCTGGCTCGCGCCGGTCGAGGCGCTTATCGAGGCCACCGACGAGGCGGCGATTCTGCGCAATGACATCGTAGACCGCAAGACAATTCGGGAGTGGACGAACCGCCGCGTGACGCTGCTCGGCGACGCCGCCCACCCCATGACGCCCAATTTGGGCCAGGGCGCGTGCCAGGCCATCGAAGACGCCGTCATGCTGCCCCAGCGGCTGCACGCGATGGACGACATTGAGTCCGGGCTGCGCTCCTACGAGCTGCGCCGCCTGCAGCGGGCGAACTTCATCGTCCGCGTCTCGCATCAAGTCGGCGCTGTCGCCCAGTGGAGCATTCCCGGCGTGACGGGCGCCCGCGACCTCATGATGCGAACACTCGGCCGCCGCCTCCAGGCGCGGCAGCTCGACTTCCTGTTAGGCTACGAGCCGTGACTCAGCCGCCGCCCGAAGCGATTGTCGCCGTGTCCTACGCGTTGCAAGACGCCGCCACGTTGACGCCGCCGACGCAGGCCGTCATGGACCGCGCCATCGCCCTCTGGAAAGAGCAGCCTGATGCCTGGCTCATTCCCTCGACGGGCGACAACCAGCGTCTCGGCGTGACGAACGCTCGGGTGATGGCGGCGTATGCTATCGCGCAGGGCGTGGACGGGGCGCGCATCGTGGCGGAAGATCGCTCCAGCAATACCTGGCAGAACCTGGCCTATAGCTGGGCCATCGCCCGCGCCCATGGCGCCGACTTCCTCACCATCGTCTGCTATGACCTTCACGTCCCCCGTTGCGCTCTCACGGCGAAGCGGCAGCGCATCCCGTGCGTTGTCGTGGGCGCGACATCCCGCGCCACCGGCCGCGCGGCGCGCAAGCCGTGGTTCGCCAGCCGCGCCAGCATCGCCGCCTACGAAATCGGCGCGACGCTCTACGGGCGGCTCCGCGCCCACTTGTGACCAAAAACGATACTTGTCGGCCGCTCCAAGAGAACTAAGCTCATGTGTCGCCGAGCCAGCGCACCCAGGCGAGCTTGTTTCTGACTGTATTGTAGAGCCGCTCGTCCGCCGTCCAAAACTCGCATTGCCGAAGTTGGGCGAGTGCAAGGTAGGTCGCATCGTAAGCGCGCGGACGGTCAAACTAGGCAGCGAGTTTGAGTGCCAGGGGGAAGATACCTCGCTGGGCCGACAGGCGGATCGGCAGCTGGAGAAAGTAGTCCAGCGCTGCGTCACCTTCGTTTGCCGTCAGGACCTGGGTAAACACAAACCGTCGAAGGTTGGCAGTTACCTCGAAGGCCAACAGCGAGGGCGCAATCAGCACCCGTTCTTCATTCTCCCACTGGATTAGCATTCGCGCGGCGCTGGCGCTAAAGGAATCTGGGACAAGGGTCGCCAAGATCAGGCTGGCATCAACGCAGACGGACGACATGGTCAATCTCGTCGTCGCGCTCGTCTCGCGACTGCTCAACGGCAGCCACCACATCTATCATCGCTCCATGACGGCGGGCAAGGACGTGTTCTCGAAAGCGGCGAAGATCGTCGTAAAGACGAGGCGCCTTACTCTGCCTGATGGGGATATGGACAAGCTCCTGCTCCAACACGTCATCTTCAGCAAGCTGCTGCTCGATAGCCGCCAAGCAGTACTCGGTCACCGCCAGATCATGCTTGGCAGCGGCCAACTCAATCCGACGCTTGGTTTCAGGGTCGGCGTAGATTTGGATGCGTTTTCGAATCATGGTCTCACCTCCGTCTAGATAATAGCGTCCAGACACCAAGCCGTCAAACCGCCGTGCTCAACAAACGGAAGGGTCACTCGGAGCGCCGTAGCAGGCGCTCGATGCGGCTGTCCGGGATGAACCACAGCACGGCAACCAGGACGTACAAGCCGAACGCGAGCTTTGGATAGAAGAAGGCCAGGAGAATGGCGGCGAAGCTCAGCGCCGACGACACCCGCTCCTTCGTGGCGTCGGCGACGGCCTCCGCCAAAACCGAGTCGCGTCCATGGAGCCGAATCAGCGCGCGCGACAGAATCGTATACGCAACGCCGGCCATCGCGAACACGACGCCGTACAGGGCGACCGGACCCGAAGCAAACTCGGTATCGCCCATCCAGGCCGTGGCGAAGGGGAAGAGCGACAGCCAGAACAACAGGTGCAGGTTGGCCCAGAGGACGCGGCCGTCCACGCGCTGCGCTGCCTGGAGCAGGTGGTGGTGATTGTTCCAGTAGATGCCGATGAGGACGAAGCTAAGGATGTAGCTCACAAACGTTGGGATCAAGGGCTGGAGCGCGGACCAGTCGGGGCTGGTCGGCGGACGCATTTCGAGCACCATGATTGTGATGATGATGGCGATTACGCCGTCGCTGAACGCTTCCATTCGTCCCTTACTCACGCCACCCTCCTTTACTATCTCGCTAAACGCCCCCGATTGCTTCGTCAAGCATCCGGAAATTCTCGATCGGCGGCGGCGGCGCGTGCAACAGCGCCATCGCGTCCTGGCGGTAGAGCCGCTCGCGCAGCGCCACGAGCAGCTGGCCCAGGACGTTCGCGCCTTGCAGCCTCTCAGCGTCCAGGGGCAACGCGCCCCAGAACGGGTCGTGGCGCGACTCCTCCACGATCGGCAGGCGGTGGGTGAGGAGCAGCAGGTTGCCGAAAGCGGTCCAGTGCTGCGCCAGCTTCACCCGCAGGCACCAAGCCATGATTGGCACGCGCACCGTCTCCCAGTCCGGGCGGCAGGCGGGCGCGAAGTGGCGCGCTTTCATCTTGGCGGCGATTGGGCTGCGCTCCGTCAGAATGATCTCCTGGATGTCGGAGCGGTCGGGGAAGCGGCACGCCTGGTAGAGCGCCTCCGACGTGGCGATGGTGACGCTATTGATGCGCAGCGGGAAGCCGGCGGCCATGTTGGACAGGCCGCCGAACGGCGCGTGTGTCTTGTGAAAGACAACGCACTCGGCGCGGCGGTAGACTCTCGGCGTGGTGAGGTCGGTCACGTCCCCTGCTATTGTATCCTTTCCGCCGCGCTTTCTTCCCGTATCTTGCGCGGCAGCAGCGGATACCACTGCCCCGGAACGCCCCACCACAGCGCCAGAGGGCAGTTGTTGGGGCAGTTGCGGAAGGTGGCGAAGATGGCCCCGTAGCCCAGGGATGGCCGGCCCTCGTAGCCGAGCGGACGCATCACCGGCGCTGGCTCGTAGCACGAGGTGATGATGCGCATGCCCGCCGTCAGAAACGCGCGCTCCACGACCTCTCTCGCCCCGAGGGACGAGAACAACGCCTCTTCCTCGATGCTTTCGCGCGGGCGGAACGTTCGCCCCGCGCCGCTCCCCTCCGCACCGACGCGCTCCGCGTAAGCCAACGCCGCCAGATCCCCGAAGTGGCTGCGCGGCCACAGGCAGTCGTAGCGCCGGCTGAAGCGCGGCAGGTTGCAGAACTCATGGGCGCGCCAGAACGTGACGCGGATGCCCCGCCGCTTGGCCTGCGGGATGAACGCGCGCTGGAGGTGCCTTACGCCGCCCCAATAGACGGCAAAGAAAACCAGGCGCAGCGTGCTCTTCGGCCGCAGCGTGGGCAGCGCCTCGGTCAAGTCCTCGAAGGCCGTCCTGCCACTGAACAGGCAATCGTCGAAGTAGACGTACTGCTTTGGCGTCTCGCCGCACTCGCTCAGCGTCAGCCCGTGCTGCTCGCGCAGTGTCTCGTTCACGAGTCTCAGGAGATCGCGCTGGCTGCCACCCTTGCGCTGTGTCGCCAGGAACTCGGTCGCCAGCAGCGCCCGGCGCGGGTCGCGGCCGAACAGGTCGCGGCTCGTCAGGAGGCGGCGTACGAAATCCCGCGCGTTCGCTTCGGAAACATAGTACAGCTTCAGCAGACGGTCCATCTCGGCCAGGAGCGTAGGCTGGTGGGCGGGGTGGAACTGGCCGAGCCAGCGCGCAACGTGGTCGGCGGTTGGCGCCGGCATCTCGCCGCGTCGGTAGTCAGCGATGGTCGCGGCGATAGACCCTAGCAAGGCCTCGCGCTCCCGGTCGTCCATTACCGTCACGGCTCGCCCTTCGTTGCCGCGTGGTCAAATGCCCGGGCCAGGGCGGTGATGAGCGCGGCTTCCTCGGCGGTTGGCTCGGCGCGCAGGAGCAGGGCGCGAAAGGCGCGCAGCGTGGCGTCGGCGCGGGCCGGTATAAGGAAGTCGGTGGCGCGCATGGCCTGGGCGAGCGCCGCGAACATGGCTTCTGTTTCGGCGCCAACGGCCGGCGCGGCCCCCTGTCGAGCAGGAGCATCGGGCGGCTCGGCCGCCAGGCGCAGCTCATACGCGACCAGGAGGACGGCTTGCGCGAGATTGAGGGAGCGGTAGTCAGGCGCGGCGGGGATGGTGAGGAGCGCGTGGCAGCGGTCGAGGGCGGTGTTCGATAGGCCGAAATCCTCGCGCCCAAACAGGAAGGCGACCGGGCCAGACGCGGCGCGGGCGACGGCCGCTGGCGTCGCCTCACGGGGAGCCAGCGTCGGGCGGAGTGTGCCGCGGGGCCGCGACGTGGTCCCCACCACATAGACCGTGTCGGCGAGCGCCGCGTCCAGGTCGTCGTAGACCTCGATACCCGCGACGAGCGCCTCACTGCGGTGGGCGACGACGGGCAGGCGGCTCCAGTCGAAGGCGGCGGGCCGCACGAGGCGCAGGCGGCGGAGGCCCATGTTGCGCAGGGCGCGCACGACCGCGCCGACGTTGTCGCCGCTTTGCGGCTCGACCAGAATGGTGATGATATTGGCGAGACGCTCGTCGCTCATAGTCAGGAGGCGCGGTCAGGACAGCACGACAGGGGGTGAGTAGGCGGAGTATAGCGGCCCTCAAAGTGGATGTCAACCGCGATGGGCTTGACAATAGCGGGCGCCCGTCGTAAGCTCCTGGAACATTCTGCTGACGGAGGCCCCATGCAAGCCTGGCTGGCGTCGTCGCTGCGGCGCTTCTATCCCTCTTCCCCTGCTGAGTCAGGGCCAATCGTGGCGCTCGAAGCAGCGCGCGGCGAGCGCGTCTCGTTTCAGGCCGTCTTCCGCACCGAGGCCCGCGAGACGTGTGTCGAGGCGCGCGTCGAGGCTGTTGACGGTGTGAGCGCCCAGGTGCGGCGCGTTGGCTACGTCCCGGTGCCCCACCTGTCTACGCAGACGCCACTGACCGATCTCGACGGCGTCGCCCACCTGCCGGGCCTCGCGCCAGACCCGCTGCTGCCCGAAACGACGGTCTATGCCGGCCCCTTTGAAACCAACGCGTTCTGGGTCACGCTCCATGTCGCCGCCGACCTCGCGCCGGGCGTCTACCCGGTGGCAGTGACGCTGAGCGGCGAGGGCGGTGAGCCGGCGACGCTCTCGGCGACGGTCGTGGTGGGCGACGCCAGCCTGCCCCGCCGCGATTTCCCGGTCACCAACTGGCTCTACGCCGACGCTCTATGCGACTGCTACCACGTCGAGCTGGTGGACGAAGCGTTCTGGCGCATTCTCGGCCCCTATGTGGACGATCTTGTCGGCCACGGCCAGGATACGCTGTACGTCCCGGTGTTCACGCCGCCCCTCGACGGCGTCAAGCGGCCGACGCAGTTGCTGGGTGTCGCGCGGAGTGGCGACGGCTACGCTCTCGACTGGTCCCTGGTGCGGCGTTGGGTAGCGACGGCGCGGGCGCGGGGCGTGGCGAACTTCGAGTGGGTCCATCTGTTTACGCAGTGGGGAGCGCGGAACGCCCTGCGCATCTACGAGGGCCACGGCGAGGGCGAGCGGCTGCTGTGGCCGCCGGAGACCGAGGCGACCTCGGACACCTACCGCGCGTTTCTCGGTCAGTATCTCGGCGAACTCCAACGTTTCCTCCAGGCGGAAGGGCTGCTGGAGCGCAGCTTCTTCCACCTGTCCGATGAGCCGCACGGTGAAGCCGATCTGGCGACATACCGCGCGGCGCGGACGATGCTGCGCGATCTAGCGCCGTGGCTGCGTGTGATGGACGCCCTGACCGAAATCGAGTTTGCCCGCGAGGGGGTCATAGACACGCCCGTTCCCCTCATCACCACAGCGCCGGACTTCGTCCGCGAGGGCATCCCGGCCTGGGCCTACTTCTGCACCCAGCCCCGTGGGCGGTATCTCAACCGTCTCCTGGATACGCCCCTTGTCAAAATCCGCATGACGGGCTGGCTGCTCTATCGGCTGCGCGCCCGCGGCTTCCTGCACTGGGGTTACAACTACTGGTATCGGCGGCAGAGCCGCGAGCTGATCAACCCCTATGCGGTCACCGACGCCCACGCCTGGCCCAGTTGGCCGCCGGGTGACCCGTTTCAGGTCTACCCTGGCGCGGCCGGGCCGGTTGACTCGCTGCGCTGGGAGGTATTCGCCGAGAGCCTCCAGGACTACGCCCTGCTCCAGGCGGCGGGCATCAGCCCGGACGATGCGCTGCTGGGCGACATCGAGAGCTATGCGGAGTTCCCGCGCGATCCGGCGTGGATCGCGGCGCGCCGCTCGACCCTGCTGCGCGTCGGTAGCGGTAGATCCGCCCAGTAGCGTGGAGACCCCTGCTGGCGGTGGAGTGACAACTCCACCGCCTCTAGGAGGCGCTGGAGATGGCTCTCCAGCGCCAGCACGATAGGCTCTCCAGCGCCAGCGTCATTGCGGCGACGATTCGGTAGGGTTCGTCAGTCGGCTCTTATGGGGCTGGGTCCGCGAGGGGAACGGTGGTAATGGCCTTGGCGACGCGCTTTGGCGATTCCATCGGGATGAAGTGGGTGTGGCCGGGCAGCACCACATCCTCGCCGCGCGCGAAGTGCGAGGCCAGGTCCGGCGCCGTCGGCGACGCGGCGAAGTCGTCGAACGAGGTGGGGCGGCGCGAGCAGCGCATGACCCGCACCGGAGTCTGCACCCGCGCGATGGCGTCGTAGATGTCGGCGTTGGCCTTCAGCTCGGCCGTCGTGTAGATGCACGCCTCGACGGCCGGCGGGCAGGCGAGGACGAAGCCGTGGCCGTCGGCGGCGGGCAGCAGGCCGTACTCGCAGTAGTCGCGCAGCACCCTGTCGTCCCAGGTGTCGAACGGCGGTCGCCCCTGGAATCGCTCATACATCTGCTCGGCTGAGGCGAAGTGGGCGCGGCGGCGGTGGGTGAAATGCTTCTCCGGCTCGGCCACATTCTTCTCGTAGTATGGACGGGGCAGGATGACGGGGTCAATGAGGACGAGGGCAGCGAAGGCGTCGGGGGCGGCGGCGGCGGCCCGCGTCAGGGCGTGGCCGCCCATGGAGTGGCCCACCGCTACCGCGCCGCGCAGGCCGAACGCCTGGGCGATGGCGACGGCGTCCGCGCCCGCCTGGGGCCACGGGTTCGCGGGCATGAGCTTGTCGGTGCGGCCGTGGCCGCGCGTGTCGAGCGCGTAGCAGTGGCGGCCCGGCAGCCGCCGGATGACCTCGTCCCAGCAGCGGGCGTGGAAGCCGGTCGCGTGGAGCAGGAGGACGGGCGGCCGCCCGTCGTCGTCGCCAGGCCACTCGAAGACGCAGAAGTGGATGCCGTTGGCCTGGATGCGATGCTCAATCGGTTCGCGGTGAAGAGGCGTGATGTCTGTCATGCCGAAATTATAGGTCCATCCCCTCGACGATTAAACTTTTGCACGATCACCGACTTATCAAGGATGGCGCCCCATGACTGCCAATACTCCCGACCCGACAGCCGCGCAGCCGCTCTCGCGCGAATACCTTGCTGCGCTCGACGCGGCCGATCCGCTGGCCGCTTTTCGCGATGCTTTCTATCTGCCCGAAGGCGTCATCTACCTGGACGGCAACTCCCTGGGCGCTCTGCCCCGCGCCACGCCTGAGCGCGTCGCCGAGGTCGTGCGCCGCGAGTGGGGCGAGGGACTGATCCGCAGCTGGAACGCGGCGGGCTGGATTGACCTGCCCCGGCGGATCGGCGACAAAATCGGGCGTTTGATTGGCGCGGCGGCCGGCGAGGTCGTCGTGGCCGACTCGACCTCGGTCAACCTGTTCAAGGCGCTCGCCGCGGCGGTCAAGCTCAATCCGCGCCGCCGGGTCATCGTGTCCGAGCGCGACAACTTCCCGACCGATCTGTACATTGCCCAGGGCCTCGCGGCGTTCCTCGACGCCGGCCACGAGCTACGTCTCGTGCAGGCCGACGAGATCGCCGGCGCGATGGGTGACGACACGGCGGTGTTGATGCTGACCCACGTCAACTACCGCAGTGGGTGCGTGCACGACATGGCCGCGCTGACAGCGGAGGCCCACCGACGCGGGGCGCTGATGCTGTGGGACCTGGCCCACTCGGCCGGCGCGCTGCCGGTGGACCTCAACGGCGCGAACGCCGACTTCGCCGTCGGTTGCGGCTACAAGTACCTCAACGGCGGGCCGGGCGCGCCGGCTTACATATTTGTCGCGCGCCGCCACCAGCCGAACTTCAGCCAGCCCCTCTCCGGCTGGCTCGGCCACGCTGCGCCGTTCGCCTTCGACCCCTTCTACCAGCCTGCGGAGGGCATCGCCCGCTACCTCGTCGGCACGCAGCCCGTGCTCAGCATGGCGGCGCTGGAGTGCGGCGTGGACGGCATCCTGGCCGCCGACATTGACGCCATTCGCGCCAAGTCGCTAGGCCTGACGGATGCGTTCATTGCCCTCGTCGAGGAGCGGCTCGGCGGTCACGATCTGGCGATCATCACGCCCCGTGAGCACGTGCGGTGTGGCAGCCAGGTGTCGCTGCGTCATGCGGAGGGCTACGCCATCATGCAGGCGCTCATCGCGCGGGGCGTGATCGGCGATTTCCGCGCGCCCGACATCCTGCGCTTTGGGTTCGCCCCGCTCTATCTGCGTTATGTGGACGCCTGGGACGCCGTGGCTGTCCTGGCGGATGTTCTGACAACGCGGGCCTGGGACCAGCCGCAGTACAAGAACCGCGCCCCCGTCACCTGAGCGGCGCGCCCGTCTCAGGAGCCGTCGTCTCCTCCAGCCACGCGAGATAGAGCAGCGCGTCGCCCGTTGTCTGACCGCACATCTCCTCTGATGCCTGGAAGCTGCTGCACACGGCCGGGCGTTCGGGCTTGCCGAACAGCTGGCAGCGGTTGTCGTCGGTCAGCTGCACGCAGCGCACGCCGGCCGGCTTCCCGTTTGGCATGCCGGGAATCGGGGAGGAGATGGACGGCGCGATGCAGCAAGCGCCGCACCCTACGCGGCACTCCATACGCCAGCCTGCTAATCCAGAAGCGGGAGAACGTCCGGCGCAACCTGGAACGCCTCCGCCAGTCGGTTCGTCTCGTTGAACATGCCGACCACCGACATCAACTCGCCGAGCATCTGGTTGTCCATGCCGAGGGCCTGCGCGGCGGCGGTGTGGGAGTTGATGCAATAGTCGCAGCCGTTGGTCGCGCTCACCGCGAGCGCGACCATTTCCTTGGTCAGCCGGTCTAGCCGCCCTGGCTGCATGATGTCCTTCAGGTCGTACCAGGTGCGCCGCAGGAGTGGCGGGTAGACGGCGAGCGTCTTCCAGAAGTCAGGCACGCGCTCGATGCGCTTCGTCGCCATGATATCGTCGTAGACGGCGCGGACGTCGGCATCGGCCTGATCGTACTCGATCATTCTCACGGTTGGCATGAATGGGCGCCTCGTTTGCTCAGGTTGTAGTCCGAATAGGTGACCGACTCGTCAGCGGATATTATACAGGCGCTGAGGCTCTAGCGCGAACGGTGAGTTCTGTTTGTGAGGAAAAAAGGTAAGAAAAAGATTCAACGAGTACTCTACAAATCCTCTCACACACTACATTTGCCACGCAAATAGGACCAGAAAAGCCGCAATCGTGGCACATACCTTGCATTATGCTCTAACCAGGTTCGGCTTCAGTGTTGGATTCGGGGCGTCGCGGGGTCATTCCACCGCTGCGCCGGCCCGCCAATTTGCCTGGCGGGATCACATGGGGAATCATGACCATGAACCGTCGCTGTGTGTTTTTGAAGTGCAACCAGTGTGGGGCGCAATTCTCGGCTACGTTTGGTCGAGGGGCCAGCCGCAACACACTGCCGCAGGAATGTCCGGTCTGTCATGCAGGGGTTGGTCTCGCCAATCTCTCCCACATGGGCGCGGCGCCCTATCGCGGCGATTTCCGCGCCGAGCTAGAAGTGCTGCTGTGCGAGGCTCGGAATCGTGGCGTGACGTCGGCGGAGATCATGCAGGCGCTTCAGGAGGAGCTACAGTTTGAGTCCGACCTGGCCGGCCGCGTCGTCGCCGTGAAGCTCATTGAACTCGGCCCCGGCGCCCAGTCGTCCACCCGCCGCTCGGCCCGCGAGTGGAGCGATGCGGCGCCGCCGCGTCCATCGGCAGCCTGACCAGGGTGCGGTCGCCGTTTGACCAGCCGAATTCGTCATGATACCATTCGCCCCTCCCGCGCGACCCCTTTCTGTGGAGACATAAAGAGGGTCGCTGTCTCGAACGCAGACATAGGAGGATACGGCGATGACAGCGCAACAACCGCCTGCCACGACCAGCGCCTCGCGGCGCGCTCTGCTTATCGGCATCAACAAGTACCCCCAGCTTGGGCCGACCAGCCAGCTCCACGGCTGCGTCAAAGACATCCTCGATGTGCGCGGCGTTCTGCTAGACCACGCCGGATTTCCGGCCGGCAACGTTCATCTCTTGCTGTCCGAGCTAGATGGCCGCTCGCTGCCGCCTAACCTGGGGGCAGTTGGCGCGCCGGACAGCCGCGGCATACGCCAGGCGCTCGCAGCGTTGAGCGACGGCGTCGCGTCAGGCGACGAGGTGGTCATCTACTACTCCGGTCACGGCGTTCGCATCAGTAACCCGCAGAACGCCAACGAGCAGATCGGCGCGATCGCGGCGATGGATGTTCGTTTCGATGCGAACAGCAACCTGGTCACGGATACGCTCATCATCAACCGCGAGCTCAACGGGGCGATTCAGGCGCTCCTGATGGCCGGCGCGGTTGTCACCGTTGTCCTCGACTCGTGCCACTCCGGCGGCGCGACCCGCGACCTGGGCGATGACACCGCGACCCTGGTGCGCACGTTCAACGCAGAAGTGTCGCCAGAGGGATGGCAGCAGCTTGTCACGCAGCATTCGCTGGGCAGCGTTGACCTGGTGGGTGGGGACGCGCGCGGCCTCGACACGGGGGGCTGGGTCACGAGCATGCGCGACCAGCAGAACCTTATCGTGCTGTCAGGCTGCCGCGATGTGGAGACGTCGAAGGAGTTTCCACGGAGCGCGCCCACCAACGGCGCGCTCACGTACTTCCTGCTGGACAGCCTGCGGGCGGTGAAGGCCGACGACAGCGGCGCGACGAGGTGGCAGACCCTCTACCCCCACATCCGTCAGTCCGTTAACGCCGCGTACCCCGACCAGACCCCGACGCTAGAAGGGCGCGCGGAGCGTCCCCTGTTCGGCGGCAGGTGGCAGCCGTATGCCCCCGGCTTCACTGTCACGGCGGCAGCGGGTAGCAAGGTCCTGCGGCTCAACGGGGGCAGCCTTCACGGGTTAGGCGCCGGAGCGCAGCTTGCCATCTATCCACCCGGTACGAGCGACTTCGCCACCGCGCCGCAGCAGGCGGTCGCCCAGGTTGACGACGCCGACCTCGTGACGAGCCACGCCCACGTGATTAGCGGTGCGCCGACAGTCGCCGATAGGGCGCGCGCCCGGCTGATCAAGCCCGCCGCCAAAGCGCCGACAATCGGGGTGCAGCTCACCGATGTGCCAGACGCCATTGCGCAGGCCATTCGCCAGGCCGCCGGCGTGGGCGACTTCGTGACGCTAAACCCTGGCAAGACCCGGCCCGACTTCGAGGTGCGGCCGAACCCCAAGGGAAACGGCTGGGTCCTCGTTCCGTATCGCTCGACGGCGGGCGAGCCTGGGCCAAACGACATCATCGCCGGGATACCGGGTCTCACCGTCGAGGATGCGCGTGTGTTAGGGACGGCGTTGGGGCTGGGCCTGGTCCAGTGGGCCAGGTACTGGGCCATCGTGACCCGCCGCAATACCGACGACGCGCTGCGTGACGCGCTCAGCGTGACACTGCTCGCGGGGGCCGACGGGGGGGCGATGTTCAACAACCCCAACGACACCGCTGTCGCGCGGCCCGTTCAGCCGAACGCCGCCGGCATGTGCTTGGTCACCAACGCCGACAACCTTATGCTGAAACTCAAGATCAGCCCGAAGGCGCCGAGCAACCTTGCCGTCGGCATCCTCGTCTGCTCGAACGATGGCAACATCGTGCGCCTCTGGCCGCCGGCCAATGCCGAGAGCAGCATGGCGCCGGGCGACGAGAAGATCATTGGCTTCGGGAGCGACCTGCGCGCGTTCAGGCTGCGGGTGAGCCGCCCCGAGCAGACCGCAAGCCTGTACACCTTCAAGGCATTTGCCACCAACGCCGGCGCGGCCATAGACCTGGCGAGCCTGGAGCAGGAGCAGACGGTGCAGGACGTGATTGACGCGGCGCTGCCGAGTCAAGGCGCCGGCCGGGGTGGCCTCGACGTGAGCGGAGCTGCCCCGCCCCGTGTCCTGTGGACAACGGTCGAGCTTCCCGTGCGTGTGACGAAGGCGACGTAGACACGCAGGCCCCTGTGCAGCGCGCATCGCTGTGCACGGTCGAGCTTCAATCGTCTGTGATTATTGAGCGGCGACCTGGCTGTAAAGCGCCCACCAGGTCGCCGCGTTACTGATATCGCTGTGGCCGGAAATGAAGCGCGTGCCGTCCAGGCCCACGACCCTGGCGCCCGCCGGCAGGCTGTAGCCGGCGCCAGGCTCCGGCATCGGCATGTCGTCGCACTCGCCCGCGCAGCCGAGCGGCCCGTAGCCGCCGAGGGCGGCGTGGGGGTCCGGCGGCGTTTCCAGCCCCCTGTCGCCGCTTATCTCACCGACATCGCCGGGGCGGCGCACCGCGAGTTGGTAGAGGTTGTGCAGCGGCAGGTCGCGCCGCGAATAGGTGACGAGGATAGGCTGCTCGACACGCTCCAACGCGACTCGGAATCCGCCCTGTTGACCTGTATCGAGGATATCGTCGGCAAAGCACATGCAGGATACAGCGGGTTGGAGGAGGAGCGCGGAGTTGACCTGGCGGCTGAGGGGCGCCGCGCAGAGCGCCGACAGAACGACGCGGCAGCCATACGAGTGGCCGAGCAGGTGGACGCGGGTTGCGTCGTTAGCCCGCAGCAGGTCCGCCAGCAGCGGCGCTACGCCGGTCACGCCGACGACGCCCGCGCGATCCTTCATCTTAAGGAAGGTCACGACGCGGAGAATATCGCGTGGGTCGAAGCTGAGGATGTCCGCGATGAGGCCCCGGTCCCCGGCTGGCGGCGCTTCCTCGGCCGGGGCGGGGCCGCCCGGCGTACCCATCGCCAGTGTTTGACGCCACAAGTCCACAATGGCCTCGGCCGAGATCGCGTTTCCCTCGGAAGGTATCTCCTGAACCCCAACGCCGCCCGCCTGATACGCCGGTAGCAGCATGCGCGCCATCTCCAGCGTCTCCCCCTCCGTCAGCCGGTCGCGGTTTGCCAGCTCGGTAAACCGCTCACGATTCCCCGCCGCTACATCGCCCGATAGCCAGGCCGCGTCGGGATGATCCGTGGCGGCGGCCAGGTCGGCCTGTCCACTCTCGTCGGCGTCGAGGCCGCGGACAATCGGCGGTTCCTCATCGGTGCGAATGAACTCGATGCTCGGCCAATACACACCGACGAGGAGGGGCTGGAACGGGCGAGGGTACGTCAGGCCGCGCCTCCGCACCATGTCGGCATAGCCGCTCATGAACCGCTCATAGTTGGCCGAGGCGGCGTCCCAGGTGTTGTTCCAGCCGTGACTGAAGAGGAATATGTCGGTGAAGCCGCCGCTCTGCGCCGCGCGCATCAACGCTGCGCGTGTTTCCGGCGCGGTAGACTGCCCGGCCTGGTCGAACGGCATCATGTACCACGGCACTGGTGTGCCAGATGCAGCGTCCAGCACACGAAATGGACCAATCAACGGCGCGTCTGCCATGTCTCCTCCTTTGCCCCATCTGCTCCATTCAGCCTGCCTCGACGGTCAAGTCATCGCCGCGATGGAGACGCATGGCGATGTTCGCCGTCTGGAGCATTGCCCGCGCGGTCGGGCAGTGGGCGGCCACGTAACGGGCGACGCCGACGAGAACGTTCGGCGCGAGCGCCGGCCGCGACTGCGCCAGGATGCCGTACTGCCGGTAGCCCGCTTCGAGCATCTGATAGGTGTGGAACAACGTGTCCTCACGGAGCAGGGCGTGGCCGAGCGTCGCCAGGAGGCGGGCCGGCGGGTAGCCCAGGCTCAGGTAGCGGTAGACGATGGCTCCCGCCTGGTTGACTTGCTGCTGGCGGTCCATGAGACTTAGAAGCTCAGTCAGGAGAGCGTCGGCGTCGGTCGGCAGATCACGGACGCTGCGCTCATCAGGGAGGCGAGCGGGTGGGGTGTTGAGGAAGCGGTCGAGGTAGACGCTCATCGCGCCGTGGTAGACGCCGCGCAGGAGGTCCCGCGATGGCGCGCGGCGCATCGCCTGGTCAATGGCATTGGCGTAGGTGAAGGTGTGGAGTACCGTATCCCAGTCGCCAAATTCGTTGGCGGTGTGGAAACGGGCGACGCGCAGGGCTGCCGCGTAGGCGACCACCTGGCTCAGGTCAACGGGGCTGGCCCCGTCAGCCAGGGCTTGATTGAGGGCTGTGAGGGTTGCATTCGGCTCGTCGTCGAGGAGGACGTCCACCAGGTCATCGAAGCCTTGCCACCGGCCGGGGCCAGCTTCTTGGGGCGCTTCAGCCAGAGCCTTGTCCACCAACTTGATCAGATCTATCGGGTGCCGCCAGGCATTGCTCTCTTCGCTGCGTCGGGCGCGGGCGATGCCGACGATGAGGCTCGGCAACACGGCGTCGGCCTTGCTCCACCCAGTCAGCTCCAGCAGCTCGAACGCCTTGTTGATGAAATCCACCGGATGGCCGATGTCAATGTAGGCGTGGTCGGTTGCGGCGGCCATCAGCATGTCGCAGGCGTCGGCAGAGGTCGCGCCGTGCGCCAGCGCCGTGCGCAGGCAGCGCTCGGCGCCGTCGGCATCGCGTACCTCGATGAAGCCGCGCAGCCACTCCTTCAAGCGTTCGAGGGGAACGGTCGCGCCGTCGGGGCCGGGCGGCAGCGGGTCGAGGTCGAAGCGGGGGGCGCGGCCGACAGTGTTGCTAGAGACGTGGGACAGGCCGTGGTAGAGGGCGAGGACGCGGTCCTCGTCGCCGAGCGCGGGCAGAATGTTCGCCATCGCCGTCATGATTGTCAGGCCCGGTCCCCAGCCGTCGCTGCGATAGAGCGTCCCAAAGTCAGCGCCGATAGCGAGTACCTCGCCCGGCGCGACACCCTGGTCGAGCAGGGAGAGAATGGATTTGACGATGATGAGGTTGAGGTCCTGCTCCAAGCCGTCGGCGAGGCGGCCGCGCCAGTAGGCGGCCCAGTCCTTCGGCGCGCCGTGGGGATCCACCCACAGCACGCCATCCTCGACATGAACAGGGAACACGCGCACATCGTCGGCGAAGGGGTCGAACGTCCCGCCGCTGGCGAGGTCGAAGCGCGCGTGGTGCCAGTGGCAGGTAAGGATGCCGTTATGCACACTGCCCTTGCTGAGGGGAAAGCCCATGTGGGGGCAGCGATTGTCCACGGCGTAGACCTTGTCGCCGTCCATGAACAGGGCGATGGTCTGCCCCTCGCCTGAGACGACGAGGCAGCCCTTCCGCCGCAGCTCCTCCAGCGTTCCGGCGCGAACGTAGCTCCGCGTGATGACAGTCATTGTCCCTCCTTGGACTTGCTCGGCTCATTGCCTGCCTCCATAGAGTCTAGGCAACTAATGTTGCAGGCGCAAGCGTCTCCAGCTTGACACTCCCCCGCCAACTGAGTACCCTTGAACGAACCCACCTGACGCGCCGACCGGCGCCCAACCTCCCCGCGCACGAGGGCTTCCATGTGTGGCATCGCGGGAAAACTGCATTACGACCAGGCCCGCCCCGTGGATGGGCCAGGGCTTGAGCGGATGTGCCACACCCTCGTCCACCGCGGCCCCGACGACTGGGGCATGTTCGTGGACGGTCCACTCGGCCTGGCGATGCGCCGCCTCGCCATCATTGACCTCGCCAGCGGCCACCAACCCATCCACAACGAGTCGCGTACCGTCTGGACGGTCTACAACGGCGAGATCTACAATTTCCCCGCGCTGCGCCGCCGCCTCGAGGCGCGCGGCCACACGTTCTACACCGCGACCGATACTGAGGTCATCGTCCACCTCTATGAGGAGTACGGCTCCGACTTCCCGCGCCATCTCAACGGCATGTTCGCCATCGCCGTCTGGGACAGCGCCGCCCAGCGCCTGGTGTTGACCCGCGACCACATCGGCATCAAGCCCCTGTACTACGCTGCGCTCGCGGACCGGCTTCTGTTCGGCTCCGAGATCAAGGCCATCCTGGCCGACGACATCCGCCCATCGGTTGACCTGGAAGCGTTGAGCCTCTACCTGTCGCTGCTGTACATTCCGGCGCCCAACAGCATCTACCGCGAGATCCGCAAGCTCGAGCCGGGCCACACGCTTGTCTGGGAGGGCGGGCGGATGGAGGTTCGGCCGTACTGGAACCTGGCCGCAGTGGAGCCACTCCAGGCTCCGTATGACGAGGAGGCGCTGAGGATCGAGCTGCGCGCCCGCCTCGCCGCCGCCGTCGGGCAGCAGCTCGTCGCCGATGTGCCGCTCGGCATCTTCCTGAGTGGCGGCCTGGACTCCAGCGCCATCGTCGCCTTTGCCCGCCGCTCTCACAGCGGCCCCCTCAAGACGTTCTCCATCGGCTTCGACGACCCGTCGTACGACGAGACCCACCTGGCGCGCATCGTCGCCCAGCGATTCGAGACGGAGCACACGGAGCTGACCGTCCGCCCCGACGCGACCGACCTGGCCCCGAAGCTCGTCGCCCACTTCGACGAGCCTTTCGCTGACTCGTCGGCGATCCCCACGTATTACCTGGCTCAGCTTACGCGGCGGCACGTGACCGTGGCGCTCGGTGGCGACGGCGGCGATGAGTTGTTCGCGGGCTACGCGACGTACCAGGCGGACAAACTGGCCGCGCTCTACCAGCATCTACCCGACCCCATCAGCCGTGGTCTGGTTCCCGCCGTGGTACGACAATTGCCAGTGTCAGATAGGAAAGTGAGCTTTGATCTCAAGGCGCGGCGGTTCGTGGCGCACGCGCTTCTGGAGCCGGGGCGGCGGCACTATGCCTGGAAGGCGTTCTTCAGCGATGACCTGAAGGGCGAGTTGCTGACGCCAGACCTGCGGGCCGCCCTGGACGGCGGCCTCGACGGCTACGGCCCGTTCCGCCGCCAGGTCGAGGCCGCGTCGCGCTTTGACGACCTGAGCCGGTATCAGTATGCCGACACGCGCGTATCTCTGCCGGACGATATGCTCACCAAGGTGGACCGCATGAGTATGGCCCACTCCCTGGAGGCGCGCGTCCCGCTGCTGGACGTGGGCCTGGTGGAGTTTGCGTTTCGTCTGCCCGGCGCGGTGAAGATGCCCGGACTCAAGCTCAAGCACTTTTTGCGGCAGACGATACGCGACATTCTGCCGCGCGAGATCCTGCGCCAGCCGAAGCGCGGCTTCAACGCGCCCATGTCGCGCTGGCTCAAGAGCGACCTGCGGCCGCTGGTCGAGGCCTACCTGGCGCCGGACGTGGTGGCGCGCCAGGGCTTTTTCCAGCCGGCGGTTGTGTCGCGCCTGGTGGCCGACCACCAGGCCGGCCGCGCCGACTATAGCCGCAATCTCTGGGCGTTGTTGATGTTCAACCTCTGGGCCGAGCAGGCCCCGCTATCTCGCCGTTGAGGTGCGCATGTCAGATTCCGAGCCGCGAAGCCTTTCATCTCAACATCCGCTGACCCTGAGCGTGCGCTACGCCATCTTAGTGGTCTCGCTGTTGGCCGCGTCTGCCGGGGTAGCCCTGCTGTGGTATCTCATCCGCCTCGCGACGGTGGCGCCGCCGCTTCTGCGCTACGGTCGGGGCATCACGGCGGCGATTGCCCTCGGCATCATTCAGATGCTATTCACCGTGGTCACGCAGCGTATCCTGGCGCGCTCGCCACTGCCGATTTCGAGGTCGTGGAGCTATCGTCTGGCGTTCATTCTGAGCGCCGCTCTAGCCCTCGTTCTGTGGGTCAATCACGCGCTTATCCTGGATATCGGCCTGCGTTGGTATCACCTGGTCGGGGTGATTATCGGCGCACTGTTGGGCGGCGTCCTGGCGACCTCTTTGGACGACTCGCTGTGGGAAGAGAGCCTGCCGCCCTCGCCGACGCTCGTCGAGGCGGTGCGTCAGCACCATGCCGCGTGGATGGGGGACGTTGTCGAGGGGCCATTCCTCAAGCGCCTGTTCGACGTGGCGCTTTCCACGCTCGCCTTGATCGTCTTCGCGCCTGTGGCTCTCGTCATCACGGCGCTCATCTGGCTGGAAGATCCCGGGCCGATCCTGTTCGTCAAGAATTCCGTCGGCCGGGGCGGCGAGAACTTCCACCAGTTCAAGTTTCGCAGCATGATCCGCAACGCCGAGGCCGAGACAGGCCCGATTCCGGCGCGCGTCAAGGACGACCGCGCGCTTGTCGTCGGCGTGTTTCTGCGCAAGACGGCGCTCGACGAGCTGCCGCAAATGCTCAACATCCTGCGTGGCGACATGAGCTTCGTCGGGCCGCGCCCGCTGCGCACCGTCCAGGTCTATGGCTGGTTGCAGGAGATTCCCCAGTGGGCGGTGCGGCATCAAGTGCGGCCGGGGCTGTCCGGGCTGGCGCAGGTGGTGGGCAGCTACTACTACTCGCCGCTCCAGAAGCTGCGCTATGATCGCATCTACATCCGGCACATCAGCCTGGCGTTCGACCTGAAGCTGCTGTTCCTGGCGTTCATGGTCGTCTTTTACCTGCGGTGGCGACCGGATTGGGACGGCCATATTCCGCGCAAGTGGCTGCGGTGGGGGGCGCGTTAGCGGTGGCGCGTCGCAGAAACCGCCGCCAAGTTGACTTTTCGCGTCGCTGCGGGTAGCATTTCGGCGGGCGATCGTTGGAGAAGTGCATGACTGACTTAGGCAAAACCCTCCGTGCGGCGCGCACGCAAAAGGGCGTTACGCTCGCGGAAGCCGCCGCCGATACACGAATACTGGAGCGTCAGCTCACGGCTTTCGAGCAGGGCAAGACGCTGGATGTGCCATCCGTCTACGCGCGGGGTATGCTGCGCAAGTACGCCGAGTACCTGGGCCTCGACGCGAACGAGATTGTTGACCTCTACAGCGGGCAGGCGCCGCCGGTCGAGCATAGCCCGGCGATGCCGTACATGTTGAAAGAGCCGCTGTATCGGCGCGGCCCCGATTGGGCGGAGATTCTCCTGGGCGCTGGGGCGATTCTCGTGCTGGTGGTGCTGGCGCTCGGCATCTGGCGCTACTCGATTCTGCCGCTACAGCAAGCCGCGACCCAGGCGAAGGCGCCGACCGAGGCCGCGGCGAGCAGCGCCACCGTTGTCCCACCCCAGGCTGTCGCGCTGAATGAGACGCCCGAAGCCGCCGCGGCGGCCGAGGCGGCGGCGCCGACGCGCACGCCGGTGCTTCAGCCGACACCCGCCGGCGCTGTCGTGGCGACACCGACGATGCTGCCGACGGTGGGCGCGACGCCGACACAGCAGCCGCCGACGCCGGCGCCGACGACACCGCCGAACGAGGTCGAGGTGGCTGTCGAGATCACGCAGCCGAGCTGGCTGCAAGTCACGGTGGATGGCAAGCAGCTCTTCGCCGGCCTGCTCCAGCCGGGGCAGAATCGCTCGTGGCGTGGCAACCGCAGCATCAACGTACGCACGGGCAACGCCGGCGGCACGATCATCTTCATCAACGGCCAGCAGGTCGGGCCGCTCGGCAATCCGGGCATGGTGGTGGAGCGCGAGTGGCAGCTATCCCAGGGCGACATCGTTACGCTCAATAATGGCGCGAACGGCAATAGCGGCGCGAACGCCGCCCAGCCGCGCAGCGGCGGGACGCCCCAGGCAACGTCCCCGGCGCCTGAGCCAACCAAACAGCCCTAGCCCAGAAGCTCTTCAAGAAACGTATCGAGCGGCGGTTCGCTTCATGAAGCGAACCGCCGCTGCTATTTCAAAATGAACCACGGAATACACGGAACACACGGAAGTAATTCATCTCTCCGTTTCTGTGTATTCCGTGTATTCCGTGGTTGTTTCTTTGGCCTTTACGCTGTGACGGCGCTGAGGCCGAGCAGGCGCATCGTGTTGCCGCCCAGGATGGCCCGGCGCTCTGCCTCAGTGATGTCGAGATCGTTGATGCTGCTGACCATCTTCGGGATACTGCCAATCAGGTGCGGGTAGTCGCTGCCCGCGACGATGTGATCGGCGCCGGCGAACTCGATGGCGAGCCTGAGCGCGCGCGGGTCGAAGTTGACCGTGTCGTAGTAGAAGAACTCGCGTAGGATCTCGCTCGGCGGGCGGCTGATGTGCTGCCGGCAGAGATCGTAGGCCTCGAAGCCGCGGTCCAGGCGCTCGGCGAGATAGGGAATCGTGCCGCCCAGGTGGCCGAGCACCCAGCGGATGTTGGGGAAGCGCTCCGCCACGCCGCTAAAGACCAGGCTGGCGGCGGCCAGCGTGGTGTCCGCGAGGAACCCCACCAGCGGCATGAGCATGTAGTCGAGCATGGCCTCCACGCCGACCGGGTACGTCGGGTGGATGAAGAACGTCAGCCCCATCTCGTTCGCGGTCTCATAGAGCGGACAGAAGCGGGCGTCGCTCAGCGCCACGCCATTGACGTTGCCAAACAGCGTTGCGCCCTTCAAGCCGAGCTGGCCCACCGCCCGCTCTAGCTCGGCGACGGATGCAGCAGGGTTGTGCAGCGGCAGCGTCGCCAGGGCGGCGAAGCGCGTTGGGTAGTCGCGCTGGATGCCGGCGAAAGCGTTGTTGACGAGCTGCGCCAATTCGACGCCTCGCGCTGGCGTTTCCAGCAGCGTCCCCGGCGCGGTGAGCGAGATGATCTGCATGTCCACCCCGTCGGCGTCCAACACTTCCTGGCGCACATCCATCAGGCGGTGGCCCGGCACAGCGATGTTGTAGTCGCCGGGCGAATGCAGAATGGGGTTGTTGTCGGTATCGAATGTAACGCGATACGCGCTCGGCCCGATGCGCAGGGCCTCGATGTACTCGGGCGGGTACACGTGATTGTGGAAATCTATGATGGGCATGGGGCCTCCTTAGGTGCGCGTGTACGCGACGCGCCCGTCTATGACGGTCATGTCAACCTTGATGTCCTTGATCTCTTCCTCAGGCACAGTGAAGTAGTCGCGGTCGAGCACGGCGATGTCGGCCAGGTAGCCCGGCGCCAGCGGCCCCTTGTGGTCCTCTTCCCGGGTGAGCCACGGGCCGCTGACGGTGTAGGCGGTCAGCGCCTCCTCGCGGGTGACGGCCTCCTGGGGCGCGATGAGCGTGCCTTTGTGGCTCTTGCGCGTCACGAGGCTGTAGAGGCTAATCATCGGGTTGAAGTGGACCGTGCTAGGGATGTCGCTCGTCGCCACGACGCGAATCCCGCGGTCGAGATAGGTGCGCATCGGCTTGTAGCGGTGGGCCAGCTCCTCGCCCACATCGCGGAACAGGTCGTCGCCCTCGAAGTAGATGAACGTCGGCTGGATGACCGCCGCCAGGTTGTGCCGCGCCATCTGCTGCAAGCTTTCCTCGCTGGCGAAGTAGGCGTGGATGAGGTTGTGGCGGTGGTCGCGGGGCGGGGCGGCAGCGATGACATCCGCGAACGCGGCGGCGGCCTCGTGGTGGGCGCGGTCGCCGATGGCGTGGATGCCGATGTCCCAACCCAGGGCGTGGCCGCGGGCGAAGTAGCGGCGCAGATCGGCCGGGTTAAGCCGGTTGTAGTCGCGCACCTCGGTCTCGCCCAGGAAGGGCTGGAACATCCAGGCCGTGTGGCTGGTCGTCCCGCCGTCTACGGCCATCTTCAGTCCGCCAAGGCGTAGCCAGTCGTCGCCCAGCCCGCTGAACACGCCGAGGTCGGCGGCGCGGCGGTCCAGCTCTTCCTCCGTTTCTTCCTCGCGGAAGCCGTGCCACGAGACCATGAGATTGGAGCGCGTGTGCAGCTTCCCCGCCTGCCGCGCCTGAAGGTAGGCGCTGATCTCCCACGGCCGCAGACCGGGGTCGAGGATGCTCGTGATGCCGTAAGACAGGTAGAGGCAGCTCGCCGCGTCGAGGGCGGCCACGGCGTCTTCCGGCGTCGGGTCGGGCAGGAGCGAGCGGCAGAACAGCTTGGCCGAGGCGCGCAGGATGCCGGACGGCGAACCGTCCGCCAGGTGTTCGATCTTGCCGCCGGGCGGGTCCGGCGTCTCCGCCGTGACCTGCCCCAGCGCCAGGGCGCGCGTGTTGACCACGTCCATGTTGAAGAAGCGCTTGAGCAGGACGGGGTGTTGGGTCGTGGCGGCGTCCAGGTCGAGGCGCGTCGGCAGGCGGCCCTCGGCGAAGAACGACTCGTTCCACCCTTCGCCGACGATCCACTCGCCGGGCGGTGTCTCGCGTGCCGCCTCGCGCACCATCTCCACCATCTCGGCGATGGACTGGCAGTTCTCCACTTCGAGGCGGTTGAGCTTCAACCCTAGCTCGAGCTGGTGGTTGTGGGCGTCGTTCAGGCCGGGGATTGCGCGGCGGCCGGTCAGGTCCACCGTTCGCGTGAGGGGTCCGGCCAGGGCCAGCACGTCCGTGTCGCCACCGAGGGCGACGACGCGGCCATCCTTGGCCGCGAGAGCGGAGGCTTCGGGCATGGGGGCGTAGAGTGTCGTGATCTTCCCGTTGTAGAGGATCAGGTCCGGCGCGAGGTCGCGCACGATGAGTGAGGTCATCAGGGATCTCCGTTGTGGCTGGGCGGGTGGCGAGCGCAGAGGCTCTATTGTGCCACGGTGTGCGTGTCGCGGCAAGCGCAGCGCCAGGGATGAGGATCTACAAAGGGCTTACAGAAGCTGCTAAGGCGAGGGCTAGATGGGCGGTCGGATCGCGCCGTTGTTCTGCGAACGTCTTATGGCATCCCAAGGTTGGCTACTGCGCGGGGCCGCAGAGCCGCCGCATCTCAACGCTCGCTGCCTCGCCAGCCACAACCACGATGACGTCATCGGCTTGAAGAACCGTGTCACCATGTGGGATGATGATCTGAGGGCCGCGGCGAACTGTGGCGATAACGGAGTCGCGTGGCAATTTAAGGGCCTTGATTGGTTTGCCTACGCACGGGGCGTCCGACGCGACGACCACGTCCTCGACGCCGACGTTCGTGTGCGCGCCCAGCCGGACCTGATGCGCCTGGTGGCGTATAGCCGTTCGCCGCGTCAGTGCGAGATCGTAGGCTCGCACAAGGTCGCTACGCCGCAAAACGCCTAGCAGGCGCCGCGGGTTGTCCCGCGCCACAACTGGCAGCCGCCCAATGTCGCGCACGCTCATGCGGCGTAGCGCGCTCCCGATGCTCTCGTCGAGGTAGGCAACGACGAGATCGCGGGTGCATACGGCGCCGACCTTTTGAGGCGCTTGCTCCACCTCGGCCTCGACGCGCTCTAGATCGGATAGCGTGAAGATACCGACCAGGTTGCCCTCGTCGTCAACGACGGGCAGACCGTGGTGGTGCGTCGTGGCGAAGACTTCCGCGGCCTCCGCAACGGCGGCATTCTGCGACAACGTCGGCAAATTAGAGCGCATGATCTCGCCGACGGAAATGCTTTCCATGACCTCGACATCACGGCCTCGTTCGAGGCGAAGCCCTTTGAGCGCCAGGCCATACTCGTAGACCGAGTGGGGCTGTAGCCGCCGCGCCACCAGAAGGCTCAGGCCCGCAGCAAACATAACTGGCAGGATGATGCGGTAGTCGCCGGTCATCTCGAACAGCAACAGGATGGCGGTCAGCGGCGCGCGTACGGTACCGGCAAGAACAGCCGCCATGCCGACGAGAGCGAATGTGGGTGGGACGACGGCGTAGTTAGGTATGAGAGACTGCAGGGCCATGCCATAGGCGCTGCCGAGAGTTGCGCCGAGGAAAAGGGATGGCGCGAACACACCGCCGATGAAGCCGCCAGCCAAGCTGGTCGGCGTCATCACAAGCTTGGCAATCAGAAGCGCAACCACCAACAGGAAGCCCATCTGCGCGCCATTCAGCAGCTTCTCAATTGTGTCGTAGCCTACGCCAAAGATCTGGGGCAAGACGATGCCGACGCATCCCACGAGCAGGCCGGCCAGGGCGGGCTTGGCCCAACGCGGCAGCGCCAAGTTATGCGCGATGGCCTGTGCGCGATAGATGAGGTAGATGTATAGAGCAGCGATGAGACCGGCTATCACGCCGAGCAGGGCATAGAGAGGCAGGTCAACCCACGAACGGAACTCATATGTGGGGACGTGAAAGGCGGGTTGGCTGCCGGCGACGGCCTGCATGAACACGGCTGACGCGACAGAGGCTAGAATCACAACCCCGAATGTCGGCCCGCTGAGCTCACCCAGGATAATCTCCAGGGCGAAGAATACGCCGGCGATCGGCGCGTTGAAGGTTTCTGAGATGGCCGCTGCGGCTCCTGCCGCGACGAGAGTGCGCATAGCGTCGTCAGACAGACGGCCAAGCTGGCCGACCATCGAGCCGAGGTTGGCGCCCAGCTGGACCGAAGGGTCCTCGGGACCAACGGAGGCGCCAAAGCCAATAGATACCCCAGATATGCCGACCTTGATCGGCATGCGCCGGTAGCGGAGACGGCCACCAGATAGGGCGACGGCCTCCATGATGCCGGCGACTCCGTGGCTGCGCTCCTGCTGGATGAAGAAGTGCAGAAGGAGGCCGACGATCAGCCCGCCGACCACCGGGACGAGCGCAATTGTCCAGTGACCGAGGGGAGCCAGGGCTTCGCCCAGCCCCCCAAATGCAACCTGCGTTACCCATACAATTATGCCCTTATAGATCCAGATACCAACGCCGGTCGCCACGCCTACCGCGAGCGCGGAGGCTCCCAGAACCACGATGCCCGAAGGCTGTACGCGGTCGAGCCAGCGGGCAACCGCCGAGCTCCAGCGCGGCGATCGGAACGGCAGTCTCATGTTAACTCTCCTGGCGCTAGAGTGGCGCTTGTGTGTCTACCACCAGAATACATCAAATTACGTGCCTTTGACCACCCCGATGCCACTGTCTATAATTTGTCGGTTATTCAAAGAAGGATGAAAGATGCGCTATCACCTGGTTACGCTTGGCTGTCCCAAGAATGTTGTCGACTCGGAGGGCATGTCGGGCCTGCTGGCCGAGGCGGGCTACCGCCCCACCCAGCGCCCCGACCGTGCCGACGTGTTGATCGTCAATACCTGCGGCTTCATCGGGCCGGCGAAGGACGAGTCCATCGCCGCCCTCAGGGAGCTGGGCGCGGCGAAGCGCCCCGGCCAGCTCCTCATCGCCACCGGCTGCCTGGTGCAGCGGGCGGGCGAGGCGCTCCAGCGCGAGATCCCCCAAGTGGACGCCGTGTTGAGCACGCGGCGGTGGTACGAAATCGCCAACCTCGTCGCGGGCATGCGCCGCGACCGCTACGGCGACATTCCCGACGCCGGCTTCGTCGCCGCCCCTGACCTGCTCCAGCCGACGATTGCCCTCGTGCCGAACCGCGACGAGGCTATGCCGCCCGAAGCCATTATCAACCCCGTGCGGCGGCGCCACGTGGGTGTCAGCGCCTATCTCAAGATCGCCGATGGCTGCTCGGCCCCCTGCGCCTTCTGCACCATCCCCGGCATCAAGGGGCCGTGGCGCAGCAAGCCCGCCGCCGCCGTCGTCCAGGAGGCGCTGTCGCTGGTGGCGCAGGGCGTTCAGGAGCTGATCCTGGTGGCCCAGGACACGACGGCCTACGGCTATGATGCGGGCCAGCGCGACCATCTCGCGTCCCTGCTCGACCGCCTGAGCGCCGAGCTGCCGCCGACCGTCTGGCTGCGCCTCATGTACGCCTTTCCCGGCCGCGTGACGCCGCGCCTCATCGAGACAATGGCGCGCCACCCGCAGATCGTGCATTACCTGGACATGCCCTTGCAGCACGGCCACGCCGCCACCCTGACGCGCATGCGCCGCCCATCTCCGACCGTCGCCGCGCGCAACATCCGCGACCTGCGCGACGCCATGCCCGATATCGCCATCCGCTCCGGCTTCATCGTCGGTTACCCGGGCGAAACGGAAGAGGAGTTCCAGGGTCTCCTGGAGTTCCTGACCGAGCATGAGTTGGACAAGGTGGGCGTGTTCACCTACTGCCGCGAGGACGAGACGCCGGCCGGCGCGATGGCCGACCAGGTTCCGCAGGCCGTGAAAGAAGAGCGCCGCGCCCGGGCGATGGAACACCAGCAGGCCATCAGCCTCCGCCGCAACCGCGCCCAGGTCGGCCGCACGCTGGACGTGCTCATCGAGGGCGCGGGCGACGGCCTGAGCGTCGGCCGCACGTACCGCGACGCGCCGGAGGTGGACGGCATGGTGCTGATCCAGCAGGAACTGCCGACCGGCCAGCGCATCCCTGTCGAAATCACCGGCGCGATGGACTACGACCTGCTCGGCCGCCCCATTGGAACCCCGTTGCCGCAGCCTTCGGGCCGCCGCCGCAAGGCCGCTCCCGCCTAACCCAACATCAAGGACGACTCTCATGGAAGCCACACCCACGATGCTCCGCTTGGTGCCGCGCGAGGAGCTGCAAACCCGCGTGGCGCGGTTCCAGGCGCGCCTCCGCGCCGCCGAGATTGACCTGGCCCTGATTATCCAGGGCGCCGACCTCATCTACCTCGCCGGCACCCGCCAGCAGGCGCACCTCATCGTGCCGGCCGAGGGTGAGCCGCTGCTCGTGGCGCGCAAGAGCGTGAGCCGCGCCCAGCGCGAGTCGGCGTGGGAGACGCGGCCGCTGCGTTCCCTGCGCGACCTGCCCAAGATCGTCGCCGACATGGGGGGCGGGGCGCCGGGGCGCGTCGGGCTGGAGCTAGATGTCATGCCGGTCATGGTCTTCCGTCAGTATGATGGGCTGTGGCCGGACGCTGAGTCGGTGGACGTGGGCGGCATCCTGCGCGAGCTGCGCGCCGTCAAGTCGCCGTGGGAGCTGGAGCGCATCCGCGAGGCGGGCCTGTTGATAGACAGGATGCTCCAGGCCGTGCCGGATATTCTGCGCGAGGGTATCACCGAGGTGGAGTTCGCCGGGCGATTGGAGGCGGTGGGGCGGGCGCTGGGGAATCAGGGCCTCACACCGATGCGCCACTGGAACCAGCAGCCGTTCTACGGCGCTCTCGTCGCGGGCGCGAACGCCGCCGAGGCGACCTACTTCGACGGCCCGATTGGTGGCATGGGGGTGAGCATCGCGTCGCCCATCAACGCGGGGCTGCGCATGATTCGGCGCGGCGAGCCAATCGTCATTGACTACATGGTCGGCGTGGACGGCTACCTGTCCGACCAGACGCGCATCTTCAGCATTGGGCCGCTGCCGCAGTACCTTGTGGACGCCCACGAGGCGATGCGCGACGTGTACCGCACGGTGGCGGGGGCGGCGCGGCCCGGCGTCAAAGGCGGCGACGTGTATGACCTGGCCGTGGCGCGGGCCGCCGAGCTAGGGATGGCGGATGTGTTCATGGGGGCGGGGGAGGGGCGCGTGGGGTTCGTCGCCCACGGCATCGGGCTGGAGGTGGATGAGCTGCCGCTGCTGGCGAAGGGCTACCAGAGCGCGCTGGCGCCGGGCATGGTGCTGGCGCTGGAGCCGAAGGCGATCTTCCCCGGCGTCGGCGGCGTTGGCATCGAGAACGTCACCGTCGTCACGGACGCCGGTCTCGAAAGCCTGTGCGTCTCACCCGAAGAGATCATTGTTCTCTAGGCGGGAGAATCTCGGCCACGCTCAGGCGGCAGCCCGGTATGTTAAGTGGCGTGACATAATCGTCCGCACGCGCGATCTCGCGCCGACGGTACTCGCCTGCGCCTCCTGCAAAAGTACGCGGCTCGCGGTACACCTCGATCCAGTCGTCCGCCAGGTTCACGATCCAATACTCGGCAATCTGGGGGGGCGGGGGCGTTAGGGACTGGGCCATTTTGCGTTTTCCTACGTGACTCAAGCGGCTGGCTGATGAACCTTACCGAATTGTCGCGCGATTACGCTGGCGCTGGAGAGCGATCTCCAGCGCCTCCCACGGGCGGTGGAGTTGGCACTCCACCGCGAGCGGAACGCGGCAACGAGTTAAGGTACGTCAGTCGGCTCTGCCAAAGCGGCTTCAGCGTCACGCGAACTCGATGAAGCGCACGCCGCTGGGGTCCACCCCGTCGAGGGCGGCGCGTTCGGCATCCGAGACCGGCGCTGCCACGGGCGTCGTCTCGTCCACGTCCACCGCGAAGCCGGTGGCGGCGCGGACAGCGTCCGGCGTCGTGTACGGGTAAATCTCCTCGACTTGGAGCCGCCCAGCCACGCGGCGAAACACGCACAGCGGCGTCACGACGCGGTCCACATTGCCGGCCGCCGTCACGAAGTCCATGCGCTCCACGAACGTGCGTCGGTCGTGCTTGGTGCGCCACAGGATCGTGCGCCGCGCGGTGGGCATCAGCGCCGCCGAGCCGGCGCCGCCGGGCAGCCGCACCCTGGGGTGATCATACGGGCCGATCGCGCTCATGTTGATGCGCCCCGAGGCGTCAATCTGGACACCGGAGAGGAACACGGTATCGAGCGCGCCGCGCGCCGACAGGTCGAATAGCTCGGCCAGGGTGACGAGGCTGCGCGTCTCACGCAGCAGACGCGGGTCAACGGTGGAGGCCGGTAGCGCCTCGGGGCTGGGGTTCGCGCTGCCGGTGATGTTGAGGTACACCAGGTTGGGGGCGTGGAGGCGCTGCGCGAGGAGCGACGCGACCATGGGCAGCGGCGACGCCACGCCGTGGAACACGCGCTCGCCGTCCCTCAATCGCCGCGCCAGAGCCACCGCCATCATGTCCGCCTGTTGCGCGACGGCCGCCGTCACGGTTGGGGCGGTCACACGGCCGCCGTTGGCGCGAGGATGTGCGCCGCGATGAAGTCCGCGTAAGCTGCGTCGTCCTGGGCGGCGCGAATGTACGCGGCGAGGTAGTCATGGTCGTACTCGTATTCACCGGCGCAGCTCAGCGGCCATGCCCCGCGCGGCGCTTCCACCACCGCCTCGACGAGGTAGCCAGGGATCGCCGTCAGCTCCGGCCGAGCGGCGAGCAGGCTGCCGTCCACGATGCGCTCGCAGGTGACGATGACTCGCCCTGCGGCCTGGGCAATGAGGACATCCTCGAAGCGCGTGCCGTAGATGCGCGCGTTGCCCTCGGCGTCGGCTTCCTGGACGTGGACGACCGCGACGTCCGGATGAATGGCTGGAACGGCGACGACGGGCGCGCCGGTGTAGGGGTCGGCGACCGTGCGGAACTCGCTCTTTTCCACCACGTCGGAGCCGAACATGCCGGCGACCGGCATGAACGGCACACCCTGGGCGGCGGCGCGCAGCCCGCTGATGACGCTATAGCAGGCGTGTTCCTTGAGCCTGAGCGCGCCCGTCTCGACGGCGCGGCGGTAGCGCGGCGCGAGGCCGAAGACGTTCTCGAAGCCGACGAACGCCACCTCGGCGCGGGCGATGACGCCGGCGCCGGCCAGCAGGTCCACGTCGTACGATGCGGCGGTCTTGATGACCGTCAGGCCGCGCTTCCCCTGCCGCACAAGCTCGTGGACGAAGGCGCACGGGGCGCGGTGCAGCGTATTGCCGCCCAGGGCGATGGATGCGCCGTCCGGCACACTCGCTACCACATCCATCAGACTCGCTCGTTTATCTCGCATGGCTGGCCTCCTATCGTCCCTTGGGTGTATTATAGATGGACCTGCTCAGGCCCGCAAAGTGGCCTGCGTGGCAGCCGCCGATTTGTTCTAGAAAGGTTCCGAAATCATGCCAAAGATCGCCATGATCGGCGCGGGCAGCGTCGTCTTCACCAAGAATCTGCTGGGCGACATCCTCAGTTTCCCGGCCCTCGCCGAAAGCACTATTGCCCTGCACGATATTGACCCGGAGCGCCTCGACGCCGGCTATCGCATGGCGCAGTGGACGGCCCACGCGCTGGCGGCGCACCCCACCATCGAGGCCCATCTCGACCGCCGCGCCGCTCTCGACGGCGCCGACTACGTCATCAACATGATCCAGGTCGGCGGCCACGCCGCGACGCTGCTCGACTTCGACATCCCGCGCCGCTACGGTCTGCGGCAAACTATCGCCGACACGATGGGCATCGGTGGCATCTTCCGCGCCCTGCGCACGATCCCGGTGCTGCTGGACATCTGCCGCGACATGGCGGCGGTCTGCCCGAACGCCTGGTTGCTCAACTACACCAACCCCATGGCGATGCTGATGTGGGCGGTGAACGCGGCGACACCCATCAAATCGGTCGGCCTATGCCACAGTGTGCAAGGCACGTCGCACCAACTGGCCGGCTACCTCGACGTGCCGTACAAGGAACTGGTCTACGACACGGCCGGCATCAACCACATGGCGTGGTTCATGAAGCTGGAGTGGGAGGGGCAGAGCCTCTATCCGGCGCTGCGCGAGGCGATGCAGCACCGCTACATCTTCGCCCGCGACAAGGTGCGCTTCGAGATCTTCAAGCACTTCGGCTACTTCGTGACCGAATCCAGCGAGCACATGTCGGAGTACGTGCCGTACTTCCTCAAGCATCCGGCCGAGATTGACCGCCTCGACATTCCCCTCGACGAGTACGTCCGCCGCAGCGCGAACAACCTGCGCGAGTTCCAGCACACCTACACCCGCCTCAACAATGGGGCGTCGTTCACGGTCAAGCGCAGCGAGGAGTACGGCTCGCTCATCATCCACGCTATGGAGACCGGCGTGCCATGCACGATCTACGGTAACGTTGCCAACCACGGCTGGATTGACAATCTCGCGCCCGACGCCTGCGTCGAGGTGCGCTGCACCGTGGCTGGGGACGGTATCCATCCGGTTCCGTTCGGCGCGCTCCCGCCGCAGCTGGCCGCCCTCAACCGCTCCAACATTGACGTCCAACGCCTCGCCGTGAAGGCGGCGCTCGAGGGGAACCGCGACGACGTGTACTACGCCGCCTATCTGGACCCGGCGGCGTCGGCGGCGCTGACGCTCGGCCAGATCGAGGGCATGGTGACCGATCTCATCGCCGCCCACGGCGACGCCCTGCCGGAAGGCGTGCGCGTCAGCCGGCGGATGACGGTTCCCGTGTGAGGCCCTGGCCGACTGAAGTCGGCGCTACAATTGTGCCTGTAGCGCCGACTTCAGTCGGCCTCTTTGTAGCAGCTGTCGCGTCGTATCGCGGTTTCGTAAGGATGGGGCAGACGGGCGTATCTTACTCTAGATGTATATATCGTTGCCGTTGAGGGTGTATGCTGGAAAAGCTAGATCAGATTGAGAAGCGATACGAAGAGATTAACGCCTTGTTGTCCGATCCGGCGGTCCTCGCCGACATGGACCGCCTGCGTACCCTGGGGCAGGAGCAGGCCGAGCTGCAAGAGGTGGTGGACACCTACCGCGAGTACCAGGCGGTCGCAATGCGCCTGGCGGAGGCGCAGGAACTGGCCGTCGGAGACGACCCGGAGCTGGCCGAGCTGGCGAGCGCCGAGCTGCCGGATCTGGAAGCCGAGGACGCGCGCCTTCAGGAACGCCTCAAGCTGCTCCTACTGCCAACCGACCCGAACGACAAACGCAACGTCATCGTCGAGATTCGGGGCGGGACGGGCGGCGACGAGGCAGCGCTGTTCGCGGCGGACCTGTTCCGCATGTACCAACGCTACGCCGAGGCCCATCGCTGGAAGGTGGACATCATCAGCGCCAGCGACACGGGTATCGGCGGCTTTAAGGAAATCATCTTCGAGGTCAAGGGCGACGGCGCCTACTCGCGCCTGAAGTACGAGAGCGGTGTCCACCGCGTGCAGCGCGTGCCGGACACCGAGGCGCAAGGGCGCATCCACACCTCGACGGCGACGGTGGCCGTCTTGCCAGAGGTGGACGAGGTTGACGTCAAGATTGACCCGAACGACCTGCGCATTGACGTGTACCGCTCGTCGGGCCACGGCGGGCAGAGCGTCAACACGACCGACTCGGCGGTGCGCATCACCCATCTCCCGACCGGGCTGGTTGTCACATGTCAGGATGAGAAGTCGCAGCTCAAGAACAAGCTCAAGGCGATGTCCGTCTTGCGGGCGCGTCTCTACGCCATCGAGGAGGAGAAGCGCCAGGCGGAGCTGACCGAGGCGCGGCGCTCGCAGGTGGGTACGGGGGAGCGGGCCGAGAAGATCCGCACCTACAACTTCCCCCAGAACCGCGTGACGGACCACCGCATCAACATGACGGTCTACAGCCTCGACATGGTCATGCAGGGCAATCTCGACGAGTTCATTGACGCCCTGGGCCTGGAGGATCAGACGGCCCGCCTCCAGGCGGCCGTCGCCTGAGTCAGGCTCGCCCATGCCCTCCCCGACCGACACGCAGCCCACGGAGCGGCGCGGCCCACCCGCGCCCACCGTGGGTTCTTTGTTGGCGGAGCTGACCCGCCGCTTTACCGCCGCTGGCAGCGACACGCCGTCCCTGGATGCGCAGGTTCTCGTGGCCCACGTCTTGCGCGTGAACCGCGCCTGGCTGCTGGCGCACCCGGAAGCCGAGATGCCGACTAAAGTCGGCGCTACTGTTGAGGAACTGGCAAGGCTGCGGGAGGAGCGCTACCCGATGGCCTACGTCATCGGGCGGCGCGAATTCTACGGCCTGGACTTCGTCGTGAATGGCAGCGTCCTCACGCCGCGTCCGGAGACCGAGATGCTGGTGGACCGGGCGCTCGACGTCATCTGGGCCTGGCGCGAGGCGCACGGCGTCTGGCCGCGTGTCGCGGACCTGGGTACAGGTTGCGGCGCGATTGCTGTCTGTGTTGCCGCCGCGCTGCCGGAGATGGGGCATCTCGCCGCCGTGGACATCTCCCCCGCCGCCCTCGACGTGGCCGAGTTGAACGGGGCTTTCGTAGGTGTCGGCCACCACATTGACTTCCGCCAGGGTGATCTCTTGCTTGCCCTCGATGAGCCGGTGGACGTTGTCCTGGCGAACCTGCCGTATATTCCGACCCCTGAGCTTGCCACCCTTCAGCCGGAGGTGCAAAAGGAGCCGCGCCTGGCCCTCGACGGCGGGCCGGATGGCCTGGACGTGTTTCGCCGCCTGTTCGCCCAAGCGCCGGGCCGCGTCTCGCCCCGGGCCGTGTTCTTGCTAGAAGTCGGCGCGGGGCAGGGCGCGGCTGTCGCGGCCCTGGCGCAAACCCTCGGCGCGGTCACGGTGATGGTGACGCCGGATCTGGCCGGCTATGATCGCCTCGTGGAGATAGAGTTAGCCAATGCCTGAACCGATTCGTCTGGTGGCCCTGGACCTGGATGGTACGCTGTTGAACGAGGAGCTGCACATCACCCCCCGCACCGTCGCCGCCATCCGCGATGCGACAGCGGCTGGCGTCCACGTGACCCTCGCCACGGGCCGGTCGTTCATCTCGACGCGCCCATTCGCCGAGCGCCTGGCAATCACGACGCCGCTCATCTGCTATCAGGGCGGCGTGATCGGCGATCCCTGCACTGGCCGTGTGCTGCACGAAGTCACCATGAGCGCCGCGATGGCCGAGCGGGTGATCGAGCAGGCCGACCTGGAGGACCTGGACCTCAGCCTCTACGGTGAGGATGTCATCTACTTCCGCAAGCTCCAGTGGCCGCAGGAGTTCTACGAGCGCTGGTTCGGCCTGCGCGTCGTCCACGAGCCGTGCCTGAAGCGCATCCTGGAATACGCCCAACCCCTGAAGTTCATCATTATCGCCGAGCCGACGGAGGCCGATGCCATCGAAGCGCGCTGGAAGCGCCTGTTCGACGGCCCGCTGCACATCGTGCGCTCCCACCGCCTGTTCGTCGAGGGCAACCCGCCCGGCGCCTCCAAGGGGACGGCGCTGGCCTGGCTCGCCGCGCGCCTGGGCGTGCCGCGTGACGCCGTGATGGCCGTCGGTGACAACGACAACGACCGCAGCATGGTCGAGTGGGCGGGCGTCGGCGTGGCGATGGGCAGCGGCGCGCCGAGCTTGCAGGCCGTGGCCGACTGGGTTGCGCCGGGGCAGGCCGAGGACGGGGCGGCGGTCGCGCTCGAGCGATTCGCCCTGGGGCGGCCCGTGTGACCGCGCCTATTCTTCGCGCCGACGCGCCGGGCGCGCTGGAGACGGGTGTAGCGCGGTTACTGGCCGACGACCTCATCGTTGTCCCGACGGACACGGTGTATGGCGTAGCGGCGCACGGGCTGCGCGAGGCGGCGGTGGCGAAGCTGTACGACGCCAAGCTGCGGCCCCGCGACAAGGCCATCCCCCTTCTCCTGGCCGATCCAGACGACGTGGACCGGGTGGGAGTCAACATCGGCCCGCTGGCGCGGCGGCTGATGGCGCGCTACTGGCCCGGCGCGCTGACCGTCGTGATCCCCGCGCGCCCCGATCTGCCGCCCTCCCTGACGGCCGGCGGCGATACCGTGGCGGTGCGCATTCCGGACTGCGACGTGACACGCGCCCTGATCCGCGCCCTGGGCGCGCCCCTCGCCGCGACGAGCGCCAACCTGTCCGGCGCGCAGCCGGCGCTGACCGCGCTGGACGCCGCCGCGATGCTGGGTGATGCTGTTGCGCTGATTCTGGACAACGAGCGGTCGCCGGGCGGCGAGGCCTCGACGGTGGTGGACGCTACCGTCTCGCCGCCGCGTGTCCTGCGCCCTGGACCGCTCGCCCTCGACCCTGACCTTATCGTTAGCCCCTGAGCAAGGAGTCCGCCATGCGTGGCCGCCGCATCTTTGGAATCATCATCGGTCTCCTCCTGATCCTGCTTGGCGTCTGGATGCTGCTGGATGCGCTCGGCTACCTGGCGGTGAGCGTGTTCAACATCTGGCCGGCGGTGCTCGCCGTCGTCGGCCTTATCATGCTCATCGTCGGCCTGGTGACGCCGCGCAAGGAGGGCTTCCGCGATGGCGCGCTGGCGATGTTCGGGACGTGGGCGCTGCTCCTGGGCCTGTTCTTCCTGCCCTACAGCATCGGTCGTCTCGACTGGGGGACGCTCGCCCAGCTCTGGCCGACGTTCTCGCTCATCGGGGGTATCGGCCTGATGGTCGCGTTCCTCGTCGAAGGTCGCCGCGACGTGGGCCTGCTCATCGTCGGGGCGATCACGATTATTGTCGGAGCGATGGGCTACCTGTTTACCTTCGGCGTCCTCGGCGCGACCATCGCCGCCCTCGTGCTGCCGCTGTTCGTCCCCGTTCTGCTCATCCTGGTCGGGCTGGGCGTGATGGTGAGCGCCTTTACCCGGCCCCGCGTCTGACGCTCGTGCTGGTCGGAATTGACGCCAGTCGCGCCATCGCGGGCCAGCGCACCGGCACCGAGAACTACTCCCTGGGGTTGATCCGCGCTCTCCTCGAGCGCCAGCGGTTCGATTACCGCCTCTATTTCCGCGACGCGCCGCCGCCGGAACTGGCCGAGCTGGCCGGGCCGCAGGCCGATTTGCGCGTCATGCCGGCGCGGCGATTGTGGACGCACACCCGCCTGACTGCGGAGGTTCTGCGCTGCCCCCCTGATGCCCTGCTAGTGCCGGCCCACGTTCTGCCGTTGACCCACCCGCCCGCCAGCGTGGTTACGGTTCACGACCTCGGCTTTCGCCATTTCCCGGCCGCCCACACCCGCCGCCAGCGCGCCTATCTCGAAGCCTCGACGTACTGGGCCGCGCGCCGCGCCGCGCGGCTGCTGGCCGACTCGGACGCGACGCGGCGCGACATGATACAGCTCTACGGTGTCTCGCCGGGGCGTATCCTGGTCGCCTACCCCGCCGTGGACCCGCAGTACACCCCCGCCGCCCCGCCCGAAGAGGCCGCGAGCCTGCGCCGCCGCTACGATTTGGGCGAGCGGTATCTCCTGTTCGTCGGCACGCTCCAGCCGCGCAAGAACGCCGGCGTGCTGGTCGAGGCGCTGGCGCACGCGCCGCCGGACATCGGCCTCGTCCTCGCCGGCCGCGCGGGCTGGGGCGGGGAGGCGCAGCGGCTGCGCCGCCAGGTGGAGCGCCTGGGCCTGAGCGAGCGGGTGCGTTTCCTCGGCCACGCGCCCGCCGCCGACCTGCCCGGCCTCATGCGCCAGGCGCTGGCCCTCGCCCTGCCGAGTCTGCACGAAGGCTTCGGCATGCCCCTCGCTGAGGCTATGGCGTGCGGGACGCCGACTCTCGCCGCCGACACCTCGTCACTGCCGGAGGTCGTCGGCGACGCGGGACTCTTGCTACCCGTCCGCAACGCGGACGCATGGGCGGCGGCGCTGGTCCGAGTCGCGGAGGACGCCGGTCTGCGCGCCGAGATGCGGGCGAAGGGCCTGGTCCGCGCCCGACGGTTCACGTGGGAACGGGCGGCTATCGTCGCCGAAGCCGCGCTCATCGGGGCCTACGCTCAATCGGGTAAATAGTCAATCGCATAGGCCGCCGATGCGCCGGTCAGCCCCGCGCCGATACCCGGCGGCAAGGGCGCGGTCACCACGTAGGGGGCGCCACTGCTGCCCGGCGGCAGACCCGCCAGGTCTGTCAGTTCCGCGACCACGAAGTAGGTGACAAGGTCCTGCTTGTAGAAGGTCGCTACGAGGCGCGGACGGCCGAGAGTGACGCTCGCGCCATTGGTGACCGCGCCGCGCAGCGTGAGCGTGCTATTGTCGAGGCTCACGCTGAACGTGGCGTTCTCCACCGTCACCCCATCCGGCAGGCGGCGCGGCGCGCGGCGATACGCCGTCTGGATGCTGTAGCCCGTCCACCTAGCGGCGCTCGGCCCGCGCAGAGACAGAACGAAGGGCGCGGCGACGCCGGGATTAAGGACACGGTCGGCGTTCTGGCTGGCCCACGCCCAGTCGGCGGTCACGACGCGGCCGGCGCTGTCGTAGAATGTCCCGATCACCTCTGTCTCGTCAATCGGCCCGTCGGTCGCGTTGGTGACCTCGCCGTAGACCTCGGCATGGCCGGGGCCGCCGTCGCTTCGGACGCGGGCCGTCGGCAGCGGCGCGGGGGCGGGCGATCCGGCCGGCTCGTAGAGGACTGTGTAGCCTGGCCCGCCGGGGAAGTCGCCGCCGATCAGGCTGATGCAGAAGGGCGTCGTCGCGTTCGGGGCGAGGGTTAGGCCGTAGGGCGAGGCGGCGCCCACCCCGCTGTCGGCCACGTTGGCGACCGCGCCGACCGTGTCACGATAGACGGCCACGACGCGGGCGCGCCCGATCGGCGTGGCGCTGGTGTTGGCGGCTTGGCCGCACAGGACGCCGCTGCTCTGGTAGGTGCGCGTCGGCGGGGCCAGCGGCGGCAAGGGCGGCGTCACGGCCCACCGCCACGTTGGGGCCTGGCTTAGGGCGCTGTCGAAGTCCGGCGGCGGCTCGACGATGAGGCGGAACGGCGCCGTCTGCATCGGCGCTAACTCGTCGGCGAAGACCTCGGCGGGCCGCGTGGCAAGCGCCAGCAGGTCGTCGCGCAGCAGAGCGATGTTCACGCCGACGTTCGCCACCGAGGCCGCGCCCCGGTTCTGCACCTCGCCGACAACCTTCAGCCACGATTGGCCGCTCACGGTGTATCTGTCATAGCGCATGTTGAGGACGACGACACTCCCCGTGGGCGTGGCGGTTGCGCTCGGCGTCGGCGTGGCCGTCACGGTCGCCGTGGCCGTAGCCGTGGCGGTGGCCGTCGGGCTGATCGTTGCGCCGGGGACGGTGGTCGCCGTGGCGGTGGGGCTGACCGTCGCGCCGGAGGCAGTGGTGGCTGTGGGCGACGCGCTCGGCGTGGCTGTGGCCGTCTCGGTGTCCGCCGGCGTGGCCGTCCCCGTGGGCGTCGGCGTCTCGCTCGGCGTCGCCGTCGGCGTGATGGTCGGGCGGCGGGTGGCGGTGGGCGTGGCGGTCTCGGTCGGCGCGGGCGGTGGGTCGGTCGGGAAGGGACGCCCGACGCCGATCATCACCAGCGGCAGATATAGCTCGGGGAAGGGGCGCGCGGGGGTCGGGGTCGTGTCGGCCGCGTCGGCGGACGGGTGGTCGGGGAGCCAGACGGCGGCCAGGAATACGGCGGCGGCGCAGATGAGAACGGCTGTGGCGATGGTGAAGCGAGTGAACCGGCGATACACGAAGTCTCCGCAGCGTAGTGATCAGGTATGAATCTATCGTATATGACGCCGACCGGCGCGCGGCGTTATCATGTCTGACTGCAAGGCCGGAAACTCGTGTAGCCCATCTTGGTCCTTTCGCGCCGGTGACGTATACTTGGCGACACATGGACTGCCCTGTAATGTATCCTGACGAATGAGAACCGCCAACGCCCTTCCGCAACCCAGGCCACCCCGGTCGAGATGGCTCGTGCCCATCCTCGTGGCGTTGGTGTTCCTGGCGCTCTACGCCGCGACCGTTGCGCCGGGCATCCTGCCGGCGGACAGCGGCGAGTATCAGCTTGCGGCGGCGACGCTCGGCATCGCCCACCCGCCAGGCTACCCGCTGTACATCATGCTCGGCTGGCTGTTTACCCGGCTGACGCCCGGCGACCCGGCCTGGGGCCTGAATTTGCTCTCGACGCTCCTCGCGGCGGCCACGCTGGCCGTCGTGGCGCTTGGTGTTCAGTCCCTGCCCCTGGGCGCGAAGACCCCGTTCACCCGCGTCGTCGCCCCCCTCGCCGCCGCGCTCACCCTCGCCGGTGCGACAACGTTCTGGGCGCAGGCGACGACGGCCAACATCCGCATCCTCGTTGCCCTCTTCACCGCGTTACTGTTCTGGCTCGGTCTACGCGCGCTGGCGCGGCCAGCCGCCGCTCGCCTCGCCTGGCTCGCCCTCGTCACCGGCCTGGCGCTGAGCCACCACGGCAGTCTCGCGTTTGTCGCGCTGCCGGTCTGGGCAGCGGTAGGCTGGGCGTGGCTGGCCGCGCGGCGCGAAGGTGGGCGCCCGCGCTCCGGCGTCAGATACGTGGTTCTCGGCCTGGCGCTGCTCGCGGTTGTCGGCGCTCTAGGCTTCCTGCCTGTGCTCTACCTCCCGCTGCGCGGCGCGCCGGGCGTCCCGCCCCATCCAGCGGCGCTGGTCGGCGCCGGCGCTGTTCTGGATCACGCCCTGGCCCGCGGCTTTGGCGGCGACATGTTCGCCTTCGCGCGGCCGGCGCTGCTGCCCGATCGGTTCGCCATCCTGGCCGACATCCTGCGCATCCAGTTCGGCCCGCCGCTACTGGCCCTGGCGGCCCTGGGCCTTGTCCGCATCGTCCTGCGCGGGCGGGTCGGGCTGCTGCTGGGCGGCGGCTTCGCGCTGCCGGCCTTTGTCGCCATCACCTACCGTGCGCCGCAGACGGTCGAGTACCTCATGCCGGCCTACGTCGCCCTGGCGCTCCTCATCGGCGCGGCGCTCACGGGCGATTGGGCCGTCGGTCTGAGCCGCTGGCGGGCGGCGCAGGGGCGACGGGCGGTCATCGCGGCCCGCACAGCCCAGGTGGTCGCGCTGCTGGGAGCCGTGGTGTTTGCCATCGTCAATATCCTCGCTCTTTGGCCGAGCTACGCGGCGCTCCACAAGGATGACAGCACGCGGCAGGCGGCCGAAGCGTTCCTGGCTGCCGCGCCGCCGAACGCGCCGGCTTTCGCCGGCTGGCATGGGGCCACGCCGCTATGGTATCTTCAGTTCGTTGACGGCATCCGTCAGGATGTCGGCGTCGAGTACGTCGCCCCCGCCGGCGCGGAGTATTACCCGACGACGTGGCGCGAGCGCCTCGCGGACGCGACCGAGCGCGGCGCGGCGCTGGCGACCAACCGCTACCCGACCTACGCTGACGCGCCTTTCACCATCGCGCCGGCTGGCCCGGGTTTCCTGGCGCAGCGTGGCGACCCCGCGATCCCCGACACAGCGCCGGCCGTCAGCGCCCCCTTCCAGGGCGGGCTGGAGCTTGTGGCGGCGCAGTGGGGGCAGCCGCCGAAGGTTACGAGCGACGCTTCGACGCCGCTGCCGCTCGGCGCGGCGAGCGCCGAGGCCGGCGAGCCGCTGACGGTGGACCTGTACTGGCGCACGAGCGACGCCGCCCTGTCGGACCTGAGCTTCTACATCCACCTGGTTGACGGCGAGGGGCGCGTAGTGGGGCAGGCGGATGTCGGCAAGGCGGCCGCCGAGCTAGGCGAGGGCCGGGCCTTCGTCACGCGCCACGTCGTTCCGGTGCTCCCGACGACCCCGCCGGGCGCCTATCGTCTCGTGGCCGGCGCGTACCAACCGACGCCAGACGGCCCGGCCGAGCTATCCGACAGCCCTGTCGCCCTGGGTGAGGTCGGGGTGACGCCGTCGTCGCGCTTCCTGGTGACGAGCCACCCGATTCGCCGCGCCCTCAATGGCGGCGTCACCCTGCTGGGTGTGGATTGGGATACGACCGTCCCGGACAGTCGCCGTGTCTACTTGCATTGGCAGCGCGATGCCTCCGGCGCGACGACGAACGCGCGGCTCGCCGTGAATGGGGCGGCGGCGGCGGAGGTCACCGTGCCCGATGCGCCGGCCGGGAGCCTGCTCACCACGGCCGCCGACCTACCGCCCGACGGTGAGGTGTCGGTGGCGGTGGGCGATCAGCACGTCCTGCTCGGTGCGCCCGACGAGGGCGAACGCTGGATCAACTACGGCGGCAAGGCGGCGCTCGTTGGCGCCGAGGCGCACCGTGAGGGGCGCGACCTGATCGTGGACCTGACCTGGCTGGGATTGGGGCCGCTCCTGGCCGACTACAGCGTGACGGTCAAGGCGCGCGGCGATGGCTGGAGCCAGGCGAACGATGGCACACCGGCCCAGGGCGCGATCCCCACGTTCAAGTGGGTGGGCGGAACGCTTGTCCACGACCGGCGCCGCCTGACCCTGCCGGCGGACGCGCCAGGGCCGATTCAGGTCACCGTCGGGATGTACGATGCCTTTACGACCGTGCCGCTGACCGTTCTTGACGACCGTCTGCTGCTCCAGGGGCAAGCTGAGGAGCCTGTCATTCTCGTCGCCGAGTGAGCCGCCAGGGCAGTCAGCTCGCGGCGAATTGTTGCGAAACCTCCACGTCACAGACAATCTGACAGGCGTATAATAGCGGTAGGTGAACTTAGCGCCTGGGAAGCGATACGCCACGGCGCGGGATAGTTTCGCCAGCGGCCGGTGTAGACGGCCATGTTGATGAGGCAACTGGCGAAACGTGAACAAACAATCGTAGGTTCCTGGCCGTGCCGTGCCGTGAGGAGAGGGCGATAGCCCGGGTGCTACTCAGCACCCGGGTTTTGCTTGCTGCGAGAGGTCCTAGATTAGGCGTCTGACAGCAAAGCGTCATCGCAAAAGGAAAGGAGCTTGCGCCATGGACCAGAAACCCTGGTTGACCCACTACGACGATGGGGTGCCACCGACGCTCCGACCGTACCCTCAACGCACGCTTGTGGATGTGATCGCAGACACCGCGCGCCAGCGTCCGAACCACACGGCGCTGCTGTTCAAGGGCGCTCGGATGTCGTATCGGCAATTGGAACGCTTGAGTGACGCTTTTGCGTCGGCGCTCGTGGCGTTCGGCGTCCAGAAGGGGGATCGGGTCGCCCTGCTACTGCCTAACACCCCGCAGCTCATCATCGCCCAAGTCGGCGCGTGGAAAGCAGGGGCCATCGTCGCCCCAATCAATCCACTGTATTCAGAGCCGGAACTGGCCGACCTGTTGCAGACGTGTGGCGCGGAAGTCGTCCTGACGCTGACACCCTACTACGCCAAGGTGAAAGCCGTACAGCCTCGGACGAGGGTGCGCCAGGTCATCGCAACCAACATCAAGGAGTACCTGCCGCCGCACCTGCGCATCCTGTTTACGCTCGCCCGGGAAAAGAAGGAAGGACACCGCATCACCCTCCGACGGGGTGATCTGTGGCTTGGCGATATGCTCCACAAGTACCGCCGCCACCCGCGCCCCCGTGTCGTGGTTCAGCCCGACGACGCGGCGATTCTGCTCTTCACTGGCGGCACGACCGGCACGCCGAAGGCGGCGGTCGGCTCGCACCAGGCGCTACTCATGTCAGGCATGCAGTTCCAGGCCTGGTTCCCGGGCATCATGGAACACTGGAAGGATCGCCTCTTCCTGAGCCTGCCGTTGTTCCACGTTTACGCCCAGGCTGCGGTGCTGCCGACGGCGCTTGTCGGCCATCACCCGATCATCCTCGTGCCCAACCCGCGCGACCTGGACGACACGCTGGCGACCATTCACAAGGCGCGTCCCGCGTTCGTGCCGGGCGTGCCGACCCTGTTCAACGCCCTGCTCAACCATCCTGACGTCAAGGCGCACAAGGTAGACCTGACCTCGGTCAAGCTGTGCATTTCCGCGGCGGCGCCCTTGATGCTCGAAACCAAGCAGCAGTTCGAGCGGCTGACTGGCGGCCACATCATCGAGGGTTACGCCCTCACCGAGTCGATGTGCGCCGCCGTCGCCACGCCGCCGCGCGGCGTCTACAAGCGCGGCGCGGTTGGCGTGCCGCTGCCTGACGTCGAGGTTCGCATCGTAGATGCGACGCTGGGGCAGCGCGAGATGGCGACAGGCGAGATTGGCGAGATTGTCATGCGCGCGCCCCAAATCATGCGCGGCTATTGGCAGGACCCCGCCGAGACGGCGCAGGCGATTCGCGACGGCTGGCTGTTCACCGGCGACCTCGGCTACGTAGACGCGGATGGCTATCTGTTCATCGTGGACCGCAAGAAGGACCTCATCAAATGTGGCGGCTTCCAGGTCTGGCCGCGCGAGGTCGAGGAGGTTCTGGCGACCCACCCGGCGGTGGCGGAAGTCGGCGTCGCCGGGGTGGGCGACGCTCACTCAGGCGAGGCGGTGAAGGCGTGGGTCGTGTTGCGCGAGGGCGAGCGTGTGACTGTCGAGGAGCTGCGCGACTACTGCCGCGCTCGCCTGGCGCACTACAAGGCGCCGAAGTACATCGAGTTCAAAGAGGCCCTGCCGAAGAGCATGATCGGCAAGATTCTGCGGCGCGAGCTGGTGGCCGCTGACCAGCTTTCTCAGCCACCAGCTCCGTCCGCCGTCGTGGAGGAGTCGCGGGACGAAGTACACGCATGAGGGGCCGTTGGTTCAGCTGCCGAGTTTGACGCCTTCGACGAGCGTGCGCCCGATCTCGCGCAGCGTCGCCTTCTCGTACAGGATGATTTCCAGCGCATAGGACCCCGGCGGCAGGTTCTCCGGCAGGTTGAGTTGCCGTCGGTCGTAGACTGGCTGGCCGGATTGCCAGGCAATGGTGGGGAGGAAGCCGTAGCCGGGCGGCTGATCCACCGCCACGATTTGCTGCCCCGCTGGACTCAACAGCCGAATGGACGTGACATAATTCTGCGTCAGGGGATGCTCCGTCAGCCACGTCAGATCCACGTAGAGCCGCCGGCCCCGCTGCTCCCAGCGGGCATCCGCCAGGCTGACGCCATCACCCAGCGGGTAGCGCGGCGCGGGCGCCGCCGACGGGTTGTCGGGGGGCAGCACGTACACCGGCAGGAGGTACAGGCGGCCCATTGCCGCCGCCTGGTCGTCCAGGGGCGGCACCTCGTCGCCGGCGGCGTTCTGGACGCGCAGTCGCAGCCAGTACAGGCCGGGTGTCGTCTCCTGGGGAATCTTGAGCCGGTGGACGGTCGTCGGGGCGAGGCGCACGCGCTGGTTGGCGATCTGGTACGAGATGTCTTGCAGGTGTTCAGCCGGGCTTTCCAGGACGACGTCCACCTGTCCGCCGTCGAACTCCCCCCAGTTGAGCTGAGCTTCCAGCGTCTCGCCCGGCCGGATGCTAACATAATCCCCCTGACGGCCGCTGACCGTGTAGCCCGTCAGCCGCGACCCGCTGGCGTAGCGGACGCCGTCCGGGGCGCGATGCAGCCAGGGGTAGCGCAGGAAGTCCGCGACGAGGGGTGCGTCCGCTGCAACGTTCTGCGCCGCGACAAACGTCTGCGCCTGGAACGCCGCGCCAACCAGCAGCACGCCGACAATCACTGCCAGCGCCGCCAGGGCATAGCGCAGCCAGCGGCGGTCGAGGACGAGAAGCGCGACGACGAACAACAGGGCCAGCAGCGCGGCGAACTCGGCAACCAGCGTCCCGCCCGTGTGGCCGAAGCGCAGGGTCACCGTGTGGTTCCCCTGAGGGATGCGGGCGCTGAGGTAGCCTGTGCCGGGTTGCGCGCTTGCCTCGATCTGCGCGCCGTCGAGCCAGACCTGCCAGCCGGGGAACGCGATCGTTGGGAAGGCCACAACCGCGTCCGGCGACTCGACGGTCACCCGCCACGCGCCGTCCGTCTGATAGTCGGCCCGCCCGACTCCTGAGATAATGAGCGCCTGCGGGACGCCATCGGGCGACATCTGCGCCGGCGCAATGTACGGGCGCGGGTCCACAGCGGCGGGCAGGTACTCGGCGCGAATCGTCGTCCCAATGTTGCCGCTGAATATCTCGTACCACGCGCTCCGTTGGCCGGTGACCTCGCTATCCACGAGGGGGATGCGCGGCGGATCCAGGCGCGCCAACCCGGCGACGGCAAGCACGACGCCCAGAACGCCGGTGGTCAGCCAGGCGGCGCGCGGGCGGCGCTCGCCAACCCGCGCCGGGAGGGCGGCAATAAGGAGCGCGCCGGCGAAGGCGGCGACCGACAGGAAACGCCAGGGGAACTGGGCGAACGGCAGCAGCGGTAGGCGATCCCACAGGGGTTGCGAGAGCGGTGTCACGCAGAACAGCGATACAACCAGCGTCGCGGCGGTGGCGAGGGGTTCGGGTCGCCGGCCGCGCCGCCACGTGATGGCGGTCAGCAGACCGAGCAGCATGGCCGCCGCCTGCGCCAGGCCCAGGGCGAACGCCGCGCCACCGGCCGGGTCATAGTCGAAGGCCGGGGCAAGCTGGACGAGGTTCAGGCCGCGAAAGTGGCCGGTGTAGCTGAAGAAGCCGGTCAGGTTGACGTCCAGACGGACGAGGTTGCGGTCGGCCAGCGCCGGCCACCAGAACCACGCGCTCAACGCCAGGCCGAGCGCCAGGGCCAGGAAGGCGAGGGCCAGGGTCACGGTGTCATTGCGAGCGGAGCGAAGCAATCCGCCGCCGTTGTGAAGCGAGGGCTGAGTCGAACTGTTGACCGGCTGAGGCTGCGTCTCGGCTTGACGTGAGATTGCTTCGTCGGCCTCTCGGCCTTCTCGCAATGACGGTTCCCGCCGCCTCTGCCACCACACGGCCACGATGTAGAGCGCGAGGAACGGGCTGAAGATGAGGGCCGAGATGTTGTGGCTGAGGACGAGGCCGGCGTAGGCCAGGGCCAGCGCCGCCAGCCGCGCCGGCGTCGGGCGGATGACGGCGGCGCGGGCGGCGAGCCACGTCAGCGGGTAGAAGGCGAAGGCCCAGAACTCACCGAGCGAGTCGCCGCGCACGTAGAGGTTGACCAGGTGAAACGGGGCGTAGGTGTAGGCGGCGGCGGCGAGCAGGCCGGCGGCGGCCGATCCCCACATGCGCCGCGCCAGCGCGAGCATGCCGACCGCGGCCACGGCCAGGCCGAGCGCCTGCGCCGTCTTGATAACGGCGATGGGGCCGAGGCCGAAGCGCGTCAGGAGCGCCGCCAGGTAGTAGGGTAGAGGGGCGTAGAAGTTCCAGAACGGGTAGCCCAGGCCGTAGTTGGCGTCGGGCATCCAGCGCGCCGGAAAGCTCACTTGCAGGCCCGCCAGCATCTGCTGGAGGCGGATGAGCAGGAACGGGCTGTCGCCACCGCCGCGGGTGGCGATGAAGCCGGGCTGGAGCATCGGCCAGGCGGCGGGGATGACGAGGAGAATGGCGGCGAGAACGTACAGCGCGGAGCGTGAGAGGCCCCTTCCCCCACTGACGGGAGAAGGGGCGAGCACCCTCTCACGCCCCTCTCCCCCGGTGGGAGAGGGGCTGGGGGTGAGGGTCGCGTCGGGCGAGGTCACCTGGGCGAGGCGGGCGCGCTACTGCGCCAACGGCTCCGGGGTCGTGGCCGTAGCCGGGAAGACGCCAAAGTCCCTGGCGATCTCGCCGCCGTTGGCGACGGTCACCTGTCCGGCCTTGGCCCACGGCATGTCTTCCCGCCACTGCTGCAACACGGCGCGCTGGGTGCGCATGGCGTAGTGGTTGCCCATGTCCTCGACTTTCGATGTGGGCAGCCCGAACACGATGAGCGGGTCGGCCGCCGCGAAGTAGGCCGCCTTGATGGCGGGATTCTGGTCCAGCAGCGCCTGGCGGTTCTTGACAATGTTCTCGAAAGAGTCGCCTTGCTTGTCGAAGTCAACCAGGGGCAGCGGAACCTGGCGCGTCTCCAGGAGCTTGGGGTCGCGGCCGGTCTGCGACATCAGGTCGAAGAGGTTCATGGGGACGGCCTTGCCCATGTCCGCGTGCCACTGGAGGGCGTGCTTCTGGAACACCTGGGTGGGGAAGGTGTCGAACACGAAGACGCTGGAGATCGGGTAGCCGAGATTGTCCAGGCCGCCATACCGCTGGAACTCGGTCCACATGTTGGCCTGGTCGCTGTCCACGACGCGGAAGCCGCCCTTGCCGGCGCCCGTCTGGGTGTAGAAGTGGCCGTTGGGGATCGAGAAGTCGGCGCCGGCGTTGGCGGGCGCCGCGACGAGCGGCTGGCCTGCGGCGTTCGTCGCGACGGGCGCGACAGGATTCTTCACCTTGCCCGGCGTCGCCATCAACGACGGGTCCATCATGAGGCAGGCGTCATCCCAGAAGGAGTCGTTGTGCTTGACCGAGAACTCCGGCTGAGACTTGACATAGACGGTGACGCTGTCGCCCTTGGCGGTGGCGCTCACGGCCATCTGAATCCAGTCGTCGTAGCGAAGGACGGGGTCGGACCAGATGACGGTATCGGGCGGTGGCGCGCCGACGCCGGCCGGCACAGCGCCAGTCGGGTCAATGCCGACCCACACGCGATAGCGGCCATCGTCCACCGGGTCGGAGCGGAACTCGACGCCGTCGAAGCCGTCGGCCTGGCCGGTGTATACCTGCCCCCAAATGCTGAAGGTCAGGGGTGTGCCGGGCGTCACGGGAACCTGCTGGTAGATGCCGGCGGTGTGCGTTCCCCAGGTCGTGAACCACTTCTGGGAGTAGCGGCCGCTGTGGTCGCGGTAGCGTGTCGGCGACAGATTGGTATCCTCGAGCTTGTACTCCGGCTCGCGATTATCGCGCGCGTCGCCGCGCAGTAGCCACGGATACCAGCCGGTAGCGACGGCCGACGAGAGGCTTGTACCCTCGCCTTCGGTCTTGCGCGAGCCTCCCTCGAAGCCGGGGTTGACCAACATGTTGCCGGGGCAGGGATCCGTTCCCTGCGCATTGGGGGCGGCGCTGGCCTGGAATGCCCCGAAGGGGAGCATCACCGCCAGCATCGCCACGAGTATGACAAGGTTGATCCAACGAGTCCGCAATCGTTGCATGTGTTGTTCTCCTCATTGAGGTGAGAGCCGGCTGACTTCCGGCGCTGTAATTGCCTCGCCGCCGTTGTGGGTCGGCAGACGCGCGAGGGTTTGACTATCATACAGTCCGACCTCGACAGCGAGGTCGGGCGGTGTATCCGCTGGCAGTGTGATGCGGCGCTCCTCGGCCACGTGGTCGCCGTCGCGCCAGATGGCGCCGGGATAATATGGGCCGCCGGGCGGCCCGTCGGCCTGAGCGACGACACCTTGCGAGCCGAGGACGTGGACGAAGGCCGACAGATCGGACGGCAGCGGCCCGAGCGCATCCCAGACGAGACGCACGCGGATCGTGTCGCCCTCGCGGGTCCACTCGGCGCGCCGCAATCCGGTCACGCCGAAGTCCGCCTCGACGTTGGGCGACGGAATGTCCGGCGTGGCTCGGACCGTATAATACAACAGGCGCGGCGTTGTCTCCAAATCGCCTCGCTCATACGCGCCGTCGCGCGCCTCGATCAACTTGTCGCTGGGGAGCTGGGCCAGCGTCGCGCGGCGGTCCTCGAACGGCCACAGGGCGAGGATGATCGAATCGCCCGTGAGTGCGCGCTCTGAACGCAGGACGCGGACGCCGCCAGGCGCGGTCAGGTAGCGCACGTTCGGCCAGTTGTCCCACAGGCGCGGGTCAATGTAGCCACGGTAGCCATCACGCCGCTCCCCGCCGCCCGCTGCCCACGCTTGCCCATCCCAGCCCACGCCGAGGAAGCGATTCAGCTCGGCGGCCAGCGCGGTCGCGCCGGTCTCGAACTCGAAGTACGCCGCGTCACTGTGGGTGTGGATCACAAAGTAGTCGCGCCATGTCCAGCCCAGACCGACGACCAGCACGAGTGCCGCCAGCGCCGGTCCCGCGTAGCGCCACCCTCGGGCAGCCAGCCACGTCCAGGCTGCGTCGAGGCCGAGTGCGGGGAACAGGAACACAACGGGCAGAATACCGGCGGCGCGCAGGAAGTGGGGCGCATCCTCGGCCAGGATGGTGGGCAGGAGCATCGTCGCGGTCCAGGCCAGGATGAAGGCGTTGGGAGCGCGCCGCCAGCGCATCACGGCCACGACGAGGCCGCCCAGGAAGGCCAGGCCTAGCAAGGGGTCAAACACAGGGCGGAGCGGCACATTGTGGCGCGGGATGAAGTCGCCCCGAACGTTGAACATCCCCAGCGTCGCGATGGCCTGCCGCGCGGCCAGCCCCAGCGGATCACCGTGGCTGATGGCCGGGTTCAGAATGGACACCTGCTCGCCGCGCCCGGCCAGGTCGCCGGCGTGGGTCGCCAGGTAGATGCCCAGGGGGGCGGCGACGATCAGCGCGGTCAGGGCCGCGACACCCAGCCCGCGCCAGGGAAAGTCCAGCGGCTTCGCCCGCGGCCGCCGCCATAACGCGCCAACGAGCCACACCAGCAGCGCCGCGCCGAGGGCAAGCGCTGTGACGCGGGCGACGAGGTACGTGTAAAAGAGCAGGCCGTACAGGGCGCCAGCGGCGACCCAGTGGCGCGCGCGGCGGGTGCGAAACGCGATCGCCCCCTGCCAGAAGCACAGGGCGGCGATGAGCGGGAAACTGCCGACGCGCAGCCCGACGCGGCTGAGGTTGATGGGCCAGACGGTGATGGCGCAGACGGCTGCTGCCAGCAGCCCGACGCGGCGGGAGAAGAACGCGCGGCCCATCAGAAACGTCGCCGGGATGGTGAGCGTGCCGATGATGGCGGCGACGATGCGGATGGCAACCGGCGTGCGGCCGAGCGCCGCGATGCCGAGGGCGGCCAGGTAGATGAACAGCGGCTCGCGCCCGTTGTTGGCCTCGAAGAAGATGGGATGCGCGCCGTTTAGCACGTCCACCGCGTCCAGGGCGTAGTACGCCTCGTCGCGGTAGAGGCCCGGCGGCGCCGCGCCCAGCTGCCAGAAGCGGAGGAACGCGCCCAGAACGACGATGCCGAACAGGACGTAGAGCGTGTATCGCCCTCGCGCTCCCCGTTCTAGCATCTGTCTCGGTGGTCCCTTGCGATTGACGTTTTGCGCCTCATGCTGCTATGCTTCTGGCCGAGCAAGCGCGATTATACCGCCGAGGGGAGGCGATGTCAATTCATATTGTAGTTTCGCCCCACATGGACGATGCCGTGCTGTCGTGTGGTGGCATCATGGCGGCGAAGGTGGCGCGGGGGGAGCGGGTGCGGGTGGTCAACGTGTGCGCCGGCGTACCCGACTACACCCGCCTGTCGGCCTACGCCGAGCGGCAACACACCAAATGGGGGCGCCCTGCCGACCCGGTCGGGATGCGCCGCGCCGAGGACCAGGCGGCTCTCGCCCCGCTGGGCGTCGAGGTCGAGTACTGGGGGTGGTACGACGCCATCTACCGCGAGGCGGACGGGCGCTTCCTCTATACCGACCACGCCACGACCTTCGGGCCGGTGAACCCGGCCGAGCGTCCCCTGGTCGCAACGCTCGCTGAGCGTCTCGATAGCCTCCGCGAGCCGCAGCAGGACGTCGTCTACTACGCGCCCCTCGGCGTTGGGGGGCATGTAGATCACCGCCTGGCGCGGGACGCCGCCCTCGATCTCGTGGCGGGCGGCGCGGCGGTGCTGTTCTACGAGGATTTCCCCTACGTGGCGCGGTGGGGTGGACTGGACGAGGCGCTGGCCGAGGTTCCGGCGCGCTGGCAGCCGGTGTGGGAACCCATTGACGTGGACGCTAAGATCGCCGCCATCGCCCGCTACCCAAGCCAGCTAACCGCCATTTTCGGCGGCGACGACTGGCCGTCGGTCGTGCGCGACTACGCCGAATCCATCGCGCCAGACGGTCAGGACGCCTGGGAGCGGCTGTGGCGCATCGCTAACGGAAGGGGCGGGTGATGGCGGAGACCCCGATTCGCACGTTCATCGCTGTCGAGCTGCCGGTGGATGTCCGCGAGGCGCTGGCGCGGACGCAGGCGAGCCTGAAGCGTGACCTGACCATGCGCTCGCTGCGGTGGGTGAACCCCGACAGCATCCACATCACGCTGAAGTTCCTGGGCGACGTCATGCCGTCTCAGATCGCGGCGATCACCGACGCGCTCGCCGACGTCGTTCCCCGCCACGTCGCGTTCAGCGTGGCCGTCGCCGGGCTGGGCGCGTTCCCCAACCTGTCGCGGCCCAACGTCCTATGGGTGGGCCTGGCAGGGCATCTCGTCCCGCTCCAAAAGCTGCGCGACGATATCGAAGCCGTCATCGCGCCGCTGGGCTTCCCCACCGAGCGCCGCCCGTTCCAGCCGCACCTGACCCTGGCGCGCATCAAGGACGCCGATGCCGCCGACCTGCGACTCATCGGCGACACCGTTCGCCACGCCGAGGCGCGCTACCTGGGCCAGATCGCCGTGCAGGAGGTGGCGCTGATGCGAAGCGAGTTGCGGCGCGAGGGCGCCGTGTACACGCAGCTCGCGGCGTTCCCGCTCAGAGAGGATTAGGAACGCAAAGGCGCAGAGGCGCAACGGGGTAAATCCTGTCCCTCTTTCCTTTGCGTCTTTGCGCCTTTGCGTTTCCTTTCCCATGCGGCTCTGTGTGAAGGAGCCTTGACGTAAGGTGGCCGGATCTCCACCGATTCGCGCACCCTTATGCGGCGGCTTGCGTTATAATGACTAAATATCGGTCAAGGGACGCGAGAGGATAAGGATATGGCTCAACCGACCAAATCACCCCAGAAGCGCGAGCGCCCGTCGAACTTACCGGGCGCGTCAAAGGACGTGACGATCACCGTCAAGCCGAATCTGCTGGCGTTGGCGCTGGCCCTCGCCCTGGCGATCCTTCTGCTGTTCCTGGGTTTCGTCACCGTGAGCCAGGACGCCCCGGCCGCCGCCTCGGGCATCTCGGGCCTGCTCATCGTGTTCCTAACGGGGCTGACGGCCGGCGGGCTGACGTGCCTGGCCGTGCAGGGCGGTCTTCTGGCGACGGCCATCGCGCAGCACGAGTCTGTCGAAGGCTCGGTCGGTCGAGCCGCGCCCCTTGCGGTATTCCTGGGCGCGAAGCTGGCCGCTTACACGCTGCTCGGCATTCTGCTCGGGCTGTTCGGCGCGCTCATCGGCCTGACACCCAGCATGCAGGGCTGGCTCCAGATCGCCGCCGGCCTGTTCATGCTCGGCGTTGCGGCGCAGATGCTGAACCTCCACCCGCTCTTCCGCTATTTCGCCCTCCAGCCGCCCAAGTTCATCCAGCGTCGCATCCGCCAGGAGTCGCGCAAGGGCAGCCTGCTGTCCGCCGCGATTCTCGGCGCGCTGACGGTGTTCATTCCTTGCGCGACGACCCAGGCGATGATGATCGCGGCGATGGGGACGGGCAGCGCCTTGTGGGGCGGCCTGCTCATGTTCGCCTACACCCTCGGCACGATCCCGCTGTTCTTCTCTCTCGGCTACCTGGCGACCCAGCTCGGCGCAAGCCTGCGCGGCGCATTCGCAAAGGTCGCTGCCGTTGCGATCATCTTCCTGGCCGTCCTGTCCATCACGGCGGGGCTGGCGCTGCTCGGTGTCCCGGTGCCAGACGTGGCCTCGTTCGGGCGCGGTGAGACACGCGCCGCGACGACGCGGCCCGCCCAGGCGACGGCCCCGCAGAGTCCGTCGAACGCCGCGCCCGCGGCCGGCGCAGTCCAGGAGGTGACCCTACGGGCCGATCCCACGGCCTACGTGCCGAACCGCATCGTATTCAAGACGGGGACGCCGGCGAAGCTGAAGCTCACGACGGGTGACCGCCTGGGCTGCACCAGCTCGTTCCTGATTCCGGCGCTGGGCGTGCAGAAAATCCTGGGCAAGAACCAACAGGCCGTGTTCGATATTCCGACAGACCAGCCGCGCACGATTCCCTTCACGTGCAGCATGGGCATGTATCGCGGGATCATCGAGGTGCAATCGTGATTCAGCAGACGTTCAAGATCAAGGGGATGCACTGCACCAACTGCGCCATGGCGATTGACATGGACCTGGAGGATGTGGCGGGCGTCAAGGAGGCCAAGACGAGCTTCGCCCGCTCCACGACCGTCGTGACCTACGACCCGGCGAAGGCGAGCCTGGACGATATTCTGGCGACGATCAAGGAGACAGGCTACGAGGCCGAACCGTCGTAGGAGTTGAGTAACGCAAAGGCGCGGAGACGCACAGGGAGATATCTCAGACGCAATCCCTCTCGGCGCCTAGCGTGAGAATGAGTCTGGGCTGTCGTGTCTAGATCCAAATGCCATGTGGCGGTATGCGCCGCCACGAGAACACAGGGAACGGCGTCATTGCGAGGCGGGCCTTGCCGCCGAAGCAATCACCCGCCCTTGTGACAAAGTTGCCCGGTGGGCTACAGCGGATCAATAGCTGAACGTGGGACTGCTTCGTCGTCCTGTCGTCCTCCTCGCAGCGACGCCGCCTGTGTTCTGAGCAGCGCGAGGGGCCTGGGCTGCGGCGGCCCAGATGCCGACTGAAGTCGGCGCCACAGGGTCCGACAGATATGTAGCGCCGACTTCCAGTCGGCTCTCCATAATGCCCGGCATGGTTGTCGCCCGCCGTCGCCGCCGATTGATGAACTTTAACTAATTGTTGCCGTTATCGTGCTCGCGCTGGAGAGCCATCTCCAGCGCGTCCGATGGGCGGTGGAGTTGGCACTCCACCGCGAGCGGAATGCGGCAATAATTGGTTGATCCTCATAAATAGGCGTCTGGTATGGTCAAGCCTGCTCAAGCAGGCTCGGATGGGGAGGACGCCGCATAGCCAGCCCCCTTGAGGGGGCTTTGCCCTCTCAGCCACCGACTTCGAGTCGGTGGCGTCGGCATGCGACGGCGCAGTCCAGACCCCTCCTATCGTCGGGGTGACATTCGGCGGTGTCCCGGCTCTCCTCTCTCTGTGTTCTCTGCGCCTCGCTGGTAATATCGCTCTCACATCCGCTCTGGCGCGCTAACGCCGACGAGGTTCAGGGCGCGGGCGAGCGTCGCCTGGGCGGCGGCGGCCAGGTGCAGACGGGCCTGGGTCAGCGCCGGGTCCGTCTGACGCGGCGGCAGGATTGGGCAGCGGTCGTAGAACGTGTGGAACGCCGTCGCCAGGTCGTGGGCGTAGTACGTCAGGTGGTGCGGGGCGAGCTGCCGCGTGACCAGCGCCACAACCTCTTCGAGCCGCAGCATCTCCCGAATCAGCGCCAGCTCCGACCCTTCCGTCAGGAGCGACAGGTCCGCCGTCGGCGCGACCTCGATGCCGCGCTCCGCCGCCTGGCGCAGGACGCCGGCGATGCGCGTGTGGGCGTACTGGACGTAGAAGACCGGGTTCTCGTCGCTCTGCTTGACGGCCAGGTTCAGGTCAAACTCCAGGTGGCTGTCGGACGAGCGCATGAGCATGAAGTAGCGCAGGGCGTCGGGGCCGACTTCGTCAATCAGCTCGTTAAGGGTGACGTAATTGGCTTTGCGCTTGCTCATCTTGACCACTTCGCCGTCGCGCAGCAGGGTGACGAACTGGTAGATGACGACGTGGATGCGGTCGGGGTCGTAGCCGAGGGCCTTGAGCGCCGACGCAATGTCCGGGTACTGCACCGCGTGGTCGGAGCCGAGCACGTTCACCAGGAGATCGTAGCCGCGGTCGAGCTTGTTCTGGTGGTAGGCGATGTCGGGCAGGCGATAGGTCGGCTCGCCGTTGGAGCGCACCAGGACGCGGTCCTTCTCCGCGCCGAACGCCGTTGCCTTGAACCACACCGCGCCGTCGGCGTCGTAGGCGTAGCCCCGCTCTTTGAGCTTGTCCACCACCTCCCACACCGCGCCGCTCGTCGTCAGGCTGTTCTCGTTGAACAGGTTGTCGAAGCGGATGCCGAGGCGATCCAGCGCCGCCTGCTGCGACGCCGTGATGACGGCCTGGGCGCGGGCGCGGAACAGCCCGTTGGCCGGCTCGTCCACCAGCCCGTCGCCGCACTCGTCCAGAAGGCTCTGCGCAATCTCGATGATGTCGTCGCCCTGGTAGTAGTCCTCGGACCACTCGATGGGGCGGCCGAGGAGTTGCAGGTAGCGGCCGCGAACCGATTCCCCGAGCAGCTGCATCTGGCGGCCGGCGTCGTTGTAGTAGTACTCGCGGGTCACGGCGTAGCCGGCGGCCTCCAGCACGCGCGCCAGGGTGTCGCCGATGACGGCGTTGCGCCCGTGGCCGACGGTCAGCGGGCCGGTCGGGTTGGCGCTGACGAACTCGACCTGGGCCGTCTGCCCGGCGCCGATGCTGACGTTACCGACGGCCACGCCCTCGCCCAGGATGCGCGCGACCTGCTCGCCTAGCCAGCGCGGCGACAGCGAGATGTTGACGAAGCCCGGCGGCGCGACCTCGACCTTGCCGATCAGGCCGTTCTGGGGCAGGTGGGCGGCGATGCGTTGGGCGATCTGGAGGGGGGCCATGCGGGCGGGCTTGGCGAGGGCCATCGCTACCGGCGTGGCAAAGTCGCCGAAACCCGGTTTGGGCCGCTGGATCACAATGTCGGCCGGCAGCTCGAACGCCGGCAAATCTCCGCCTTGCTGCGCCTCCGCCAGGCTCGTGCGAATGAGGGCAGCCAATTGCTCTTGCAGAGTCATCTAAATCCATCCCTTGCGTTTGAAGTAAATCAACATTCCTACAGCAATGCCCGCCATCATTGCCAACGCTACAGGATAGCCATATTGATGAGCCAGCTCTGGCATGTGCTCGAAGTTCATGCCGTAGACGCCGGCGATGAAGGTCAGCGGGATGAAAATCGTCGAGACGATGGTCAGGACCTTGAGGATTTCGTTCTGGCGATTGCTGACGACGCTCAGGTAGTAGTCTTGCAATCTGTCCAGCATGTCTATCGCGGTCTGTGTGCCATCAATGACACGCAGGACGTGGTCGTTGACGTCGCGCAGGTATTTGTCGGTGCTGCGCTTGACGAGGTGCGTTTTGTCCTTGCGCAGACTGCCGAACGCCTCAATGAGCGGCCAGACGGTGTGACGTATCGCCATCACCTCGCCTTCCAGGGCGAAGATTCGCTGTGGCAGGTCCGTCTCCCGGTTATCCACGATCTCGGCGCGCATCTTCTCCACGGCATTCAAGTAGTGGTCCAGCACGATGAAGTAGTTGTCAACGATGGCGTCTACCAGGGCATAGGCCAGGTAATCCGCGCCCTGGACGCGAATCCGTCCCGCGCCGGAGCGGATGCGCCGCCGAACGCCCTCGAATACGTCGCCCTCGAAGCCTTCCTGAAAGCTGATGACATAAGTGTTGCCCAGGATGAGGCTGACCTGCTCGATGATCACGCCACCGCCGATGCTGTCGTAGCGCAGCATCTTCAGGACGATGGAGATGTACTCGCCGTAGTCCTCGACCTTCGGGCGCTGCTCGGTGTCGAGGATGTCCTCTTGCACCAGGGGGTCAATGCCGAAGCGGTCGCATAGCTCCTTGATAAGCTCCGGCTGCGCCAGGGAGTTGACGTCAATCCACGTCACCGACGAGTGGCTGAGGACGGCGTAGCACTCGTCCGCCGACGCGGCCGATCCCTCGTGGACGCCTGCGGTGTTGTAGTTGAACAGCATGATAGCCGTCGTCGGCTGGCGGGTCACTGAAGTATGCAGCAGGCTGCGTGGCGACTCCGATGTCGCGTTGGGCTTGAGGGTTGGCTCGTCCACGGCTTAGCCTCCGGAGCGGATATCCTCGACCTCGGACCAGTTCTCACCCACCGCCACGTCTACCTTCAACGCGACTTTGAGGGCGAAGGCGTTTTCCATCGCCTCGCACACGACTGCCACCGTCTCATCTAGCTCGGTCTTCGGGACTTCCAGCACCAATTCGTCATGCACCTGGAGCAGCATCCGCCCCGTCAGACCATGCTCGCGCAGCGCCGTGTCCAGCCGGATCATCGCAATCTTCACGATATCGGCCGCGGTTCCCTGCACCGGCGCGTTGATAGCTTCGCGCTCCAGCCGCTGCCGCTCGGCCAGGGTGATGCGCGCGCCGCTCTTGAGCGCCGGGAAGTAGCGCCGCCGCCCCAGGAGCGTGCTGACGTAGCCGTCGCGGCGGGCAGTCTTCTTGAACTCCTCCTGCAGGGCGGCCACCTGGGGCAGCTTGGCGAAGTAGTTCCCGATGAACTCGCGGGCCTCTTCGTTCGTCAGGTCGGTGCGGGCCGCCAAGCCGAAGCCGGAGATGCCGTAGATGATGCCGAAGTTGGTGGTCTTGGCGATGCGCCGCTGCGCCGACGTGACCTGGTCAATGGGAATGTTGAACAGCAGGGCCGCCGTGCGGGCGTGGATGTCCTCGCCGCGCTCGAACGACTCTAGCAGCGTCGGCTCCTGCGACATGGCTGCCAGGATGCGCAACTCGATCTGGGAGTAGTCCGCCGTGAGCAAGACGTGGCCGGGCGGGGCAACGAAGGCGCGGCGGATCCGCCGCCCCTCCTCGGTGCGGATCGGGATGTTCTGCAGATTGGGGTTGCTGCTGGAGATGCGGCCGGTCGCCGAGCCGTTCTGGTTGAAGTCGGTGTGGACGCGGCCGGTGCGTGGGTGGACGAGCAGCGGCAGGGCATCAATGTAGGTTGACTTCAGCTTGGCGAGCTGGCGGTGCTCCACGAGCTTGTCAATGATGGGGTGCTGACCGCGCAGCGCCTCCAGCACGGAGATGTCCGTCGAGTAGCCGGTCGAGGTGCGCTTCTGGGGCGGCAGGCCGAGCTGGTCGAACAGGATGGAGGCGAGCTGCTTCGTCGAGCCGATGTTGAACGGGTAGCCCGCCAGGTCGTAGATCTCGGCTTCGAGGGCTTGCAGGCGCAGGTGAAACTCCCGCGACATCTCCAGCAGGTAGTCCACGTCCAGAAGAATGCCGGCCATTTCCATGCGCGTCAGGATGGGCGTCAGGGGCATCTCAACGTCGCGGAACAGGTCCCATAGCGCCTTGTCGTGCAGCTCTTTCTCCTGCATGTGCGACAGCCGCAGGGTCATGTCCACGTCGGCGCCGGCGTAGGCCGTCACCCGCTCCGGGTGAACCTCGGCCATCGTAATCTGCTCCTTGCCCTTGCCGATTAGCTCCTCGATGTTGGTCATCTCGACGCCGAGACGGTTCCAGGCCATGTCCTTCAAGCCGTAGGCCTGGCGGCCCGGGTCTAGCAGCCACGCCGCGATCATCGTGTCGAACAGCTCGCCGCGAACATCTACGCCGTGGTTCCACAGCACCATCAGGTCGTAGTTGGCGTTGTGGGCCACCTTGAGAATCGCCGGGTCAGCCAGGGCCGGGCCGAGCGCCGCGGCAACATCGCCAATGTCAATGGTATCAGCGTCGTGGTGATAGATGGGAATGTACGCGCCCGTGCCTTCCTCGGTGGACAGGGCGAGGCCGACAAGCTCGGCCCGCATCGCGTCGGTGCTCGTCGTCTCGGTGTCGAAGGAAATCGCGCGCGCGCTCGTGAGACGCTGGCCTAGCTCGTGGAGCGCCGACGGCGTGGCGACCAGGGTGTAGTCGCCGGTCGCGGGCGCGTCTGCGTCGGCCGCCCCCTCGGTCGCAAACAGGCCGGGCTGCGTCGCGTGGGCCGGCGCGGCGGCGCGGTCGGGGAGGCGGGTCAGAAGCGAGCGGAACTCTAACTCGCGGAACAGCTCGGTCACGCGCTCCTGGTCGTACTGGACATAACGCAGGTCCTCCCAGGCCACGTCCAGCGGCACGTCGCACTGAATGGTGATGAGCTTCTTGTTCACAAGGAGCTGCTCGCGCTGACGCTCGATGTTCTCGCGCACCTTCGGCGGCTTGACCTCGTCCAGGTGGGCCAGGATGCCCTCGATGGTGTGGTACTTTTGCAGCAGGGAGGTGGCGGTCTTGTCGCCGACCCCCGGCACGCCGGGGACGTTGTCCGAGGTGTCCCCCTTGAGGGCCTTGAAGTCTATAAGTTGGGCCGGCGCCAGGGCGAACCGCGCCTGGAGCGATGCTTCGTCGTAGATGATGGTTTCGCTGAAGCGGCCGCGCGTGGTCAGGACGGTCACGTGCGGCCCGACGAGCTGGAAGGTGTCGCTGTCGCCGGTGACGATGAGCGTGTCGAAGCCGTCCTCGCTGGCGCGCAGGGCCAGGGTGCCGATGAGGTCGTCGGCCTCGTAGCCGGGGACTTCCAACGATGTGATGCGGAAGGCGTCCAGCACCTCGCGGATGCGCCCAATCTGGCGGCCGAGGTCGGTGGGCATGGCGACGCGGTTCGTCTTGTACTCGGCGAACTCCTCGCGGCGGCCGGAGAGGCCGGCGTCCCAGGTGACCGTGATATAGTCCGGCGTGTGCTCGCGCAGCACGACGAGCAGCATCTGGATAAAACCGAAGATGCCGCCGGTCAGCTCGCCGCTGGAGGTGGAGAGCTGGGATTCGCTGAGGGCGTGGAAGGCGCGATAGGCCAGGGCGTGGCCGTCAATGAGGATGAGCCGAGGGCGTCGGGTCGACTCGTCGGTCATGGCGTTCTCGTTTCAAGCATTCTGTGTCGCTAAGTGTCTGCCGTTAATTATACCCCAAACGCCGCCCGCGACGCCATGTCCCCTCAGCCCGACCGGCAGCGGGTACGCGCTTGACAGGCCCCCGCTGCTGTGCTATCCTCTGCTCACTATACATGCGTAGAAATGGAGGAAAAGTCGCATGGCAAGCGTGACCTTTGACCACGTCTTCAAGCGGTACTCAGAAGTGACTGCGGTCAATGACCTGAGCTTCGACATCAAGGACGGCGAGTTCCTGGTGTTGGTCGGGCCATCGGGCTGCGGGAAGTCCACGGCGCTGCGAATGTTGGCAGGGCTGGAAGAAATCAGTGATGGCACAGTCAAGATTGGCGACCGCGTCGTCAACGATGTGCCACCTAAGGATCGGGACATTGCTATGGTGTTCCAATCCTACGCTCTGTACCCGCACATGAGCGTGTACGACAACATGGCGTTTGGCCTCAAGCTGCGCAAGACCCCCAAGAGTGAGATTGACCGGCGCGTCGGGGAAGCGGCCGATGTACTCGGCCTGCAGAAGCTCCTCGAGCGCAAGCCGAAGCAGCTCTCCGGCGGTCAGCGCCAGCGCGTCGCCGTCGGGCGTGCTATCGTCCGCGAGCCAGCGGTTTTCCTCTTCGACGAGCCGCTGTCGAACCTGGACGCCAAGCTGCGCGTGCAGACCCGCGCTGACATCAGCAAGCTGCACCAGCGCCTCAAGACGACCTTCATCTACGTGACCCACGACCAGGTGGAGGCCATGACGATGGCGGACCGCATTGCGGTCATGCGCGACGGCATCCTGCAGCAGCTGGACACACCGCAGACCCTGTACGACCACCCGGCCAACATTTTCGTGGCCGGCTTCATCGGCAGCCCGGCGATGAACTTCTTCGATGCGACCATCACCGGCTCGCCGCAGGAGATGTACATTGACTGCGGCACGTTCCGCGTTCGCGTGCCAGAGAACCACGCGGCGGAAATCCAGCCCTACCTCGGCAAGGAAGTCATCTTCGGCATGCGCCCTGAGGACATCCACGCCCGGGGCTTCGAGCCGGCGAACATCGTCGCCGCGCCCGTTTCGGCGAACGTCGAAGTGACCGAAATGATGGGCAGCGAAATCTACCTCTATCTCCAGTCGGGCCAGAAGTCGTTCGTCGCCCGCGTGGACCCGCGCGTCCGCGTCAAGACCGGCGACACGTTCGACGCCGTCTTCAACATGGAGACGATGAAGCTGTTCGACCCGAAGACCGAGAAGGCGATCTACACGTAGTCGCCGCGCACGCCAATCGAGAAGACCTGGCCGGTTCGTGAGAACCGCCAGGTCTTTTTTGTCCCTCTGATGAACAGTAGCGACAGCGTCACATTTGTCGGCGTAACAGGAGGGCGGCGGCGATGAGGGCGGCGACGAGCGCGGCGAGGGAGATCTCGACCGCGCGCCACGGGAACGACGCGGCCGGCTCCGGCGGCGCGGCGATAGCCACGACGGGGATCGTCTCACCCGCGCGCGGCGGCTGCACCGCGGGAGGCGACACGGAGCGCGGGGTTACGGTGGCGGGAGCGGCTAGAGGTGTGGGCGCAACAACTTTCGCCGCCGGTGTGGCCGTGGAGGCCGTCTGCCGGGGGGCAGCCGTTGGCGCTTGAAAAGCCTGGGCGGCCGCGGCCGGGGCCGGCGCGACGGATGTGCCGACCGGCGACGGGGCTTTCGGGGCGGCGGCCGCTGCGGCCTTCGCCGCCGGTGTCGCCTCGATTGCACCAAACGCGGACACGCCGCCACTCGCGGCGTTGGCGGCCTCGGACGCGGGCGCGGCTGGCGCTGCCGGCGCGGGAACCCCACCCGCGTCGGCGGCGCTGCGTGGCGCAGCGGCCGGGACGGCCGGCAGAGACGTGGCGGCCGAACGCGCCGGCCCGACGCTCTGGTAAGCGTCGGCGGCGACGACCAGGACCAGCAGGACGGCGGCGACGCCGGCGCTGGCGCGCAGCGCTCCATACAGCCATGACCACGTGCGGCGCAGGGAATCGGCCGCCTCTTCTTCGATGCGCGGCCCCGCGGCCGGGATGGGCAGCTCGAACGAGCGCGGCAGCGGCGCGTCCGGCGTGTTGCGCACAAGCCCAACACTCCAGCGCAGGCCCTCTAGCTCCGTCCGCCACGTCGGGTCGGCGGCGAGCCGCGCCTCGACGGCAGCGCGCTCGGTTTCGGTTAGCTCGCCGTCGAGGTAGGCCGACAGGGCCTCGAAATCAACGGGCTGCCCCTCTAGACGATCCATTCAGCAGTCCCTACTCCCAGAGGGTACCAGGATGTTGGATACGGCGGTAAGCTCCCCATCTGCTGATTCCCTAGCTTCCTAGACGATACGTGGCGGGCAAAAGTTCCTGCTGGCTCAGCAGGAAGTCGCGCATGCGGGCGCGGGCGCGGCTCAGGCGCGACTTCACCGTGCCGAGTTCGACGCCGGTCGCGTTGGCGATTTCCTCGTAGGAGAAGCCCTGGATGTCGGAGAGAACGAGCGTCACGCGCTGCTCGGCGGGCAGTGTGTCCAGCCCGCGGGCGACCAGGCCGCCAAGTTCCCGGCGCAGAACGTAGTCCTCCGGCCCCTCTGCCGGGTCGGGCAAGGGCGGGCCAGGGTCGCCGCTCTCGGATTCCGAGGCCATGTCTTCGAGGGACGTCGCGGGGCGGCGTTTGTCGTAACGAAGTTGATCGTAGCAGGCGTTGGTGGCGATGCGGACGAGCCAGGCGCGGAACGAGCCGCCTTTGAAGTCGGCGAGGGCCTTGTAGGCGTGGACGAACGTCTCCTGGGCAATATCGGCGGCGGAGTCGCCGTCGCCCAGCACGCGGTAGGCGACGTTGTACACCGTCGTCTGGTGGGCGCGCACCAGGACGTTGAAGGCGCGCACGTCGCCTTTCTGGGCCTGGCGGATCAGGCTGGACTCATCCACAGCGGGGCGTCTCCTCTCTGTGCCAGGCCGAATTATACCGCGCACCGCCAAAAGGCGAAACTCTATCTTTGCATTTTGCTATGCAGCGGGGGTGTGGGGGTGCAGGCCCCCCCGAACCCCCTCTCCCCCGCGTCGTTCAGGGGCGCAGCCCCACTGAAGAAGGCAAAGGGGGTAGTTTGGAGGGCTGCGCCCGCCAAGCCTCCCCACCAGATACAAAGTGCGAGCACAGAGGCGAAAGAACGGCGCGGTAAACTTGCACAATCCCTGTTCGGCGTTAGAATGAGAGACACCCAAGACCAGGAACAACGCTAGGAGAATCCCTATGAGTGGTAACGGTCTCAATCGTCTCAGCCGCACTGTCACCCAGGGCGTGGAACGCTCCCCCAACCGCGCCATGCTTCGCGCCGTCGGCTTCAGCGACGAGGACTTCAACAAACCCATCGTCGGTGTCGCCAATGGCTACAGCAACATTACGCCGTGCAACGTGGGTCTCAATATATTGACCCAGAGCGCGGTGGATGCCCTCTACGAGTCCGGGGTTATGCCGCAGACGTTCGGCACCATCACGGTGAGCGACGGCATCTCCATGGGCACTGAAGGCATGAAGCTCTCGCTCGTGTCGCGCGAGGTCATCGCCGACTCGATTGAGACGGTGTGCCGCGCTCAGAGCATGGATGGCATCCTGGCGATTGGTGGCTGCGACAAGAACATGCCCGGCGCGATGATCGGCCTGGCGCGCCTGAACATCCCGGCCATCTTCGTCTACGGTGGGACCATCAAGCCCGGCTGGTACGAGGGCCGCGCCCTCACGATTGTCAGCGCGTTCGAGGCTGTCGGGCAGTATAGCGCGAGCCGCATCGGCCGCGAGGAGCTGATGGAAGTCGAGCGTCATGCCTGCCCCGGTCCTGGCTCGTGCGGCGGGATGTACACGGCGAACACTATGTCGTCGGCCATCGAGGCGATGGGCATGAGCCTGCCGTACTCCTCAACGATGGCGGCGGAGGATGAGGAGAAGACGCTCAGCGCCGCCGAGTCGGCCCGCGTGCTGGCGGACGCCGTTCGCAATCAGCTTTTGCCGCGCGACATCATGACCCGCCAGGCGTTCGAGAACGCCATTGCTGTGGTCATGGCAGTCGGCGGCTCGACCAACGCCGTGCTGCATCTGCTCGCCATCGCCCACGCCGCCAACGTTGACCTGACGATTGACGATTTCGAGGCGATCCGCGCCAGGGTGCCGGTGCTGTGCGACCTGAAGCCGTCCGGGCAATATGTCGCCACAGACCTGCACAAGGTCGGCGGTATCCCGCTGGTGATGAAGATGCTGTTGACCCACGGCCTCATCCACGGCGACTGCATGACCATCACCGGCAAAACCGTCGCCGAGAACCTGGCCGACGTGCCGGATGCTCCGCCGCCCGGCCAGGACGTCATCCACCCGTGGGACGATCCCGTTTACGCCGAGGGCCACCTGGCGATTCTGCGCGGCAACCTGGCGACAGAGGGCGGCGTCGCCAAGATTACGGGCATCAAGCACCACAGCATCACCGGACCGGCGCGCGTCTTCGACTCCGAGGAGGTCTGCCTCCAGGCGGTTCTCGCCAACCAGATTAAGCCCGGCGACGTCGTCATCATTCGCTATGAGGGGCCGAAGGGCGGGCCAGGCATGCGGGAGATGCTCGCGCCCACGTCGGCCATCATCGGCGCGGGCCTCGGCGACAAGGTCGGGCTGATCACCGACGGGCGCTTCTCCGGCGGCACCTACGGCATGGTTGTCGGCCACGTCGCGCCCGAGGCGGCCGTGGGCGGCGGGATCGCGCTAGTGCAGGAGGGCGACTCGGTCACGATTGACGCCGACAAGCGCCTGTTGCAGCTCAACATCTCCGACGAGGAGCTGGCGCGCCGCCGCGCCGCGTGGCAGCCGCCGGCGCCGCGGTACACGACCGGCGTCCTGGCGAAGTACGCTAAGCTCGTCTCCAGCGCCAGCATCGGCGCCGTCACCGATTGATGGTCTGTTACACGTGAGATGCGCGTTTTGTGGTAGCTCCGCACAATAGCGTGGAAGACCCCCTGCTGGCGGCGGAGTGACAACTCCGCCGCCTCTGGGAGGCGCTGGAGAGCCATCTACAGCGCCAGCATAATTGCGGCGACAATTCGGTAAGGATCATCAGTCGTTGTGCGGCCCGGGGAAACGACTGAGGTCGCTACTACCTTCCCCCTCCCTGCCGTGGTCCACGACCTTGCCCGACCGCGTAAGGCCTTGCTAGTCACTGTTCCGCGACACGCGGCAAGCCCGCCCTCGTACGAGGGCGGGCTTGCTGCATTGCTAATTGTCGGCGACTCCGTTGACTATTCCTTGTCGGTGTCGTCTACGTCCGCCCGACCAACGCCTGCGTGCTGGCGTCTTCGATAGCTTTCCGCAATTGGTCGAATGACACTGGTTGAAGCTCAAACTTCGATAGGAGTGAGCTCAGCTTTATCTTCTTCTGCGTTGGACACTTCTCGTTGAGCCGCGCAGTTGGCAGGACATAGAACTCCCACTGGGACACGTTCAGAGGATCTAGCGTCGCTTTATCACTGCTGTGGCTATGGAGTGCGAAGACGTACAAGTTTGCTGAGCGGCGAGGCTCAGCTTCGTAAGTGTTGCTGGCAGAATCCCATCCTAGCTTCGGCCCGATGTCGAAACCCACGGAGGAGGGGCCTTCCTGGTACCAACTCTGTAGATATGCGCTACTCTTGACCTCGATCTTTAAGCCGTCCGGTGTGTGAATGTCATACATGGCCCACTCGTCGCGCGCTCCCTCGCCAATCCCTACCGCTTGTGCTACCAGATACTCCGCGATCAAACCTCGCCAGACATTACTTACAATATCCGACCCCGCCCATTGCCAGAAAGAGCGGAGGTCGAACGGAAGGTCGTCGCCGCCGCTGTGAAAATGCTCATCCCCAGTTTTTCGCTGCACGCTGATACGTCCATAGTTGGCCATGGATTGAGAGTCCTTGTGATGAGGGTTTTGAGTTGTCGAAGCAGTAGCTATAATGGGAGTATGCCCATCATTGGCAGTTCCCGCGAGAGGCTTGATCAACTGATCTGCGCTTCCTGAAGAGCGCGCAACTGGGATTCGACAAGCTCGTATGTCTTGGCTTCCCCCGCCCATTCGATGAAGTCGAGACTCTCGCCACTTTCCCCTGTGCTGAAGCGGCGGATGAATTCTGTGGAACTGAGATGATAGCGTTTTTCGAAGAGGCGGAGCCGCTCACGGGTTCGTTCCAGGCCCAGTTCGAGCATGCGCACTTCGGACCGAATAGCGGCTTCGACCAAAGGTTTCAACTGGATCTGCGTATTCGACGTGACCGTAACTTGTTGGCTCATGACATACCTCCCCCATCTCGATAAGGCGCTTATCATAACATCAATCCTCCAACCAGGCAATGCGGTGGGCGGCGCCGCACGTGGATGGTACAAGCGCCGCTCGTCCCACGGCGCGAGGTACTGTCGTTGGCTGAGCGGCGCCAGTCGCCCGGCGGCAAGTCGCCCGAATTTGCGTCAGGTCGGCTCACGGGTGTATATTTGCGCATCGGTGGACCGGCCGTTGAATGAAACAGCGCGCCGCGCGGCCTAAAGCAAAACGCCGACCCGCAATGGGCCGGCGTTCTGGCGCAACAGCGAGCGCAAGCTACACCTTAACGGTCTTGCTCAGCGTCTTGAGACACTGGGTGCAAACCTTCACGCGCTTGCTCTCTCCATCAACCGTGAGAGTTGCGGAGCGAACATTCGCCTTCCAGATTCGATTGGTGCGGCGCTTCGAAAAGCTCACATTGTGGCCGTGCTGCACGCCTTTGCCGCAGACTTCACATTTTGCCATAAGACCTCCTGCACGAAGCCAAAGTATACCGCTTCGACCGCCGTGAGGCAAATCTAAGCGAGACAGAGATGACTGATGAAACTTCCTTGAGCAAGACCCCGCTTGGCCGCATCGAGATTTCGCCAACCGCCGTCGCTCACCTGGCCAGCGCCGCCGTCGTGAGCTGCTACGGCGTCGTCGGCATGGCGTCGCCCGACCTACGCGGCGGGATCGCCGAGTTGCTCAACCGCGACCTGCACCGCGGGGTGCGGGTGCAGCACGTCAACGATCAATTCACGATTGATCTGTACGTGATTATTCAGTACGGAACGCGAATCTCCGAGGTGGCACTCAACATCATGCGCAACGTCAAGTACCGTGTCGAGAAGTCGTTGGGGATTCCCGTCGCCCGTGTCAACGTTCACGTCCAGGGGCTGCGCATGACCGAACCCCGCCAGAGAGGCGCTCGATGAGCCGGGTGTACGATGGGCAAGAATTCCGGCGCATGATCGGCGCCGGGACAGCATGGCTCGAGCACAACGCCGCTGAAGTCAACGCGCTCAACGTGTTCCCGGTGCCAGATGGCGACACAGGCACGAATATGATGCTCACGGCGCGCGCAGCTTACGAAGAAGTCGCTGCGAACAACAGCAAGTCGGCGGCCGAGATATCGCAGCGCGCGTATCGGGGCGCACAGTTCGGCTCGCGTGGTAACTCCGGCGTCATCCTATCGCAGCTCCTGCGCGGCTACGCCAGCGCCCTCAAGGACTGCGCCGAGTTCAACGGGCGCGACATCGCCGACGCGTTGTGGCAGGCCGCCAACTTCGCTTATCAGGGCGTTACGAAGCCGGTCGAGGGGACGATTCTCACGGTCGCGCGGGAGGCGGGGGACGCGGCGCTGGCGGCGCAGGAGTCGGCGGATGTGACGTTCGTGTTGGAGTGCGCGCTGCGGGGAGCGCAGGACGCGCTGGCGCGAACGCCGACCATGCTCAAGGTGCTGCGCGATGCCGGTGTGGTAGACGCTGGCGGCAAGGGCTACGTGTTCTTTCTCGAAGGCATGGTGCGCTACCTGCGCGGCGAGAAGCTCTACGTTGAGCCGGGCGGGGCCGTGCAAGAGATGGCGGCGATGCCGGCGTTCAACCTGGACTTCACCGACGGTGAAGACGAGCTGGGCGGCTACGGCTACTGCACCGAGTTTATCGTCGAGGGCCGGCTGAACTTCGACGAGTTTCGGATTGACATGCTGGCCCTGGGTAACTCAGCCGTAGTCGTCGGCGACAACGAGATGATCAAGGTCCACATTCACACCCCGGATCCCGGCGCGGCCCTGAGCTATGCCACCCAACGCGGCAGCCTGCTGAAGGTCAAGATTGATAACATGGACCGCCAGCACAAGGACTTCGCGGCCCGCAAGTTGAGTGCGCCCGCGCCGACGACGGAGCGGGCCACGGCGGCCTCCGAGGCCTTGCGCGATCTCGCGGTGGTCGTTGTCGCGCCCGGCGATGGCTTCCAGGAGATCTTCGCCAGCATGGGCGCGAGCAGCATTATCTCCGGCGGTCAGACGATGAATCCGAGTGTCCAGGACTTGCTGACGGCCATCGAGGCGATGAAATCGGAGAACGTCATCGTCTTGCCCAACAACAAGAACATCATCATGACTGCCCAGCAGGCGCAGGAGCTGACCGGCAAGAACGTGTTCGTCGTGCCGAGTAAGACCATCCCGCAGGGCATTTCCGCAATGCTGGCGCTGATGCCGGAAGGTAGCGTCGAGGACAACGTCGCGGGGATGACGGCGGCGCTCGGCAACGTGCAGACGGTCGAGCTGGCTCGCGCCGTGCGCTCGGTTAAGATAGACGAGCTCGACGTAGCGGAGGGCCAGACCATCGGCATCCTGAATGATGCGGTCGTTGACGCGGGCGACGATGTCGTGTCCGTGGCCGCCGATGTCCTCGGCCTGCTCGGCATCGAGGATTACGAGGTCATCTCGGCGTACTATGGGGAGGACATTACGCCCGGCGGCGCTGAGGCGTTCGCCAATCATCTCGCCGATACCCTGCGCCAGCGCTTCGACATGGCCGTCGCGGTCTTCGCCCAGAACAACAGCCAGGGCAGCACGCCGCTGCCGTTTGGGACGCTGCGCATCGAGCTGCACCCCGGCGGGCAACCGCATTACTTCTACATCATGTCAGTCGAGTGAGGGTTCATGGCCGTACACGTTGTCGCCGATAGCGCCTCCGACATCCCCCCCGTCGTGGCCGAGATGCTAGGCATTACCCAGGTCCCCGTCCTGGTGCAACTCGGCGACGAGACATTCCGCGACCGCGTTGATCTCCAGCCCTCGGAGTTCTATGACCGCGTGGTCAACAGCAAGATCGCGCCGAAGACGGCGGCCAACGCGCCGGGCGTCTACAGCGAGGCCTTCGAGCGGCTGACGGCCAACGGCGATAGCGTGCTGTGCGTCACCGTCGCGGCCAGCCTCAGCGGCATCTATAACTCGGCGCGTATTGGGGCGCAGGAATTCGGCGACCGCGTGCGCCTCGCCGATTCAAAGTCGGCGTCCATGGGTGAGGGGCTGATCGCCATTCAGGCGGCGCGGGCGGCGCAGCAGGGCGCATCCCTGGACGAGATGGCGGACCTTTGCACTCGGCTTGCGCCCAAGACGCACGTCTGGGCGGCGCTCAACACCCTTGAGTTCCTGCATCGCGGCGGCCGCCTGAGCGCGACCAGGGCGTTCGTCGGTTCGCTGCTCCAGGTGAAGCCCATCCTGGATGTCTACAACTCCGATGTCGCCGTGGTCGAGCGGATCCGCACGATGCGCAAGGCGATTGACAAACTCGTGGAGCTTGTCAAAACGGCCGGCGCGGCGGACGAGATGTGCATCCTCTACTCCGGCTCGAAGGACCTGGCGGACGAGGTGCGCGCCCGGCTCGCCGACGATTTCCCCACCAACAAGATGTTCATCGCCGAGGCCGGCCCGTCCATCGGCACCCACGCCGGCCCCGGCGCCGTCGGTGTCGCCGCCATCCTCAAGTAGCCCCGCAGCGTCCTGTAGCGCCGTCGAGGGACATGTTCGGAATCGTGCGCCCGCGCGACGCTCGAAGCGTCGCGCTACTGGCTGGAAGCCCGAGGGGCTGAGAGGGAGCCTCTCAGGCTTGCATGTCGTAGCCTGCCCGTTCGACGGGCAGGCGGGCCCTACGAGGTCCGTTGTCCTTGCACTAGCGTTGTGGCAAGCGCCGTCGCCTCCGCTGCCACAAGATTGCAACAGAGACACATAGTACACGGAGGCAACTCTCTGTGACAATCTTGCGGCGAGGCTCTGCCCAGTTACCGCGACTGCTGGAGCACGACGATCTCCATCATCTGCGGCAGCGTGTCTGGCGTAACCTCGATCTCCGACGTCTCCCGCCAGGTGACCTGCTCAGCCGGGTAGCGGTCGGTGTAGGCCGTCACCGGGAGAATGCTCAGCACGCCGCGCGGATTGTGGTAGTGCATCGGGATGACAAGGCGCGGCTTGACGGCGGCGATGAAGCGGTCGAGGTCGTCGAGCGTGATCGTGGGCGGCCCGCCGACCAGGGCCAGCAGAATGTCTACCTGGTCGGCCAGAAAGCGAATCTGCTCCGGCGCAGGAAGGTGGCCCGCGTCACCCATATGCAGGATGGTCATGCCGTCGAGATAGACGCCGTACATGGCGTTGTCGGCGGCATTCTCGTCTTTGTTCTCCCGATTGGGAAAGCTCTGGATGCGGAGGCCGTCCACGGTCAGCCCAGCCGAGCCGATGTCCAGGGCGTTGATGATGTGCGGGTTACCGGGAACCTGGGTATAGTCGCTGTGGAAACGGTCGGTCGCCGATGACATCAGCACAACATCGGCCGTCTCGCCGACAGGCTCGAACCGCGCCACCGAAGGCGTATACGGGTCGGTGATGATGGAGATTTCACGCATGGGTTCGCCGCTCGTATTGGCGCGGTCAGTGACCCTTCCCTCGAGGCGAAAGCAGGCGTGAGCGTAGAATTTGATCCGCATAGTGATGAAACGTCACTCCCTCTGTGGAGCAGATGCCGCGACGCGCACTGCCTGAGCGGTGAAGCGGTCTACCACGTCAGAGATGGCGAACTGCGGCCGGCCGATCAGGTACGAGTGGATGCAGTCGTTGAAGCGCGCGTACCAGTGCGGCGGGATCCCCGCCTGGCCGACAATCGCGCCGACGATGCTGCCCGCCGTGGCCGCGGTGCAGTCGTTGTCCATGCCCATTGCCACCGTCTCGCCGATGACGCGGGTCAGGTCGGTCCCGCCAATTGCCAGGCCGAAGACGGTCAGACAGGCGTTCGGCGAGGTGTGGACGCCCTCGATGCGCGGGAAGCGTCTGTCCACCGCCTCCCGCGCCTGACGGTACGTCTTGATGTGGGGCGCCTCGGCCAAGGCCCAGTCAATGTGCTGCGCGAGCTGGCACGCGGCGGGGATTTCGGTCAGGCCGATGGCGATCGCGTCGAGGGGATCCGTGACGTCGAATGCGGCGGCGATAGCGGCTGAGAAGAACATTTCGCCGTAGATGCCCTGGCGGCGATGACTGATGTAGGCGTCGCGGTACGCCATGTCGGCGGCTCGTTCGGGCCAGCCGGGCGCCATGTAGCCCCACGGGTCGGAGCGGATGTCGGCGCCGATCCACTCCGTGAAGGGGTTCTCGACGGCGCCGGCTTCCAGGGCAGGGATGCCAGCCCCCAGGTTTTTCAACGCCACGTCCTCGGCGGTGCAGGCGTAGGGCAGATACTTCAGCCAGGCATCGCCGACATCCGCCGTCGTGAACCCCGGCCCGTGGTCTTCGACGATCAAGAGACCCAGGAGCGTATAGGCAAGGTCATCGTCCACCGGGACGCCGTCCATTTTCAGCCGCGTGTAGTCCTGGCGCGGGCTGAGCGCGTAGCGCAGCTCGTAGGGGTAGGGGACGTACTGCCAGTAGTCTAGCGGCGGGAATTCCTCCCCATTCTCGCGGGCCAGCGCCGCCATGCGCTCGATGGTCCAGAACTCCACCGGCGAGCCGAGCGTGCAGCCCGCGAAGCGCCCGAGGAGCGCGCCCGCGAGCTTCTCACGATAGACGCCGACGTCAATGGTCCGCCACAGACGGCGGGGGCCGACCGGGCGCAACTGCTGGATGTCGCCGAGGTCGTTCGGCTCTTTCCGCGCCAACGCAGCGTCAGCGGGCAGCGCCTGCATCTTTTCCAGAGCGTCCTGAAGCGATTGTTCGGCCTCGGCCAGCACGGCTGCGACGCCGGGCGCGCCGTAGTCGTGCTGGAGCTGGCCGTAGAAGTGGATAAGCTCCACCAGCTTGGTGAGACGGGAGTCGTCGGGATAGGTCATGGCGGGCGTCCTCGGCTAGGATGAAGGTTGATGGTGTCTTATGCGCTCTGTTGGCGCAGCAAGAAGCGCTGGATTTTGCCGCTCGGCGTCTTGGGCAGCTCCGCGACGAAGCTGATCTCGCGCGGGAAGGCGTGGGCCGAGAGGCGCTCGCGCACGTAGCGTTATAGCGCCGATTCGAGGTCGGCGCTGGCCTCATAGCCCGGCCGCAGGACGACGAACGCCTTGACAATCTCGCCGCGCTCGGCGTCTGGCTTGCCGATGACGGCGGCCTCGGCCACGGCGGGGTGTTCGATCAGGGCGCTCTCGACATCGAACGGTCCGATGCGGTAGCCGGCGGAGGTGATGATGTCGTCGTTGCGCCCGGTGAAGAAGAAGTGGCCGCGGTCGTCTAGCTCGGCGACGTCGCCGGTCAGATAGTAGCCGTCGCGGATGGAATGCGTCTCCTGCTGCCAGTACCCCTGGAAGAAGTAGAGGGGGGATCTTTCGATTCGGACGGCGACCTGGCCCGGCGTGCCCTTGCCGACGGGTTGCAGGTTGCTGTCCAGGGCGACCATGTCGAAGCCGGGCATCGGCCGGCCCATCGAGCCGGGGATCAGGTCGGCTTGCAGCCCGTTGTAGTTGCACACCGCCATGCCGATCTCGGTCTGGCCGTACTGGTCGAAGACCGTGATGCCCAGGTTGTCGGCGACCCAGCGGATGGCTTCGGGGTTGAGCGGCTCCCCGGCGCTGCACGCCGCGCGAAGCTGGAGCGTGTGCCGCTGCGCAACCGCCGGCCCAGCGGCCATCAGCATGCGATAGGCGGTCGGGGCGGCGGCCAGCAGGGAGATGCCGTACTTCTCCAGCATGTGGTAGGTGCTCTCGGTGGTGAAGCCGCCCTGGTAGAAGTGGGTCGTATAGCCGAGGACAAGCGGCGTCGTCACGGCGTAGTACAGGCCGTAGGCCCAGCCGGGATCGGCGACGTTCCAGTAGCGGTCGGCGTCGGTCACGCCCATCGCGTACTTCATGTAGACGATGAACGCCATGAGCGCCTTGATGGGGACGGCCACACCTTTGGCCAGCCCGACTGTGCCGGAGGTAAACAGCAGCAGGAACGGGTCCTCGCCCTGGCGCATCACCGGCTCGAATGTGGTGGGCTGGGCGACCAGGGTTGGCGAGAACGGAATATCGCCCGCGCCCGCTTCTCCATACCCGCCGACGAGCATCACGAATGGGAGCCTGGCGATGCCCTCCAGTTTCGGGCGGTTGGCGCTGTCGGTCACCACCAGCTTGGCGCCGCTGCGCTCCAGGCGGTACTCGATGGCCTTGGGGCCGAACGCGGTGAACAAGGGCAGATAGACGCCGCCAACGCGCCACGTGCCGAGAGCGACGATGATCAGCTCCGGGATGCGCGGCAAGAGGCAGGCCACCCGGTCGCCGGGGCCGATGCCCTGGGCGTGCAGGAAGTTGGCGAAGCGGGCCGATTGCTCCTGGAGCTGGGCGTAGGTAAACTCGGCGCTCTCGCCGTACACGCCTTCCCAGCGCAGGGCGATCCGGCCGGACGGCGCGTGCCGGTCGCACGCCTCGTAGCAGACGTTGATGCCGCTCGCCAGGTCGCCCGATAGCATCCCGGCGATGTCCGCCGGGCGAAAGTCACGCACAAAGTTTTCGTAGGTTGGCAGGGAGGTCGTTTCAGCGGGAGAATGAGGCGTCACCGTTGACATTGTTTGTTCCTCCTCGGAGGTGGGCCGCTGGCGATGTGAGCGGCGATTTCCCTTTACCGCCGAACTATATCTATCGCCTTGCGTTTGTCAATCGGTGGAGCCCGAATCGTGTCAGGAGCTAGACGCGATACCGAGATAGCAGGCGGCCTGGTCGGCTAGTTCCTGAACCGATGAGTTCTCTTCGCGCACGACGACGGGGATCTGGTTGTCACGGCATTCGGTCACTATAGTCTCACCCATCAGCTCGTCGAAGCGGAGGAAGCGCTGCCATGCGGCTTCACCGTCCGGCAGCGCCAGAGCCATTGGCTTCATCCACCGCCGCTCGTCCCCCTCCCACACCTCGCGGCTGAGAGCGGGCGAGGTTGCCACGCACACGATCCGCGAGGTGGGCATGACTTGCGCTAAAAGCGCCGGGTTGGTGATGCCGCCGTCTACCATTAGCGGCGCATCGCCATCCATCCCAGAGATGTCAGCGGCGAGCAGGTCCAGTATCTCGGCAGTGGATGCCCGGTTGAACGCCGTGAACGCGGCCTCGGTCAGCCCCAGCAGCCACGCGAACGAGTCGGAGGCTCGGAACCATTCACTCAGCGCGGGATGGCGCCGGATGGACGACAGCCGGGTATACTCGCCGTACAGATGCTCGTCCATGTCATAGACGGGGATGCTCCAGGCAAGGGAGAGGGCGCGGCAGAGTGTGGACTTGCCGCTGGCTGCCCCTCCGACCACCCAGGTCAGCCGCCGGCGCGGGAACAACACGCGCCGTGCGGCGATAAGAAGCTCACGGTTCAGTGGGAAGCTGGTCACGCCTACAGTATACGCTGGAGCGCGGCCTGAGCAAACAGCGTGTTCCACCGATGCGCGTGTCGCTAGAGCTTCAGGCCCCTATGCTGGATGACAATCTCCTGGAGCGAGACATCAGGCGGCCGGGTGACCGCGTACTGAACGGCGGCAGCGACATCCTCGGGCCGTAACAGCTTGGCTCCCTTCTCGAACACCCTGCTGACCGCCGTTGGTCCCTGCGACAGCACGTTTGTTGCCACTAGGCCCGGCTCGACGATCGTGAGGCGGACGCCCGTGCCTTGCAGCTCTTCCCGCAGCGACTCGGCGAACCCGCGGACGGCGAACTTCGTCGCCGTATAGCAGCTCCACAGCGGCACAGCGTGGCGGCCGGCGATGCTGTCAATGAAGACGAGGTCGCCCTGGCCGCGGGCGAGCATGTGCGGCAGCGCCAGCCGCGTGCCAGTCAGGTAGGCCCAGAGGTTGATGTCGAACTGGTAACGCCAGTCCGACGTCTTGCCCCGGTGCGCCCAGCCAATCTTAATGGTGCCGGCGTTGTTGACGAAGATGTCAATCTGGCCCCAGCGATCCAGGGTCGCGTCAATGAGCGTCTGCATGTGGCTGTCTTCGACCAGGTCAGCCTCCACCATCAGGACGCGCTCGTTACCCAACTCCTTTGCCACGTCGCGCAGATCGGCCATGTCCCGCGAATTGAGGACGACGCGCGCTCCCTCGGCGTGCAGCGCCCGCGCGATGGCTGCGCCGATACCCATGGATGATCCGGTGATGACGGCGACCTTGCCCTCAAGCGCGCCCATTGTTTCCTCCGTTGTGGCTGACCGCGCCTAGCTTGATCTCGTGGACCAGCACGCGCTCGTCCTGGCTTGTGGCAAATACGACCATCTCGGCCACCTGCTGCGGCGTAAGGAGCGGGCCATCGGCGACCTGGGCGCGGCCGGCCGGGGTGATGGCGTCGAAGAAATGGGTCGCTACGCCCCCTGGCTCGACGACGATGACGCGGACGTTGGTCACGAAGGACTCGCGCCAGACGACCTCGGCAAAACCGCGCACGCCCCACTTCGTAGCCGCGTAGACGGCCATGTTGGGCAGGGGCGTGCGGCCGGCCTGGCTGTCAACGAACACGATGTCGCCGCGATGCTGACGGCGCATGATCTTGAGTGCCTCGCGCGTTCCAATCATCACGCCCCACAGGTTCGTGTCAATCATCTCGCGCCACTCGGTCAGATTCCCCTCGGCGACAGGGCCATCGTAGCCGAGACCGGCGTTGTTGATGTATACATCAATCTGCCCGAAGCGCTTGCGCGTGCCGTTGACCAGCCGCTTGAGGTCCCCCTCGACGCGTACATCGGTCGGCATGGTGATGCAGCCTAGCTCGCGGGCGAGGTCGTCCAGCGCGCCGGACGCGATGTCGGCGAGGATGACGGTCGAGCCGTCGCGGCGATAAGTTTCGGCCAGCGCCCGACCAATACCGCTGGCCGCGCCGGTGATGATGACAACATGGTTGTTGGGCATGAGTACCCCTTTGCGTAGGAGGGGACGGCCGTGCTAGCCCGTCCCGCCAGACTGTGTTCTACACACAGGAGGCAATTTTCATGCCGCGCCTCGCCCTCAGGCCGCTTGACCCAGAGCGCCAAGAGGGACTAGACTTCAGGCTGCACGGCTCTCGCATATGCGTGCCGCAGCGCCGCGGTGTCGTGCGTAGATCAAGGAGAAACACAAATGAGCGCGCAAGACTTCTTCAAGACAGCCGGGCCAATCACCGACCCCGGCGACCTGGGTTATCTGTTTGACAATCTGCCGACGGACATCGGCGATCTGTGCCGCGTCGTCCAGGGGCTGGTCATCCACATCTTCTGGGCCGATCGGTACGGCGTGCAGCTGTCGCCGGAACGGCAGGCGGAAGTGCAGCTGCGGTTCGTGCGCCCGCAGCTCGCGCGCATCCTCGCCCTCGATCCGCGCCCGCTGACGGAGGCGCGTCCCCCGGAACAGCGTCTCGTCGGCAACTGCCGCGACTTCTCGACGCTACTGACGGCGATGCTGCGGCGGCAGGGTGTGCCGGCCCGCGCCCGCTGCGGCTTCGGGGCGTACTTCATGCCCGGCCACTTCGAGGACCATTGGGTCTGCGAGTATTGGAAGGCGGAGCAGAGACGGTTCGTGCTGGTGGATGCGCAACTCGACGCGCTGCAACGCGACGTGCTTCGCATCCCCTTCGACCCGCTCGATGTACCCCGCGACCAGTTCATCGTCGGCGGCAAGGCGTGGCAAATGTGCCGCGACGGCGAGGCCGACCCGGCGGCGTTCGGCATTGCCGACATGCACGGCCTCTGGTTCGTGCAGGGCGACTTCGTGCGCGATGTGGCGGCGCTGAACAAGATGGAGCTTCTGCCGTGGGATGTCTGGGGGGGCATGAGTCAGCCGGACGAAGGGATCTCGGCCGAAGACCTGGCGTTCCTGGACGATCTGGCGGCGCTGACGGCCGGCGATGTGCCAGACTTCGAGCGGGTGCGAGATGTGTACTTGCAGGATGCGCGGCTCCGCGTGCCGGACGTCATCTACAGCTTTGTCGAGGGCGCCCCGCGCGAGGTATCGCTGGGGACGGTCGGAGGGTAGGGGGGGAAGGCTGCGCAGAAACGTCACACTCGCTGTCATGCCGAGTGCAACGAGGCATCTGGGCCGCAGTCTATACTTATCCCAAGGTGAAAGACGCAGGCCGCGCCGACAGCCTCCCAGGCTTCCATCTTGTAGCGGGGGGCTTCTAGCCCCTCGCGGACAGGCGGCGTGGCGCAAGGGCGCCCGCCCCGCCCTCGAAGGGCGGGGCTACGGGATGGAAGCCCAAGGGGCTAGGTGCCCCCTACAGCTAACCGCACGGCCTCGCCGACGAGAGCATGTAGATTTCACCTTGGGATGAGTTTAGACCTCTCCTTCGTCGGGGTGACATTCGGACGTTTCTCGCGTTGGCGCATGGCGTCACACGGCTGAGGCGCTTCGTCACCTCGTCACCTCGTCACTCCGCCACTTCGTCACCCGACCGCCCGTCACTCCGCCACGGCTTCAGTCCGGCGCCAGGCTTTCGAGTGCGCCAGGTGCTTGATGCTGTCGAAGGTGCTGGCGCTGAGGATGGCGTCAATGTTGTCAATGTCAAGGACCTGGCCGAAGTAGTGGTACGTCGGGCCGCTCGGCACGTACAGGCCGCCATCGGGTAGAATCAGGACGTAGAGCTGGTCCAGCACCTTTGTGGACAGGAAATTGATGCGGATGCGGAAGCGCCTCGTCTCCACCTGCTCCACCATCGCCGCCCAGGCCGCATCGGAGACGGTGAGGCCATCCCAGTTGCACGGCTCCCACGAGCGTGGGAATACCTGGAAGACGTTGTAGAACACGCGGTTGTCGGTCGTGTCAGCCCACGCCTGCGTGAGGGCGGCGATGTTGACGACGTCATCGACGCCGTCCCGCGTGACCGGCGTGCAGACCTTCACGTCTATCTCCGGGTAGTCGCGCAGCAGGGCCAGGGCGGACAGGACGGCGGCGAAGTGGCCGGGGCGCTTCGTGCGGGCGTTGCGGGCCTCGTCTGAGCCGTCGAGGGGCAGGGAGATCAGGGCGATGCAGCCGCGAGTCGCATCGAGGACGTCGCGCGTCAAGCGGTCGCCGGTCGTCGAGAGGGCGACCTCCAGCCCAGTATCATGGGCGTGGCGGATGAGGGTTACGATGTCGTGGCGAAGCAGGGGGTCACCGCCGGTAAACACGATGCGGCGCACACCGAACGAGCGCACGCGGTCAATGATCGCGCGGGCCGTACCCGTGCCGACCGCGGCCATGCGCCGCGGCGGCCCCCAGCAGTACTCACACGCCTGGGTGCAGGCCGCCGTCACGTGGAAATCAATGGTCGCAACCTTGTCGCTCACCGGGGGCGCTCCTTCCTGAGATACCCCTAAGCGGCGATGGGGCCGTCTAGCCCGCGCGTTTTTGAGCTTCGTCCTGGGTGCGCCGTGGGTAGGGGATGACCTCGGTGGGGCGACGGGCCTCGGCCGGCACGGCCACATCGCGGACGCCGGCGCGACGTAGGGCGGCCTCGTGGGCGCTCCACTCCAGGCTGTCGTCCAGGGGCGCGAGGCCGTCTTCCTGGCGGCTATGGCGCAGGGCGAGCCGCAGGAGGTGGTCGGCCAGGTGGGGATTCTTGGGCAAGACGGGGCCGTGGAGGTAGCAGCCGTAAGCGTTCTTGAAGACGGCGCCCTCGGTGTGGTCAACCCCATTATTCCCGTAGCCGGCGAGGGTCGCGCCGAGGGGCGTGGCCTTGTCGCCGAGGTAGGTGCGGCCGCCGTGGTTCTCGAACCCGACCAGCGTGCGCACAGGCCAGTCGGCGACCGACGGCGCAAGCTCGATGGCGATGTTGCCGATGCAGCGGGGGACCTGCGTGCCGGGGTGGTGGGTCACGATGTCGAACAGGCCCACGCCGGGCAGGTCCGGCCCCTCGGCCGGGCGATAGTAGTGGCCCATGAACTGATAGGCGGCGCACACGAACAGGCCGGGTGTGCCGTCGGCCACGGCGGCGCGAATCACTGGGCCTTTGCGCAGGCGGAGGTCGGCGGCGGCGATCTTTTGCTCGCGGTCTTGCGCCCCGCCCATGAAGATCAGGTCACAGCCCATGATCTCGCGCTCGGCCGTGCCAAGCTCGATCTGCCGCACCTCGACCGTGATGCCGCGCCACCGCGCGCGGTTGACGAGGGTCGTGATGTTGCCACGGTCGCCATACGTACCCATCAAGCGTGGGTACAGCCAGCCAACGGTTAGCCGCCGCATAACGTTATCCTCGGATTGGATGGCGCCCGCATTACAGGATGCGCTCGCCGCGAATCAGTCCGCGAATGTCAAGCATCGCCGAGTAGGTGGGCAGGATGAACAACTCCTGGCCCGGCGCCAGGAAGGTGATGGCCGTGTTGATGGCCTCGCCCAGGTTCTCGGTGACATAAGTCGGGTTGCGCGTCACATCCCAGCCGGCGTACTTCACGCGCACCGCCATGTCATAGGCGCGCAGGCCGCTGATGACCAGGGCGCTGGCCTGGCCGACGAGATGCTCGAAGTCAATGTCCCATATCCAGGATACATCAGTTCCGTCAGGTGTCAAGTCGTTGAGCGCCAGCAGTACGACTTTGCGGCCGGGGAACTCGCCGAGCAGGCGCAGGCTCTGGTTGAAGCCGGTCGGGTTCTTGGCGAGGATGATGCGGGCCGCATAGGTCTTGCCGTCGGGGCCAGGAACGGTGACTTCTTCGAGCCGCCCAAACGCCGGCTTGAACGACCGTAGCGCCTTGTCCGGGTTGGCGCCGCCGACACCCAGGGCGCGGGCCGCCGCGAGGGCGGCCAGGGTGTTGTAGCGATTGTAGATGCCGGGCAGCGGGAAGTCTACGCCCTCGCTGTCCATGTCCAGCGTTGGCGCCTGCAAGCCGCAGTTCGGGCAGCGCCACACACCGAGGTGCGAATAGTAGATGCCGTCGAACTCGAGCGGCGCATCGCACGCCGGACAGTAAATGGAGTCCGCGGTATGCTCCATCTCGTGATGCAGCAGCGAGCGGTCACCCAGCCCAAAGGTGAAGGTGCGCGCGGCGACGCCCATGCCCAGGCCGGCGATTGTGGGGTCGTCCGCGTTGATCACAAGCACCGTCTCCGTCGGCAGGGCTGACAGGCTCTTGGCCCACAGATCGGCGACGAGATTGACCTCGCCGTAACGGTCGAGCTGGTCCCGGAACAGGTTCAGCAGCAGGAGCGCGCGCGGCTCGACCGCCTGAAGCACGTGGGGCAGCGTCGCCTCGTCCACCTCGAAGAGGCCGAAGTCGTAATTCAGGCGCCCGCTGGCGTTCGCGCTCAAGAGGAGCGACGTTGTCAGTCCGCTGACGAGGTTGGCGCCGCTGGCGTTGGTGATGACGCGGTAGCTCTGCTGCTCCAGGAGCTGTGCCAGCATCTTGGTGGTCGTCGTCTTGCCGTTGGTGCCTGCGACCAGGATGACGCCGTAGCGGATCTGGGCCGCGAGCTGGCGCAGCAGCGTCGGCTCGACACGCAGCGCCACCTCGCCCGGCATCGTCGTTCCCGCGCCGCGTCCCAGGGCGCGGATCAGGCGCGCGGCGCTCTTGCCAGCGGCGATGGCGGCGCGGCCGCGGACCGAGAGGGGGGCGGCGGACGTTGGGGGCGCTGGGTTGGCGGACAGCGAGTTACTCGCGCTTGTCATCTGGCTCAATCTGGGTCTGGCGCGGCGCCCACCACTGGCAGGGCGCGGCGTGTCTGGTGTACCACCATTATAGCCTGCGTGGGAATGGGCGGCAAAAACGACGGAATTTTCACGTAATTCACCCGTTTGGCGCGTCTCTTTTCGTGGCCCATTTTCGTTATACATTGTGGTCGGCGTTGGCACGTTGCTGAAGTCTGGGGGGACCGGCAACAGGCCAGCGCCGTCCCTTTTTTACGAAATTCCGGATTTGCCCGTAACTTTTTCGAAACGCGCACGTATGAATTCGTGAATACATCCGAAGGAAGGCAAACCACGGACCGTCCCCCCGCCGTGGTTTGCCTTCCCTTGTTTTCTGTGGGAACATTGCTTCGAAAGATAGCCCTCTATCTTTGCACTTTGCGGTGCAGCGGGGGTGTGGGGGCCGCAGGCCCTCACGAACACCCTCGCCCGCGTCGTTCAGGGGCGCAGTCCCCACGGAAGAAGGGGAAAGGGGGTAGTTTGGAGGGCTGCGCCCTCCAAGCCTCCCCACCAGACACAAAGTGCAAACATAGAGATAGCCGTCATGCGGGAGGAGCCGGTTATGGATAGCTGGGGGTTGCAGGGCCAGGTGATCGGCGAGGGCGGCGTGGCGCGCCGTGGGGTGGTCGTTGTGAGCGACGGCCGCATCGCGGATGTGACGCCGGCGCCACCAATAGGCGTCACCGTCGAGGACCTGGGGGATGCGCTAATTACCCCTGGCCTGATAGACTTGCAGATCAACGGCGCGTTCGGCCACGATTTCACCCTCGACCCGGCGTCCGCCGCCGCCGTCGCCGCCGGCCTGCCGCGCTATGGCGTGACGGCCTTCCTCCCAACGCTGATTACCTCGCCCCTCGAAACGTACCCAGAGCGCCTGCGGGTTCTGGCGCGGCTCGCCGAGCAGGGACCGCCATCGTCCGCCGCCATCCTGGGCGTTCACGTTGAAGGCCCATTCCTGAGCTACGGCAAGCGCGGCGCGCACAACCCGGCCTATCTTCGCACGCCGACCGTCGAGAGCCTCCGGCCGCTGCTGGCCGAAGGCAACGTGCGCATCATGACGTTGGCGCCGGAGCTGCCGGGCGCGGCCGAGAGCATCGCATTCCTGCGCCAGAACGGCGTTGTCGTCAGTCTCGGCCACTCCGAGGCTGACTACGACACGGCGCACGTGGCTCTAGAGGAGGGCGCGGGCTGGGGGACACACCTGTTTAACGCGATGCCGCTGCTAGGCCACCGCGAGCCGGGTCTCACGGGCGCGCTCCTGGAGAGGACGCTGCCGCCGGTGGGCCTCATCGTGGACGGCGTTCACGTCCACCCGTCGGCCGTCAGGCTGGCGTGGCGGGCCAAGGGCGTGCGCGGCATCAGCCTCGTCAGCGACGCGATGGCGGCGCTCGGCATGCCGCCGGGCGTCTATCACTTAGGCGACGACGACGTGATCGTGGACGAGGTGTCGGCGCGGCGCGCGCACGGGACGCTGGCCGGCAGCATCCTGAGCATGGACGAGGCGCTGCGCAACATGGTGGCGTACACCGGCTGCGCGCCAGGCGAGGCGGTGTGGATGGCGACCGGCGTGCCGTCCGATATCCTGGGGCTGTCGAGCAAGGGCCGACTGGCGCCGGGCCTGGACGCCGACATCGTTGTGCTGACGCCGGACCTGCGCGTCCGCCGCACCATCATCTGCGGCGAGACGGTGTATTCCCAGGAGTGAGTTAACAAGGAGAGTTGCCACAGAGACACAGAGGCCACAGAGGGTTAAGATATTTGTCTTTTCTGTATGTCCCCTGTGTCTACCCTGAGAATAAGCCCGGGCTGTCATGCCAAGGAACGAGGCATCTGGGCCGCAGTCCAGACCCCTCCTATCGTCGGGGCGACAGCGATTCTCATTGCGCTATGGTGAACCCGCAGGTTCATGTAGAACTCTGTGGCTAACTTCTGGGTCCGCAGGTGTCGCCGGTGTGCTACCCCTCGATGGCGTGGTGGGCCTGGAGGCTGCGCACGCGCAGGTCCTTCGTCTTGAGGGCGCGGATGGCGTTCACCGCCGCCGCCGCCGCTGACAGCGTCGTGAAGAGCGGGACACCGTGCTGGCGCGCGGTCATGCGCATCAGGCGGCCGTCGCTGATGGCGCTGCGGCCCAGCGGCGTGTTGATGACCAGGTCTACCTGGCGCGTGCGGATCGCCTCCAGGATCGCCGGCGAACCGCCGCTGACCTTGGGGATGACGTCGGCCGGCAGGCCGACGCGCCGCAGCCACTCGGCTGTGCCGGCCGTCGCCACGAGGGTGAAGCCCATGCTGCGCAGGTCCCGCGCGATCTTGAGGATGTTGCTTTTGTCGTAGTCGTTGACGCTGATGAGCGCCTTGCCCGATGTCGGCAGACGATCACCGGCGGCGATTTCCGCTTTGGCGAAGGCGTGTCCGAAGCGCGACGCATGCCCCATCACTTCGCCGGTGCTGCGCATCTCGGGGCCGAGGGCCGGGTCAACGCCGGGGAAGCGCTCGAAGGGCAGCACCGCCTCCTTGACGAAAAAGCCGTCCACTTGTGGCTCCGCCACGAACCCGATCTCGGCGAGTGTCTTGCCGGACATGATGTGCGAGGCGATCTTGGCGAGGGGAACCCCGGTCGCCTTGCTGACGAACGGCACGGTGCGCGAGGCGCGCGGGTTCACTTCCAGGACGTACACGATGTCGTCCTGAACGGCGAACTGAACGTTCATCAGCCCGCGCACGCCGAGGGCCAGGCCCAGGGTTTCGGTGTACTCGCGCATGATCGTCAGGTGATAGGCGCTCACTTTGTAGGGCGGCAGGACCGCCGCCGAGTCGCCGCTGTGAATCCCCGCCGCCTCGATGTGCTCCAGGATGCCGCCGATGACGACACGCTCGCCGTCGGCGACGGCATCCACGTCCACCTCGTAGGCGTCGTCGAGGAAGCGGTCAATGAGCAGCGGGTGGTCTGGGGCGACCGATAGCGCCTCGCGCCCGAACTGCTCCAGCTCCGCGTCGTCGTACACAATCGCCATCGCCCGCCCGCCCAGGACATACGAGGGGCGCACCAGGACGGGGTAGCCGATGTTGCGGGCGACGTGGCGGGCTTCGGCGAGGGAGCGCGCCGTACCGTTCGGCGGTTGGGGGATGCCTAGCTCTTCGAGCAGCCGCCCGAATCGCTCGCGGTCCTCCGCCAGGTCAATGGCGTCCGGCGACGTGCCAAGAATTGGTACGCCGGCGGCCTGGAGCGGCAGGGCCAGCTTCAGCGGGGTTTGCCCGCCAAGCTGGAGGATGACGCCGAGGGGCTTCTCGCGCTCGACAATGTTCAGCACATCCTCGGCCGTGATCGGCTCGAAATAGAGGCGGTCCGACGTGTCGTAGTCGGTGGAGACCGTTTCGGGGTTGCAGTTGACCATGATGGTCTCGTAGCCCAGGTCGCGCAGGCTGAAGGCGGCGTGGCAGCAGCAGTAGTCGAACTCGATGCCCTGGCCGATGCGGTTCGGCCCGCTGCCCAAGATCATGATCTTGGGGCGCGTCGTCGGCTCGGCCTCGTCGTGGGTCTCGTAGGTCGAGTAGAGGTAGGGCGTGTAGGCTTCGAACTCGGCGGCGCATGTGTCCACGCGCTCGTAGACCGGCGTGACGCCGACGGCGATGCGGGCCGCGCGCACATCCATCTCGCGGCGCGGATCGCCGAGGGCGATACGCGCAATCTGGCGGTCGCTGAACCCCATGCGCTTCGCCCGTCGCAGGAGCGCCCGATTCGCCAGCAGATCGCCGCCCGCGCCGGCCCGCGCCAACTCATCTTCGAAGGCGATGATCTCGCCCAGCTGTCCGAGGAACCAGGGGTCAATGGCGGTACGCGCGTGAACCTCCGCGAGGCTCGCGCCAGCCCGCAGCGCGTCGCCGATCTGGAACAGGCGCTCTGGCGTGGGTGTCTCGATGAGGGACAGCAGCTCGTCGCAGTCACGCAGGGGGCCGGGCGTCAGGCCGTCGGCGCCCGTTTCGAGGGAGCGCAACGCCTTCTGGAGCGACTCCTTGAACGTGCGGCCCATCGCCATGACCTCGCCGACCGACTTCATCGAGGTGGTGAGGGTGGGGTCGGCGCCGGGGAACTTGGCGAAATCCCAGCGTGGAATCTTGGTGACCACGTAGTCTATGGTCGGCTCAAACGACGCGGGCGTCTCCCGCGTGATGTCGTTGCGAATCTCGTCCAGGTGGTAGCCCACGGCCAGGCGAGCGGCAATCTTGGCGATGGGGAAGCCGGTGGCCTTCGAGGCGAGGGCAGAGCTGCGCGAGACACGCGGGTTCATCTCGATGACGACCTGCCGCCCATCCTTCGGGTTGACGGCGAACTGGATGTTCGAGCCGCCGGTCTCGACGCCGACGCGGCGGATGATGCGGCCGGCGGTGTCGCGCATCGTCTGGTACTCGCGGTCGGTGAGCGTCTGGATCGGGGCGACGGTGATGCTGTCGCCGGTGTGGACGCCCATCGGGTCGAAGTTCTCGATGGAGCAGATGATCACGAAGTTGTCGGCGCGGTC
>JAXLWJ010000002.1:0-218835 GCA_046328535.1 Anaerolineae bacterium
CCGACGTTTTTTTGTTGCATGGTGATCCTCTCGATATGTGTAGCCCGCCTCCATAGTCGGTGTCGTAATCTTAACTGTCCGTGGTGATACTCTCACGCATATATCTTTTTCAACGATGTATAGTAGAACCATATTGGGCAAACAGTAATCAGCTTACTGGCAGAGGACATTGTGGTCCGGGGGGAGCATGCTGGTCAACGGCTGAAGCAGGGGCCGACGTTTCCGCGAGAATTATCTTCGCGGCGTCGGCCCTTGTCATTTGATGATCCCTCGCCTGCAATGCAAACGGAATATAAAAGGACAAGGGCAGCCGCTTGTCTAGGCGTGTTCAACGATGCCGCCTAAGTCGCGTTGCGCATGGAAAGGCGTTTAGGCCATGAAAAAGCTCCGCGTTGCACTCCTTTTCTCACTACTTGGTTTTGGCGTAATTCTTCGCGTCGCATTGGCGGTGCCCGTTTCTGCGAGCGAGAAGCCAGATACATTGCTCCACGCCTCGCCGTCCGCTGGCTTGCAGGCTACTTCTCCAGGCGAGTGGATGCCTGTCGCCGACCTTGGGGAGAAGCGAGCGGGGCACACGGAGACGCTGCTGGCGAACGGCAAGGTGCTGGTGGTGGGCGGACGCAAGGACGGGGGCAGCTATCATGCCAGCGCCGAACTGTACGACCCCACGACCAATACCTGGTCGTCGGCCGGCAGCATGAGCACAACGCGGGGGTACCACACGGCGACATTGCTCCCCGACGGGCGAGTGCTGGTCGCAGGCGGCTACAGCGTGAATGCTGGCGGGAGCCTGGGCAGCTCAGAGTTGTACGATCCGACGACCAACACATGGGCGTTGGCGGCGAGCATGAATGTGGTGCGTGACTATCACACGGCGACGCTGCTGCCGAACGGCAAGGTGCTGGTGGTCGGGGGGGAGATGGCGGGGTACTACGGCCCCGATGTTCGAGCGAGTGCAGAGGTATACGATCCTGCCACGAACACGTGGACGATGGTTGCGAGCATGACTGTGCCGCGTTATGCCTACACGGCGACGCTGCTGCCAACCGGGAAGGTGCTGGTGGTGGGTGGAGGCACAATCAATGGTGGGTCAACAGCGTCAGCCGAGTTGTACGACCCGGCCTGGAACACGTGGGCGACGGCAGCGAGCCTGAGCGAGGTTCGCAGCAGCCACACCGCGACGCTGCTGCCCAACGGCAAGGTGTTCATCGTCGGCGGCTCCACTGGCTCCGTCTCTGCGACAACGCGGCTGTACGACCCGACGACCGACACATGGGCGGCGGCGGCGAGCCTGAACACGGCGCGGACGTACCACTCGACGACGTTGTTGGCCAACGGCAAGGTGTTGGTGGCGGGCGGGTGGACGTCGAGTGGGTACCTGGCGGACACGGAAGTGTACGACCCGACGAGCGACACGTGGTCGGCGGGCGACAAGCTGAACACGGCGCGGTCGAGCCTGACGGCCACCCGACTTGCGAACGGCAATGTATTGGTGGTCGGCGGCGAGGGAAGCAACACCGTCCTGTCCACCGCCGAGCTATACATCCCAGGGTGCGCAACGCCTACGGGGACGAGCTGTGATGCACTTCTCAGTGTGAGTGTGGCGGGGCCCGCCAGCCTCAATCTCACCACCGGCCGCTACGTCCCTAACCCCTTCGACGTTGTGGCGACGGTGCAGAACACAGGCTCGACGACGGCGACGGATGTCCAGGTGACGTTGTACCTGCCCAAGGGGCTGAGCCTAGCCTCTGGCACAGCCCTGCAAAGCATCGCCACCCTCGCGGCAGGCGGCCAACAGCAGCTCACCTGGAGTGTCCGAGCGGAGGGGCGAGGGGAGACGACGAGCTTCACCTACTCCGTTGTGGCCAGCGCCTCCAACACCGATGTCCGCTACGCCTCGACGGTGGTGAGTGTGCCGGGCGGCTACCCGGGCCAGTGGATGCCTGTTGCCGACCTGGCGGAGAAGCGAGCGGGACACACGGAGACGTTGCTGCCGAACGGCAAGGTGCTGGTGGTGGGCGGCCGCAAGGACGGCGGTACCTTTTACGCCAGTGCCGAGTTGTACGACCCCACGACCAACACCTGGTCGTCCGCCGGCAGCATGAGTGCGTCGCGGGGGTATCACACGGCGACATTGCTCCCCGACGGGCGTATCTTGGTTGTGGGTGGTTACAACTACAGGGCCTACCTCAACAGGGCGGAACTCTACGACCCGATCACCAACTCTTGGTCGTCGGCCGGGAGCATGAGTTGGGCGCGAGCGTACCACACGGCGACGCTGCTACCCAACGGCAAGGTTTTCGTCACTGGTGGAGTGGATAACGAGTCGGGCTACTCTCTCTTGACGGCGGAACTCTACGACCCGACGACCAACACGTGGTCAGCAGCCCAGAGCATGAGCACTCATCGCTACGTACACACAGCCACTTTGCTCCTCACGGGCAAGGTCCTCGTCGTTGGCGGAGCGGATGGCCCCCAGAACCACGCCTCGGCCGAGTTGTATGACCCGGCCTGGAATACCTGGTCGTCCGCCGCAAGCATGAGCGAGAGGCTCAGCCAGCACTCCGCCACCCTGCTACCCAACGGTAAGGTGCTCATCACGGGAGGCGCCACAGAACTATACGATCCGACAACGGATACGTGGTCAACCGCGGCAAGCATGACCATGCCTCGGAGCTATCACACGACGACGCTGCTACCGAATGGCAAGGTGCTGGTGGTGGGGGGCATGAATGCTGGCGTTGCTCTCGCCGATACGGAGATCTACGACCCCAGCACCGATACCTGGGCAGCTGGGGATAGTCTAAACACGGCTCGGCGCAGCCACACCGCCGCTGTCTTGAACAACGGCAATGTCCTCGTCGTGGGAGGAGACCCAGACAACACGCTTGGTAATGTCTTGGCGACGGGCGAGCTGTACATCCCAGGCTGTGTGACGGCGGCGGGTCAGTCGTGTGATACGGTTCTCAGTGTGAGTGCGGCGGGGCCGGCCAGCCTCAATCTCACCAACGGCCGCTACGTCCCTAACCCCTTCGACGTTGTGGCGACGGTGCAGAACACAGGCTCGACGACGGCGACGGATGTCCAGGTGACGTTGTACCTGCCCAAGGGGCTGAGCCTGGCGTCTGGGAATGCGATGCAAAGCATTGCCACCCTCGCGGCGAACGGCCAACAGCAGCTCACCTGGAGTGTCCGAGCGGAGGGGCGAGGCGAAACGACGAGCTTCACCTACTCCGTTGTGGCCAGCGCCTCCAACACCGATGTCCGCTACGCCTCGACGGTGGTGAGTGTGCCGGGCGGCTATCCGGGCCAGTGGATGCCTGTTGCCGACCTGGCGGAGAAGCGAGCGGGACACACGGAGACGTTGCTGCCGAACGGCAAGGTGCTGGTGGTGGGCGGCCGCAAGGATGGCGGTACCTACTACGCCAGTGCCGAGTTGTACGACCCGACGACGAACACGTGGTCGTCGGCCGGCAGCATGAGCACAACGCGGGGGTACCACACGGCGACGTTGCTCCCCGACGGGCGAGTGCTCGTCGCAGGCGGCTACAGCTGGAATGGCGGCGGGAGCCTGGCTAGTTCAGAGTTGTACGACCCGACCACCAACTCGTGGTCGCCCGCCGGTGACATGAGTACAGAGCGCTACAATCACACGGCGACGCTGCTGCCCAACGGCAAGGTGCTGGTGGTAGGCGGCGTGTCTGTCATGCCTGTTTGGCACGACGTTGTTTACCCAGTCTATTCGACTGCTGAATTATATGATCCCGTGTCGAACATCTGGTTCCCAGCTGGGAGCATGAGCACTGCTCGGTTCGTGCACACAGCCACCCTGCTCCCCACCGGCAAGGTCCTCGTCGTGGGAGGCGCGGATGGGAATCAGAACTACGCTTCGGCAGAGTTATATGACCCGGCGTCGAACGCATGGTCGCGGGCGGCGAGCCTGAGCGAGGGGCACAACGGCCATACGGCGACCCTCCTGCCCAACGGCAAGGTGCTCATCACGGGCGGTTCGTCCAACGGCGGAGTCTCTGGCCTAGCGCGGCTGTACGATCCGACGACCGACACATGGGCGGCGGCGGCGAGCCTAGATGCGGCGCGGACGTACCACTCGGCGACGCTGCTGCCGAACGGCAAGGTGCTAGTGGCGGGGGGGTGGGCGCCGAGTGGGAACCTGGCGGACACGGAGGTATACGACCCCACGAGCGACACGTGGACAGTGGGAGACAAGCTGAACACGGCGCGGTCGAGCCTGACGGCTACCCGACTTGCAAACGGCAATGTGCTGGTGGTCGGCGGTGAGGGAAATAACACCGTTCTGCCCACCGCCGAGGTGTACATTCCCGGCTGCGTAACCAGAGGATCCGGGGCATGCCAGACGGACTTGCTTCTCACCCTCAATGCACCCTCGACTTTGTCGTTCATGGGCGGCCAATATTCGCCCAACCCGTTCCAGGTCATAGCAACGGTTCAGAATCGAGGGATTGCTGTCGCAGATGAGATTCAGGTCACGCTGTCCCTGCCAAAGGGACTAACGCTCGCTTCAGGTACTGTGGCTCAGTCGGTCAGCTCTCTAGCCGTTAACTCATCTGCGCAGATCAGTTGGACCGTCCGAGCAGAAGCTCAGAGTACGCAGACACCGTTGGCGTATTTCGCGACGGCCCAAGGAACAAATACTCCTGTAGAAACATCTCTTGACCAGGTAACTATTCCGGGAGCATTCATCGTCGAATCAGTCTATCCGAAGCTGGGAGGCAATACCGGTTTTGTCACAGTGGAAATCCGTGGTAGCGGTTTCCGGGAGGGCGTCAGTGTGCAACTCGGCGACCTGGCGGGCGAAGATACGGTCCTGCTTTCGCCGGAACGCATTAAGACAACCTTTGATCTTCGCGACCACCCAGGAGGCGACTTCACGCTACAGGTCACCAACCCGGGGGAAATGAGTCTAGCAGTGCCAGGCACTTTCAATGTCGTGAATGGTGGAAAAGGAGAGCTAGGACTGGATTTGTTTGGGCCGACGCTGGTTAGGTTAGGCCGCGAAGCACACTACATAGCTGTTGCTCGCAATATAGGGCTAATCGACCTAGAGTCGGTCGAGATCGGTTTTGGTGGTCTAATCCCTGAACCCGTGTTAACTGGGAACCAAGGCAAGATTACAGCACAAGCGCCGATGTCCATAATCATACCTCAGCTACCCCCCGGCGGTATCGCCTCGCTGGCACATCAGGAATCATGGGATGAATCTGGGTGCGGAAAACAGGTGACGGCTCGGAGTCGGCGAGTAAAGTGCGAGGAGCTACCCTCCTTGATTAATGATGCTGCAAACCAGATTGCGCTGCTCAAGGGTTTGATACTCGAAACTCAAAAGAGGATAGACAAGTCTTGCCGGGAATGTCATCTCAGTGATAGTCAGATATGTATTGCGGAGGTAGCGGCTCGAAGCTCTCTCGAAGTTCTCTTGTATCGCGAAGTATGGAGCCAGAGTGGACTGTTCCCAAAGTTCATGGAATGCAAGGGCCAGGAGAATAATAGGTGCGCGACTTAGGATTGGCAATTCTCGGCATCCGTTCGGAGATTGACAGAGAATGCCTTTAATCACAGCCTATGATCAGGTTGTCATTCAACGCTACTGTCCTGGTACTAACTCATTTGAACAGAATTACTGCTTAAGCGCGCGAGCGCTCTGAAGACAACGTTAGATACCTTGGCCAAGGTACGCCGTTCTACTACGGTTTGCTCTAAAGAAGCTACCATATATTGCGTACAGCCGTCCTCGAAGCTCGAAGATAGCCAGATATACTCCCGAGATTTACCGCCGACTCTTGCGCTGCCGTCGGGCAATATCACAGAGTTAGGCTCTCGACGCACTTCCCGATCAAGGTCCGCTTCCACGTCGTCGGATCGACCATGGCTAGAGAGCATGAAGCCGAACTAGACATCTGGTGTCGGGATCCACGATCCCAATGAAATCTATGGGCCATCAGGAGGCGGTGCAGAGCGCTATATTCGTGGCGACACCTTTGTAGCCTACGGTATTGCATTCGAGAACGTAGCCACAAACGCAGCGGCTCAGGAGGTGGTCGTCACTGATCAAACGGATGTGAGGTTGATGTAACCTCCTTTACACTTGGCCCTATCTCGTTCGGGGATAGGGGGGGGGAGAGGTTCGCCGCCACCGGCCGATGTACTCTCGACAGCTGTGTTGATTTGCACCCGGCCAACAACCTCATCGTTCGGATCAATGCCGGATTGATCTGGCGACGGGCCTGGCGACCTCGGCGCTTCTCCTCGCTCGACCCGACAAGCGCTTGCCGACAGAGGGATCGCTGCGGGATTCTTCCGCCCAACACGGACACCACCGAATGGGGAAGGTCGGGTGATGTACAGTCTCGGCGAAGGCGGGCCTAAGTGCTGGACGGAGATCCGGAACAAAGCGCGCATCGTGTTTGATTACAACGATCCAATTGATACACCGAATGGCTGAACACCATATCGACAGCACGAAGCCGGGACAGCCATGTCCTCCCGCTCCCAGCCCAGCAGAACGCGGCTAGGCTTTGACGTGGCGTGGACGAAGGGGACGGATGTTACGCCGGCATTCAGGACTACACGATCTACGTCTCCCAGACGGCAGCCCTCTTCCTGCCGTGGCGACCAACACCTGCGATACCTCCGGGACGTATGTCCGGCAGCTAGGCAGCACCTATGCGTTCTCACAGCGTGGCCGGATCAGGTCGGAAACCAGGAGGATGCGCCAAGCGACGAAACTGATAAGACAACGACGATTTTGCTCCCATCCGCGTTAACCCCAACGCCGACTCCGAACACCGGTTTGCCGCCAACCGAGACGCCCAGCGCCAACCTAACGAATACGAGCGTACCGCCCACCGATACACCAACCCCGACGCCGACTAACACGAGCGTACCGCCCACCAACACGCCGACACCGACTCTCACCGCGACTCCAGTCATCGTCCGCTTCTACGCGACTGCCGGCGATGGGCGTGTCAGCTACACTGGCTCAACGTCGGCGGGTTGCAGCCAGACAGCGTGGAACACAAGTCACAATGCCACGAGCGGGACGGCTAGCTACACAACCGCCGTCAACACGAATTGGATTGGTACCGGCTGCACCAGTAGCCGGACGGTCAATCTCAGCCGCGGCTTCCTCGTCTTCGACACCTCGGCGCTGCCAGATGACGCCACTATCGTGCAGGCATCGGCCTACGTCTGCGGTGACGGGCAAGAGCGACAGCAAGAACGATGGCAAGGTTTGTGTCTATGGTACAAGGGCTTCAATCGACAACGACGAGCCTTACTTCAACGGACTATACCAAGGCGAGGCAACGCCATCACCAACCCCACCGAAGGTTCCAACCGCCTCGACATCTCCAACATCGCGACGGAGTGCCTTTGCTCGCTGGATCTGAACCCCGCCGGCATGGGCTGGGTGAGCAAGATCGGCCCCATAAAGCTGGCGTTGCGAGAGGGCACGACATCGTCAACGCCTGGCCGTCATACGCGGCAAACCAGGGGGACTACATCAGTGCTTACCTGAGCGAGCAGGCCGGGCACCGCTCAGGACCTACATCGAGATAGGCTACATTCCTGCGACGCCACCATCAAGTTCATCTACCACGAGTCGCTTCTACGCGACGGCGGGTGATGGACGCGTTAGCTACACCGGGGCCAACCTCGCTGGCTGCAACCTGACTAGGTGGAGTGCTGGACACAACGCCACAAGCGGCACGGCAAGTTACACAACCGCGGCTAACGCTAACTGGGTCGGCACCGGTTGCACCAGCGGCAGCACTGTCAACCTAAGCCGCGGCTTCCTCGTCTTCGACACATCCGCCTTGCCCGACGACGCGGTGATCACCCAAGCCTCGGTGCATGTCTATGTGACCGGGAAGAGTGACAGCAAGAATGACAGCAATGGCTTCGTGTCGGTGGTGCAGGGCGGGCAAGCTTCCACGGCAAGTTTGGTCGGCACCGACTACGCGAGGGCGGGCAACGCTATCACCAATCCGACGGAGGGTTCCAACCGCCTCGACATCTCGAACATCGGAACGACCTCGTATGCCCGATGGGATTCGAACACCACAGGTATCGGGTGGGTGAGCAAGATCAGCGCGACGAAGCTGGCACTCGCGGGAAGGACACGACATTGTCAACGTCTGGCCATCATACGCTTCGAATCAGGGCGACTACCTCAACGTCTACCTTAGCGAGCAGGCCGGCACCGCTCCAGCACCCTACATCGAAGTAACGTATTGCGGAGCCCTAGGGCAGCACTTACTGAAGTGGAGAAGGAGCAGCCAGCGGACGAGATGCAAGCTGGTACCGGCTGATGATGACAGCCTTCGTCCCCGGACGAGATGCTTGATTTGTCGGATGGCCAACAACCTTGGGGCGAGCAGGTACCGTCAAGCCCCGTTGATCAGCCTACTGAAGAATTGGGAGTCCGGTAAATGGAGAGCATGAAGGATCCCTATTGACAATGGTCGTCACGAGTGCTATGATGGATTGTGCCTCGTCGCGCCGCCCCTCTCCACGACAGGCTCAATGCTCTTAATCTGCCCTGTTAAGCTGGGGTCATGCCAATACTAAATCGGAAGTAAACAGGCCGGCATAGCTTTCCGCCCACGGAATAGCGACGCTGGCCTGTTGCTTCGTGGCCCCTTCGTCCCGCCAACGATTGATACTTAATCTGCTTGCCACGCACTCCGCCGCGGTCGTGCTCTATTTTGCTGGGCAGCGGCGCAAGGGGCTGAAACATGAAACGCCAATCCTATGCCCTTCTCATCCTTGGCCTATGTGTCCTTCTGCCTTTCGTGATGTGGATTACCTCACCCCAACATACCTTGGTGGTAGGTCAGGCTGTGGCGGCTGGTCGAAATCAAACGGATTGGGAAGGCGATGAGACGGCCAGCCCGTCGGTTACGGTGGATGGTCTCGCCGTTGAGCAGAGCGTCGACGGCGAGACGATATTGGCGGCTGCCACAGCGACGCGCACGGCGACGGTGACCCGAACCCCGACACGCACCTTCACGCCGACATTCACCCGCACCAATACGCCGACCCCGACCGACACGCGTACTCCCACATCCACACGAACCGCGACAGCGACCCGGACACCGACGGCGACTCGGACATCGACACCCACTCGCACGCCGACACGCACCAGCACGCCCACGAACACGGCCACCTCGACGGCCACTGCCACGCCCACCGCGACCCCGACGCTGCCCACACTCAAGGTCTTCGCCAGCGTCGGCGATGGCCGCGTAGCGTACACCGGCGCCCCCGGCACCGGCTGCACGCCCGCTGCCTGGCTGCTGGCCCACGACGCGGCGAGCGGCACGCCGAGCGCCACGACCACCAGCCTTACGAACTGGGTCGGGACGAGCTGCACCAGCACGACGACGGTGAGCATCAGCCGGGGCTTCCTGGTCTTCGACACGTCGGCCTTGCCGCAGTGGGCGACGATCAAGTCCGCCTCGCTGTACGTGTACGTCACGGGCAAGACGAACACCACCAACGACGGCAAAGACTTCCTGGTGGTGGTGCAGGGGCGCGAAGCTTCACCGACGACCTTGGTGGGGACGGACTATGCGCTGGCGGGGGGCACCGTGAAGACCCCGACGGAAGGCTCGAACCGGGTGGACATTACCGGGATCACGCTCAGTCGTTACGCACGCTGGGACTTGAACGCGGCCGGGCTGGGGTGGATCTCGCGGACGGGGACGACGCAGCTAGCGGTGCGGGAGGGGCACGACGTCCTCGATGTGTGGCCCGGCTACACGTTGGGGAGGGGCAACACCATCAACGCCGTGATGTCGGAGCAGATGGCGACGACACAAGACCCGTACCTGGTGATCGCGTACGAGCTTGGCCCCACGCCGACAACCACGTCAACCCCGACTGCCACCGACACGCCAACCGACACACCCACGCCAACCGATACCCCAACGCCGACCGATACGCCGACCAACACGGCGACGCCGACCGATACGCCAACGCCGACAGCGACACCGACCGACACCGCGACGCCAACATCCACTTACACGCCCACCGCCACTCCCACCGTCACGTTGACGCCGACGGCTACGCCAACCAACTCTGGTCCAACAACCGTGTGTGGCAGCATAAGCGCCAACACGACGTGGGGCCCGTGGGGAAGTCCTTACATCGTCACATGCGATACAACAGTGAACAGCGGCGTCACTCTCAACCTCTCGCCGGGCACGATCGTTCGCTTCAACCAGAATACCGGCCTCACCGTTAATGGCACGTTGTTTGCCGTCGGGCTAGCTAGTTCGCGCATCATGTTTGCCCCCAACACCGCTTCGCCGACAGTGGGGTACTGGAAGGGCATCATTGTCGGCACATCCAGCACTGGCACCGTCTTCGACTACGTGGACGTTAGCTACGGCGGCGCGAGCGGCAATGCCAACATCCGCTCCACTGCCACCTCCCTGACCGTTACCAACAGCACCATCAGCTATAGCAGCAATCGCGGCCTCGACGCGAGCGGCATTGTCTCGGTGTCGGTTGCCAACAACGTGTTCACGAACAACGGCACGTACGCGGCGTTTCTCAACTTCGGCAACGCCACAACAGTCGTGAACGCGGGCAACACCGCCAGCGGCAATGGCAAGAATGGGCTTGGGCTGCAAGGCAGCATTGGTGGCAGCGTCTCGTTGCCAGCGGTGACGAACTTCCCGTACATCGTGGATGGCAACCTGCAGGTCAAAGCGGGAGCATCACTCACTGTGCAGCCAACGACGGTGGTGAAGTTTGCCAACAGTGGCAGTACGATCGAGGTCCTGGGGACATTGACGGCGCAGGCTTCCTCGGGCAACGAGATCACCTTCACCTCGTTGAAGGATGACAGTGTCGGCGGCGACACGAACAACGACGGGACGACCAGCTCAGCGGCCAAGGGGGACTGGGGAGCGATTGTCGTGCGGGCCAGTGGGAGCCTCAACTTCGACTACGTCAACCTCCGCTACGGCGGGTCGGGCTCCCTATACTACGGCTCTCACTACGGCTATTACGGCATGATCGACGCGTCGAGTGCCAACAACGCCTCGTTGACGATCCGCCACAGCCTGCTGGATCGCAGCCAGAACGCCGGCCTGTTCGCCACTGGCTCTGGTATTGCCTTGACCCTCACCGACAGCACCATCTCCAACAACGGCACTCAGGACAGTAGCAACCAGACTACCTTCTTCCAGCATGAAGGGGTTAACTTCAACGTAGCTGGCAGCTCGCCCGTGTTCAGCAATCTCACGGTCAACGGCAATCTGGGTACAGGCATCTATGCGACAGGCGCCTTGACACTCGACCAATCCGTGTTCCAGGCCAACGGTGGTAATGGTTTCCAAGGTAACCAGGTCACCTCCGCCAGTCTAACCAACAACGTGTTCACGAACAACGGCACGTACGCGGCCTATCTCAACTTTGGCAACGCCACGGCGGTTGTGAACACGGGCAACATAGCCAGCAGCAATGGCAAGAATGGGTTGGGGATACAGGGGACGCTGAGTGGCAGCGTCTCGTTGCCAGCGGTGACGAGCTTCCCCTACATCGTGGACGGCAACCTGCAGGTCAAGGCGGGAGCAAGCCTGGTCGTGCAGCCGACAACGGTAGTGAAGTTCGCCAACAGTGGCAGTACGATCGAGGTCATCGGAACGTTGACGGCGCAGGCTTCCTCGGGCAACGAGATCACCTTCACCTCGTTGAAGGATGACAGTGTCGGCGGCGACACGAACAACGACGGGACGACGAGCACAGCGGCCAAGGGGGACTGGGGAGCGATTGTCGTGCGGGCCAGTGGGAGCCTCAACTTCGACTACGTCAACCTGCGCTACGGCGGGTCGGGCTCCCTATACTACGGCTCTCACTACGGCTATTACGGCATGATCGACGCGTCGAGTGCCAACAACGCCTCGTTGACGATCCGCCACAGCCTGCTGGATCGCAGCCAGAACGCCGGCCTGTTCGCCACTGGCTCTGGTATTGCCTTGACCCTCACCGACAGCACCATCTCCAACAACGGCACTCAGGACAGTAGCAACCAGACTACCTTCTTCCAGCATGAAGGGGTTAACTTCAACGTAGCTGGCGTCCTCGCCCGTGTTCAGCAATCTCACGGTCAACGGCAATCTGGGTACAGGCATCTATGCGACGAAGTAGCCTTGACACTCGACCAATCCGTGTTCCAGGCCAACGGTGGTAATGGTTTCCAAGGTAACCAGGTCACCTCCGCCAGTCTAACCAACAACGTGTTCACGAACAACGGCACGTACGCGGCCTATCTCAACTTTGGCAACGCCACGGCGGTTGTGAACACGGGCAACATAGCCAGCGGCAATGGCAAGAATGGGTTGGGGATACAGGGGACGCCGGCAGCGTCTCGTTGCCGGCGGTGACGAGCTTCCCCTACATCGTGGACGGCAACCTGCAGGTCAAGGCGGGAGCATCACTCACTGTGCAGCCGACGACGGTAGTGAAGTTTGCCAACAGTGGCAGTACGATCGAGGTCATCGGAACGTTGACGGCGCAGGCTTCCTCGGGCAACGAGATCACCTTCACCTCGTTGAAGGATGACAGTGTCGGCGGCGACACGAACAACGACGGGACGACGAGCACAGCGGCCAAGGGGGACTGGGGAGCGATTGTCGTGCGGGCCAGTGGGAGCCTCAACTTCGACTACGTCAACCTGCGCTACGGCGGGTCGGGCTCCCTATACTACGGCTCTCACTACGGCTATTACGGCATGATCGACGCGTCGAGTGCCAACAACGCCTCGTTGACGATCCGCCACAGCCTGCTGGATCGCAGCCAGAACGCCGGCCTGTTCGCCACTGGCTCTGGTATTGCCTTGACCCTCACCGACAGCACCATCTCCAACAACGGCACTCAGGACAGTAGCAACCAGACTACCTTCTTCCAGCATGAAGGGGTGTATATGGATATGCTGCGGCGTCGATCAGCGTTAGTGTCAGTAACATCTACGCCAATAGTGGTTACGGAGTGTATCGAAATGGAGGTGCGGTAATCAGCGCCAGAAACAACTGGTGGGGCACTGACTCTGGGCCAAAGCCTTTTGGGACCGGCAATGGCATCAACTACGGCACGTGCTATGACAGCGTCAGGAAGGTCAACTACATCTGCCAGTACTACGTCGATGCGGACCCGTGGCTAGGCAAGAGCGTGTACGTAGCCTCCCAACTCGGCTCGTCCGGCCCGGCGGCGCGCTACCAGCCCCGCGAGGCCGACCCCGTCAACACCGCCAACGGCAACCACGCCCTTGCCCGTACCGAGCTCAGCCTCCCTACCCGCGGCTTGCCCCTCGCCTTCACCCGCTCCTACAACAGCCTCGCCCCCACCCTCGGCCCCCTCGGCTGGGGTTGGACCTACTCCTGGAACATCCGCCTCGCCGAGGACACCACCACCCACACCGTCGTCGTCACCTTCGGCGACGGACACGCGGAGAAGTGGACATGGACTGGCTCGGCCTACGACGGCGCTTCTGGCGTCTTCGGCATTCTCACCAAGACCACCGACGGCGCCTTCGACCTCACCCAGAAGGATCAGACCCACTACCACTTCACCTCCGCCGGCCGCCTGGACTATGTCGACGACCACAACGCCAACCGCACCGCCCTCGCCTACGACGCCGGGGGCCGCCTCACCACCGTCACCGAGCCGACCGGCCGCAGCCTCACCCTCAGCTACACCTCGCCGGTCAGCGCCAACCTCGTCTCAGGTGTCGGCGACCCCCTCGGCCGCAGCCTCGGCTTCACCTACAACATCACGGGCGAGCTGACCAGCGTCGTCGACGTCACCGGCCAGACGACCTCGATGACCTACGACGCCAACCACCGCCTGCTCACGGCCACCGACGCCAACGGCCACACCTTCGTCCGCGACGTCTACGACGCCAAGGGCCGCGTCACCGAGCAGTACGACGGGCTCAACAACAAGTGGACGTTCGCCTACGACGAGCCGGGGCACTTCACGATCGTGACCGACCCACGGGGCAACACGACGACATACACCTACGACGGCGACTGGCGGTTGGTCAGCGAGAAGGATGCCCTGAGCCAGACGGCGAGCTACACCTACGACGCCGACGGCAACCGCACGATGGCGGTGGACAAGCGGGGCAACCCCACCCGCACCCGCTACGACGACCGGGGCAACCCGCTGGTCATCACCGACACGCTGAGCTTCGTCCACACGTTCACCTACGACAGCCGCAACGACCTGCTGACGGCGACGGATGGGCGAGGGGCGACGACGAGCCACGAGTACGACGCCCACAGCAACCTGACCAAGCGCACCGACGCGTTGGGCGGGGTGACGACGTTGAGCTACGACGGCGTGGGACAGTTGACGGCGACGACGGACGCGCTGGGCCACGCGACGAGCTACAGCTACGACGGCTACGGCAACCGCAATGGGGTGACGGACGCCCTCGGCCACACGACGAGCGCGACGTACGACAGTGGGGGGCGGCAGCTGAGCCAGACGGACGCGTTGGGGCAGACGACGAGCTATGGCTACGACGCGGCCAACCGGGTGCTGACGGTGAGCGAGCCGCTCGGCAAGACGACGACGACGACGTACGACGCGGTGGGCAACAAGACGAGCGTGACGGACGCGGTGGGTCACACGACGACCCACGGCTACGACGGGAAGGATCGGCTCCTGAGCGTGACAGACGCGCTGGGGCACGTGACGACGTACGGCTACGACAGCGTGGACAACCAGACGAGCGTGACGGACGCCCTCGGGCATACGACGACGTCGACGTACGACGCGCTGAACCGACGGGTGAGCGTGAAGGACGCCCTGAACAACACGACGAGCTACGCCTACGACGCCAACGGCAATCGGACGAAGGTGACGGACGCGCGCAACAACGCGACGAGCTACGCCTACGACGCCCTGAACCGACTGACGAGCGTGACGGACGCGCTGAGCGGGGTGGTGAGCTACACCTACGACGCCGACGGCAACCGCACTAGCCTGAAGGATGCCAACAACCACACCACGACCTACACCTACGACACCCTCAACCGCCAGACCAGTGTCACCGACCCGCTGAGCCACGTGGTGAGCTACACCTACGACGCCGTGGGCAACCGCACGACGCTCACGAAGCCCGACGGCGCCGTCCTCAGCTACAGCTACGACGCTGCCAACCGCTTGACCGGAACGACATACCCTGGCGGGAGCATCGGCTACACCTACGATGCGGCCAACCGACGCGTGGGGATGACCGACCCCAGCGGCACGACGAGCTACACGTACGATGCCTTGAACCGCCTGACCCAGGTGACGAGCGCAAGTGGGACGCTCGACTACCAGTACGACCTCGTCGGCAACCGCACCCGGCTGACCTACCCCGACGGTAAGCAGGCCAGTCAAGTCTACGACGCGGCCAACCACCTGACGAGCATGATCGACTGGGACGGGCGGGTGACGAGCTACAGCTACGACGCGGCCAACCGCATCACGGGGACGCAATACCCCAACGCTACGCAGGCAACGTACGGCTACGACCCCGCCGATCGCCTGACCTCGCTGACCCACACCGGTCCGAACAGCGTCAGCGTGGCCTCGTTCACCTACACCCTCGACGCCGTCGGCAACCGCCTGACGATGGTCGATGGGGACGGGACGACGACGTACACCTACGACGGGCTCAACCGCTTGACGAAGGTAGTCTACCCCAACGCCGAGGGGGCCACCTACGCCTACGATGCGATGGGCAACCGCACGTCGTTGACCAGCACCCTGAGCGGCACGACGAGCTACACCTACGACGCCGCCGACCGCCTGCTGACGGCGGGCGCGACGAGCTTCACCTGGGACGCCAACGGCAACCTGGCGACGAAGGGCAGCCAGAGCTTCACCTTCGACCCGCTCGACCGGCTCACCCAACTTGTGAACGGCGGCACGACGGTGCAGTACGGCTACAACGGGGACGGGGTGCGGCTGAGCAAGACGGTCAACGGAGCGGCGACGCAGTACGTGCAGGACGTGGGGGCGAGCCTGCCGCAGGTGCTAACGGAAACGGCGGGCGGGCAGACGAGCCGCTACGTCTACGGGGCGGACCTGGTGGCGCGGGTGGACGGCGGCGGGACGCTGAGCTACTACCACGCGGATGGGTTGGGCAGCACGCGGGCGTTGAGCAACGCGGCGGGGGGGCGGACGGACTGGTACGCCTACGACGTGTTCGGCAAGGAGCGAGCTCACACGGGCAGCACGACGCAACCGTTCATGTACACGGGCGAGCAAACTGACGCCGAAGCCGGCCTCGTCTTCCTCCGCGCTCGATACTACGACCCCGAGATGGGCAGGTTCATCAGCAAGGATCCGTTCCCAGGATTTGCTGAGCGTACAGCCAGCCTCAACCGCTATTCTTATGCCGAGAACAATCCAACACGTTCTACTGACCCTTCGGGCGAGGTGGTCGGCGTCGATGACCTCGCAATCTTGGTCGCTGGATACTTCCTGATCCAGGCGGTACAGTACTGGGAAGTGGATCGAAAGAAGGCAGAATTCGAAGATTACGAGCATAATCGTTCGTCAGTACACAACGACGTTGAGGAATACACCAAGAAGGTTGGAAAAGACGCCGCAATGAAGGCGGGCGAAGAAGCACTGAAGAAAGGTGTAAGCACCACTGTGAAGAAAGTAGGCGGCGAAGCGGTACAAAAGGGCGTTTTCAAGACAATCACAAAGGTTGGTGGGAAGCTCTTAAACGTTGCAGGCGCGGTTCTTGAGTTCCTAAAGGATTGGGCTACGCCGGTTGGCGGAGATCTCCCGCCAGACGACCCGTACGGGGTCCAGTTGCGCTACGACTTGCAGCAATGTCGCCCCAACATCCATGCTCCAGGCATTGCACCAACTTCAATTACGACGCAGTTCACGCTCGAACGCGTAGGCGGCAATTCGGGTGGCGGTCGCAGAGGGAGCATTGACGTGGGTGGGCCGCCGAGCCAGACGAAGTAAGGACATTGTTGTAGGCCGAGAACGGCCTGGTAGCAAGCAAGAGCGGGGGTCGGAGCAATCGCTTCGGCCCGGCTCCTTGCACAGAGTCACTCGGTCGCTCTCCGCGATCGAGGATGCCTACTTGCCCTGGCTCGGCGGGCCTCCCCAACTGCCGCCACCACCGCCACCGCCGCCGCCCCCCGAGAAGTAATTATCCGCACCGCTGAGCCAGCCAGCAGTATGGTCCAATCCGGTTTTCAACCACGGGTGGTTGCCGACCAGACCAGAGAAGAACTTGCCCATCGCTGCCAGGTTAACACTGTGCTCGATGAACTGCTGGCGGATATCCCTGCACGCAGCCGTCGAATACTCACAAGGACCGATAAAGTATTTGCTCAAAAGCTTCTTGCTGGCAGCATCACCCACCTTGTCCAAGACTTTATTCGCTCCATATTCCAGAGCAAACTCAGTTGCTTCTTGTCGCGTTCGCTTGCCTGTGAGGAGGCCGGAGAACATCTCAGTCCCCTTCAACATGTCTTTAGTGTCCCCGTAAGCACCACCCGAATAAATGTCGGCAAGCGCGTCAACGGCAGCCGAGCCTGTGTAGGCTACCGCCCCTAAGCCACGCAGCGTCCATGCATACGCTCCCTGTCCTTGCTTATCGTATTCGTTGGCCGCTTCGAAGGCGTCATTCGCTGTCTCCCGCATTCCCTGCGGCAGGTCTATCGCCTCGGCCGTACGCTTTGCGGCGTCGGGTAATCTTTGTAGAGCCGCGCCGCTCCTGATATCATCTAAGGTGTAGGAAAGAGCCAGCTTCGCCGTCGCATCGCCCGTGATTGTGCCCGCAGCAATCTGATAGGTCGCTTTCGCCTGCACCCCGACTTCCTTCCAAAAGTCGAGCGTATTGTTCTTCCACTCCTCGAAGCTCTCACCACTCGGGTCGACGAGGTTGAGCGGGTTACTTGCAGCATAGATGTAGGGGTGAAGGCTGGCCGGATCTTCGGAATCGCCCGCAAACGTATCGCGGCTGATGAACCGCCCCAGGGCAGGGTCATAGTAGCGGGCGCGCATGAAGTACAGCTGCGTCTCATCGAGTTGCTGGCCGGTGAAGCGCAAGTCGTTCGTAGCTGAGCCAGTTTGCAGCCGCGTCTTGCCGAAAGCATCGTAGACGTAGGAAACCACGGGCTGTCCTGAAGCGTTCGTCAGGGTAGCGACGGAACCGAGGCCGTCAGTGTGATAGTAGGCACGTCCGGCCGCCGGATCATCACGCCATGCAGTGCCTATTCCGTACCCATAGCGAACGGTCTGACCGCCCTGTTGCTCCGTGAGCACTTGCGGTAGGACGCCTATCGGCAGATATCGGTATGTCGTCGTGGCGCCGTGGGCTGTTTGAGCCAGACGCCAGCCATCACCGTTGTACGTGTTGGTGAAAGTGTCAGACCCAATCGTCGTCGCTGTGAGGCGATTGGCGCTATCCCAACTGTACGTTCTGGTTCCATCACTTAGCAAGCTGCCGTTGGCGTCCCACGTGTACGATTGGGTGCCGGTGGTGCCGGCGACGGATGTCACTCGATCCGCCGCATCATAGGTGTAACTCGTAACCTGATCTCCAGTCGTTCCGGTTTCCGTGAGGAATGTGCGGTTACCCGCGGGGTCGTACTGATATTTGACGATAGATGGCTGGCCGCTCCCGTACGAAGCCTGCGTCAGGCGGCCATCTGCATCGTAGAGGAAGTTGTCAGTACCGGCTAGACTCGTGATGGAAGTTCGGTTGCCGGCTCCGTCGTAAGTGTATTGAAAAGCTGCGAGCGGGCCGGCGGCAGGACTTGAGTGCATGATGGAGACCACACGATTGTCCGGATCATATGTGTAGGCGCTGGTCGCTCCATTCGGTCGGCTCACGTTGGTCAGGTTGCCAGCCGGATCATAGGCATAGCTCATGGTTTGACCTGACCAGTCAGTGATCGTGCTGAGCTGGTCGGCGGCGTCGTAGCTGTATTGCACCTGACCGCCACCGGGATACACAATGGACGTTCGATTGCTGGCGGCATCGTAGGCCAGCCCCACCACATCCCCCGAATTGTAGGTCAAGCTCGTGGGGCGATTCAGCGCATCGTAGCGGTAGCTGGTTGTGCCCGACGGATCTAGCATCTGGAGTCGATTGCCAACGGCATCGTATGTCAATTGAACAGAGAATGAGACGTAGACGACTGTCGTCAATCGATTGGCCACGTCATATGCGTACGTTGTTGTCTGTCCTTTGCGGTCCGTCTGGCTCGCCTTGCGTCCGAACGCATCATAGGAGTAGCTTAGGACCTGGCCGAGAGGGTCGGTGGTACTGACCAGATGGTTCATGGCGTCGTACGTGTATGTGGTCGTGTGTAGATTGGGGTCTTGGAGGGTCAAGCGATTGCCCGCCAAGTCGTAGGTGAAGTGCCAGGTGTGCCGGAGAGGATCGATGACGTCAGTTAGTCGTCGGAGAGCGTCGTAAGCAAACTTCGTGACCTGACCGTTTCCATCCGTCCGGCTAATCCTGTTTCCAACCGCATCGTAAGCACTCGCCGAGGTGTTGCTGGTGGCGTTTGTCTGCTGGGTTAGTCTCCTAAGAGCGTCATACACAAAAGTTGTTGTGTGGCTGTTGGGATCGTGGGACGCGACAACGTTGCCAACAGAATCGTAGTCAGTCGAAGACACTCGCCCGAGGGGATCGGTCGTGCCGATGAGGCGGTTGAGGTTGTCGTAGGCGTAGGTCGTTGCGTGGTTGTTGGCATCCTTCAGACTTGTGCGGTTGCCGTTCGCGTCATAGTTATACGTCACCACCCCGCTCAGCGCGTCCGTCACGCTCGTCAATCTGTTGAGGGCATCGTAGGCGTAGCTCGTCGCGTTGTTGCGCGCGTCCGTCACCTTCGTGCGGTTGCCGTTGGCATCGTACTGATAGCTCGTCGTGTTGTTCAGGGCGTCCTTCACGCTCACGCGGCGGTTCAGCGCGTCGTACGTCGACGTCGTCGTGTGCCCCAACGCGTCCGTCACGCTCGTCTGGTTGTCCACGCTGTCGTAGCCGTAAATCGTCACGTGCCCCAGCGCGTCCTGTGCACGCTCAGGAGCCGATCCTTCCCGTAGCCGTGGGTCGTCGTGTGACCCACCGCGTCGTCACGCTCGTCTTGTTGCCCACCGCGTCATGCGTCGTCGTCGTCGTCTTGCCGAGCGGCTCGCTCACCGTCAGCACCCGGTTGGCCGCGTCGTAGCCATAGCTCGTCGTCTGCCCCGGCGCGTCCGTCTGGCTCGGCTCTGCCGCCCCCATGTCGTGCGTCGCGCTCGTCGTGTAGCCGAGGGCGTCCGTCGCCCCATTGCGGTTGCCGTAGCCGTCGTAGCTGTAGCTCGTCGTGTGCCCCAGCGCGTCTGTCGTTGAGGTCAACTGCCCCACGCCGTCGTAGCTGAACGTCGTCACCACCGCCGCGCACGTCGGTGCGCTTGGTGGGTTGCTGTGGAGTGTCGTACTCGTGGCTCGTCGTCGCCCCTCGCCCATCCGTCGCCGTCAGCAGGTCGTTGCGGCTGTCGTAGGTGAAGGTGTGGACAAAGCTCAGCGTGTCGGTGATGACCAGCGGGTTGCCCCGGTCGTCGTAGCGGGTGCCCGGGTAGCGTTGCCTCGCTTGTCCACCAGCATGGTGCGGTTGCCGTCGGCGTCGTAGGTGTAGCTCGCCGTCTGGCTCGGGGGCATCCTTCTCGTAGGCCAACCGCCAGTCTCGCCGTCGTAGGTGTATGTCGTCGTGTTGCCCCGTGGGTCCGTCACGATCTGGGGTGCCAGCTCGTCGTAGGCGAACGTCCACTTGTTGTTTGAGCCCGTCGTACTGCTCGGTGACGCGGCCCTTGGCGTCGTAGACGTCGCGGACGAAGGTGTGGCCCGTTGGCGTCGGTGGCCGTGAGCAGGCGGTGGTTGGCGTCGTAGGTCATCGAGGTCGTCTGGCCCGGTGACGTCGACGACGCTGGTCAGGCTCGCCCGTGATGTTGTAGGTGAAGCCGAGGCTGCGGCCGAGGGGGTCGCCGACACCTGAGACGAGGTTGGCGCTGGCCGGCGAGGTGTAGCCCAGGGTGAGGCTGCGGCCGGGTCGGCTCGGTGACGGTGGTGAGGCGGCTTGGCGTCGTAGGCGAGGGCGGTGCGGTTGGCGTTGTGGTCGTCGACATAGTCCAGGCGGCGGCGGAGGTGAAGTGGTAGTGGGTCTGATCCTTCTGGGTGAGGTCGAAGGCGCCGTCGGTGGTCTTGGTGAGAATGCCGAAGACGCCAGAAGCGCCGTCGTAGGCCGAGCCGATCCATGTCCACTTCTCCGCGTGTCCGTCGCCGAAGGTGACGACGACGGTATGGGTGGCCGTATCCTCGGCGGACGGACGTTCAGGAGTAGGTCGCCCCACCGAGGGGGCCGAGGGCGGGGGCGAGGCTGTTGTAGGGCGGAGCAAGGCGAGGGCAAGCCGCGGGTAGGGAGGCTGGCTCCCGGTACGGGCAGGGCGTGGTTGCCGTTGGCGGTGTTGACAGGGTCGGCCTCGCGGGGCTGGTAGCGCGCCGCCCCGGGGCCGGACGAGCCGAGTTGGGAGGGCTACGTACCTCTTGCCTAGCCACGGGAGTGCGCATCGACCAGTACTGGCAGATGTAGTTGACCTTCCTGACGCTGTCATAGCACGTGCCGTAGTTGATGCCATTGCCCGGTGCAAAAGGCTTTGGCCCAGAGTCAGTGCCCCACCAGTTGTTTCTGGCGCTGATTACCGCACCTCCATTTCGATACCTCCCGTAACCACTATTGGCGTAGATGTTACTGACGCTAACGCTGATCGACGCCGCAGCATATCCATATACACCACTGACCATACCAGTTTTCAGTGCCTGCGGAACGCTTTAATAACCCCAAGGCCGGGAGCCAGACTGCATATTGCTGACCGTGCTGTTAGTGATGGTCAGAGAGCCTTGATAGACGTTGACGCCTACCCCCAGGCCATTGGCAATAACGCTGTTGCTGATGGTCACCGAGGCCGCGTCTAGATAGAGGCTGTTCCAGGCGTCGTGGTAGCCGCGATGCTGCCAGCGGCGAAGTCATCATGGCTGAGTTGATACGTCGCGCCGGCTGCTGCACAACGACGTAGTCCAGGCTGCTGCCCGTGCTCGTCGAACTGAAGTACATCCCATTCCAATCACCCGGCACCGGCGCACTTGCGCTGCCATCATTGTTGGTGTCACCGCCTACACTGTCGTCCTTGAGGGAGGTGAAGATGACGTTGTTGGTGGAACTGCCTTGGCTAAGCAGGGCGCCCTGGATGGTGACCCGTCCACCAGACGCTGTCGTCAGCTTGAAGACTTGCCCTGCTGGGATCGTGAGGATGGCGCCTTGAGCAACCGTGAACGGCCGCGCGTAGGGCGGGTTGCTGTATAACTTGATGGCGTGTTGCCGCCGATGGTGGAGCCGCCGAGACCGATCCCGTTGATGGTGTTGCCTGAGGCGTTGTTGCTGCCGCTCGCTAAGGAGAGCATGGGGCCTTTCAGGTTGACCGCGTAGCCCGCGTTGCCCGTGAAGGTGTTGTTGGCAATCGTCGGGCTAGAGCCGCCGTTGACGTACACAGCGGTTGTCGCGTTGCCCGTGAAGGTGTTGCCCGTGGCTGTCAAGGCTGAGCCATAGCTGTAGACGCCATGACCATACCAGTTTTCAGTGCCTGCGGAGCAGCCAACGTAACCTCCCCAAGGCCGGGAGCCAGACTGCATATTGCTGACCGTGCTGTTAGTGATGGTCAGAGAGCCTTGATAGACGTTGACGCCTACCCAGGCCATTGGCAATAACGCTGTTGCTGATGGTCACCGAGGCCGCGTCTAGATAGAGGCTGTTCCAGGCGTCGTGGTAGCCACACATGCTGCCAGCGGCGAAGTCATCATGGCTGAGTTGATACGTCGCGCCGGCGTACTGCACAACGACGTAGTCCAGGCTGCTGCCCGTGCTCGTCGAACTGAAGTACATCCCATTCCAATCACCCGGCACCGGCGCACTTGCGCTGCCATCATTGTTGGTGTCACCGCCTACACTGTCGTCCTTGAGGGAGGTGAAGATGACGTTGTTGGTGGAACTGCCTTGGCTAAGCAGGGCGCCCTGGATGGTGACCCGTCCACCAGACGCTGTCGTCAGCTTGAAGACTTGCCCTGCTGGGATCGTGAGGATGGCGCCTTGAGCAACCGTGAACGGCCCAACGTAGGGCAGGTTGCTGTATGGCAGAGTAGTGTTGCCGCCGATGGTGGAGCCGCCGAGACCGATCCCGTTGATGGTGTTGCCTGAGGCGTTGTTGCTGCCGCTCGCTAAGGAGAGCATGGGGCCTTTCAGGTTGACCGCGTAGCCCGCGTTGCCCGTGAAGGTGTTGTTGGCAATCGTCGGGCTAGAGCCGCCGTTGACGTACACAGCGGTTGTCGCGTTGCCCGTGAAGGTGTTGCCCGTGGCTGTCAAGGCTGAGCCATAGCTGTAGACGCCATGACCATACCAGTTTTCAGTGCCTGCGGAGCAGCCAACGTAACCTCCCCAAGGCCGGGAGCCAGACTGCATATTGCTGACCGTGCTGTTAGTGATGGTCAGAGAGCCTTGATAGACGTTGACGCCTACCCCTAAGCCATTGGCAATAACGCTGTTGCTGATGGTCACCGAGGCCGCGTCTAGATAGAGGCTGTTCCAGGCGTCGTCAGTAGCCACACATGCTGCCAGCGGCAGGATCATCATGGCTGAGTTGATACGTCGCGGCGGCGTACTGCACAACGACGTAGTCCAGGCTGCTGCCCGTGCTCGTCGAACTGAAGTACATCCCATTCCAATCACCCGGCGCGGCACCTTGCGCTGCCATCGTGTTAATTGTCACCGCCTACGCCGTCCTTGAGATTGAGATGACGTTGTTGGTGGAACTGCCTTGGCTAAGCAGGGCGCCCTGGATGGTGACCCGTCCACCAGGGCGCTGTCGTCAACGAAGACTTGCCCTGCTGGGATCGTGAGGATGGCGCCTTGAGCAACCGTGAACGGCCCAACGTAGGGCAGGTTGCTGTATGGCAGAGTAGTGTTGCCGCCGATGGTGGAGCCGCCGAGACCGATCCCGTTGATGGTGTTGCCTGAGGCGTTGTTGCTGCCGCTCGCTGGAGAGCATGGGGCCTTCAGGTTGACCGCGTAGCCCGCGTTGCCCGTGAAGGTGTTGTTGGCAATCGTCGGGCTAGAGCCGCCGTTGACGTACACAGCGGTTGTCGCGTTGCCCGTGAAGGTGTTGCCCGTGGCTGTCAAGGCTGAGCCATAGCTGTAGACGCCATGACCATACCAGTTTTCAGTGCCTGCCCGGAGCGCTCGCGTAACCTCCCCAAGGCGGGAGCCAGACTGCATAGCCCGCGACCGTGCTGTTAGTGATGGTCAGAGAGCCTTGATAGACGTTGACGCCTAAGCCATTGGCTTGTCTTGCTGTTGCTGATGGTCACCGGGCCGCGTCTGAATGGGCGAAGAGACTGTTCCAGGCGTCGTGGTAGCCACACATGCTGCCAGCGGCGAAGTCATCATGGCTGAGTTGATACGTCGCGCCGGCGTACTGCACAACGACGTAGTCCAGGCTGCTGCCCGTGCTCGTCGAACTGAAGTACATCCATTCAATCACGGTGCGGGCGAGCTGGTTCGAGAGGTGAAGCTGATTGGATGTTCGCCTGCGCCACGCGCAGCAAGCGTTCATTCACCCTCATTTGAGAACCAGGGGCGAACCTCAGTGTTACACCAGGTTCGATGGTCAGGGTGACTCCGCTGCTAACTGTGACGGTACACGTCACATCATAGGGACTATTGGCCAATGTCAAGGTTGTGTTTTGCGAAATGGCACCTGTGATCCGTGTAGGCGTTCGGGTGGCAGTTGGGGTCGGAGTATTGGTAAGCGTGGCCATGATCGTAGGCGTGGGAGTATCTGTCGCGGGTGGCGTGAGCGTTTCCGTAGAGGTTGCAGTTTGCGTTGGGGTAGCCGTTGGGGTCGGTGTTGCGGTATCTGTCGATGTAGCCGTTGGAGTTGAAGTGTTCGTAAGCGTTACTGTTACGGTGTCAGTAGGAGTTGGTGTGTTCGTAAGCGTTACTGTTACGGTGTCAGTAGGAGTTGGTGTGTTCGTAAGCGTTACTGTTACGGTGTCAGTAGGAGTTGGTGTATCCGTCGTTGTTGATGTGGGCGTATCGGTAGCGGTTTGAGTGTCCGTCGGCGTCGGCGTCAGCGTACTGGTTGCTGTGTCGGTGGGCGTATCGGTAGGTGTTGGCGTGGCGATATGGGCGTCATGTCGGTCAGGATATCGGTGGCAGAGTCGCGGTTGACGTGCTTGTCGGCGTCGGGCCAACGTCATGCGTAATCAGCAGATATGGGTCCTGCGTCGTCGCCATCTGCTCCGACATCACGGCGTTGATGGTGTTGCCGCGTGACGATGTGGCCCGGGCCAGACGTCGAGGACGTCGTGCCCCTCGCACCGCTAGCTGCGTCATCACGGTTCGCGAAGATCACCCCAGCCCCTGACGTTCAAGTCCCAGCGTGCGTAATGAAAGTGACGTGATCCCCGGTAATGTCCACGGTTCTTGAGCCTTCCGTCGGGGTCTTCACGGTGCCCCCCGCCAGCGCATAGTCACGCACGTCCCCCACCAGGTCGTCGGTGAGCTTCGCGCCCCTGCACCACCACCGAAGTCTTTGCCGTCGTTGGCGGTGTTCGTCTTGCCCGTGACGTACACGTACAGCAGGCGGACTTGATCGTCGCCCACTGCGGCAAGGCCGACGTGTCGAAGACCAGGAAGCCCGGCCTGATGCTCACCGTCGTCGTGCTGGTGCAGCTCGTCCCGACCCAGTTCGTAAGGCTGGTGGTCAGCGCTCGCGCCGCTCGCCGCGTCGTGGGCCAGCAGCCGGGCAGCAGGCGTGCTGGCCCGGTGCCGGGGGCGGCCGGTGCTTGCGCTACGCGGCCATCGCCGACGCTGGCGAAGACCTTGAGTGTGGGCAGCGTCGGGGTCGCGGTGGGCGTGGCAGTGGCCGTCGGGGCAACCGTGTTCGTGGGCGTGATGGTGTCGACCGCGGTGATGTCGGTGTCGAGTCGCCGTCGGTGTCCGGGTCGCTGTTCGCGGGTTCGTGTGGATGGCGAGGATACGCGTGTCGGTCGGGGTCGGCGTATTGGTGCGGGTGAATGTCGGCGTGAAGGTGCGTGTCGGGGAGTTCAGGTCACCGTCGCCGTGCGCGTCGCTGGCAGCCGCCAATATCGTCTCGCCGTCGACATCTGCTCAACGGCGAGACCATCCACACCGTAACAGACGGGCTGGCCGTCATCGCCTTCCCCAATCCGTTTGATTTCGACCAGCCGCCACAGCCTGACTACCGCAAGGTATGTTGGGGTGAGGTAATCCATCCCGCGAGAAGGCGAAGGACATAGGCCAAGGATGAGAAGGGCGCCGGATTGGCGTTTCATGTTTTGGCCCTTGTCGCCAGACGACAGAACAAACTGACGCGGCGGCACAACGGCGAAGAGTCAAGATGCGCATCCATGACAGTGGCGAAGAAGGGGAAAAAGAAGCAGCAAGCCAGCGTCGCCATTCCCTGAGAAAGCGCTGCCGGCTGGCTTCTCATGTCGGGTATCAACATAACCCTGGCTTCCTGGCTCATCATCGCCACACTAAATAGGCTTGAGGGCGAGGGGGCGTCGCCGCAATGCTGATATCCATGTTAGTACGCGTTAGACGAGGGTTGTCGAAGTAGGATTCTCACCAAAGCATGGCTTCCATCAGGTGAAGGTGCATGGCAATGCTCGCCGAACTGGAGCATCGCTTGCGCCGTTGGACAGTCGGCAGCAACCTGGCCGGCAATCCCACCGACGAGAGCGATCGGCGCAAGGTCGCCGCGAGGTGCGCCAGGATGCCGTGCGGGCGGAAGCGCGGCTTCGGAGTACCTGACGGGTGTGGAACAGCGTATCCTCGCGCAGGAGGGCGTGGCCGAGCGTGGCCAGCAGGCCAGGCTCGTGCCCCAGGCTCAGGTAGCGGTAGACGACGGCGCTGACTTGATTGACCGAGCACTGGCGGTCACCGACAGGAAGTCGCGGAAACACCCGGCGTCGAATGCAGGCCGCACACTTCGTTCGTCGGCAGGTGGGCTGGCGGCTTGTTGAGGAAGCGGTCGGAGTAGACGTCATCGCGCCGTAGTAGGCGCCGCGCTTGGAGATCGCGGAGGTGCGCAACGCATGGACTGGTCAATCACGTCAGCATACGTGAACGTGTGCAGGACGGTATCCCAGTCCGAAATCGCCAGCGATGTGCAGCCGCGGCATAGGCGACCGCCAGGCTCACCTCGACGTAGCTGGCACCACCCGGACAGGCACTATTCAAGGCACGGAAGGTCATCGTGGGTCGTCGTCCAGAAGGACGTCCAGCCAACCCATCGAACCCCGCCGCGGCCTGGGCCGGCTTCATCAGCGCCTCCGGCCAGCGATGCGTCGACCAGGCTCGATCAAGTCGATGCGGATGCCGCCAGGCATTACTCTCTTCGCTGCGCCGATCTCCGTGAGCGATACCGCCAATAAGACTTTCGATAAGTCGGAGGATCTGTTACGCAAGGCGTTGGCGGCGGCACGCAATTGGAAACGAGTGGTTTCGTGCCGAGGTGCGCTGCAATGGCACCGCCGCGTCGGAGATCTATTGCCTGAGGCCTTTTTTTTCGCGCGCAGGGCGGTGGAACAAAGGTCTGCGCGCCAGCAACGTTATTTTGATTAAGGCCACGGCTGGCCGAAACCGGATGATGGCTGGGGGCCTCGGGGTGGCGTGAGCTATTGGAGGCAGGTACCCGCGGCGTGGAGCCGTTGGCGGGTATGGCGCCGTACTTAGCTGCACTACCTACACCCCAACGCGTTGTCGACGACCGCCTGCATTCCGGTAGCTACTCGCACGTCGCAACCTACGCGGGACTGGACGCACTGGTTCCCGGTGATTGTCCAGCTAGGCGGAGCAGAGGCGGTGGCGAACTGGCGCGCGCTATTCGGGATATTGGCCAGTGATGGCCCTAACGATGAATGCCTTCGTCTTGGCCGCACCGGCGCGTATCGGGGTTGCTCTCAGTGCGCGCGTTTCAACCGATCCTGCTGATACGGCATTTCGGCTGTAGCTAAGTCTGGCTATCATTAGGTGGACATGCCTTTCGCCCGCAACGAACCTTATGTACACCGCACTATCAGGAGCTTGCCGTCCCTTTGCTAGTTATCTTTCGATGCGTGGCACACGCTGTTCACCGTGCGCGAGCATGGCCCGCGGCGCACCGCTATTGCCCTCGACAGGCTCGGCGTCTCAGCCGACGAAGGGTCTGTGATTGCTGCACTCAGGACGTCGGGCGACCGCATGCTGTCGATTTACCCTTCGTCGCCACTCCGATTAGAACGCGAGTACTTCCGCACGCACTACTCCGGTTCGTGCTGGAAGAGCTCGCGGTTGAGTAAGCGAGCGCCTGGTGAACGGCTGATGGAAACGGCGAGCTACGTCCGTACCTATCCTGTATGAGGACGCGTTGCCTTTCGTTGCGCTCAAAGAGAATGGATATCGGCTAGGCGTACTTTCGAACGCTTTCCCCTCCTTGCTGGACGCTCTCTGGCTCGGCTGAAGATTATGGACTACTTCGACGTCTGGTCCTGTCCGCTTTCGAAGGTTGTGAAGGCGGATCCGACCATCTATCAGGCAGCCTTGAACGTTGCGCCAGGTTGAACCAGGCGGCGGCCCTGGTTTGTCGATCCGCCGGGAGCGTCGAGGCGGCGAATGATCTGGCGGATGGCGAGCGCCTGGTGGATGAGCTGATGGAAACGGCCAGCTATGTGCCGTACACGATTCTATACCAGGACACGCTGCCAGCGTTGGACGCGCTCAAGGCCCGCGGGCGGCGGATCGGCCTCCTGTCGAATGCCTTCCCCTCGCTGCTGGACGCGCTCAACCACCTGGGCATCCTGGGTTACTTCGACCCGCTGGTGATTAGCGCTTTCGAGGGGTGCGAGAAGCCGGATCTGGCGATCTACTGGGCGGCGGTGCGCGCGGCGAATGTCGAGCCGGGCGGCGCGGTGTTCGTGGACGACCTGCCTGAAAACGTTGAGGCGGCGAATGCGATAGGGATGCGCGGTATTCTGGTGGATCGGGACAACGCCCACCCCGACACGCCGCTGCGCCGTATCACGGCCCTGACCGAGCTACTCGATTGAATAAGGACCTCTATCTTTGCGATCTGGTATAACGCGGGGGTGTGGGGGCCGCAGGCCCCCGCGAATTCCTCCTTCCGCCGTCGCCCGGCGGAGCGTTACAGTTCAGTAAACGGCAAAAGGGGGGAGGATGTGGAGGGGCAAGCCCCTCCGAGCCACCCCGCCAAGAAAAGTGCAGAGATAGAGTAAGACACAACAGAGTGAGGAACAAGACGGCATGGAACGCATGCGTGGGTTAATCGAGCGCCACCCCCTCCTCACCGCCTGGCTAGGTCTGGCGGTGGCGATGGTCGTCGTGCTCCTGTGGGCGTCCCGCGACGCCGGCCTGCTGCCGGCGCAGTTACTGGCCCTGTGTGTGACCACTGTCCTCCTGGCCGGCGCGTGCGTCTGGATTATCAGCTGGGAGTGACAGACAGGGCTACGGCGCACGCCGCGCCGTCTGCTGCACCGCGCTGAGCCAGGCCGCCTCGAACTCTCCCCGCGAGACGCCCAGCGCCGTCGGCAGCAGGCGGTCCCAGGTGGTTGTGCCATGACGCGCACCCTGCACGAGCTGCGGAATAGCGCCCGCCCCGTACTGGCTCTCCACGTAGTCCAGCACGCTCGTCGTCACATTGATCCACTCGGCGCTCTGACGCAGCGTCTGCCAGTCCTCCGGCGGGTCCAGGCTCTCCGGCCTCGGACCGCCACTCTTGTCCCAGCGGGCAATGTCGCGGGCAACCACCGCCAGCGGCAGATTCCACGTCGGCAGCCCGCTGCTGACATGCGCCCACGGCTCCCCGGCCACCAGCGCATCCCCCACCCAGCCCACAAACCGCTCCCGAAGATAGCGCGTCGGTGTCACGCCTGCCGGCAAGGTGGCAAGGGATGGCGAGGAAAGTGTAATACGGCGGCCATTCATATCGGGGGTCGTCCCGGCCAGCGGGGGATCGAGCGTCAGAGCCAGGGTCCACTTCGGCCCTGGTGGAGCGTCCAGCGCGAGATCGCCGCATATCTGGGCGTAGAGGTCGTCAATATCGGCCGCCAGCGCGGCGATGGTATCGGCGTCGCGTTCGGTGTAGAAGAACTCGAAGTAGTGTGTCGTCAGATGGCGCTCGTGTCCCCAGAGGGCCGGGTCCGGCGACGAGCGCAGCCAGCGCCCATCGAAACGGCGATAGGGAACGGCGTGGGTGTACTCCAGGGCGCGGCCGGCCAGCCCCGGCTGATCCGGTACCCGTACGCGCTGCACAACCAGCGCCGCGTCGCCGCGAATGTCAACGCTGTCCACGCTCACCTGGGGCGTCCCACGCCGCACCACCTGCGTTCCCTGGGGGAAGAGGCGGAACTCCTGGGAGTGCTGCTGCCGCCAGATGATGGGCATGTTCGGGTCGAGCAGCGACTCGTAGAGGGCGATGTCGCGCGACTTCCACGCCCATAGCTCCAGGTCGGTCGTCGCCTGGACATCCGAAACGAGCTGGCTGTAGCGATGCGGGCCTTGCACGAACACCCACAGGGCGACCAGGAGCGCGCCCACAGGCAGGCCGAGCAGCCACCAGCGGCGAAAGCGCCACAATCGGCGTGGCTGCCGCGGATCGTTTTCAGGCTCGAAATCGTCTGAATCGTAGGCAATATCACCCGTCTGCCAGTCCAGCATGTCGCCTCCTTTCGGATACACATATTCTAGTGGCAGACCGGGCCTTCGTCTAGCCCTCAATGTTGGCAGTTTGTGTCTGGTGGAGAGGCTTGGAGGGCGCAGCCCTCCAAACTACCCACTTTCCCCTTCTTGAGTCGGGGCTGCGCCCCTGAACGACGCGGGGAAGAGGGAGTTCGTGGGGGCCTGCGGCCCCCACACCCCGCTGCACAGCAAACTGCAAAGATAGGATAGCCGTTCACGGCGGGAGATTGCGATGCAACAGCCAAATCTGCGCGCGATGCTCGTCTGCGTCGGGGCCGTCGCCTTGATTCTTGTCGCGCTCGGCGTCACGCCCCCAGCGGGGGCCGCGCCCATCGGGGCGCCGACGCCTGCGGAGGCGGTGGCCGACGCAGCGCCCCACCGCGCGCCAGCCCCTCGGACACCGACGGTCACCGTCACGTATCGCGACAACAACAGCACGCTCAACGTTCAGCGCAGCAGCACGATTGTGCTCGCCCTGGACCTGGGCGGCGGCGGATTCTTCAACTGGCGCGATGTGACGGTGGACCCGACCTACCTGAAGCCCATCGCCCCGAGCCACCAGGGCATCTTTCAGGCGCAGCGGACGGGAACGACGACCATCACGGCGGTCGGTGATCCCAAGTGCTACCCGCGCTGCTTAGCGCCGTCGGTGCTGTTTACGTTGAAGGTGGTGATCGGGTAGAGCGGGAGTCGGAAGACGGGGTCAGGCGCGGCGCTCGATAGTCTCGAACGAGCGCTGCACGATGAACGGCACGCCGTGGCGGCCGAGCGTATAGTACCACACGAGGGCGAACGCCTCGCGGACGGTGTACCAACGCCGCAGGCGGTCTACCGTGTAGAGGGTACTGTTATAGGCGGGCGACCCATACGCGTCCAGGCCCAGGTCGCGGGCCATCTGTAGCGAGCGGAGCATGTGGAAGGGGTCGCTCACGATGAGCGCCGTCCGCCAGCCCCGCGATGGGGCGATGCGCGCCGCCGTCGCCAGGCTCTCTTGCGTCGAGGTGGCGCGGTCGTCCAGGACGAGCGCGCTATCGGGGACACCGGCGTCGAGCGCCAGGGCGCGCATGACGTCGGCCTCGGCGGGGGGATAATTCCCCAACCCGCCGGTCAGTAGGAGCGTCGGCGCGTAGCCTGCTTTGTACAGGTCAATCGCGTGCTGCGTTCGCGCGCGCAGGCTGCCGCTCGGCAGGCCCCCCGCCCGCACCTGGCTCCCAAGCACAATGATCACGTCGGCCCGCCGCGTCTCATCCCGCTCCGCCTGGCGGTCCACCGCAGAATATAGGGCCACCACGGCCGCGACCAAAAGGGCGAACGCACCGCTGAACCCTGCCAGAACCCAGGCCAATCCTCGCCGCATGGCGCTACCCGCCCTGGGCGACATCGTCGCCGTCACGATGCGCCGCCTGAATCTCGACACCCAGCCAGAAGCCCACGCTGGCGCCAGCCGCGAGAATCGGCAGGCTCACGCACGGGTTGCTCCACCCTAGAACCGCAACCACGAGCATCCCGACGCCAATGCCGACGAGGGCGAGGGGGAGCGGTTGGGAGAAGCGCCAGGCGGCGGCGCGCAGCAACAGCGGCCGCGCGTCGCGGCGCACCCGCGCCCCGCGCACCTGAAGCCATTCGAGCCAGCGATCGAGCGACGGCAGCGGCAGCCTCAGCGCGGGCCACTGCGGCCAGGTCGTCTCGCGGCGGGCGCTGCGGCGCGGGCTGCTGCCCGACGACACCACCCGGCCGACGGCATACTCCGCCGTCTGCGCCATCCGTCGGCGACGGCGCGGCTGCTGTTTCGTGCGCCACGCCAGCGCGGCCACAGCGAGGGCCGCCAGCGTGATGGTCACGATGGTCAACGCGCGGCCGGCGCTATCCATGAGACTCGACCCTCTCGCCGTCAGCGCCTCCCCCGGCAGAACGCTGACCGCCATCTGCCCGAGCAGAGACCAGGCGCGGTCGAAATCGGCGTAGGGAATGTGCTTTCGCTGCCCGTCCAGAGCGTCAATCACCCAGATGCCCGAGGCGTCGTAGCCCACGGCCAGGAACGTATGCTCATATTGCACGATGGGAACCTGCTGTCCGTCGCGCGGGACATAGGTCTTGACCGGGACGGACTTGAAGCCATAGGTCGCCCACACCAGCACCGGCCGGCCGGCCGCCACCTCCTGGCGCACCCAGTTGACCCCTTTGCCCTGCGACGCCTCGGCGTTGAGGCCGAAGGAGCGCAGCGTATCCGCCACCGGCTCGGCATAGACGCCGTACCCCACGGGGGGCAGGCTGCCCGCCGGCGCGTCCGGCGAGCCGACAAAGCCGCGGAACGGGTTGTCGGATCGCGGCAGGCGGTTGAAGAACTCCATCTCCGTGATGGGCTTGCCCCAGAACCTGGCAAGGTCGGACGCCGACTGACTCTCACATGTCAGGGATTTCGTCTGCGCGCCGCCGACGAGGGGGATCGTCGCCGTGTTCGGAATGGCTGTCGGCGTCGGGGCAGGGGGTGGCTCGGCCTCGCGGCCGCATCCGGCAACGGCGACCAGCAACACCACAAGACACGCCAACAAGCACGCCCGAACGCCGAGGCTCCGCCTCACCCTTACCTCCCACCAGCGAGCAACACGTAGCAACTACTAACAGAATAGCTGAAAGACGGTCGTTTGTCAAGGCGAATCCGAATTCTCGTCGCTCGTCGCCGCGACCGGCGTCGCCTGAGTCACCGTCACCAGATCGGCCACCGATAGCCGGATCTGCGTCCCGCGCCGCCCCGCGCTGACGTAGATGTCCTGCTGCGCGAGCGCCGGCTCGTCAATGAGGGCCTCGAACCCCTTGCCGAGCAATGCCAACGCCGAGATGCCGCCCACTTGCAGGCCGGTGAGCTTCTCGGCCTCCTTGAGCGTCGCCATCCGCAGCCGCTTCTCCCCCACCGACTTTGCCAGGAGCCGCAGGTCTACCTCGCGGTCGGCGGCAATCATCACCAGCAGCGGCTTGCCCTTGTCACGCAAGACGACCAGCGTCTTGTAGACAATGTCGTATGGCTCGCCGACGATGTCGGCTACCTCCGTCGCGGTGTGGAAGTCCGTCGCGGCGCCGTAGACGACGGGCGTGTACGCGATATGCCGCTGGTCCAGGGCGCGCATCGCGTTGGTCTTCTCGACGGATTTGTCGGCCATAGCTCCTCAGTGTCAGACGGTCATGCTTTCCGACATTATAGCTTGCCTCAAGAGAGGCCGCAAGCCTGCGCCAGACTTACCCCTGACCCCGCCGCTGTGCTAGAATTCCGCGCACAGCCTATCAATTCGACGCGAGACTATCCCATGTCCAATTCAGAAATGCCAATCCTCCGCATCGTCCCCGCGACCGCCCTCGTCCTGCACGAGGACGCCGACCCGCGCCGCGTCGAGCGCCTGACGCGGCGCATGCGCGAGGACGGCATTATCAAAAACCCGCCCATTGTCACCCCCCTTTCGGACAGCCGCTACGTTGTTCTGGATGGGGCCAATCGCGTGTCTGGCCTGTGGGCGCTCGGCGCGCCCCACGCCGTCGTGCAGGTTGTGACCTACGAGCGCGTTGAGCTGGACACCTGGTACCACTTGATTACGCACATGGACCGCGATGACCTTCTCGACGCCATCCGCCGCGTGCCGGGCGTCCGCCTCAGCGCCACGCGCCGCGACACGGCGCGGCGCGCCCTCGACGAGCGAGCTATCTCGGCGTATGTGGTCTGTCCGGACGGCGACGCCTACAGCATCGCCAACGGCGGCGACCTGGCCGACGAAGCGCGCATTCTCGTAGACATCTCCAACATCTATCGCGGCGCGGCCAACATTCAGCGCGTGCGCATAGACGACATGGCCGCCCTGACCCACATGTACGACGACGTCGCCGCGCTGCTCGTGTACCCGCCGTTCACCCGCAGCGACATCCTGGCCCTGGCGGCGAGCGAGGCCAAAGTACCGACGGGCATCACCCGCCATGTCATTCCCGGCCGGGCGCTGCGCCTCAATCTCCCCCTGGCGCTCCTCGAAGGCCCCGGCTCGACCGAGGACAAGAACGCCTGGCTCGTGCAATGGGAGCGTGAGCGGCTGGCGGCCAAGGCCGTGCGCTACTACGCCGAGAGCACCTACCTCTTCGACGAGTGACGGCTCCCCGCTTGACAAAGACGTATAGATTTTGTACAATCTCGTCATAGAAAATCCGATCCTGGAGTGGCGCATTTGCTAGTGTTGCTCTGTATCTGTCGCTAGCGGGGCAGCGAGAGCCTTGCTCGCCGTGGCGGCGTGGATGCCGCCGCGACGAGGTGGAAGGGGAAGCTCGCTGAACCCCGCGTCGCCGGGGCGTCCTCGAAGGGCCGCCTGGTGTTCGGCCGCGCCGCCGCCGCCCGCCCTTCCTGGCCCACGATGAGCGCAGCTAGACGGCTTCAGCTCGGGAGCAACCCGTTGACCACTCCGTGATTGAGTGAGTCGGCCCACCGCCGACCCCTTTCCAGTCAGTTGGCCTCATCGTTCGACGGCAGCGCCTCGCGCATCGTCCCGACGATGAGGTTTTTGTTTGCCAGGCGGACCGCCACGTCAGTCGTTGCGGCGCCGCGCCACCTATACAACTCAATTGGAGTGAAGACCACATGGCGACTGTTTATCTCCCCACCCCGCTCCGCCGCTACGCCAACGGGCAGTCCAAGGTCCAGGTTGACGGCGCGACTGTCGGCGAGGTACTGCACAACCTGGACACATCGTATCCTGGCCTGAAAGAGCGCCTCTACGACGAGACCGGCGAGATCAAGCGCTTCATCCAGGTGTTCGTGAATGAGGAGGACGTGCGCGGCCTCCAGGGCAACGCGACCCCGGTCGACGCGCGCGACGAGATTTCGATCGTGCCAGCGATGGCCGGCGGGCGCGGCTAAGGTCACGGCCCGCAACCCCGGCTCAGGAGGAAGATTATGTCGGACAACAACTACGCTCACCCAGAAACAGTTGTTAGCACAGACTGGGTTGTCGAGCATCTGAACGACCCGGCGGTGCGTCTCGTCGAAGTTGACGTGGACACTACCGCCTACGACGAGGGCCATATCGAGGGCGCGGTTGCCCTCAACTGGAAGACCCAGCTCCAGGCCCAGGTCACGCGCGACATTGTGGATCAGACGACCCTCGAAGGGTTGCTCGGCGGGCTTGGCATCGCCAACGACACGACCATCGTCCTCTACGGCGACAACAATAACTGGTTCGGCGCCTACGCCTTCTGGCTGCTCAAGGTCTACGGCCACGGGGATGTGCGCGTTATGAACGGCGGGCGCAAGAAGTGGGTTGACGAAGGCCGCCCGCTGACGCGGGCCGTCCCCCACTATCCGGCCGTCGCCTACCACGCGCAGACGGCGGACCTCTCGATCCGCGTCTTCCGCGATGACGTTCGCGCGGTCCTCGGCGAGGACGGCTACGGCCTGGTTGACGTGCGTTCGCCCCTCGAATACAGCGGCGAGCTGCTGGCCCCGCCGGGTCTCTCTGAGACGGCACAGCGCGGCGGCCACATCCCCGGCGCGCAGAACATCCCCTGGAGCCAGGCGGTGCGCGAGGACGGCACGTTCAAGTCGGCGGCGGAGCTGCGGGCGCTCTACGAGGGCAAGGGCATCTCGCCCGACAAGGACATCATCGCCTATTGCCGCATCGGCGAGCGATCGAGCCACACGTGGTACGTCCTGAAGTACCTGCTCGGCTACCCCAACGTCCGCAACTACGACGGCTCCTGGACCGAGTGGGGCTCCATCATCGGCGCGCCGATCGAGAAGTGAGGGGGTGACGAGTGACGGGTGACGATGTGATGATGTGGCGAGGTGACGAGGTGACGAGGTGACGAGGTGACGAGGTGGAGTCGGCATACTCACCCCGTCACCCGTCACCCGTCACTCGTCACTTCCGTCACCTGTCACTTCCGTCACCCGTCACTCCATAGTAAGGTCCACGATACGCCAGACTCTAAAGGGTGTGACAGTCCGCAAGGGTAGACCGTAACAAGGAGTGTGTGACATGGCGACGGCCGACGAGATCATCAACCCCGACCTGCTGGCCCGCGAGAGCGAGCTGCGCGAGGCGCTGCGTGATGTGATTGACCCTGAGATTGGCATGAGCATCGTGGACCTGGGCCTGATCCGCAACGTCGAGTTTTTGCCCGAAGAAACCGTCGTGACGATGATCATGACGACGCCCTTCTGTCCGGCGGCCGGCTGGCTGATTGACCAGGTACGCCTGAAGACCATCGAGACCACCAACGGCCACGCCCGCGTGGTTCTCGGCGACGAGATGTGGACGCCGGACATGATGGAAGTGGATGATTGGGGCCTCGGCCTCATGTGAGCTGACCCCGTTCAGCGCCGTGAGCCGTACCCGACGGGAGACGGTGATGCTAGATCTGAAGATTCAAAGGCAGGCGCTGAAGCCGTCGCACAGGAGCATTCTCGACACAATCGGCAATACGCCGCTTCTCCGCCTGAGCGCCATCGCCGCCGACTTGCCCGAGTCGGTCGAGCTGTGGGCCAAGGCGGAGTGGTTCAACCCCGGCGGCTCAGTCAAAGACCGGCCGGCGCTACGCATGGTCGAGCACGCCGAAGAGCAGGGGCTGCTCGTCCCCGGCAAGACCATCATCGACTCGACCTCCGGTAACACCGGCGTCGCCTACGCCATGATTGGCGCAGCCAAGGGCTACCCGGTCACCCTGGTCATGCCAGCGAACGTCAGCGCCGAGCGCAAGGCCATCGTCCACGCCTACGGCGCGACCCTCATCGAGTCCGACCCGCTGGAAGGCTCTGACGGCGCCATTCGCCTTGTCCGCCAGATCGTCGCCGAGGACCCCCAACGCTACTACTACCCCGACCAATACAGCAACCCCGCCAACTGGATCGCCCACTACGAGACAACCGGGCCGGAGATTCTGGCGCAGACGGCCGGGCGCGTGACCCATTTCGTCGCCGGCCTGGGCACGACGGGGACAGTCATGGGCGTGGGGCGGCGGCTGAAGCACGACAAGCCCGGCGTGCAGATTGTCGGCGTCGGGCCGGCGGACGAACTAGAGGTCATCGAGGGGCTGAAGCACCTGGCGACGGCCATCGTGCCGCGCATCTATGACCCGGCCGTCGTAGACCGCGAGGTTCCGGTCGCAGCGAATGAGGCGTGGGCGATGACGCGACGGCTGGCGCGAGACGAAGGCCTGTTCGTCGGCTTCTCCGCCGGCGCGGCGGCTCACGCGGCCTTGCAGGTTGCCCGCGAGCTGACCGAGGGCGTCGTCGTCACGCTGCTGCCGGACGGCGGCTCCAAGTACCTCAGCCTCGGTTTGTGGAAATAATCACACGAAGAAGGAAATGCGTCATGGCCCTACCATTCGCCGAACTGGCACAAGGTGTCACCCTCTCGAACGAGGAAATCAAGCGCTATTCGCGGCATCTCATCATGCCGGAGGTTGCCCTGAGCGGGCAGAAGAAGCTCAAGGCCGCCAGCGTTCTCTGCGTTGGCACCGGCGGCCTCGGCTCACCCCTCGCCATGTACCTCGCGGCGGCCGGTGTCGGCAAGCTCGGTATCGTGGATTTCGACGTCGTGGATTACAGCAACCTCCAGCGCCAGATCCTGCACCACACGCCCGACGTCGGCCACCCGAAGATCGAGTCGGCCGTCGCCAAGCTGCGCGCCATCAACCCCAACATCGAGATCGTGGCGCACGAGACGCTGTTCACGGCGGAGAACGCGATGTCCATCGCCCGCGAGTACGACATCGTCGCCGACGGCACGGACAACTTCCCCACGCGCTACCTGACCAACGACGTGTGCGTCTTGCTCGGCATTCCGAACGTTCACGCCAGCATCTTCCGCTTCGAGGGCCAGGCGTCTGTGTTCTACGCGAAGGAAGGCCCGTGCTATCGCTGCCTCTACCCCGATCCCCCGCCGCCGGGCGAAGTCCCGTCGTGCGCCGAGGGTGGCGTGCTAGGCATCCTGCCCGGCCTGCTCGGCACCATCCAGGCGACCGAGGTCATCAAGCTCATCCTCGGCATCGGCGAGCCGCTGATTGGCCGCCTGCTCCTGTTCGACGCGCTGAGCATGAACACGCGCACCGTCCGCCTGCGCAAGAACCCCGATTGCCCCATCTGCGGCGCGCACCCGACGATTCACGAGCTGATTGACTACGAGGAATTCTGCGGTGTGCCGATTGGTGGTGAGACGCCGGAAGCGGACCAGACCGACATGCGCTGGCAGATTTCGCCGCGCGAGGTCGAGGCGAAGCTCGAAAGCGGCGACCCCAACTTCGTCCTCGTGGATGTCCGCGACCCGCACGAGTGGGAGATTAGCCACATCGAGGGGGCGCATCTGATCCCGCTCGGCGACCTGCCGGCGCGCATGCACGAGCTAGACTCACGCAACGACATCGTGCTTCAGTGCCGCAGTGGTGTGCGCAGCATGAAGGCGCTCAACCTGCTGCGCGACGCTGGTTTCGCGCGGTTGAAGAACATGACCGGCGGCATTCTCGCCTGGGCCGACGAGGTTGACCCGGACATGCCGCAATACTAGAGAGAAGGTGACGGAGTGACGGAGTGACGATGCACAATCACATCGTCACTCCGTCACCTGTCACCCGTCACCCCGTCACTCGTCACCCGATCACGTTCTCGCCACCGGCAACATGACCGTGAACGTCGTCCCCTGCCCCACCTCGCTGGCGACGCTCACTCGCCCGCCGTGGGAGGCCACAACCGTCTCCACGAGCGCCAGCCCTAACCCCGTCCCCTCCGAACGCCGCGCCGCCTTCCCGTTTCCCCGGTAGAAGCGTTCGAAGATGTGCGGCAAGGCATCCGGCGGGATGCCCGGCCCGGTGTCGGCCACCTGGACCGTGACCACATCGTGCGCGGCACGCCCCAGGAGCGTGACCTGCCCCCCCTGCGGCGTATACTTCACGGCATTGTCGAGCAGGTTGCGGACGACGATGCGCATCTGGGCCTTGTGCGCCAACACCGGCGGCAGGTGCGCGGGAACATCCACACGCAGGGTGAGGCCGGCGTTCCGCGCCAGCGGCGCGACACTGTCCGCCACCTCGTACAGCAGCGGCGCCAGGTCCACAAGCTCCCGCAGGGGTTGGTCCTGCTCCTCGACGGCTGCTAATGTTAGCAGGTGGTCCACCAGGTCGCGCAGATGCTGCACGTCCCGCTCCATCTGGGGCAGGTAGCCCTGGGTCATGGACGGGTCCGTGCCGCCGTAGGTCTGGAGCATCTCCAGCCGCAGCGCGAGACTGGTCAGGGGCGTGCGCAACTCGTGGGCGGCGTGGGCGGTGAACGAGCGCTGCCGTTCGAGCATCGCGCGAATCTGGTCGGCCATCCCGTTGAACGCCCGCCCCAGCCGCTCGATCTCGTCCGGCCCGCTCGGCGTCACAGCGCGGTCGAGATGGCCCGCCGCGATATCCTCCGTCGCTGCGGTGAGCGTCTGGATGGGCCGCGCGATCTGGCGCGCTACCCCGACACTGACCAGGGCCGTTAGGAGCAGCAGGACACCGCCGGCGGCGACGAGCATGAGCCACGTCCCGCGCATCTGATCGTACAGCGGGGTCATCGGCACCGACAGCTGCACGTAGCCGAGCGTCTTTCCGTTGTCTTCGGTCACCGGGGTCGCGATAAAGAGGCGCTCGGCGTTGCTCCACGCATCGCGGCGGATCTCGGCCGCGTCATGCCCGGCCCTGGCCCCCTCTATCTCCCCTTCGTCGTCCTCCGTCTGAAGGCGCACCTGCGGGTCGGTGCTGTAGAGTACGCGCAGATCGTCGCCGACCAGGGTCACGCGGGCGCCGGTGCCCTCGCTGTAGAGGCGCAGCAGCGCGTCCAGGGAGCGCGGGTCGAGGCGCTTGCCCCCCTTGACGCCTTCGAGCGCGTCCCGCACGCCGTTTGCCATGACGTAACTCTGAATCTCCAGGTCGTGGCGCGCCGCGTCCAGCGCCGCATTCTGCAAGCGCAGGCCCAGCCACAGCACGAGGCCGCCGATGCCAAGCAGCATCAGCGCCACGTATGTCAGAATGAGCCGGCCCTGCAAGCCCCGCACCACCCTACGCATGGCCGTCGCCCGACGGGTCTACCAGCCGGTAGCCATGCCCCCGCACCGTGAGAATCAGGCGTGGATTGGACGGGTCCGCCTCGATCTTCTCCCGCAACCAGCGGATGTGAACGTCCAGTGTGCGCGGGTCGCCGATCCACCCCTCGCCCCACACCCGGTCGAGCAGCTCGTGGCGGGGCAGCGCGTGGTCCGGCCGCTCCATCAGCGTCGCCAGCAAGTCGAACTCGCGTTGGCTCAGGTCAACAGCCTGGCCGTTCCGCCACGCGCGCCGCGCCGTTCGGTCCAGCGCCAGATCGCCGACGACCAGGCGGTCCGACGGCGCTGCCGTCTCTTCGCGGTCGAGCGCCCGCCGTCGCAGCAACGCCCGCACCCGCGCCAGAAGCTCGCGGAAGCTGAAGGGCTTGACGAGATAGTCGTCCGCCCCTAGCTCCAGCCCCATCACGCGATCCATCTCCTGCCCCCGCGCCGTGAGCATGATGATGGGAACGGCCGACTCGCGCCGAAGCCGGCGGCACACGGTGAAGCCATCCATGTCGGGCAGCATCACATCAAGGAGCACGACGGCGGGGCCATTGCGCTGGGCAAGCTCCAGCGCCGACGCCCCGTCCACAGCGTGCAAGACCGCGTAGCCCTCGGCCCGCAGGCCGAAGATCAGCGGCTCAGATATGCTATCGTCGTCCTCAACCAGAAGCAGAGTCGTCTGAGATTTGTCCATCACGCTTCAGTGGCCGCGCGCCTCGCCTCGCGAAGATCATCAGCACGCGATACGTGGTCAGGAAGAAAATGGTGGTGGCGCTGAGGACATAGAGAGCGACCACGGGCGCCGCCCGCGAGTCTGTTCCCGCCTGCAAGCCATGCGCCGTCGCCAGGAAGTATACCGCAAAACTGGCGTAATGCACCAGACGCCAGACCCGCTGCCCGATCCGTTGACGCACGTAGAAGGTGAAGGTCACGGGAAGCATGATGTACAACGCCACTTGCCCCAGACCCACGGCGAACGTCTCGTAGTTCACGCTGCCGAAGGGGAGCGCGAGCTGGAGCGGCGTGTACGCCATGTAGCGGTCGCCCAGCAGGATGATGGCGTGGAACACGGCGTACACCAACGCCCACAGGCTCGTGAACTGGTGCAGCTCGAAGACTGTTGGTCCGCCGGGCCAGGCGCGCGCGACCTTGCTCGTCATCGAGAGGCCCAGGGCGACCGACAGCCACAGCAGCGTGTAGGCGACAAGGGCCGCGCCGCGCGAGAGATACCAGTAACCCTTCGGTGTGTCGCCGACGAGGGTCTCGGCCAGCGTGGGCGCCCACATCGGCAGGGCGACCACGGCCACCGCCGCGCCGAGGACCACCGCCATCAGCGCCAGCATCCCCCACGCGACCGTCGTTCGTGTTGGCGAGTCGTTCTCTCGAATCATCGCACTCATCGGGTCTCCATTTGTAGCGCTGACTATCGTGCTGGCGCTGGAGAGCCATCTCCAGCGCCTCCGAAGGGCGGTGGAGTTGTCACTCCACCGCCAGCGGAATGCGGCAACGAATAGTTAAGGCTCACCAGTCGGCGCGACAGACATGTCAGCGTGACGACTTGGTCCTGGTCACCGGCTTGGGCGCGGGCTGCGGCGCGGCGGGGGCAGACGCGCCTGCCGACTTCTTTCCGGCCCCGCTGACGGCCGCCGGAGCCTGGGCCGCCGGAACGTCAGCCACAACCTGGGGCGGTGGGGGCGCATCCACAGCGCGTAGTGTCGGCTCGGGCGCGGGCGGCGGCGCGGCGGGCGGCGGCGCGGGACGCGCGGCGACAAGGACGGGCGCAGCGGGCTTGACGGGCGCGGCGGCCACCTTCGGCGACTCAACCGGCGCCCTGTCTAGCTGGGGCGCTTCAGGAATCTGGAGCGGCGTCACCGTCGCGAACACCAGCGGTCGGCGCTGAAGCGCGGTCAGGGTTGGCACGGGCGGAAGCGCGGCGGCGAAGTCCGCCCACGGGTCGGGGGGCGCATCGGCCACAATCGCTGTCGTCGCGTTCGCATCCCCTGTTCCATCCTGGGCGATACTCAGCGTGGCCCACGCGCCCAGGGTCCCGCCCAGAGCCGCAGCGGCAATCAGGAGTTTGGCGCCGGTTGCGACGGTTCGTCGGTTCTTGCCAGCTGGTTTTGGCGGCATGCTATCTCTCCTCTAGTCGTCGTGCTCGGACTCGTGCTTCTTGCCGCCGTCGTCGTGCTTGCCCGCGCTGCCCTTCGTCTGGCTCGCGGCCTGCGGCGGGGGCGGCGGGGATGATGCGACGACAACCTGGCTGGCCCCGTTGTAGAGCACCTGCCCCGTATCAGCGTGGACGTAGACAAGACCGCGGTCGAACGGAACCTCATACGCGGGGACGCCCTGGAACGACACCAGGTCCGGGTCACCCGCCGGCGCCGCGCCGGGCGCTGCGCTGCCGGCAATGGCGGCGGCCTGGGCCGGTGACACCTTGTGGGCGGGCGGGGGCGGCGCTGGAGCCGCCTGGACGGCCTGGGCCGCGCGCGCCGCGGCCGCCTGAGCCGCTTGCGCCGCCGCCGCTTGCGCCGCCGCCGCCTGGGCAGCGGCCTGAGCCGCCGCCTGAGCGTCGGCGGCCTGCTGCCGCGCCGCGTCGAGCTGGGCCTGGAGCGCCTGTTCCTGGTCGTAGGCGGCTTGCAGACGGTCGGTCAGGTCGCGCTGCTGCTGCTGCGCCTGGGCGACCTGGGTCGCGAGGCCCTGCTGGCGCTCGTAGGCCTGCTGGTTCTGCTCGTTCGCCTGTTGAAGCTGCTGGTTCGCCTGCTGAAGCGACGCCTGGTACGCGGCCTCCCGCTGCGCAATCACAGCCTTTACCGGCGAGACGGTCGGCTCGGCGGTCGGTGTGGCGGCGGCCTCAGCGGACACGGCAGCGGCGCGCGTCTGCCAGCGCATCGCGACGCCGCCGGCCGTCACCAACACAAACGCCGTCAGGCCGACGGCGATCAGTAATGCAAGTCGTTGTGACATAGCAAACCCTCCCATAATTGATCCGTTACCACTATACTTGAGGGCGGGGCGGCCGTGGTTAACAGCCATTTAAGCCTGAGTTAAGGCGATGTTAAGGCCGCGCGCCTACAGCACCTCCTGTCATGAGGATAACTTTTCGCGGCTCCTCTTCGTCTATAACAGTAGAAGGGCCTGCCGCTCCGTACCCACGTTGCCCGCGCACGCCGCCGCCAGGAAAGCGATACAATGTATAGGAGTTTCGTGATCGGCCTTCTTGCGCTGGCCCTCTTCGCAGGCCTAGCGCTGGGGGCTGTCCTCGGCGCGCCGGCGGCTGTCTCCCTCGCTGACGCGACCCCCGCGACGTATGTGCAGATTCCCGTGCTCGGCTACGTCGGCAACGACACCGCGAAAGCCGAGTGGGTCATCGAGGCGCAGAACATCGGCAGCACCTGGACCAAGGTTGCGCTGCTGCTCTTCTCCGACAACCAGGGTCTCTGCCAGCCCCAGGCCGCCCCCCCGTTCAAGCTCGAATGTTCCGGCCTGCTGACACCAGGCTCGGCCTGGACATGGACGAACGCCCAGCTGCCCGGCGCCGCCCGCAGCGCCATCGCGTTCAGCTTCAGCCCGTCGCCCGCCAACAACCCCAACTACTACCGCTGCGACCAGGTTTCAGCGTTGCGCGGCGGGGCGTGGCCGGAGGGCTGGCCGGGCGTCTCCCCAACGCCGGGGCAGTTCCCCTTCACCTGGAGCGTCTTCGCCGGGCAGCCCATCGCCGTCGAAGTCGTGCGCAAGAAGCCGGGCAACACCAACCCGACGTTCGTCATGTCCGGTAGCTACAACGGCGTGAACGCGGCGCAGGCCGGGCGCTACGACCCGACGTTTGGCGGCTACGCCTACTACGCGCCAGCCGTCTACAGCGGCTACGGCGGCTTCAACTCCTGGCTGTATATCCAAAACGGTGGGACGGAGTGTACATCGGTCGAGCTGTGGTTCAAGGCGCAGGACGAGTGCCTGCGCAGCCAGATCTGCTCGATCAGCCAGCTTTCGCCCGGTTACGCTGCCGTGTTCAACGTAAGCACGTGCCTGCCCCAGGGCGTCGTCACCGCCGCCTGGCTTCGCGCCAGTCAACCGCTTGCCATCGTCGCCGACCAGATCGGCCCCAATCTGCTGATGACGTACAATGGCGTCGCGGCTGAGCCGTGCTACGCCGCAACCGGCGGCTGTCTCGACGACGGCGGCGGCTCGCAGGTCGCTTACGGCCCGCTCACCTACCGCGAGGAGCAGGGCTGGGACACGCGCATCTACGTCCAGAACCTATCCGGCACGACAGCCGCCAAGGTGAAGGTGTACTTCCTGGACCACGGGGGCGGCATCGTCACCACCATGGTGGACTGGGTTTGCCCACGCGGCGCGCAGCTTTTCTACCTACCGCTGGTCAATAACCTACCGGGCAACTACGTTGGCGCGGTGCGCGTCGAGAGCCAGGCATGGACAAGCCCCGGCGACCCGCTGGTCAGCGCGCCGAATATCACGGCCACCGCCGAGTTGGTGCAGTACAGCGGCTCGACCGGCAGCAGCCCGACCCAGGCCGTCGCCTACAACCTCATTTCGGAAAATGAGGGCTACACGTGGCAGGCGGGCGCAGGGCAGGGCGGGCTATCCTCCGGCGTCGGCCTCATCGCCGTGCCGAGCCTGCTCCAGCGCGGCAACTCCCTGGGCCTGGAGACCAGCCTCGCCATCCAGAACATCGTCCCCTACCCCGGCTTCACCGACTTCGTCCTGTTCATCTATGACCAGAACGGCTTGATAGACTACGTGTGCGAGCAGCTAGGCCAGCAGAGCGTCGAGTACATAGACTTTTCCACCTGGGGCGTCATCAACGCCGGATTCAAGGGCAGCGCCGTCATCAGCGCTACCTATTGGCAGCACGACGTCTTCGCGCCCAACGGCGCCGCGCTGCGCAATCTCGTCGGCCTGGGCGCGGTCAAAATCGAACGCGTCGTCCCCAACGGCAGCCTCCCCATCGCCAGCGACGTGGCCTCCGCCTCAGAGGGCTTCCCCATGCCGCCCGGCTTCGACTTCGGCGGCTTCCCGGTCGTCTGCCCTGGCATCCCGACGACGTGCGCGCCGGTCACCCTGACGCTGACGGCGTGCAATGGCAGCTTCACCTCGCCCGGCTCCATCTACGCCGGCGCGACGGTCACGCTGACCGACATGACCGGGTCCGTTGTCGGCGCCCAGACCCTGAGCGCCGCCGGCGTGGTCAGCTTTCCCAACCTGACCTCCGGCCGCCCCTACACTGTGCAAGTGTCGGCGCCGCGCAAGCCCGTCCCCTTCCCGTCCGGCGGCGTGGACAGCATAGACCTTGCCGCGTTCACCCAGGCGTTCACCATTCCCTGCCAGTCGGTCGCGGGCAACGTCTCCATCAGCCTCGGCCCCCCTACCGGCGTCGTCGCCGGTTACCTGGTCGCGTCGTGCAGCGGCGGCTTGTCGCAGCCCCAGGCCAACGCCGAAGTGCAGCTCTGGCTCCCGCCGGGCGGGGCGAGCAACACCAGCGGCGTCTACCTCCAGAGCGCCTACACCAACGCCGACGGATACTTCCGCTTCCGCCCGGTGAACCCCTGCCTGACCTACGACATACGCGCCGTGATCGGCTCGTCCACCCTGGTCGCCTCCGGCATTCTCGGCGGCGCGGAGACCGTGCAGACCGGTCCGACGGCGACCCAGCCGCAGCAATACGTCATCAGCGCCGCCAACGGCCAGGTGTGCGACGTGCGCCCCGACCCGCCGTGAGCCGCCACGCTTGACTCTTGAGGCAGTATCGGGTATACATTGTTATGTGATGTTACGTGTTGGTCACTTCGAGAACGGCCCCGCATGAAGCGCCTCTGGCTGACCGTTGCGATCCTCATCGTCCTGGCCGTCGCCAGCTACCTGTTCGTCTATCGCGAGCGGGTCTACCTGGGCGTCCACGTCGTGGGCTACGACCTGGGCGGGTTGACGCGCCCCCAGGCCGAAGACTTCCTGCGCGCGCAGGTCGCCCCGACCCTGGCGCGCCAGACGGTGCAGATGCGCGCCGGCCAGAAGCTTTGGGCGCCGACGTACACCGACCTGGGCGCGCGCCTCGATCCCCAGGCCACCGCCGATCTCGCCTACCAGGAGGGCCGCCAGGGGCTACTCGCTCCCCTGCGCCCCTTCCTGCTGCTCCTCCACGCCACCGACGTTGACCCGCGCATCACCATTGACGCCGCGACGTTCAACGCCTACCTCAACCGCCTCGCCAATGGTGTGGCCGTCGCGCCCAGGGACGCCAGCGTCGCCGTCGCCGGCTCCACGACGTATGCCGTCCCGGCCCAGCGCGGCCTGCGCCTGGACACGCCCGCCGTCGTCAGCGGGCTGCAGGAGCTATTCACCCACGGGTCCGCCGGCAGCCTGGACCTGCCGCTCACCGATGCGCTCCCGCAAGTATCGGACTCGACGGACGCGGCGCGCCAGGCCGCCCGCGTCATCGCCACGCCGCTGACGCTCGTCTTCGGCGACCGCACGTGGAGCCTCAAGCCGGCCGACATGGAGCCAATGCTGTCGTACCGCATCGAAGACGGCGGGCGCCTGACGGTAGACATGGACAAGGCCCAGCTCCAGCGTTGGGTCGCCAAGCTGGCCGCCGACATTGACCGCCCGGCGCGGGACGCGCGGCTGAAGTGGGACAACGCTGCCAGGCGAGTCTCGGTCGTCCAGCCGAGCCAGTCAGGACAGAACCTCGACGTGTTCGCTACGACCGACCGCCTGCGCGAGGCGGCGCTCGCAGCGACAAGCGCCTCAGACGCGCCGGCGGCCGAGCGCCGCGTCCAGGCCGTGGTCAAGCAGACGCCGCCCCGCATTGACGCGAGCCAGCCCGACAACCTGGGCATCCGCGAGCTTATTTGGGAGGAAACGAGTTTCTTCCAGGGGTCGGAGGCGGGCCGCGTCAAGAACATCACCCTGGCCGCGTCCAAGTTCGACGGCGTCGTCATCCCGCCGGACGCGGTATTCTCCTTCAACGACATCGTCGGCGATATCAGCGCCGCGGCGGGCTACGACGAGACGCTCATTATCGTGGACAACCAGACGCAGCGCGGCGCAGGCGGCGGCGTGTGCCAGGTCTCGACAACCCTCTTCCGCGCCGCCTTCTGGTCTGGGCTGCCCATTGTCGAGCGTTGGGCGCACGCCTACCGCGTCAGCTACTACGAGCAGGGGAACAAGCCCCTCGGCCTCGAAGCCACCATCTTCACGCCCAACGTGGACCTGAAGTTCAAGAACGACACCGGCAAGCCCATCCTGATCCAGACGGCCATCAACCCCGCCAACTCGAGCCTGACGGTTCGCCTCTACGGCACGAAGCCGGCGCGCGAGGTCAGCCTCGACGGACCGACGATCAGCAACCGCCAGCCGCCCGGCCCGCCCGTCTACGAGGATGACACGACACTCCCGGTCGGCCAGCAGAAGCAGGTCGAGTGGCCGCGCGAGGGCATGGACATCAAGTACAGCCGGGTCATCAAGCAGGGCGGCCAGGTCGTTGCCCGCGACAATTTCGCCAGCGAATACATCCCCACCCAGGCCACGTTCAAGGTCGGAAAGCGCGCCTAAACCCGTATCCCGGTCGGCCGATTTGCGTTAGATACATGGAACTCGCGCCCTTCGCGCGTGCTTCGATGTTGTCTACGGAAGGCGGTCATGACCGACACAACGTTACGCTCCCTCGACGAGCCACCCGGCAATCACCAGCTCGTGCGCATCGGTTGGATCGTTGCCACAGCCGGGGTCCTGGTCGTCGTCTTGATCGGCGGCTTCCTGCTCGGCCGCCAGGCGTCGGACGGCTCCAAGCCGGTCGAGCTGGGCATGCGGCCGGTCGCGCCGTCTCGCGCCCAGCCCATCGCCGCCGTCGGCGTGAACGATAGCAGCGCCGGGGTCAGCGTTTCGCTCGACCGCGCCGGCGCCGCCAACCTCGGCCAGCCGGCCCCTGACTTCGCGCTCAAGACCCCCGACGGCCAGACGATACGCCTCAGCGACCTGAAGGGCCGCCCGGTGCTTGTCAATTTCTGGGCCACCTGGTGCGCGCCGTGCGCCATCGAGATGCCCGCCCTCGAAGAGACCTACCGCAAGTACAAGGACCAGGGCCTTGTCGTGCTGGGCGTGAACCAGGCCGAGACGCCCGACAAGGTCAGTCAGTATATGCGCGAGCAAGGCCTGACCTTCCCGACCGTCCTCGATACAGATACGTCCACCGCGCAGTTGTACCGCGTCACCGGCTACCCAACGACGTGGATCGTTGACCGCCAGGGCAACCTGCAACAGCTGCGCCGCGGCGGCTTCACGAGCGCGGCGCAGATCGAGGCGCTCGTCGCCAACGCACTCGCCCTCGGGCGCTAATCGGAGCCTACTTGTCCCGTAAACACAACCGCGCCGCCCGCGCGCAACAGCCTCCACCCCCAGCGACCACCAGCGGTGGGCCGCGCGAAATCGTCATCAAGCCCATCCACCTCATCCTCGGAACCGTCATCGTCGTCGCGCTGGCCCTGCTGATCTTCGTTGGTCTCCCGCGTCTCATTGGTGGGCAGCAGGCGCAATCGGTCGCCTCCGCGGTAGCGCCGGCGGCTCAGCCGGCGGGCGGCGGCGCGGATGTTCCCCCAGGCGCCGTACAGTTCGAGAACGGCCTGCCGGTGCAGCCGGGCGGGCTGGGCAGCGCCTCCGCCAACGCTCAGTTGGGCCAGGTCGTCTATCCAAGCGGCGCCAACCGGCCCGACTCGACGCCGGAAGGCTTTCCCATGGAGGGCGCCGCCGACGCGCCCATCACGATCCTTGAGTTCGCCGACTTCCAGTCGCAGTACTCGCGTCCGTTCGCCCAGGACACCCTGCCTATGCTGCGCCAGAAATGGTTCCCCAGCGGCAAGGTGCGGCTCATCTGGCGCGACCTGGCGCTGACCGGGCCGGAGAGCGAAGCGGCCGGCGCGGCGGCGTTGTGCGCCCACGAGCAGGGGCGATTCTGGCCCTACCATGACCTGCTCTACGCCCGTCAGAAGGGACAGAACCAGGGCGCATTCAGCGCCGACACCCTCAAGGCGATGGCGAAGGACGTCGGGCGCATGAACCTCGACCTGTTCAACCAGTGCGTCGACTCCGGCCGCTACCTGCCCGCCGTCCGCGCCTCGACGCTGGACGCGCAGAACAAGCAGATCACCAACGCCCCCACGTTCTTTGTCAACGGCAAGAAGGTGGAAGGCACGCTCGACCCGGCCACGTGGGACGACATGCTGCGCGTCGGCACAGGCGGTTGAGCGACACAACCGAACATGATATGAGAAGGGCGGGCCACTGGCTCGCCCTTTCTGCGTCGCCCCAACCCCCCCAAAGCGGTGTGACGACATGCGCCGCCCCGACACGTTTCCGAGCGGAAGGAGAACGCAAAGACGCAAAGGCGCAAAGACGCCAACAGACTGAAGATTTATCTCTCTTTGCGTCATCGCGTCGTTGCGTCATTGCGTTGAGGCGTATTTTCGTGAGCAGCGGAGCGAAGCAATCACTGCTCTGGCGAAGTGTTGGCGGTTCCACTATACTTTTGGTCGTCCGAATTCTCATTAACCGCAGCAGATCGAGGTGTTGCTATGCCAAGCCAACCGTCCAAAGAACTCCTGACGGTCCCCAACCCCTATCCGGATCGGGAGTACACCGTCACCATCAGCTCGCCCGAGTTCACCTGCCTCTGCCCCATGACGGGCCAGCCAGATTTCGCCGAGATCCGCATCGTCTACACCCCCGGCCCCCGCATCGTCGAGCTGAAGTCCCTCAAGCTCTATCTGTGGTCCTTCCGCAACGAGGGCGCGTTCCACGAGCGCGTCATCAACGAGATTATGGACGACTTCGTCGCCGCCGCCGACCCCATCCGCATCGAGGTCAGCGGCGACTTCCTGGTGCGGGGCGGCCTCCATACCATCGTGACAACGACGTATGAGCGCGCCGCCCACGCCCACGGCAACGGGCGCCAGGCCGCCGCCGCGCAACCTGACGCCACCAGCGTTGGGTAGCCGGTGGGTACCGATAGGGCAGCAGTCCAGCCCCACACCCAGGAGTCCCCTATACTTCTGAGTGTGGTTTCTCCTCCTCCATCTAAGGAAGGGCCGCGCGGAACTGGGCGCCGCGCGGCCCTTCCTTTTGCCCGATCAACGCCCACGACGAGGGGAGCGCAATACTATGCCGACCGTGCCCGTGATGGTCTTTAGCGACTATGTGTGACCGTGGTGCTTCATGGCCGTGTCCGGTCTGGACACGCTCAAAGAAAGCCGTGCTGTTGACGTAGAGTTTCGCGCCTTCGAGCTTCGCCCACCTGGCGCGCCCCCCATTCCGCCGGAGTATCGCGCCCGAATCGCCACCGGCTGGCCGCGCGTCGAGGCGATGGCCCGGGAGCGATTCGGGCTAGAGATGAAGCAGCCCGCCCTGACCGAGACTGGCAATACACGCATGGCCCACGCCGGCGCGAAGTTCGCCGAGGCCCAGGGGCGCGGCGAACCGTATCACCGCGCCGTCTTCCGCGCCTACTGGCAAGAAGGGCGCGACATCACCCTGGCCGACACGCTGGTAGACATCGCGCGCGAGATTGGCCTCGATTCGGAGGCGTTTCGCGCGGCGCTGACGGACCGGGTCTATCTGGATCACGTCCTCGCCGATGAGAGCTTCGCGGCTCAGGCCGGTCTCTCCGGTGTCCCGGCGTTCATTTTCGGCGAGCGCTACCTGGTGAGTGGCGCGCAGCCGCCCGACGTTCTGCGACAGGTCACGGACCGCTGCATCGAAGAAGGACTGGTGGCGGACTAGCCGCACCGGCGATGGCGCCTCCGGCCCACCTGACCCAGGGTGTCCTGTTCGAGAAGGTTCGTTATCGCCGGGTGGTGATATCTCCACATACGAATCGCTCGGCTCCTGGTATCATAGATATTGTGCATGCAGCCTCACTACAAAGCTGAGGCCGCATGTCACGTATTGGCACAAGCAGAATCGCATTGCGGGAATCCGTGGCACTCAAAGAGGAGACGATTATGCCGTATGGATATCATGGCCGCGTCCTCCACGTTGATCTGACCAATCGCCAGTTGGAGGTCGAGACCCCGCCCGACGAGTTCTACCGCAAGTACATGGGCGGTAGCGCGATGGGCATGTATTACCTGTTGAAAGATGTACCGGTTGGCGCTGACCCGCTCGGGCCTGAGAACGAGCTGATCTTCAGCCTGAGCGTGCTGACCGGCACGCCGGTTCACGGGCAAAGCCGCGCGACCGCGACGGCGAAAAGCCCGCTGACAGGCGGCGCAGGCGACAGCCAGGCAGGCGGCTTCTGGCCGGCCGAGGCGAAGTTCGCCGGCTTCGACGCCATCGTCATCAAGGGCAGCAGCGCGACGCCGGTCTACCTCTGGCTGCACGAGGGCAAGGCCGAGCTGCGTGACGCCGAACACCTGTGGGGGATGGACACGGGTGAGACGTGGACCACCCTGAAGAAGGAACTGGGCGACGATCATGTCGAGGTGAACTGCATCGGCCCGGCTGGCGAGAATCTGGTCAAGGTCGCCGCGATCATCAACATGGCGTGCCGCGCCCACGGGCGCAACGGCCTCGGCGCGGTGATGGGCTCCAAGAAGCTCAAGGCCATTGCCGTGCGCGGCCACATGAAGCCGAAGCTCGCCGACCGGCAGAAGGTGCTGGAGATGACCCGCTGGGGGCGCGACTTCATCAAGACCGACTTCGACAAGGCCTTCGGCAAGTACGGCACCGCCGGCATCGTCACCTCGCAGCACCACGCGGGCGGCCTGCCGACGCGCAACTGGAACTCCGGCTCGTTCGAGGACAACAAGAAGATTGACGGCAAGCTGATGTTCCGCACGTACCTGACTGAGCGCGATACGTGCTACTCCTGCGCCACCAAGTGCAAGCGCGTGGTCGAGATGGACGACCCGGAGTACGGCAAGGTTGATCCTCTCTACGGCGGCCCCGAGTACGAGAACATGGCGACCCTCGGTTCGTATGTCGGCGTCGGCTCGATGGAAGCCATGATGAAGGCCAACGAGCTGTGCAACAAGTACGGCCTCGACGCCATCGGCGCGGGCGCGACCATCGCCTGGGCGATGGAGACGAACATGAACGGTCTCCTGCCCACCGACTACGTCGGCGACATGGACCTACAATTCGGCAACGGCAAGGCGATGCTCGCCTGCATCGAGGCGATGACCTACCGCGCTGGTAAGCTCGGCGACTTGCTGGCCGAAGGCTCGGCGGGCGCGGCGCGCCAGCTCGACAACGGCGCCGACGAGTACCTTATCACCGTCAAGAACGCCGAAGCTCCGGCCCACATGCCGCAGGTCAAGCGCAGCCTGGCGCTCATCTACGCCGTCAACCCGTTCGGCGCCGACCACATGTCCTCCGCCCACGATCCGGGCTACGACCCTGACAGCTACGATCCGGTTCGCCTGGCGCCGCTCGGGCTGAACAACCCGCAGCCGGTGACGGTGCTCAACCCGGCCAAGGTCGAGTGGACGGTACGGACGCAGCGCCTGTTCAGCCTGATGGACACGCTCAACCTGTGCCAGTTCGATTGGGGTCCGACGTGGGAGATGTACGAGCCGAGCAAGCTCCCCGAGTACGTCAAGGCCGTCACCGGCTGGGACGTCACCATGGATGAGCTGCTCGAAGTCGGCGAGCGCCGCATCAACATGATGCGCGAGTTCAACGCCCGCGAGGGCATGGGGCGCGACGCCGACAAGCTGCCCAAGCGCCTACACAAGGTGCTGGAGGACGGCGCGAGCGCCGGCCTCGGCGTGACCGTCGAAGAGCTGGAAGCGGCCAAGGACGTCTACTACGAGATGACGGGCTGGGATGTCGTCAGCGGCATGCCCAGGCCCGAAACCCTGGAGCGCCTTGGCCTGGCCTGGACGCGCGAGTACGCGTAAGAGCAGCTTCATTGCGGCAGCCGCCACCCTCGTGCGAGGGTGGCGGCTCCCATTTGCCCCCAAGGTAATCACCTCTCCACTCCCCGTTATCAACCCTCAACGCCCGAACAGCCAACCTGCCGTTATACTAAAGGCCATAGATAGTTAGCCTAGTGAAGTAAGCCGTCTCGGAGTACACATGAGCTCACACGTCCTTATCGTAGATGCAGATTCCAGCGCCGCCAGGGTGACCCAGGCCGGCGTGGGCCGTGTTGTCCCCGACGCCACGCTCGCCGTCGTCGGCTCGACCCGCGAGGCCTGGCAGAGCGCGCAACGCCACCATCCCGACGTTCTGATCATTGACCCGTCGCCGGACCCGTTCGGCTGCGCCCGCCTCATCGGCCTGCTCCGCGAGCAGCACGTTCCCGTGCGGATCATCGTCCTGGCATCACGCTCCAGCCCGGCCCTGCGCCGCGACCTCGAGCGGCTCGGCGTGACGGACTACATCAACAAGCCCGCGCCGCTCCCCCAACTGCTCCAGAAAGTACAAAGCGCCCTGACCTAGCTGCCAGGGCGCTCTGCTTCCATTGGCCTGTTCACAGGGGGTCGTGGAAACGTAGTAACGACTTATGATCCTCAACTATTTGTTGCCGCATTCCGCTCGCGGTGGAGTGCCAACTCCACCGCCCGTCGGAGGCGCTGGAGATGGCTCTCCAGCGCCAGCATAATTGCGGCGACAATCCACGCAACTTGCGTATCTCTATGTTTGCAGTTTGTGTCTGGTGGGGAGGCTTGGAGGGTTGCGCCCTCAAAACCACCCCCTTTCCCCTTCTTCAGTGGGGACTCCGCCCCTGAACGACGCGAAGGAGAGGGTTCGTGGGCCTGCGGCCCCCACACCCCGCTGCACAGCAAAGTGCAAAGATAGAGGCGTATCATAAACCGCGAGCCACGTTTGTTTAAGCGCGGCGTATCAGTGGCGAACGCTCTCCCCGCGCTCGCCGGGCGTCGGCGAGAGCAGGTAGCCGGTGCCGCGCACCGTGAGGATGTAGCGCGGGTTGGCCGGATCCGGCTCGACTTTCTGGCGCAGGTGGTAAATGTGGGGCTTGACAAGCTCCGTCGCCTCGAACAGATCGGCCTCATAGCCCTGGGCGCACTGCACGATCTGCTGATAGGTCATGACCTGGCCGGCCTGCTGCGCCAGACATACCAGAATGCGAAACTCCGTCGGTGTGAGGTTGAGCACCAACTCACCGCGCCGCGCAATCTGCTTCCACGTGGATATCTGAAGGTCGCCCACGGTGATCCAGCCGTCGGTGGACGCGATATCCCGCTTCGACGCTTCCTGGTTTCCCTCCAACTCCGTGACCACCGAGGCCAGCGTCTGCATCAAGCGGCGCTTGCGGCGTTCCTCGCGTTGCGCGTTCAGCGCGGCCTCGACGCGGGAGAGGACTTCTTTCGGGCTGGCCGTCTTGAGCATGTAGTCGAACACGCCCAGGTGCAGCCCCTCGATCGCGCTCTCCAGGGAGCCGTGGCCGGTCAGGATAATAATGGCGACTTCGGGCAGGCGCTCGCGGGCGCGCTGCGCCACATCCAGGCCGCTCAGGCCAGGCATCTTGAGGTCGAGCAACAATAGGTCGAACGGGCGCTGATACACCAGCCCAAGAGCCTCTTCCCCTGTTCCCGCTGTGCTCACGTCATAGCCCTGGCGCTTGAGCATCTCCGCGATCGTCGTTCGGATGGGAAGCTCGTCGTCCACGACCAGAATTTGAGCGGGCGATTGAGTCATAACAGCGTCCTTTCTACACTCCTCGTCACAAGCGCGGCCGGTAGGGCAAGGCCACCCTGAACATGGTCCCCTCCCCTTCGCGGCTCTCGACCTCAATCTGGCCGCTGTGTTGGGTTACGATATGGCCGCAAATCGCCAGGCCCAGGCCGGTGCCTGTCGGCTTGTTCGTGAAGAACGGCTCGAAGATGCGGGCTCGAATCGCGTCGGGTATGCCGACACCCGTGTCCTGCACCTCCACGATGGCAACAGACGGCCCGGGTTCGGTGCGTACCGTCAACGTGCCGCCGTTGGGCATGGCATCAATGGCGTTGAGCACCAGGTTGAGGAACACCTGGCGGAGCTGGTCATCGCTGCCGAGGACCTTGGGCAGCTCCCGCGCCGGCGCGAAGATCATCTTGATTGCACCGTGACGCATGTTCAGCCCGGCCAGCGCCAGTGTTTCCTCGAGAATCTGGTTGAGGTCACACGGCGCCATGTCGCCCCGCGTCGGCCGGTAGAAATCGCGCATCCGCTCGATGATGCCGGCGATTCGCGTCAGTTGGTCGCGCGCCATCGCCAGGTACGGTGAGTCCTGCTGATCGGGCGGCAGGTCCTCTTCGAGCAGATACAGGCAGTTGCGCGCGGCATAGAGCGGGTTATTGATCTCGTGGGCGATAGACGCCGACAGCTGCCCCACGGCCGCCAGGCGCGCGGCCTGGAGCATCCCAGCCTCAGCGTGATCGAGGCGCTCGGCCATCATGCGATGCTGCTCTTCGAGCCGCTCCACCTCGGTCGAGAGGCTCGCCGCCTCGCGTCGGCTCCGCTCCTCCAGGATCGCTGCTGCCGCCAGGTTCGCCAGCGCCTCGAGGGTCCCGCGGGCTTCGCGCGCAAACGGCCCCTCCCCGTGCTCGCGGACAAGGCGCAACACGCCCAGCACAGTATCGTGGGCGATGAGCGGGAAGGCGACCACACCCGTCGGCATCTCGGTCGTCCCGAATGCCTCCAGAATCCGCTTCCGCTCCGCCAGGCTGACACCCCCCAACCACGCCTCGTACTCCTGCCGCGAGTCGGCCCCCTGGAACTGACGTGTCGTGAACGCGCGGCCGACCAGGGCGAAATCCGTCGGGACGCTGAGCTGCGGCACACCCCTGAAACCGACACTCGCGCGCAACACGAGGCGCTGACTGACATCGTCGTAAAGATAGATGGCCCCATGCTGCGCTTCTGGCACAAGGCCCATGGCCGAGGTGATGGCCTTCTGCAGGGCGGCGTCGAGGCTGCGCGCCAGCAGCAGCTGCTGGCTGAACTGGAGCAGGACGTTCAGGTGCGCGGTGCGGCGCAGAACCTCCGCTTCCAGCTCATCCGCCGCCCGCTTGCGGTCGGTGATGTCGCGAATGACACTGATGACCAGCATCCCATCCGGCGTTTCGAACGGACTAAGACTGATCTCGACTGGGAAGTCGCTTCCGTCCTTGCGACACGCGATAAGGTCGAGCCCACTGCCCATGGGCCGCGTAGACGGCTTGTGGTAGTAATCGTCGCGGTGGCGCTCGTGGAGGGCGCGTAACTGCTTCGGAAGCAGAATCTCGATGGGCTGGCCGACCATCTCCGAGCGCTCGTAGCCAAACAGGCGCTCGGCCTGCGTGTTGGCGATCAGGATCGTGCCAATCGCATCTACAATCACGATGGCGTCCGGCGCAGCTTCGAGCAAGCCCTGGAAGCGCGCGTCGGCGGCGCGCTCTTCGGGCGACATTTGCGCGGCGCCGTTGGGTTGCGGGGACGGCACGCCGGGCAGATTGGCGCCCGCGCCTGCCTTTGTCCTGGATTGCATACCCATTTTTCTCCTATTGGGCAACGAGTCTCTAGCACCACAATGATACGGGATTTGTGTGATTAGGACAACCGCAACGTTGCGATTCCATAACGTTGAGTTAGTGACTATTTACAGCGAATGTGGAATTTGTGTCGTATACTGCTGAACATGGACCCCTGAATGCGCCTCGGTCTCAGGCGCATCCCCAGAAACAAACCCAGGTCTCTCAGGAGGAAACGAAGCAATGTCCGCTAAAATCGTCACCCGCAAGAATACCATCGTCCAAGACCCGCCGCTCGCCAGGTTCCTGTTCTCCGACACACGCATGGCCATCGTCTGGCTCATCATCCGCGTCTGGGTCGGCTGGCAGTGGATCCAGGCCAGTCTCCACAAGATCGGTGACCCGGGCTGGGTCGGCGACGGCAGCGCCCTCAAGGGCTTTTGGATGGGTGCGGTGGCTGCTCCCAACGGCAAGCCCGTGATCGCCTTCGACTGGTATCGCAGCTTCATCCAGTTCCTGCTCGATACCCAGTCCTACGTCTGGTTCGGCAAGTTCGTCGCGTATGGTGAATTCCTGGTCGGTGTCGCCCTCATCATCGGCGCGTTCGTCGGCGTCGCCGCTTTCTTCGGCGCCCTCATGAACTGGAACTTCATCATGGCCGGCTCCGCCAGCACCAACGGCTTCCTCTTGCTCCTCGCCATCCTTCTGGTCCTCGCCTGGAAGGTCGCGGGCTACTACGGTCTGGACTACTTCCTCCTGCGCTGGCTCGGTGTTCCGTGGCACACGACCGAGGCCGAAGCGCCGCCGGCGAGCGCGCAGGCTGCGCCCGCTAAGTAGCGGCAGCCGCAGCGCTCAGACAAGTTACGTGGTAGTCGCAAAAGGACAACCGAATCGCAGGGGCGCACAGGCGTGTGCCCCTGCTTGCCACGTTTTGAGGAGCAAGCGATGATCAAAACGATCCTCGCCCCCCTGGACGGCTCAGAGCTGAGTGAACGCGCCCTGCCTACCGCCATCCGACTGGCCCAGACCAGCGGCGGACGAATCGTCCTCGTCCGTGCGGCGTGGGCCTCGGGCCTGAATGAGGAGAGCCTGGACGCGCAGCTTGCCGCCGTCGGAGAAGCCGAGAGCTATCTCGAAAACGCCGCGCGCCGCGTCGCGCAACAGGGCATCGCTGTGGATGCCGTCGTGCCATACGCGCGCGCGGCCGAGGCAATTCTTCTCGAAACCGATCTCCGCCACGCCGACATGGTGGTCATGACAACCCACGGTCGGTCGGGGCTGGGCCGCTGGGTCTACGGCTCTGGGGCCGAAGCGCTGATTGCTCGCAGCCGCGTTCCCGTGTGGCTGCTACGTCCCGACGGCCCTGCCGAACCAGCCCCGCCGCGCGCCCGTCTGCTCGTTCCCCTGGACGGATCGCCGTTCGCAGAGGCCGTGCTACCGAACGCGGTCGAGATCGCCCGCGCCCTGGATTGGACCATCGTGCTGATGCAAGCGATCAACAGCTCGCCCGGCGCCTCGGCTTCGTCAGGGGATGACGAGCCGGGACACGACGGCCAGGGCGATGACGATGGCGCAACCAACACGCAGCGCTACCTGACCGGCATCGCCGCCGGCGTCAAAGCGGAGGGCCTGCGCGCGCAGACAATGCTGCGGCTAGGCTCGCCAACTGCTGCGATTCTCGACGAGGAGCGCGCGGCGGGCATGGGCCTGATCGCCATGGCGACGCATGGCCGCACCGGGTTGTCCCGTCTGTTTCTCGGCAGCGTCGCTTCATCGGTGCTGCGCCGCGGCGGACTGCCCCTGCTGCTGGTCCGCCCGACGACCGCCACGGGCCAGGCTCACGCCAGCGCCGCCCAGAACCTACCCCAATAGACCCGGCCCGTTTCCCTCATCGCGCCTGATGTCCTCCTGCATCTACGGTTACTCCGGAGTCACCAACTCCGCGACGACCGGGTAACGCGCGAACACCTCCTCCGCGTGGGGCGCATCCGCCAGGAACTCGGTCAGATCGAACCCCGCCCAGTGAAGATTCTCATGCAGGCCATCGCGCCAGCGGCGGCTCGCCGTCACATCGTAGACCTTGCCCTGGTACGCGACGTAGATCGGCCCCCGGCCGGCGCCATCATAGCGGCGGAGTTGCATCGGCGTGAGCCTGGGGAGCGACACCGAAGCCAACCCTACTGGCGCGCCATCGCTACGCGCAGTCGCTCCTCGACCGTAATCAGGTGGTCGGCGTCGTCAGTGCCAATGTCAAGCTGTACCCAGTCAATCTTGCCATTGAACACGCTGGTGTGCATCGTATAGTCCTCCGCTACGGACGAGGCGGTGTCCGAACCTATATCGGTTGTCTCGTCCATAGAGAAGATCAGCGGAACGGTAACTGGAATGCGGCCCTCACCGACCTGGCCGCCGTCCACGAACAGCGCGACATTTCCGCCCTTGGCAAGACCGCCCCCATCGTAGGCGAACTCCATCCGTACCTGGCGGTGGCCGGCCGCCAGAGGCGCATTGGACTCGACGTAGAACCGCTCAAGGCCCAGCAGGTTGTAGCAGTATTTCAGCCGGCCATCCTTGCAGTACAGGCACCAGCCGCCGAACGCGCCGCCTTGAGCGATGATGACGCCACCGGCGCTCGCTTTGGGGAGAACGAGCTGCGCCGTCACCGAATGTGACTTGTTCTTGAGGTTCAACACCGTGTTCTCGCTCAGGCGTCCCATCCCGCTGAACAGCAGTTGCGACTGACCGCGAATCAGCTTCGGCCGCCCTGCCAGATCAGGGTCAAAGCGTTCAATACGCCGGTCGTCCAGTGGCAGCACATTGTACTTGACCGCTTCGATGAGAAACAGACGCTGCAACTCGGCGAGCTTTTCGGGCATCACGGCGGCCAGGTTGCGCGACTGACTCCAATCGGTATTCGTGTCGTACAACTCCCAGACGTCTTCGTCATAGGGCCGTAGCGGTTCGACGATCCAGGGCGTGCTATGCCGCGTGACAGCCGTCCAGCCCTTGTGATAGATGCCGCGGTTGACGAACATCTCGAAGTACTGGGTTTCGTGGCGCTCTGGCGCGCTGGCATCGTCGAAGCTGTAGTGCATGCTCACACCGTGCAGCGGCATCTGCTGAACGCCGTGGACGAAGAGAGGTTGCGGCAACCCGGCGCACTGGAGAACAGTCGGGGTGACGTCAATCACGTGGTGGAACTGGGAGCGCACCTCGTTCCTGGCCACGATCCCGTTGGGCCAGTGAATGATCGTCCCGTTGCGCGTGCCACCCCAATGGGAGGCCACCTGCTTGGTCCATTGGTACGGGGTGTCCATCGCGTGCGCCCAACCCACAGAGAAGTGATTGTAGGAGTTGGGGCCGCCGAACTCATCAATATGCGCGGCCAGGAACTCTGGAGTCTCCAATGCCGACATGTCGTTGAAGACGAAGCTTTCGTTGAATGTGCCGTTGACCGTTCCCTCGGCGCTGGCGCCGTTGTCGCCGATGATATAATAAATCAGTGTGTCGTCGAGAACGCCCAGGCTCTGCAACGCGTCCACCAGGCGGCCCACGTGATAGTCTGTATGCTCAAGGAACCCAGCGTAAACCTCCACCTGGCGTCGCAAGATGGGCTTCAGTGCCTCTGGCATGTCGTCCCAGGCCGGGATTTCACTGGGGCGCGGCGTCAGCTCGCAATCGGCCGGGATGACGCCCAGTTCCTTTTGCCGAGCATACATGGTCTCGCGGAGCCTGTCCCATCCTTCGTCAAACTGCCCCTTGTACTTGTCGGCCCATTCTTTAGGTACATGATGCGGCGCGTGGGTGGCGCCAGGGGCAAAGTACATGAAGAACGGCTTGTCGGGCATCAGGGCTTTTTGCTGGCGCACCCAGTTGATGGCCTTGTCCGTCATGTCTTCCATGAAATGGTAGCCCTCTTCGGGCGTCTTCGTCACCTCAATCGCCGTGGTTCCCTCGTACAGCGATGGATACCACTGGTTGGTCTCGCCGCCCAAGAAGCCGTAGAAGTACTCCATGCCGCCGCCGCCCGTCGGCCAGGCGTCGAACGGCCCCATCGGGCTGGTCTGCCAGACGGGAACCTCGTGGCACTTACCGAACTGCGCGGTGCTATAGCCGTTGAGCTTGAGCACTTCAGCCAGCGGCGCGGCGGTGTTGGGACGAATCGAACTGTAGCCAGGCGCCGAGGTCGCCACCTCGGTGATTCCCCCCATCCCCACCGCGTGATGATTACGCCCGGTTAAGAGCGCCGAGCGGGTCGGCGCGCAGAGCGCCGTGGTGTGGAAGCGATTGTACTTCAGGCCGCCCGCCGCCAGCCGCTCCGCTGTCGGCATGGCGCACGGACCGCCGAAGGCGCTGCCGGCCCCAAACCCCACATCATCGAGCAATATGATGAGCACATTCGGCGCGCCCGCCGGTGGGCGTAGCGGCTCGATGGACGGAAACTGAGCATCGTCAGCTTTGGCGTCATACGTAACGAGACCAGCATAAGGCCGATCCGGTATAGGCAGGTGGGTGCGTGGCTTATTGTCAGGATAGTCCGTCACGGGCTGATCTCCTTGTAAGCAGCAGGCGCGTTGGTCGGAGGTGGCGCCACAAGCTATTCTGCGGCCTGATATTCTAGCGGCACATCACCCGCGCGTCAAACCTCTTCGACTGGAGGATGTGGGCGCGGGCATGGATTTGGGAAACGCGCCTTGTTATTGTATAATTGACTCGCAAGACCATTTTCCCGCGCCTTCCCGTGGTCGGGCAGGTCAGGAACGGTCTTTTTTTGAGCCTCGCGAGGAACGCCAGCGGGCGATGGCGCATTCTGGCGAGCCTCCCACAGCGCGAGTCACTGGGGCGGTCCGGCCAACCCGCTGCACACTCGCTTCCACAGACACCCCATGCCGCGTCAGGAGATGGCGCGGCCTCCTACGAAGGATGAGAGGTTAGAACAAGAAGTTTATGGCAACAACTGATGTCGCCGTGTTCGTGGATTTCGAGAATATCTATATCTCGATCCGCAATAAGTACGGCGAGCAACCGAACTTCGACAGCATCCGCGATAAGTGTGCGGAATATGGGCGGGTGACCATCGCCCGCGCCTATGCCGACTGGTATCGTTACCCCCGCGTCACCAACGCCCTGTACGCCAACAGCATCGAGCCGATGTACGTCCCGACCTACTACTATGATCGGGAAGAGGGTCGCATCGGCCGCGCCATCAAAAACTCAGTTGATATCCACATGTGTATTGACTGCATGAAGACCCTCTACACCCACCCCAACATTGACACCTACGTCATCATCACCGGCGACCGGGATTTCATCCCGCTCATCAACGCAATCCGCCAGCAGGGAAAGCGCGCCATTGTCATTGGCGTCGCCGACGCGGCCTCGTCGCACCTGGCCCAGAGCGCCGACGAGTTCATCTTCTACTCGAACGTCGTCGGGCGCTACGACGAGGACGAAGACGAGGAGGATGGGCGGCGCCCAGGCAGACGCGAGAAAGACCCGTTCGTCGTGCTGGTGCAGGCCGTCAAGCTGGCGCGGCAGCGGGGGAACCTGGCCACCCTCGCCACCCTCAAGCTCTTGATGGTCGAGTTGATGGGCGATTTCGACGAGACTAAGCTCAAGGATAAGAAGGGGCGCCCGTTCTCGAAGTTCCGCGACTTCGTGCGCGAGGCCGAGCAGCGCAACCTGGTGCAGGTGTTCAGCAGCGGCTCGGTGACCGAGGTCTTCCTGCCGGGTGAGGACCCGTTGAAACTCAGCCAGTTCGCGCCCGAATCCCTCGACGATGAGATCGAGGTCATCCGCCCGCGCCAGACCGGGCCAGGCCCAGCGTCGGCCGCCGAGAGCGCGAGCAAGTCTCGCTCGCGGCGTGGCGGCCGACGGGGCAAGCCGAGCCAGGCGCAGCCGACAACCGACAGCGCCGTCATAGAGCCAGAGATCAGCGCGGAAGAGCCGCCGTCGCCCGAGGAGACGGACAGCCACGCGGAGCCGGAGGTGCTCGAGCCGGATCTGGAAGGCGCCGACGGCAGCCTCGAAGACATCGGCGACGAGGAATGGCAGATCTTCAACGAGATGATGCAACAGTTCGACCAGCCGGTCCTGTTCATCGAAATCTTCGACAGCCTGCGCGCTCTGCGCAACAAAGAAGTCCTCGACCTCTCCAACAAGCAAATGAAGGAGATGATCAAGGAATCGATCAACCGCAAGATTCTGGTGCGGAGCACGCGCGGCAATCACGCCTACTATCGCCTGAACCCGGACCTGAACCCAGACGGCGGGGAAGACGGCGAACCCGAGACCGAACCGGCCGAGTAACTCTCACGGGCCGGGCGGGGTCACACCGCTCTGGCGGCTGGCTCCCCTCGGCCCGTCCCGTTTCCCCCTATGGGCCTCAATCTTCTCGCCTGGGCTGCGCTTGGCTACTTCGTCGGCGCCATTCCGTCCGCCGCCCTTGTGGTTCGCCTGCTCGGCTCGCCCGGCGACAACGCGCGTCATGCGCGGCGCATCGCCGTGGTCGCCTTCGCCCTGGATGTCGTTAAGGGCGCGGCGCTGGTCTGGCTGGCGTCACAGCTCGCCTGGACCGCCTACGCCACGTCGGCGGCCGGCATCATGGCCGTCGTTGGGCAAAGCTGGTCGTTCTGGACGCCGAAGCGCGGCGGAACGGGCATGCCGGTCGCCATCGGCGCATTGGCCGTCACCGTGCCGCTGGCCCTGTTTGTGGGCGCGGCGGCGGGGGCGCTTGCCTTCGCCCTGTTCCGCCGGCCGGTCATTGCCGCGCTGATCGGCGCAGCGATCACTCCGCTGGCATCCGCCCTGCTCCACTACCCCTCAGCGGCGGTACTCCTCGCCCTCGGCGCCGCCCTCGTCGTCTGCCTTCGAACCGCCTCCCGCAACCGTCACGCGAGCGACCCCTGATCGGCTACGGCTTTGCCTATCGGGCCGAAATAGACACAGGACGAGGGCGTTCGAGAGCCTTCGTCCTGTGTCGTTACCCCACACTATGTAGTTGGTTCAGCCAGCGACGCGACGGCCCGTCACAAGGCGGGCAATCGCAATGACGATAATCGCCCCGATGACGGCCGTGATAATCGTCTCGATGTTGATGCCGGTGGTATAGTCGGCGTGCAGGAAGATGCCGGCCAGCCAACCGCCGACGATGGCGCCCACAACACCCAACACCAGGTCCCCAATCAGGCCGTAGCCACTCCGCATGATCATGCTCGCGATCCAGCCGGCGAGCAGGCCAACGACGAGCCAAGCGATGATACTCATTCATGCCTCCGTAAAACGATACAGGTTGATACCTCTATCGCCGCCTAAAGCACAAAGTGTGCCAGGCCATCGAAGGCCCGCAATACCGTCGCCGTGTTACTGGCCGTCGGCGCCCGCTTCGCCATCCTCGACGTGGGGCAGGAAGGCGCGGTAGCCGACGCACGCCCCCCACGGCGCGTTGCCCTCGATATCGCGGCAGCTCTGGCCCACGCACGTCGAGAGTCGCGTCAGCCAGTCGTCGAGCTGCGCCAGGTGCGTCGGGTTGGCCGTCGTCGCAATGTTATGCAGCTCATAGGGGTCGGTCGGGAGATTGTATAGCTCGCGCTCGCCGGTCGTGTAGTCAACATACGTTTGCGTCACCGTGCGCAGCCCAGCGAATGGCGTGATCGGGCTGACCGCGCTCGGCCCCTGCATCTCAAGCTCCATCGGGTCCGGCGGTTCAAGGCTGCTATTCGTCTGGAGCGGCGCCTCGTCCACGTCGCCATGGGAGAGCAGCACCGCGCACCGCCAGTCGTTCTGCCCCGGCGGGTCGGCGTGAAGGAGCGGCACGAGGGACCGCCCGTCCACGAACGACGGCGGCGTCACACCCGCCAGCGCCGCGAACGTCGGCGCCAGGTCTACGTTCACCGTCAGGTGCGGCCGCGTCACACCGGCCGGGACGCCAGGGCCGCGCACGATCATCGGCACGCGGATGTCCTCCTCATACGGCGCTTGCTTGCCCGAGTTCAGGCGGTGCTCCCCCATGTGGAAGCCATTGTCCGAGACGAAGAAGATGTAGGTGTTGTCGAGCTGGCCGGTGGTCTGCAACGTGTCCACCAGGCGGGCCACCATCTCGTCCACCGACTGAAGCGACCGCAGGCGGTTGCGGTATAGCTCGTCAATCGCGCTGACCTGGGCCGGGGTCAGCAGCGGTCGGCTCTTGATGTAGTCCGGCTTGTCGCTAACGTCCGGCTCGTTGAAGGAGGGCGGACGCGGCGCCGTCACGTCCTGGAACAGGTTCGCGTATCGTGGCGCGGGGGTCGCCGGTTGGTGGGGCGCGTATGTCGCCAGGTAGAGGAAGAACGGTTTGTTGTCGGTGGCCGCCTGTTGGATGAACGTGTTGGCCTTGTTAGACAGCACATCCACCATGTAGTCCGACGCATCGCACTTGTACGGAGCGATCGTGCCGTTCTCGTTCATCCAGTAGTTGTACTCGCTATAGGGGCCGTCATAGGAACAGGTAGGGTCCGGCTTCGCCTGGCCCTCGGTCGGGCTGTCCCACTCATCCCAGCCGGGCGGGATGTAATTCGGCGGCACCTGGCCGGGCGGGGAGGTCTGCGGGTAGCCGTTGAGATACTTGCCCATCAAGCCCGTGCGGTAGCCCGCGTCGTGCAGCCACGTGCCAATCGTCGAGTTCTCCTCGCCGAGCTTATAGAACTTCTGAAAGCCGCCATCCGGGTGCGCCGCCGTGTACGAGTTGCCGTAGATTTGCGTGTTGTGGGCATACTGGCCGCGCTGGATGGTGGAACGCGAGGGGCAGCACAGCGAGACCGTGACGAAGAAGTTCTCGAAGTCAATACCCTTGTCCGTCAAAAGCGATTTGACGTGGGGCATATAGTCCAGCGAGTCGAGGCGAACATCCTGGTCGTCGGTGAGGATGAACAGGATATTGGGGTGAGTGGCGGCGGGATCGGATGGGATCACCGCCGCCTCGCTGGCGCTTGCGACAGGAACCGCTGAGTGAACCGTAGCCCTGGAGCCAGCCACCAAAACCACAGCCAACACCATCAGCACACACGCCAGGCCCAAACTCTTGCGCAGCATATCTGCCTTCCTTCGGTTCTCGTCCCACTAAGTTGTACGATACGTCATTGCGGCGTAGCCTACAGTGTACAAGCCAGGACGGCAGAATGTGTTAACGAGCGACGGACGGATGTAAATTGAGTGTAAAATGCTGGCCGCCGTCCATTTGCTAGACCATCCGTTCGATGCTAGAATCTGGGCATGACGGTTGATAAGGAGAGGAAGCATGAAACTTCTGCTTCCTTTTCGATACTGGAATGTGGCTATGCTCACGACGACGACCGTTCAGGACGAAGAACTTTTTGGCTGGGATGACACGCCCGGCATCGTGTCGGTCTGGGCCGATCGCGAGGGCCACGCGTTGGTGTGGCGGCGGGCGGGCGACCGCGTCCTCTGCGAGCGCGAGCGCTTCCGCCCCTGGCTCTTCGCCGCCCACCTCGACGACCTGCGGCGCCTCGGCGATGCCCTGGCCCCTGAAGACGCCCCCCACGCCGACCGAGCAGCCATCACCTACCGCGAATTGCCCGGCCCCGCCCCCGCCTACCGCTACCTCCTGACGGCGGCCAGTGGGCGCGGGCTGGAGCGGGCCGTGCTAGACGGCGCCGCGCGCCGCCTCGGCGAGCGCCCCGCCAACCTCGGCGACCTGGGCGACTACTATCGCGTCGGCCCCACCGAGCAATACCTCTTGCTGACCGGCCGCGTCTACTTCCGCGGCCTCGCCTATGGCGACCTCCACCGCCTCCAGTTCGACTTTGAAACGACGGCCCTCGACCCGCAGCGCGGCCGCATCTTCATGGCCGCCGTGCGCGACAGCCGCGGGCTGGCCGAAGTGCTGGAAGCGCCGACGCCGGACGACGAAGCTCGCCTGATCCGCGACCTGTGCGCCATCATCATTGAGCGCGACCCGGACATCATCGAGAACCACAACCTGTTCGGCTTCGACCTGCCCTTCCTCGAAGCGCGGGCCGCCACCTACAATATTCCGCTGCTGCTCGGCCGCGCCCCCGGCCCGCGCCGCCTGGAGCGCCACACCGAACCCGGCCGCTACCCCGGCGCGAGCCGCCAGACGCGCTACTCCCTGCCGGGCCGCGAGCTGATTGACACCCTCGACGCGGTGCGCCGCCACGACTTCGTCGCGCGCGACCTGCCGAGCCACCGCCTCAAGGATGTGGCGCGGCACTTCGGCGTCGCCGCGCCGGAGCGCACCTACATCGCCGGGGCGGATGTCTTTGCCACCTACCGCGACGACCCGGCCGCCGTGCGCCGCTATGCCCTCGACGACGTGGCCGAGGTGGATGGGCTGTCGCAGCGGCTCATGGGCGCGACCTTTGCCCTGGCCGGTATGGCCCCGCGCCCGTATGGCCGCCTGGCGTCGGCCGGTCCGGCGATGGGTATTCTGGAGCCGATGCTCGTGCGCGCCTACCTGCACGCCGACGTCGCCCTGCCGCGCGGCAATGCCCTGCGCGCCAGCGGCAATCACGAGGGTGGCGCGCTGCACCTGATCGCCATTGGCGTCGCGGAGCGCGTCGTCAAGGCCGACATCGCCTCGCTGTACCCGTCCATCATGCGCGTCTTCCGTATCGGCCCGGCGTGCGACCACCTGGGCATCCTGCTCCACATTGTGGACCGCATGACGACGCTGCGCCTGGCGCACAAGGCCGCCGCCCGCACCGCGCCGCCCGGTTCCCTCGAGGCGGGGCGCCACAACGCGACGCAGGCGGCGATGAAGCTGCTCATCAACTCCGCCTACGGCTACATGGGCGCGGGCAGCATGGCGTTGTTCGCCGACGCCCACGCCGCTGACGAGGTGACGCGGCGCGGCCGTGAGCTGCTAGACGGGGTGATGGCGGGGCTGAGGGCGCAAGGCGTGGCGCTCATCGAGGCCGACACCGACGGCGTCTACTTCGCCGTGCCGCCCGACTGGAGCGAGGCGCAGGAGCGCGCCGTCGTCGCCGAGGTCGCCGCGACGCTGCCCCAGGGCATCACGCTCGAGTACGAGGGGCGCTACCAGGCGATGTTCAGCCACGAGGTCAAGAACTACGCCCTGCTGACCTACGATGGGCGGCTCATCGTGCGCGGCGTGGCGATGCGCTCCAGTCGCTCGGAGCCATTTGGTGAGCGCTTCCTGCGCGCCGCCCTCGAGTGTCTGATGCGCGGCGACGTGGTCGGCGTGCGCGACGCCTACGCCGCCACCCTGGCCGCCCTGCGCGATCGCGCGCTGCCGGCCGCCGATGTCGCCAGCCGCGTGCGCCTCTCGAAGGCGGCGGACGAGTACAGCGCGACGCGGGCGCGGCAGCGCGAGCCGCAGTACGAGGCGCTGGTCGCGGCGGGCCGCACCAGGTGGCGGCGTGGCGAGCGGGTGCGCTTCTACCGCGCCAGCGGCGGCGCGTATGTCTGGCTGCCGGACGAGACCGACGAGACGGCGGCGGCGGGCGAGTGGGAGGCAGAGGGTGAGGGCGGCGACGAGGACGGAGCTTTCGGGGAGGCGCCAGCCACTGCCACTCCTCGCCATCAGGACGACCGCCGCGACTATGATGTCGAGCACTACGCCGGGGTGCTACTGAACTCCTACGCCGGTCGGCTGCGCAAGGCGTTCGCGGCGGAGGACTTCGCCCAACTCTTCCGCACTGACAGGCAAGGCGGCCTCTTCGACCGTCCTGTCGAGACCATCGAGCCGCGCTGGATCCGCCCCTGACCCGCGCCAATGCTTGACTCCCCTCCGCGTCTGAAGTAGCATCTTGCGTTATCCAGGCCGGATTTGCGCTCACGAGTGAAGAAAATGACTTCTCGAAGCGTCTAACGGCTAACGATTCAGAGGCAGGAGCAAGCCCAACTCATGGCTGAAAACGAAACGACCACCCCGGTTGACTTTATTCGCGCCGCGGTCATCGAAGACCTCAAGTCCGGCCGCTTCACGAAAATCCACACCCGCTTCCCGCCGGAGCCGAACGGCTATCTGCACATCGGCCACGCCAAGGCCATCAGCGTTGATTTCAACATTGCGGCGGAGTTCGGCGGCCAGTGCAACCTGCGCTACGACGACACCAACCCGGTCAAGGAAGAGCAGGAGTTCGTTGACCAGATCAAGGAAGACATCCACTGGCTCGGCTACGACTGGGAGGAGCGCGAGTACTACGCCTCGGACTACTTCGACCAGCTCTACGACATGGCGGTTGACCTCATCAAGAAGGGTCAGGCCTACGTCTGCGACCTGAGCGCCGAGGAGATCAAGGCGTATCGCGGGACGCCGAGCGAGCCGGGCAAGAACAGCCCCTACCGCGACCGGGGCGTCGCGGAGAACCTCGACCTGTTCGCCCGCATGCGCGCCGGCGAGTTCCCGGATGGCGCGCGCACCCTGCGCGCCAGGATTGACATGGCGTCGGGCAACTTCAACATGCGCGACCCCGTCATGTACCGCATCCTCCACGCCACGCACCACCGCACCGGCGACACCTGGTGCATCTACCCGATGTATGACTTTGCCCACGGCCAGAGCGACTCCATCGAGGGCATCTCCCACTCGCTGTGTTCCCTGGAGTACGAGGACCACCGCCCGCTGTACGACTGGTTCCTGGACCAACTCGGCATCTACCATCCACGCCAGATCGAGTTCGCCCGCCTGAACGTGACCTACACCGTGCTGAGCAAGCGCAAGCTCATGCATCTCGTGCGCGGCGGCTACGTGCGCGGCTGGGACGACCCCCGCATGCCCACCCTGTCCGGGATGCGCCGCCGGGGCTACACGCCGGAGGCCATCCGCGACTTCTGCGGCCGCATCGGCGTCGCCAAGACCAACAGCACCGTGGACGTGGCGCTGCTGGAGCACTGCGTCCGCGAGGACCTCAACAAGCGCGCGCTGCGCGTCATGGGGGTACTCAACCCACTGCGCGTCGTCATCGAGAACTACCCAGAGGGCCAGGTCGAGGAGCTAGATGCGGTCAACAACCCGGAGGACCTGAACGCCGGGACGCGCAAGCTCCCCTTCAGCCGCGTTCTGTACATCGAGCAGGACGACTTCCGCGAGGTCCCGCCGCCCAAGTACTACCGCCTCACGCCGGGCCGCGAGGTTCGCCTGCGCTACGCCTATTTCATCAAGTGCGTGGACGTGGTGAAGGACGAGGAGGGGAATGTCGTCGAGCTGCGCTGCACCTACGACCCGGCCACGCGGGGCGGCGATGCGCCCGACGGACGCAAGGTCAAGGCGACCATCCACTGGGTGTCGGCGGCCCACGCCGTCCCGGCCGAGGTGCGCCTGTACGACCGCCTGTTCACCGAGCCGTTCCCGGAGGATGTGGAGGAAGGCGAGCACTTCCTGGACAACCTCAACCCCGCGTCCCTGGAGACGCTGCCGAATGCCTTCGTCGAGCCGGGCCTGAACGAGGCAGCGCCGGGCGCGCGCTACCAGTTCGAGCGCCTGGGCTACTTCGTCGTAGACCCTGACTCTGTGAGCGGCCGCCCCGTCTTCAACAAGACGGTCGGCCTGAAGGACACCTGGGCCAAGATCGAGAAAGCGCAGGCAGCCGCGCCGGCGTAATTCAGGAGCGCAAGCAAAGAGATGGAAGCAACAAGCAGTAACGTAACAACACTCGATGATGTTTTTGTACTGGCCCGACGCCTCTCGGTCTCGGATCAGGTGCGGCTGATTGGACGGCTGGCGCCGCTCCTCGCTGAGGCTGTCGAAGGGGTGGAGGACGCGCATCGCCGCCCGCTGCGCGGACTTCTCGCCGATCTCGGCGCGGCGCCATCAGCCCAGGACATTGACGATGTGCGACGCGAGATGTGGGCTAGCTTACCTTTTGAGGATGGCGAGTGATCCGAGTAGTCGCAGATACTCATGCCCTCATCTGGTATCTCTACAACGATCCGCGGCTCTCCCCGCTTGCGGGAAGCGTCATGGATGCGGCAGACGCGGGAGGGGACCAGGTCGCGCTCTCTTCCATTAGCCTGGTTGAAGTTCTGTACTTGAGTGAGAAGGGGCGCATTCACCCGCAAGCATTGGAGCGTATTCTCACAGAACTGCATAAGCCAGGGCCAATACTGGTGGAGGTCCCGCTTGACCACGTGATCGTGGAAGCCATGCGAAGGGTAGATCGAGCCAGTGTACCCGATATGCCTGATCGCATCATAGCTGCAACGGCCGTATACCTGGGTATACCACTCATCAGCAAGGATTCCAAGATACAGATTTCCGGCCTCGCGACAATTTGGTGATCCGTATGACGAGACCAGAAAGGGTACTCGATTCCCAATCGGGCGTCGCATCGAGTGTGCTTGCGTGGTCGCGTTGGGAGCGCATATGGTTCGAGCGGTGGCCGTGTTACTTATGTCTTTGCTTCTCTGTCTCGCGGGCTGCGCGACGGCAACCCCCACGCCGGCCCGCAGCGGGGACGCTCCGCCCCCGCTTGTCGTTTCGCCCACCAACTTCACCGCCGCGCTCCTCCCCCGCGCCGAGGCCGAGCGCGTCTTTCGCTGGCCGGCGTCGAGCGTGCCAACCCTCATCTTTGTCTACGACGAGGGCGAAGGGTGAGAGCGCTGCATGGCGCTGGCCCCCGCCGTGAGCGGGATCGCGGATGAATACGGCGACAGGCTCAATGTCGTCTGGATACCTGAGGCCTCAGAGCAGGGCCGCGCGGCGGAGGCGCTCTTCGACCTGCACCAACGCGGCGTCGCCCTGCTAGACCGCGATCACCGCCTCGTGTGGCGCGCCACCAGCGCGACACCGCACACGCTCGAAGCGCGGGTGCGCGACGCCCTTAAGTAGAGACACGCCATGGCGCGTCTCTCTACCGCCACACCGCGTCTCTACCGCCACATCCCGACTACGATCCGCACTTCGGGTTCTTGGCCTGCTGGTAGACGCGATCGAACTCCTGGGAGAAGAGCTTGGCAAGGTTCGGATCATCCACGATCAGCAGGTTCTCGTCGTTATCCTTGTCGGCGTTGCTCGAGAAGTTGTACGAGCCGAAGATCACCGTCTTGTCATCAATGATGTACACCTTGTGGTGCATCGTGTAGCAGTTGCCGTCGGTCAGCACGTCCAGCCCGGCATTCTTGAACGTCGGGTATTCCGCGCCGCTCCCCTGGGCGTTCCGCTGCTCGAACACCCCCTGCACCTTGACCCCCTTCTTCGCCTTGTCCAGAATGGCCTTCGCCTGGTCGTCGTCGGTAAACGAGAACGCCAGCACCTTGATGCTCTTCTGCGCCGCCTCCAGCCGCTTCTGGATCGCCTGCTTGCCGCCGCCGGTCGGCGAGAAGTAGTTCTCGATCGTCACGCCCCCCGCCTCGGTCACCGTCGGGTTCGGAACCGTCTTGTTGGCCGACCCGTGGAAGCGCCCCGCCATGAACTCGTCCATGCGCTTTTTGTAGTTGGCGATGAGCTTCGCGTCGGTCAGGCGCATGGTATTGTTGTTGTTGCGGTACGTGTCATTGACGGTCAGATTCCAGGAGCCTGTCCACAGCACCTTCTCGTCAATGATGTAGAACTTGTTGTGCATGTAGCCGGCCGCGTTCTCCAGGCTGACCTGCACGCCGCCGTCCTTGAGCCGCCGCAACACACCGTTCGGGTCATCGGGCGTCTCGTAGTTTTCCGAATCCGTCGCCACGCGCACCTGCACCCCGCGCTGCGCCGCGCGGATGAGCGCGTCCACCACAGGGTCCAGGTCAATCTCGAACGACGCAATGTCAATGGACTTCTGCGCCCCGTCCAGGTCACGAATCAGGTCGGCGGCGATACCGCCAAAGCGGTCGTCCGGCTTTTCGGGATAGAACGGCTTGGTGAAGTACAGGCGATAGTACGGTCCATCGAACACGTTGGCAGCCACGATTTTGGCCGGTGTCGCCGTCGCGGCGGGAACACGCATCGCCGGCGCCTTAGCAGGCGTGGCGGAGGGTGTCGTCCGCGCAGCGGCGGCGGCGCGCGCCGTGGCGGTGGGGGCGGCCGTCGGCTCGGCGGCGACCTGGGACGGGCGCGATTGCTGCGACCAGATGAACAGCCCACCCGCGACGACGACGCAGAGAATAGCGATGATCAGGATGCCCAGGACGGGGCCAAGCCGTTTCATAGGATACCTCACTTACGAGCGCCGGACTTGCGCTTCGAACGAGTCTTCTGGCCGCCAGGGGACGGCGGTGGGGGTGACTGGGCAACCCCAGGGGAGGGCGTTGGGGATGTCGCCGGTGACGGTGGGGGCGGCGCGGCCGCAGGTGGCGCCACGGCCGACGGTGGCGACGGAGCCGGCGGCCGCGCCGCCTGCGCTGCGGCCAGGCTCTTGTGCGCCGCGTCCATGACCTGCGTCACATCGTCCGACTCGGTCCGATTGCCGGCGCGCACGGCGGCGACAACGTCCTCGTAGACGGCGTTCGCCGCGATTTGTTCCTCGGCCCAGGCGAGGACGGCGGTGGCCGCTTTATCCGTCAAATTGCCGGTCAACGACTCGTTGCCTCGCAACCGCTCGATGGCGGCTGCCTGCTGCTCTGTCAGCGCCATAGCTGCGTCCTCCTCAGCGAGATAGTTCACCGCGACTCCTAGAACGAGTGTACCAAAACCTGCCGCGCGCGTCAATTTTCGGCGGTTATCCTTGCGCTTTCTCCAGCGCCGACCGAAATTCGCTCTTGACAAGCCACCGCGAATAGGGTATACTGCTTCCCATCAACGCCGAACAGCGACGATCAGGAAGAGTAGCCCTCAAAACGAGGCTTCAGAGAGCCGGCGGCTGGTGTGAAGTCGGCGCTCACGCTGAGGGTGAATGGGCCTGGGAGCTGCGGGCCGAACGGGAGAGCGGCGCTCGCTCGCCTCAGTAGTCCCCGCCGGACACGCCACCGTTATCAAGGCTGAGGGTATCGGGCATGGCAGCCCCGTACCTGCACAGAGTGAGGCTGGCTTCGGACACACGTCCCGTCTTCATGGCGGGGCTTTTTTGTTCTGGCAGCCTAACTGGGGTGGCACCACGGGTGACTTCGGTCCTCGTCCCTATGGGATGAGGGCCTTTTTGTTTGTCGCCTGGGTGTACCTCAGCGCCTCCCACTCGCGGGACCTGGCGCGCTGCGGCGGCACAGCCACAAGGAGAATAGTGATGCTTACGACAATCGCCTCCGACGAACGCTCGACCACGACCCACCGGCGCCCGTTACGCTTCCGCCCCAGCCTGGACGAGGCGCGCGCGCTGGCCGACCAGGGCAACGTCCTGCCGGTCCACTGCGAGCTGCCCGCCGACCTCGAGACGCCCGTCTCCGTCTACCTTAAGCTGCGCGGCGCTGGCGCGTCGTTCCTGCTGGAGTCGGTCGAGGGCGGCGAGCAGATTGCCCGCTACTCGTTCCTCGGTATCGCCCCGGCCCGCCAGCTCGTCGCCCACCACAACCAGGTGCATCTCATCAACGGCCACGACACCGTCATCGCCGACGACACCGACCCGCTGACCGCCGTCAAGGAAGTCATGGCGGAGACGCGCATGATCCGCCTGCCCGACCTGCCGCGCTTCGTCGGCGGCGCCGTCGGCTACATGAGCTACGACATCGTGCGCTACTTCGAGCGCCTGCCGGACACGGCCGTAGACGACCGCGACCTGCCCCTGTGCCACTTCCTGTTCACCGACACCCTCGTCGTCTTTGACCACGTGAAGCACCGCCTGCTCGTCCTCGCCAACGCCCGCCTCGACGGCGCGGGCGCGGACCCCGTCGCCGAGGCCTACGCCGACGCCGTGGCCCGCATCGAGGCCATCGTCGAGCGCGTGCGGCAGCCCAGCCCCGAGGCCAGCGTCGAGCCGACCGCCACGTCGTTCCCCCTCACCTCCAACACCGAACGCGAGCGATACGAGGCGATGGTCACGGCGGCCAAGGAGTACATCGCCGCCGGCGACATCTTCCAGGTGGTCCTGTCGCAGCGCTTTGAGCGCGAGACCGACGCCGACCCGTTCGCCATCTACCGCGCCCTGCGCATGCTGAACCCATCGCCCTACATGGTGTTCATGGACCTGGGCGAGACCAAGATCATCGCCTCGTCGCCGGAGATGCTGACCCAGCTCGAAGATGGCGTCGCCGCCGTTCGGCCCATCGCCGGCACGCGGCGGCGCGGCGCGACCGAGGCCGAGGATAAGGCGCTGGCCGAGGAGATGCTGGCCGACCCGAAGGAGCGCGCCGAGCATGTCATGCTGGTAGACCTGGGCCGCAACGACCTGGGCCGCGTGTGCGAGTACGGCTCCGTGGCGGTCACGGACCTGATGGTCGTGGAACGCTACTCCCACGTCATGCACATCGTCAGCCGCGTGCGCGGCCAACTCGCCGACGACCGCGACTCGTTCGACCTGCTGCGGGCGACGTTCCCCGCCGGCACGCTCTCCGGCGCGCCGAAGGTACGGGCGATGGAGATCATCGAGGAGTTGGAGGGCGTGCAGCGTGGCCCGTACGGCGGCGCGATCGGCTACTTCGGCTATAGCGGCACGCTCGACTCGTGCATCACCATCCGCACGATTGTCATGCGCGACCGCACGTGCTACATCCAGGCCGGCGCGGGCATCGTCGCCGACTCCGATCCAGGCCTGGAATACGATGAGTGTGTCAACAAGGCCCGCGCCCTCGCCGAGGCCATCCGCGTCGCCGAAGACGGCTTCTAATCAGGAGGATGCCATGATCGTCGTGATTGACAACTACGACTCGTTCACATACAACTTGGTGCAGTATCTCGGCGAGCTGGGCGCGGAGATGAAGGTCTTCCGCAACGACAAGGTGACGATTGCAGAGATCGAGGCGCTTGAGCCGAGCGCCATCGTCATCTCGCCGGGGCCTGGCGACCCGACCGACGGCGGCATCAGCAATGCCGCCATCGAGCACTTCTACACAACGACGCCCATCCTCGGCGTTTGCCTGGGCCAGCAGTGCATGGGCTACGTGTTCGGCGGCCGTGTGGTGCGCGCGCCGCGCCTGATGCACGGCAAAACGTCGCTGATTTACCACTACGGCAAGGGGCTATTCGAGGGCATCCCCAGCCCGTTCGAGGCGACGCGCTACCACTCGCTTATCGTCGAGGAGCCGCTGCCGTCCGAGCTGGAGCCGACCGCGTTCACCGCCGACGGCGAGCTGATGGGCCTGCGCCACAAGCGCTACCCGATGTTCGGCGTCCAGTTCCATCCGGAGAGCATCCTGACGCAGCACGGCAAGGCGATCCTCAAGAACTTCCTGGACATGCGGCCAGTTCCGGCGACGCTGCTTCAGGCCCATGGGGTCACTCGCTAAACGTTCTTCTCGCTAAGCTCGTGTGCCGACTGTTTTGTCATGCTGAGCCGAGGGCGAAGCATCCGCCGACCTGGGGTCATTCGCTTCGCTCAGGGCGACACTTAGGAGTCTCACTATGATTAAAGAGGCGATTGCCGCCCTGGTCGAGGGCCACAATCTCAGCGCCGCCGACGCCGAGACCGTCATGCGCGAGATCATGGCCGGCGAAGCGTCCCAGGCGCAGATTGGCGCGTTCCTCACGGCGCTGCGCATCAAGGGCGAGACGATTGACGAGATCGCCGGCTGCGCCCGCGCTATGCGCAGCCTCGCCGTGCCGGTCCGCCCGAAGCGCACCGACCTGGTGGACACCTGCGGGACAGGGGGCGACCGCAGCGGGACGTTCAACATCTCCACCACCGCCGCGTTCGTCGTCGCCGGCGCGCGCCTGGGCGTCGCCAAGCACGGCAACCGCTCGGTGTCCAGCCAGTCGGGCAGCGCCGACGTGCTCCAGGCCCTCGGCCTCAACCTGGACCTGGACGCGCACACCGTCGCCGACTCGATAGACACTGTTGGTTTCGGCTTTCTGTTCGCGCCGAAGCTCCACCCGGCCATGCGTCACGCCATCGGCCCACGGCGCGAGATGGGCATCCGCACCGTGTTCAACGTCCTCGGCCCGCTGACCAACCCGGCTGGCGCGCAAACCCAGGTCATGGGCATCTACGCCGCGCACCTGACCGCGCCCATCGCCGAAGTGCTCCAGACCCTCGGCAGCCGCGCCGCCTACGTCGTGCATGGCGCGGACGGCCTGGACGAGCTGTCCACCACGGGGCCGAACCGCGCCGCGTTCTTCGACGCCGCGCACGGCGGCGAGGTGGTGGAGGAAACGCTGGACGCGATGAGCCTCGGCATCCCCCGCGCCGCCCTGGCCGATCTGCGCGGCGGGACGGCGGCCGAGAATGCCGAGTTGACGCGCCGCGTGTTGGCCGGAGAGCGCGGCCCGCGCCGCGACGTGGTCCTGTTCAACGCGGCGGCGGCGCTCGTCGCCGGCGGCAAGGCGACGGACCTGCGTGAGGGCGTGGCGACGGCGGCGGACGCGATTGACGGCGGCGCGGCGGCGGCGGTGCTGGCCCGCGTGGTCGAGTTCAGCAACGACCACGCCCCGCACCCGGTGCCGTAGGGAGGAGCTTATGATCCTGGACAAGATTGTGGCCCAGAAACGCATCGAGGTCACCGAGCGCAAGGTCAGCCGCCCCCTGGCCGACCTCCAGGCGCAGACGACAGCCCTCCCCGCGCGAGATTTCGCAGCCGCGCTCGCGCTGCCCGGTGTGAGCCTCATCGGCGAGCTAAAGAAGGCGTCGCCCTCGAAAGGGCTGCTGCGCGCCGACTTCGCGCCCGTCGCCCTGGCCGAGGTCTACGCCGCCAACGGCGCGCGGGCCATGTCCATCCTGACCGACGAGCCTTTCTTCCAGGGCAGCCTGGCGTATCTCCAGGCCGTGCGCCAGGCCGAGGCCGACGGCACGCTACGCTCGCTGCCGCTCCTGCGCAAGGACTTCGTCATTGACACCTACCAGGTCTGGGAAGCGCGCGCCTGGGGCGCCGACGCCATCCTGCTCATCGTCGCCATCCTCGACGACCGCGCGCTGACGGAACTACGCGAGCTGGCCGAGAGCCTGGGCATGACCGCGCTGGTCGAGGCCCACGACGAGACAGAGACGCGGCGGGCCGTCGCAGCGGGCGCGCGCGTCGTGGGCGTCAACAACCGCGACCTGCGAGACTTCACTGTGGACATTCACACGACGTTGCGCTTGCGCCCGCTCGTGCCAAGAGATACAATACTCGTCGCCGAGAGCGGCATCCACACCGCCGCCGACGTCGCCATGCTGGAGCGCGGCGGCGTGGACGCGATCCTGGTCGGCGAGGCATTGATGACTGCGCCCGACATGGCCGCCAAAGTGCGCGAGCTATCGGGTATCGGGCTGGTCTCCCCCTCTCCCCGTGTGGGAGAGGGGGCTGGGGGGTGAGGGGTACGTGCGCGTCAAGATTTGCGGTATCACGAGTATCGAGGACGCCGTCGCCTCGGTTGAGGCGGGGGCGGACTTGCTCGGCTTCATCTTCTACCCGAAGAGCCAGCGGCGCGTGAGCGTGGCCGATGCGCGCGACATCGTGGCGCGGCTGCGCGCCGCGTACCCCGCTCCCCCTGTCATGGTCGGCGTCTTCGTGGACGTGGAATACCAGGACGTGGCGCGCACGCTGGACGAGGTCGGGCTGGACCTGGCGCAACTGAGCGGCAGCGAGCCGCCCCTCGAAGTTGGCCTGCTCGCGCCGCGCGCCTTCAAAGCGATCCGTCCCCAGAATCGCGCCGACGCCGACGGCATCACCGCCGCCTACGGCGACGTCCTGCCGCCGCGGGACCCGGCCACGGCCACGCGGCCCGCCTTCCTGGTGGATGCCTACCACCCGTGGCGCTTCGGCGGGACGGGCCGCGCGGCCGACTGGAATGCCGCCCGCAGCCTGGCGCTGCGCTACCCGACACTTCTGGCCGGCGGGTTGACGCCGGTCACCGTCGCCGAGGCCATCGCGGCGGTGCAACCCTGGGGCGTTGACGTCGCAAGCGGCGTCGAGAGCGCGCCGGGCAAGAAGGACCATGACCTCGTTCGCCGCTTCATAACTGCCGCCAAACAGAACACCAGCGCAGACGGATCATCACCCTCATGAACCTCACCGAGTTCTGCCGCCGCCTCGATGAGGGATTCCACGTCGAGAGCGTTATCGAGACGTGGCCCTTGCTCGCCCAGGGCGACCCGGCCCTCAGGAAGTTCGCCGCGCCGCAATTCCTCACCAACGGCAACGGCCTGCTCGTGCAGGGTGAGCCGCAGGTCGAGGAGGTGTACACCGCCGTCTACCCGACGCGCGCGGTGCTGGAGCACGTCATGGGCCGCGCCCTGCCCGGCAGCGTCCTGCTATGCCATGTGCCGATGACGCTCGACGGCCGGGCAGGGTACGCGCCGCCGGACACAGCGAGCCTGGCCGAGCTGTGCGACGCCGGCCTCTCGCTCTACATCCTCCACGCCCCGCTGATCTGGGAGCAGCGCCTGTCCACCTGGCGCAGCCTGGCGCGGGCGGTCGGGATCGAGATCGAGGGCGAGCTGATGGCGGACGGGAAGCCGATTGGGTGCTACGGCCAGGCGGAGGTCGAGCCGCACCTGCTGCCGATATTCGACTTCAGCGCCTTCCTCCTGCGCGTCGAAGAGCGCCTCGACATCACGAACTCGCAGGTGGCGGAGAACCTCGACAGCGTCGTCGGGCGCGTGGCCGTCGTCCCAGGCGACGGCGGCAGCGCGGAGTTGTTGGAACAGGCGGATGCCCTCCATTGCCAGACCTACGTCACCGGCATTCTGGACAACCCGATACCTGACCCGGCCATCCGCGACCGCAGCGCGGCGTTTCTCGCCCAAGCGCAAGCGCGCGCCATCAACCTGATCGGCGCCTCGCAGTACGCTACGCAAGCGCCGGGCCTGCGGCTGCTGGCGACGTGGGTCCAGGCGCTCGGGCTAAGCGCGGCGTTTGTACCCGATGTCCCCGAGCTGTCAGAGTTCTGCCGAACGTGATTATCTGCAGAACGACTTATGGGCCTTCAGCAATTGCTGCCACAGCCCGCTCGCGGTGGAGTGCCAACTCCACCGCCCATCGGAGGCGCTGGAGATGGCTCTCCAGCGCCAGCATAATCGCGGCGACCCATAAGTCGTCACGACAACCGGGTTTCCGAATGATTGAAGAGGACGCTATGGACGCTGTGACCCAGACCCTCCCCGACGCGCGCGGGCGCTATGGCCGCTATGGTGGCCGCTACGTCCCTGAGACGCTGATGTCCGCTGTCACCGAGCTGGAGCAAGCCTATCTCGCGGCGAAAGCCGACCCGGCCTTCGAGGCGCGCTTCCTCCAACTCGAGCGCGACTACGTCGGCCGCCCGACGCCGCTGTACTTCGCCGAGAAGCTGACGGCCTACTGCGGCGGCGCGCGCATCTACCTGAAACGCGAGGACCTGGCCCACACCGGCGCCCACAAGATCAACAACGCGCTAGGTCAGGCGCTCCTCGCCGCGCGCATGGGCAAGCGGCGCATCATCGCCGAAACCGGCGCCGGTCAGCATGGCGTCGCCTCGGCGACGGTGGCGGCGCTGCTGGGCATGACGTGCGTCGTCTACATGGGGACGGAGGACATCCGACGGCAAGCGCCCAACGTGTTCCGCATGAAGCTGCTCGGCGCGGAGGTGCGCCCGGTGGATTCGGGCAGCCGCACCCTGAAAGACGCCATCAACGAGGCCATGCGCGACTGGGTCACCAACGTCGCCGACAGCTACTACCTACTCGGCTCGGCCCTCGGCCCGCACCCCTACCCGCTGATGGTGCGCGACTTCCAGAGCATCATCGGCCGCGAGGCGCGGGCGCAGGCGCTGGAGCAAATGGGCCGCCTGCCCGACCTGCTCATCGCCTGTGTCGGCGGCGGCTCGAACTCCATCGGCCTGTTCTACCCGTTCCTCGGCGACGACGTGCGCATGGTGGGCGTCGAGGCCGGCGGCCACGGCATCGCCAGCGGCGAACACGCGGCCCGTTTCGCGGATCCGGCGATCGGGCGTCTCGGCGTGCTCCACGGCGCGCAGACCTACGTGCTGCAAGACGTGGACGGCCAGATCGCCCTCACCCATTCGGTGTCGGCCGGGCTGGACTACGCCGCCGTTGGGCCGGAGCACGCCTATCTGCGCGAGACCGGCCGCGCCGAGTATACCTATGCCACCGACGACGAGGCCCTGGCCGCGTTCAAGCTCCTCTGCGAGACCGAGGGCATCATCGCCGCGCTCGAGTCGGTCCACGCCGTGGCCTACACGCTCAAAGTCGCGCCTCAGATGTCGCCCGACCAATCCATCATCGTTAACCTATCCGGCCGCGGCGACAAGGACCTACAGACCGTCGCCACGGCTTTGGGGGTCAGCATCTAGCATGAGCGTAACGGTCATCGTGGGCGGTCCCAGCCGCGAGGACGCCCGCAGCAAAGTCGCTGCCTATCTCGCGCTCGCCGATCAGCCGGTGCTCGCCAGCCGCGCCGGCGCCAACGACCATCTCGACTATGGCATCGAGTGGCAGGGGCAGCGCCGCGTGCTGCGTCAGCTCCCCTGCGCCTTCGTCCAGCCGGATGCCCGCATCGTCATCGGGCCCGGCGTCCCGGTCAACCTCGACGCGCTCCTGAGCGAGGTCGAGCAGCTCGGCGTCGCGGGCCGCCTGGGTGTGGACCCGCTGTGCGCGGTGTTCCGCGACGACGACGGCGAGGCGGCGCCCACGCGGCTGCCGGCCGGCGAGTTCCCGGAGTTGCAAGCCTTCCTGAGCGACGTGGCCGTCGAACTGAATGTCGCCGCCGCCGAGAACCGCCATGTACTCATCGAGAGCGTACCGGGCGGACCGGCTTTCGCGCAGGTGGCCGGGCAGATCCCCGGCTTCAGCCTGGAGACGACGGCGCAGTCGTGCTGCATGGACGTGGGCCTCGGACCAACGCGCGTCACCCAGGTCGTGCTGGTATTGCCGGTGTACACCCCACCCGAGGCGGGCAAGCGCGGCCGCAGCCAGCGCGGCGGCATCCCCATCGAGACCATCTTCGGCGACAGCGACGCCGAGAACGCCGCGTATATCGAGGCCGCGCGGCGATTGGCCCTCGTCAACGGGGCGACGCAGCTGGCGTTGACCCACGTCGAGGCGCGCTATCAACGCGCCTACGGCGTCCAGCGGCGGAGCAATCTCGCTGGCGAGGTGCGCCGCCTCATTGACGGCGTCGAGGACGCCCTCGCTGTCCCGGTCGCCCTCGTCTCGACCGGCCCGCAGATCGAGCACATCATAGACCTGCGCTAACTTGACTTGTGTGTGAGGACTTATGTCACGTATCACCCCGACGTTCGAGCGCCTGCGCCGCGATGGCCGCGTCGCCCTCATGCCTTACCTGTGCATCGGCCACCCCACACCCGACGCCCTGCTCGACATCGTACCGGCGGCGGAGAAAGCGGGCGCGGACCTGTTCGAGCTAGGCATCCCCTTCTCCGATCCCCTCGCCGACGGCGCAACCATCCAGGCGGCGACGCAGCGCTCCCTCGACCAGGGCTTAACCGTGGACGCCTGTTTCCGCCAGGCGCGGCAGTTGCGCGACGCCGGCGTGACCGCGCCCTTCTGCTTCATGGGCTACTACAACCCCATCTTCCAGCGCGGCGTGGACCGCTTCTGCGCCGAGGCCGCTGACGCGGGCGTGGACGGGTTCATCGTCCCGGACCTCCCGCCGGAGGAAGCCGACGAACTGGGCGCGGCCGCCCGAAGCCGCGACCTCGACCTCATTTTCTTGCTGGCCCCATCCAGCACGGAGGCCCGCATCCGCACCGTGTGCGAGCGAGCCTCCGGGTTCATCTACCTTGTGTCCCTGCTCGGCGTGACGGGCGCGCGGGCGAGCCTGCCAGCGGAGCTAGAGAGTTTCGTTGGGCGCGTCCGCGCCCACACTGACCTGCCGCTGGCGGTGGGCTTCGGCATCAGCACGCCGCAGCAGGCGAGCCGCGTCGCCCACATCGCCGACGGCGTCATCGTCGGCAGCGCCGTCGTGCGCGTCGCCGATGGTGCGGAGAACCCGGCGAGCGCGGTGGCGGAGTTCGTTGGCGGGCTGCGCGCGGCGATGGACCAGGTGGCGGTGTGATGGAGTGACGTGGTGACGTGGTGACGTGGTGACGCCATCACTCCGGCGGGACGTTCTTCCACGTGCGCATGTAGGTCACGATATCGGCGATGTCCTGGGCGCTGAGCGTCCCGCCCTTCTCGACCGCGTGGGGGACCATCGTCGTCCCAGCGCGCCCGTTGGCGATGGCGTAGGCGATGAAGGCGTCTGACGCCTGGGCCAGGAACTGCGGGTGGCCGATGGACGACCCGGCCAGGCTCTCGTTGCGCATCGTCATGCCCGTCGGGCCGTGGCACGAGGCGCAGTTCTGGTCATAGAGGGTCTTGCCCCGCGCCGCGTCGCCCTCCAGCGGCCCATTGTCCAGCGCGATGCTCGGCGTCTTCTGCCACTTGCGGATATACTGCACAAGAGACGCGATCTGCGCGTCGTCGAGGCCGTTCTTCGCCCAGGGCGACATCGTCGTGCCTTCGCGCCCGTTGGCAATGGCGTCGGTCAGCAGGGCGTCGCTGACGGTCGAGAGAAATTCGGGGCCATTGAGGGACGTGCCGACCTTGCCCTTGCCCTCGCCCCGGTCGCCGTGACACACGGCGCACCGCTCAGCGTACAGCGCCGCGCCCATTTTCGGCGCTTCCGTCGGGCGCGGCGGAACGATCACACCAGGGGGAACGCGGCAGCCCGCCGCGAGAAGCATCACACAAGCCACAAATGCAACAATGAGAGATAGACGCATAGCCACCTTTTCCAGGAACACCCTCGTTACTTGGTTAGCTCCGCAGTTTTGTGGAAGAACCTATCGCGCTGGCGGTGGAGAGCCATCTCCAGCGCCTCCCAGAGGCGGCGGAGTTGGCACTCCACCGCCAGCAGGGGGTCTCCACGTTAATGTCCAGAGCTACTCGTTACTTTTCTGCAACGGCGGCGTTCACATCGGCGACGACGCGCTCGACGCCCGTATAGACGCTGAGTCGTCGGCCGCGCGCGTACCCCACCAGCGTCACGCCCCACGACTGCGCCAGCCGAACTGACAGAGCCGTCGGCGACGTGCGCGAGACAACGATGGGGACACCCATCCGCGCCGCTTTGGTAATCATCTCTGATGAAACGCGGCCCGTCGTGAGGAGGATACGGTCTTGCGTGGGAATTTCGCGCAACAGGCACGCGCCGCGTATCTTGTCCAGCGTATTGTGGCGGCCCACGTCCTCGGCCACCACCAGGACACGCGCCGGGTCGGCCAGGGCGCTCGTGTGGATGCCGCGCACCTCGCGGTACAGGCGCGCCACTTCGTTGAGCTGCCGCATCAGGCCCATGAGTTGCGTCGGCGTGACCTGTAGCGCCGAAGCGACGGGCGCCGCCACGACCTCCATGTCCTGGAATGTCACCCCGCCACCGCAGCCGCTGGTCAGAATCTCCGCCCCGAGGTCGGCCGGCAGCGGATGCGTCAGCCGCGCGTCAATCACCCCGACCGACTCCTCGCACACGGGCAGCGTCAGGCTGGCGTCCAGGCCCAGGATCGGCATGAACCAGTACACGCGATGCTCGTCCTCGTATACCTTGAGCGACACAACCTCGTCAAGCTTACTGATCAGGCCCTCGGACACGAGAAACCCGAGCGCCAGGTGGTGCAGCTCCGTCGGGGTACACATGAAGCTCACGAGCAGCCGCCGGTTGACGTAGAGCCGCCAGCGCGTCTCGTTGACGATGGCCCCGTCAACGGTCTCGGCGCGGCCCTGGTCATCATATTGGACGTAGCGCCAGCTAAGCTTGGGGTCGGCCATGAAAACGTTCCTGGACGGCGGCCCACTCCTCGGGCGTGTTGGCGTTGAAGAACGACAGACGCTGCGGGTCGTGGCGCTCGATCTCCGCGGCGCTCACGTAGCGCACTCGGATGAAGGGAAAGAACCCGATCATGCGCAGGTCGCCAGCCGCGATCCGCTCCAGGATGACCCGCGCCACGCGGCGGTGGTAGACGGCGTGCAGCGGCTGGAGGTCGCGGTCTTTGGCCGTGGAGCGCGGCGAGAGGTCGGCATCGCTGCCCAGTGAGGTGTCGGACGCTTGCGGGACCGCCGCATCCCAGCCTCGCGCCGCCCGCGCCAGATAAGCCAAGAGCGGCACGCTCAGGAACGGCATGTCGCACGCCACCGCCAGAACATAGGGGTGGCGGGCGGCCTGCAAGCCGCTGTACAACCCGCCGAGCGCCCCCGCGCCGGGGAAGGCGTCGCTCACAACGCGCCAGGGGCCACCCCCATAGCGCGCGGCATCCCCCGCCACGACGATGACGTCGTCGCTGACGGCGGACACGGTATTCGCTACGCGATCCAGCAGGCGCTCGCCGTCAAGCTCGAGCAGCGCCTTGTCGCGGCCCATGCGGCGGCTCTGCCCGCCGGATAGAATGATTGCACTCAAGGCAGCCATCGGGTTCCTCGGAGGTCAACTCAAGAGATTATAGTGGGAGCGGGGTCAGGCGCGAAGTGGGCAAACACAAAGCGGGGTCCAGCCGGGCGGCCGGACCCCGATGCTTGACAACAGAGCGGTTGACTCAGGCTTGCTGGTGTTCGCGCAGATACGTCACCGCGTCGCCAACCGTCATAATCTGCTCGGCTTCCTTGTCGGAAATCTCGCCGCCGAACTCCTCCTCGAAGCGCATGATCAACTCAACGAGGTCGAGGGAGTCGGCCTGCAGGTCCTCGCGGAAGCGGGCTTCCGACTTAACCTGGTCGGGCGTGACGTCGAGCTGCTCCACGATGATGTCGCGGACTTTGATGAATACAGGATCTTCCATCGGTGGGAACCCCCATTCTTGTGTCTTGGAGATGTGATACAGAGATGATACCAATGCGTGAAGTATACCAGCGCCCGCCGGTGAAGTCAACGCCGGAGTGTTGACAAGACTCTACAGCCCGGTTACCATTTGAGCGAAGCTAGTCTTCACGGGATAGTAACACCACGTACCACGATTAGTTACGGCAAGGCGTTCCCATGCACTCGCAAAGAAAGCTCGATCATATTCGCGTCAATCTCGAGGAAAACGTTCAATTCCCCAACCTCACCACGGGCTTCGAGCGTTACACATTCGTCCACCAGGCGCTGCCTGAGCTAAACCTGAACGACATTGACACCGGCGTCACATTTCTCGGCTATCGCCTGCGCGTCCCCCTGCTCATCTCCTCGATGACCGGCGGCGCTGAGCGGGCGCGCGTCATCAACGCCAACCTGGGCCAGGCCGCCCAGGCGGTCGGCATGGCGATGGGCCTCGGCTCGCAGCGCGCCGGCCTGGAGCACCCCGAGGTCGCCGACTCGTTCAACAGCGCTCGCCAGGCCGCGCCCGACGCCGTCATCTTCGGCAACCTGGGCGCGGTGCAGTTCAACTACGGCTATACCATAGACCACGCCCGGCGCGCGGTAGACATGGTGCGCGCCGACGGCCTCATCCTGCACCTGAACCCGCTTCAGGAAGCCCTGCAATATGGCGGCAACACCGACTGGCGCGGGCTGATTGACAAGATTGGCAGCCTGGCGCGGGGCCTCGACGTGCCGCTGCTGGTCAAGGAGGTCGGCTGGGGCCTATCCGCCGATGTGGCTCGCGCCCTGGCCGACGTCGGCGTCGCGGCGCTGGACGTGGCCGGCGCGGGCGGGACATCGTGGAGCGAGGTTGAGCGCCGCCTGACCCCCGACGACACCATTCGCCGCATTGCCCGCCGCTTCGCCGACTGGGGCATCCCGACGACCGAGTCGCTGCAAGTCGTGCGCGAGGCCGCGCCCGGCCTGCCCCTCATCGCCAGCGGCGGCGTCCGCTCCGGCGTGGATGGGGCGAAGGCCATCGCGCTGGGCGCGGACCTGTTTGGCCTGGCCGCGCCCTTCCTGAAGGCCGCCGATATTTCGGCCGACGCGGCCGTGGCGGTGGCGCAGGAGATCACGCAGGAGCTGAAGATCGCCATGTTTCTCATCGGGGCGAGCGACATCGCCACGCTCAAGGACACCCCGTATCTCAAGCGCCGCTCGGTGGAAGAGGCGATTCTGATGAGCCGCGCCACCGACTAGCAACCGCATTTCGCTCGCGGTGGAGTGACAACTCCGCCGCCTCTGGGAGGCGCTGGAGATGGCTCTCCAGCGCCAGCACAATAGATTTCTCCACGCTAAACTTGCGGAGCTACCATTCAAGCTGAGGAGTCAAGGGAAATGGGTAAGATCACACGCGGGCTGGCCCTGGCGGCAGGCATCACAGGCGGAATGGCCGCTTTCAACATCGCGCAGGAATTGAGCGCCGGGCCGCTCATGAGCGAAGTCCCCGGCAAGACCGGCTACTGGCATTCACCCCACGGCATGATCTTCTACAAGACCATCGGCGACGGCGAGCCGGTCGTCCTGGTTCACGGCTTCAACGCCGCCGCCTCGTCCTACGAGATGCGCTGCCAGGCCGCGCCGCTCAGCGAGCGGTTCAAGGTCTACGCCTTCGACTGGCTCGGCTACGGCCTCTCGGAGCGCCCCAGCCTGCTCTACACCGCCGCGCTGTACGCCGAGCTTCTCAACGGCTTCCTGCGCGAGGTTGTCGGCGGCCCGGCGCACATCGTCGCCAGCTCGCAGGCCACGGCATACGTCATCCAGAACGCCGCCGCCACCCCCGAGCTATATCACCGTCTCCTGCTCATCACACCGACCGGCATCCAGAGCCTGGTTGGCGAGCCGAACGCCCTGACGACCGCCGCGCGCAACACCGTCGCCGCGCCGGTGCTGGGGACATTCCTGTTCAACCTGCTGGCCTCCAAGCCGAGCCTGCGCCAGTTCCTTGAAAGCCAGGCGTACTACGACCCGTCCTACGTCACCGACGAGATGGTCGAGGCTTACTTCGTCACCGCCCACCAGCCGGGCGCGCGCTACGCCCCGGCCTCCTTCCTGACGAACTATCTCACCCTGCCCATCGCCCAGGCCTGGGGGCAGCTCAAGGGGCCGACGTGCATCGCCTGGGGGGAGCAGTCGAAGATCAACCCCATCACCGAGGCGTCAGCGTTCCTGACCCTGAAACGCGACACGCGCTTCGAGGTCTTCCACCGCAGCCGCCTGCTGCCCCACGACGAAGAGTCGGACCACTTCAACACCCTGGCGCTCGATTTCCTCTCCGGCGACGCCGGACGATAGCCGTTAGCGCCGCCATGCGCGTTATCCTGAGCCACGAGAACGCCGACTTCGATGCCGTCGCCAGCCAGCTAGGCGCGTGGAAGCTGGACCGCAACGCTATCCCGGTGCTGCCCCAGCGGTTCAACCACAACATCGCGGCCTTCCTGGCGGCGCACGGCGACGAGTTGCCGTTCCGCCGCCGCTCCCAGCTGCCCCGCCGCGCCGTCGAAGGGGCGACGGTCGTGGACAGCCAGGGCGTGGTGCAGGTGCGCGGCATGAAGGCGAACACGGCCATCCGCCTGATTGACCACCACCCCCTGCATCGTCCCCTGCCCGACGGTGTCGCGTTCGAGGGTGACATCACCGGCGCGTGCGCCACGCTGTTCGTCGAGCGGCTGGCCGACGCCAACATCGAAGTCACGCCCGTCGAAGCGACACTCCTGTTGCTCGGCATCTACGAGGACACCGGCGCCCTGACCTACGGCCAGACGACGGCGCGCGACGCCCGCGCCGTGGCCTGGCTGCTCGAGCGCGGCGCGAGCCTGGACGAGGCGCGCTCCTACCTGTATCACCCGCTGAGCGCCGCGCAGCGCGACCTGCTCCAGCAGCTCACCCGCTCGGCCGAGAGCTACGCCTATGGCCCCTACACCGTCGTCATCGCCACGGCCACCAGCCCGCGCCCAGTTGATGAGATCTCGACGCTGTGCCACCGCCTGCGGGACCTGTTCGAGCCGGCGGCCATCTTCCTGCTCGTGGCGATGGAGGACCGCGTTCACCTGGTCGCCCGCAGCACCAACGACGCGATTGACGTGGGCGAGGTCGCGCAGCTCTTTGGGGGCGGCGGCCACAGCCGCGCAGCGGCGGGGCTGATTCGCGGCGGCGACATCCGCGCCATCCACGATCGTCTGCTGGATCACCTGGCCCTGACAGCGCCGACCGGCCCCACGGTGAGTGATATTATGTCGCGCGGCATCGTGCGGACGGTTCCCGCCACGGCGACCGTCGAGGAAGCAGCGCGGCTGATGCAGCAGTTCGGCCACGAGGGCTTCCCGGTGCTGGAGGATACCCACGTCGCCGGCGTCGTCACGCGCCGCGATGTGGACCTCGCCGCGCACCACGGCCTGGGCAGCACGGCTGTGACGACGTACATGCACAAAGGCCCGATCCAGGTCCGGCCGCAGGACTCGCTCGCCCATCTCCAGCGCGTCATGCTCGACTACCACATCGGCCAGGTGCCGGTCGTCGAGGATGGGCGGCTCATCGGCATCGTCACCCGCACCGACCTGCTCAACCACCAGGCCGGCCGACTCGCCCAACCGTCGCCCAACGCCGAGCTGGCGCAGCGGTTCGAGAACCGGCTGACGCCGGACGCCCTGAGCCTGATTCACCAGGCCAGCCAGATGTCGGAGCGCCTCGAATACGGCCTGTACGTCGTCGGCGGCTTCGTCCGCGACCTCCTGCTTAACGCACCCCGCGTCGCCACCGATATTGACCTGGTGGTCGAGGGCGACGCCCACGCCCTGGTTGAGGCCCTCGTGCGCGCCTACGGCGGCCGCGCCACATTTCACCGCGCCTTCGGCACGGCGCACTGGCAGCCGGCCAACCCGGCCCAGCCGCCGCTCGACTTCGTCACCGCCCGCACCGAGTTCTACACCGAGCCGACGGCGCTGCCGACCGTGGCCGAAAGCTCCATCAAGCTCGACCTGCACCGGCGCGATTTTACAATCAACACGATGGCGCTGGCGCTGAACCCGGAGCGGTACGGCGAGCTGCTCGACTTCTACGGCGGCCAGAGCGACCTGCGCCGCCGCCTGGTGCGCGTGCTGCACAGCCTGAGCTTCGTCGAGGACCCAACGCGGATCCTACGCGCCGTGCGCCTGGAGCAGCGGCTCGATTTCGACGTCGAGCCGCGCACCGCCGAATTGATCGCCGACGCGATTGGGCTGCTGGATCGCACGAGCGGCGACCGCCTCCGCCACGAGGTGTACCGCATCCTGCAAGAGCCGCGCGACGTGCCGGCCCGCGCCCTCCGCCGCCTGGACGGGATGGGCGTGTTGGCCGCCTTGCATCCGGACCTGCGCTGGTCCGAGGCGATGGCGGAGCGCCTCGCCAATGCCCGCTTCGTGGCGCTCTCGCCCGAAGGCGGCTGCCTCCGGGCGTCGCTCGCCTCGCACCAGGTCCTCGCGCCCGACGCCCAGCTCAGCAACCCCGTCCCGCCCGCTTATAGCCTCGCCCTGGTCGCCTACGACCTGGACGCATCGGACATCGAAGCCCTGGCGCTCAAGCTCAAGCTGAGCCGCAGCGACACGCGCCTCGTGCGCGAGATGGTCACGCTCAAGGCGCTCCTGCCACGGCTGGCTCAGCCCAAGATCGCGCCGAGCGCCCTGGTGCGGCTCCTGGAGCCTTTCTCGGCGGCGGCATGTTGCCTGCTCAGTGTCGCCGAGAGCAGCGGCGGCGTTCACGCCCGCCTCGAAGAGTATCGCGCCCACCAGCGCGACTTCCACCCGTTGGTGACGGGTGACGACCTGCGCGCCCTGGGCCTGCCGCCGGGGCCAACCTATCGCGCCATCCTGGGTCGTTTGCGCGACGCGCGCCTGGACGGCGAGGTAACGACGGACGACGGCGAGCGCGAGTTGGCGGCGCAGCTTGTCGCCGAGGCGCGGCAATTCTAGTTTTTGCCGCGTTGTGTGTTATACTACGCTTGACCCTGTAACCGTTCACGGACGCACGATCCCCTATGTCAACGAATTCATGGCGCACCCGTTTGGCCGAAATTAGCGATCTAGACGAGGCAAGAGCCTTACTCGAAGAGCTTGTGGCAGAGAACGAGCGGCTGCGCACGGCCCTGGAGACGGCCCGCTCGCCTCAGACGACGCGGCCCGCCGCGTCATCGGGCGCTGGCCCGTCCTTCCGCGATCTGGCGTCGGGCCGCGCGGCGGTCCTCGACACGCGGTCGGTGACCGAGACGCTCATGCTCGTCACGGTGAGCGCGACCGGCCAGGCCAAGCGCACCGCCATCAACCGCTATAGCCGCCAGCGTCGCGGCGGCATCGGCATCTTCGACCTCCGCACCGCCGATACCGACGAGGCGCGTTTCCTGACCGTCGCGGACCAGGCCGACGCGCTGCTCCTCCTGACGGCGAGCGGCAAGGTGTACCGCGTCGCCGTCGCCGCCATCACCGAAGCGTCGGACCCGCGCAGCCGGGGCGAGGACATCCTGGTGGCGGCCGGCGTGGAAGAGGGCGACAAGCTCGCCGCTATTCTGCCGCTGAGCGAAGCCGATCAGGGGCGCTACGTGCTGCTCGGCAGTCAGAGCGGCTTCATCAAGCGCATGCGCGGCCACTATTTTGGCTCTAGCTTCGAGCCGGGGCGCGTTGTCCTGGACCCGCGCCAGACCGGCGGGCCGGCCTGCGCCATGTGCCTCAGCAGCGGCACGGCCGACGTATTGATGGTCAGCCGTGGCGGAATGGCGACGCGCTTCAACATCAGCGTCGCGCCGCTGCAAGCCGCGCCCGGCCTCAAGCTGCGGCCCGGCGACACGCTCGTCGGGCTGAGCGCCATTCACGAGCCGGACGCGGTATTCGTCGTCACCGAAGATGGTCTGGGAACGCGGCGGCTGATGGAGGGCTTCACGGCCAACAAGGCTCCCGGCGCTGCCGGCAAGATCATCATCAAGAGCGAGACCGTCGCCGGCATCGTTCGCGCGCCCGACAGCGCCGACCTCGTCGTCCTGACACGCTTCAGCAAGATCATTCGCTTCACGGCCGAGGAAGTACCGGCCAAAACGGCGCCGGTGCAAGGCGTGGACATTGTTGAGCTTCGCGGCGATATCGTCACCGCCGCGGCGTCAATAGATTAGCGTCGTTCCGACCGAGTCGCTCCGACACAAACCCGCTCACGAAACAAGGAGAGCAAAATGGAAAATCTGACCATGGCCCAGATCATGAACAACATGCCCAAGGTCTTCCACGCCGACCGCGCGGCGGACGTTGACGCCGACATCCAGTTCACCTTCACCGGCGACGAGCCGGGCGACTGGGTGCTGGGCGTTCACGGCGGTCAGGCCACCGTCACCGAGGGCAAGGCCGAAAACCCGACCGCCAGCCTCGAGACCCCGTCCCAGGTATGGAAGGGCGTCCTGACCGGCCAGACCAACCCGATGACCGCCTTCATGACCGGCCAGATCAAGGCGACCGGCGACATGGGCCTGCTCATGCGCCTCCAGAGCATGTTCGGCTAGTCTCGATTGAACGTGCGCGTATTGCGTATGCCGTTGGGCGTACGCAATACGCTTTCTCCGTCCGTCAAACCTTTTGTACTTTTTGCATCGCATTACTATAATCTCTCTGTTCCATCCCTTTGCGCTCAGCCAACTCTAGACACTCGACCGTACGCCCCGCAGCCGAGGGCGACCTCCCTGAGGAAGACGCACGTGAAGATCAGCGGCAGCTACACTTTCAATGCCCCGCAAGATGAAGTGTGGGCATTGCTCATGGACCCGGACGCCATCGCGAAAGCAATCCCCGGCGTAGACCACTTCGCGCCTGTCGGCGACCACATCTACGAGGCCCAGATCAAGCTTGGTCTCGGCGCGGTCAGCGGCCAGTATTCCGCCCGCATTACCCTCTCCGATATCGAGGCCCCCATCCACTATAAGATGACCATCGGCGGCAAGGGCCAGCGCGGCTTCGTCAACGCCAGCGGGACGATTGACCTTGTGCCGCAGGACGACCGCACACTCTGCAACTACGCGGGCGACGCCGCCCTCGGCGGCCAGCTCGCCGGCGTCAGCCAGCGCCTCATGGAAGGCGCCGCCAAGACGATCATCGCCCAGGGCTTCAAGTCCCTGGACGGCCAACTCGCCGAGCGCCGCGCCGCCGCCGCCGTCCCCGCAATTCCCGAAGGCGTCGGCCCCGCCGCCCGCCCCGTCTCCCCGCCGCCCTACGCGCCCGCCCCTGCTGCCCCCAGTGTTGCCTGGCCCTGGGTAGGGGTCGCAGCCGTGGCGACAATTCTCCTGATCTGGCTGCTGCGCCGCGACTAATCTCGAACCTGTCAATGGTTCCCCTATCAATCGAAGGAGATCGCCTGTGATACCTATCACCCTGTCTGTGAATGGCAAACAGTACACGAGCGAGGTCGAGGCGCGCCTATTGCTCGTCCACTACCTGCGCGACGTCCTCGGCCTGACTGGGACGCACGTGGGGTGCGACACGAGCCAGTGCGGCGCGTGTACCGTCCTCGTCAACGGCGAGTCCGTCAAGTCGTGTACAGTGCTCGCCGTTCAGGCCGATGGCGCGGCGGTCACCACGATTGAGGGGCTGGCGAAGGATGGCAAACTGCACCCGCTCCAGGAAGGCTTCTGGGAGATGCACGGCTTGCAGTGCGGCTTCTGCACGCCGGGGATGATTATGTCGGCGGTGGACCTGCTCCAGCGCAACCCGAACCCGACCGAAGACGAGATCCGCGAGGGGTTGGAGGGGAACATCTGCCGCTGCACTGGCTACCACAACATCGTGCGCGCGGTGCAGTACGCCGCCGGGCAACAGGCTGCCGAGCCGGCGTAGTCGTCGTCGTCCGGCCCTGCTGCAAAAGGCCCGTGCGGTCACAGCCGCTGTCGTTGCTGAGCCGCCACGCGGAATGGCAATCAGGCCCCGTCAAGAAGACCCTGTATGGCTACTCAGATGATTGGTTCGAGCATCTAGCACAAGGAGCTTTCTGCCATGTATCCCGCCAAGTTCGACTACTACCGCGCCGGCTCCGTCGGCGAAGCCATTGCCCTGCTCGGCCAGACGCCCGACGCCAAGATCATCGCCGGCGGCCATAGCCTGCTGCCCCTCATGAAGCTCCGCCTGGCGACACCGGCCGCGCTCATTGACATCGGCCGCATCGAAGAGCTGAAGGGCATCTCCGAGCAGAACGGCGGCGTGCTGATTGGCGCCCTCGCCACCCACGACCGCCTCGCCCACGCCGAGGCCGTCAAGCGTCTCGCCCCGGCCATTGCGGACGCCGCCGGCCACGTCGGCGACCAGCAGGTGCGCAATCGCGGCACCATCGGCGGCAACATCGCCCACGCCGACCCCGCCTCCGATCTACCGACCGTCCTGCTCGCCCTCGATGCCGAGGTTATCGTTCAGGGACCGGGCGGCCAGCGCCGCATCCCGGCCGCCGACTTCTTCGTAGACCTGATGACGACTTCGATGGAGCCAGACGAGATTCTCACTGCCGTGTTCGTGCCGGCCGCGCCCAAGTCCGCCTATGTCAAGTACGCCCACCCGGCGTCGGGCTACGCGATGATCGGCGCGTGCGCCGCGCTAGACATGGACGGCGGCGCCATCCGTCGCGCCCGCGTCGCCATTGGCGGCGCGACCCCCACGCCGCGCCGTCTAGTCGGTGTCGAGGCTGGCCTCGCCGGACAGAGCCTCGACTTTGTTCCGACGGTGGCCTCCTCAGTCGGCGACAGCATTGACGACTGGATGGGCGACATCCAGGCCTCGTCGGAGTATCGCCGCGCCATCGCGCCCGTGTTCGTCGAGCGCGCCATCAACGCCGCCGCGAGCCGCTAGGTAGGGTTCGGTAAGGTTCATCACTCGTTCTGCGGCCTGGGAAACGACTGGAAGTCGTTACCACGTCGCGCCACTGTACGTGCGACGAGCATGGTGATTTCACCGGGGGATGAGTATAGGTCGTTACTACCATCACTCGTGTTTCCCCTATAATTTGGGCAGACGATCATGTCAAGCGGCAGACTTGCGCTGCCGCTTTGGTCCGTATTGAGCCATCTACAAAGCGAGCTGATTCTGATTATGGATACACCTGTGCAAAGCCTGGACGGCCTCCCCGCGATTTCGTCCATTGACGACGTGTTGACCCAATTCAAAGCGCGATCCTACGTCGCCGAGCGCGGCCTCGCCACCGCCGTCTTCCTGGCGCTGCGCCTGGGACGCCCGCTGTTCCTGGAGGGCGAGGCGGGCGTCGGCAAGACCGAGGTCGCCAAAGTTCTGGCCGATCTGCTCGACACGCGCCTGATCCGCCTCCAGTGCTACGAGGGCCTCGACGTTCACAGCGCCGTCTACGAGTGGAACTACACGCGGCAGCTCCTCGAAATCCGCCTGCTGGAAGCGGCGGGCATCAAGGACCAGGGCGCGGCGCTGCGCGAGGTCTTCAGCCCCGACTTCCTCATCCGCCGCCCGCTGCTCCAGGCCATCGCCTACGACACCGAGCGCCCGCCCGTCCTGCTCGTGGACGAGCTGGACCGTGCTGACGAGGAGTTCGAAGCCTTCCTGCTCGAGATGCTGTCCGACTTCCAGATTACCATCCCGGAGCTTGGCACCGTCCGCGCCCCCAAGCCGCCAGTCGTTATCCTCACGTCGAACCGCACCCGCGAGATCCACGACGCCCTCAAGCGCCGCTGCCTGTACTACTGGATTGACTACCCGTCCCAGGCCAAGGAGCTTCAGATCGTCGAGTCGAAGGTCCCCGCCGTCTCCGCCACCCTCGCGCGGCAGATCACGGCGTTCATCCACACCCTGCGCACCTTCGACCTGTACAAGCTCCCCGGTGTCGCCGAAACCCTCGACTGGGCCGCGTCCCTGGTCGCCCTCGACCAACCGAGCCTCACGCCGCAGGTGGTGGACGACACGCTGGGCGTGATTCTGAAATACCAGGACGACGTCCAAAAGGTGCGCGACCTGGGCATCCCGGCCCTGTTGGAGCGGGCGAGGCTGAGCGCATAGCCATGACTCCCAACGGCGCGGGGGCGGGCTGGGCGCGACAGCTCGACCTGTTGGCGGAAGCCCAGGCCAGCGGGCGGCAGGGCGAGGGCGTGCTACAGCACATCATGCTGTTCGGCCGCCTTCTGCGCCGCCTCGGCGTTCGGGTGAACACGTCGCAGATGCTCGATCTGCTGGCCGCGCTGGAGCAGGTTCCCATCACAGACCGCGACGACTTCTACTGGACGGCGCGCGCCATCCTTGTCACGCGCAAGGACGACCTGCCCCGCTTCGACCAGGCGTTTGAGCTATTCTGGAAACGCGCCCTGGCCGAGCAGGTCCCCAACGTCTCCCCGCTGCTGCCCCAGACGAATACGCCCCGCCGCCAGCCGCCGACTGAGAAACCGGGCCAGGAGAAGGGAACTCAACAGCGCGAGCGCACCATCGCCATCGCGGACGCCGACGACGAGAACGACGGGCCGGGGCGAGACGCCGAGGGCGAGGCGCCAGACCTCATCATCACTGCCAGCCGCGAAGAGATCATCCGCCACAAGGACTTCACCGACTTCACGCCGGATGAGCTGGGCCTGGCGCGCCGCATCATCCACGACATGCGGTTCCAGGTTGGAAAGCGGCGGACGCGGCGCTGGCGGGGCGGCAAGGGGCGGCGGCTGGACCTGCGCCGCAGCCTGCGCAAGAACACCCGCTTCGGCGGCGAGATCGTCGAGCTGGCGTGGCGCGAGCCGAAGTTCAAGCCCCGCCCGCTGGTCGTCATCGCCGACATCAGCGGCAGCATGGAGCAGTACTCCCGCCTCCTGCTGCACTTCATCCACACCCTCTACCAGGGCATGGACAACGTCGAAGCGTTCGTGTTCAGCACGCGGTTGACCCGCATCACCCACGAACTGCGTATCCGAAACGTGGACCTGGCGTTAAATGAGGTTGGGCAGCGCGTCCACGACTGGTCCGGCGGCACGCGCATCGGCGAGAGCCTGCACGTGTTTAACTACAAGTGGGCGCGGCGCGTCCTCGGCCGCGGGGCCGTGGTGCTCATCATCAGCGACGGCTGGGACCGCGGGGATGTGACGCAATTGCGGCGCGAGATGGACCGCCTCCAGCGTAGCTGCTACCGGCTCATCTGGCTGAACCCGCTCCTCGGCATGGCCGGCTATCAGCCCCTCACGCGGGGCATCGTCGCCGCCATGCCCTTTATAGACGATTTCTTGCCCGTCCATTCGCTGCAAAGCCTGGCGGATCTCGGCGTGCTACTGAGCGACCTCGGCGTCACGCCCCGCCCGTCCCGCCGCCAGAATGTTGTGAACAAGGAGGCTACCCATGCGTGACGTCCTGCCGACAATCGAACGCTGGCGCGCCAGCGGCGAGGATGTCGCCCTGGCGACTGTCGTCAAGGCGATGGGATCGTCGCCGCGCCAGCTCGGCGCGAAGATGGCTGTGACGCGCTCCGGCGACATGGTCGGCTCGGTGAGCGGCGGCTGCGTCGAGGGCGCGGTATTCGAGGAAGCCCAGAAGGTGCTCAAGACGCGCCGCCCCAAGCTCGTGCGCTATGGCGTCGCCGACGAGCTGGCGTGGGAGGTGGGCCTGGCGTGCGGCGGCGTCATCGAGGTCTTCATCGAGCCGCTGGACTGGTAGGGAACGGAGACATCTTGTGGCTGACCTGTACGACGAGCTGAAAGAAGCCCTGGAGCATGACCGGCCCTGCGCCCTGGCAACCGTCATTCGCGGACCGGGGCTGGGCGGCAAGCGCCTCATCTTCGGCGCTACGGCCAATGGCAGCCTATCGCCGCTCGACCTCGCCACCGTGGATGCCGAGGCGCGCGCCATGCTTGCCGCTGAAACCTCCGGGACGCGCACGTTCGCCACCCCGGACGGCGACGCCGACGTGTTCATCGAGGTCTACCCGCCCGCGCCGAAGCTCGTCATCGTCGGCGGCGTTCATATCGCCGTCCCCCTGGCGCAGTATGCCCGCGTCCTCGGCCTGCGGGTCATCCTGGTGGACGCGCGATCGGCGTTCGCCAGCGAGGCGCGCTTCCCCGACGCCGACCGCATCGTCATCGGCTGGCCGGACGAGGCGTTGCAGGCGCTAGGCCTGGACAGCGCCACCTACGTCGCCGTCCTGACTCACGACTCCAAGCTCGACGACCCCGCGCTCATCGCCGCGCTGGGCAGCCCGGCCCGCTACATTGGCGCGATCGGCAGCCCGACAACGCATGCCAAGCGCCTGACGCGCCTGCGCGCCGCCGGGTTGAGCGAGGAGGCGCTGAGCCGCATCCACTCGCCGATTGGCCTCGACCTGGGCGCGCGGACCCCGGAGGAAATCGCCGCGTCCATCATCGCCGAGATGATCGCGGTGAAGTATGGGCGAACCTGGCGGCCGGGCGCGGAAACGTGGGAGTCGCGGACACAGCCGCAGGAGGCGACCGAATGAAGTTCGGCCCCGTCCCGGTCGAGGGAGCCGCCGGTAAGATTCTGGCGCACAACCACACCGACGCCGAGGGCCGCCGCGCCTTCCGCAAGGGGTTCGTCGTGCGCGACGAGGACCTGACGGCGCTGCGAGAGGTCGCCGGCGACATCGTTTACGTCGCCGAGCTTGAGCCGGGCGACGTTCACGAGGACGAGGCGGCGCGGCGCTTGGCGCGGGCCGTCGCCGGTGATGGCGTTCGCCTCGGGCCGGCGGCCGGTGGCCGCGTCAATCTGTTGGCGGAGGCACGCGGCTTGCTCAAATTGGAGCTGGACCGACTGAACGCTATCAACGAAATAGACGGATTGACGGTCGCCACGCTCTTCCAGAATATGGTGGTCCACCCGAAGCAGATCGTCGCCACCGCCAAGGTCATTCCCTACGCTGCGCCAGACGATAGCCTGCGCCGCATCGAGGCTCTGGCCGGAGCGGTGGTGGGGGTCGAGCCGCTGCCAGCGCGCCGCGTCGGCGTGATCCTCACCAGCAGCGAGGCCGGCCGCGCCAAAACGATTGAGCACCTGGACGGTCCCATTCGCTCGCGCGTCGAAGAGCTGGGCAGCGAGGTCGCCGCTATGCTGACCGTCGCGCACACCGAGGCCGCCGTCGCAGCTGCGGTAAGCGATCTGGCAAGTCAGGGCATGGACGCGATCATCGTCGCCGGCGAGACATCCATCATGGATGTCAACGACATCACGCCGCGTGGGATCGTGGGCGCCGGCGGCCAGATCGAGGGCTACGGCGTGCCGGCCGAGCCGGGCAACCTGCTGCTGCTCGCCTACCTGGACGGGCGGCCGGTGTTGGGCGCGCCCGGCTGTGTCCGCTCGCGGCACACCAACGTGGTGGACCTGGTGCTGCCGCGGCTGCTGGCTGGCGAGCGCCTGACACGGCGCGACCTGGCGGCCCTCGGTCATGGCGCGTTGTTGCAGGAGTGACGGCGAGACGCCGACCCGCACCGCTCATGACGCGGCGTGTTAAATTCATTCTTGCCAGCGATGAAACGGCGTGGTATACTCTAGGAGAATAGCACACGACAAGCCAGATGCAGGAGATACGCACAGATGGATAGGCGTGTGATTGGTGGTTTGGTGGCAGCAGGTGTGGCCGGCGTCGTCGCCGCCGTGGTGCTCTCGCCCCGTCTCCGAGAAGGGGCGCGCGAGACGCTGGCGTTGCCCGGACCAGCGCCGGACTCCCTCAAGTCCGTCGCCTGGAGCAGCGCGCGAAACTTCGTCGGCCTGGCGGAAGCCTTCGAGCCGCAGATGGTGGAGGCCGTAGCCTACGCCCTCGCCGAGATGGAAGGTCAGCCGGGGAAGGTACACGACCCGGAAATGCAGCAGCGGGCGGCGAAGTTGGTGCGCGAGGGCCTCAAGCACGTGGACGATTGGCTGGCGAGCCAGCAGTCGGTTCAGGGTAGCGCGCAACCTTACGGCGATAGTAGCTCGGCCTAGGCATCGAGTCCATCGGAGGAAGAGGCATGGGGAACGCATTGCGCTTGCTAGGAGGCCTCATCATCGGGGCGGCGATTGGCGCCGGGGCCGGCCTGCTGCTCACGCCCAAATCGGGCGCCGAGTTACAAGGCATGGTGCGCGGCCACATCAACAACGCGGTCCAAGCCGGCCGGGCGGCGCAGGTCGCCAAACAGGAAGAGCTGGAGCAACAAGCCGGCATCAAACGGCCCTGACGATTTGCGGGCGAGTTCCTGTCAATCGGCGTGGGCCAGCCCGCGCCGATTATTTTGCGCGTCAAAGGCTTGCGCGGGGCATGATCGGTGTGCTATAATGTCGTTTCGACTTACGACGAGGGGACGATGAGCGCTGTACCAACGCGGACAAACGAAGAGTGGCTGGAGGTGTTGCAGACCCCCGGCCCTGAGCAGACCCAGGCTCTCGAAGAGCTGCGGGATTATCTGCTGCGCGCCGTCTACGTCTACCTGTCGCGCCACCGCAGTGACCTGATGCATTTCGACCGCGATGAGATTCAGCAGCTCGCCGAGGATTGGGCGCAGGAAGCCCTGCTGACCATCCTCGCCAAGCTCGACACATTCCGCGGCGACAGCCGCTTCACAACCTGGGCCTACCGGGTGGTCATCAACCTGGCCGCCAGCGAGCTGCGCCGACGCCGCTGGGCCAACCTCTCCCTCGAAGGCCTGACTGAGAACGACGAGGACGAGGACAGCGGCTCATTCGAGTTTGCCCAGGAAAGCAGCGGCAACAACCCGGAGTCGGCGCTTCAGCAGCGCCACGTCTGGGACACGCTCCAGCACATTATCGAGCAGGACCTGACTGAGCGCCAGCGGACGGTGCTCGTCGGCTCGCTGGTCGAGGGCAAGCCGGTCGAGGCGTTGGCGGCGCAGCTCAGCACCAACCCGAACAACATCTACAAGATCATGCACGACGCCCGCAAGAAGCTAAAACAGCGCCTCGCGGACTACAACCTCAACGAGGACAGCGTCTTGCAGGTCTTCGCGGGAACATGACAACGGCCCAGATGGGCCGTTGTTCGTTTTCCGCGCACGGCGAAGGGCCGACTGAAGTCGGCGCGACAGGGAGCAAGAGTTGTAGCGCCGACTTGAGTCGGCATCCCAACAGCCGACTGAAGTCGGCGCTACGTGGCTGTCCCCTCCGTAAGAAGCCCGTTCATGTCAACGTCATACAAGCGAAGATTGGTTGGAGAGTCAGGGGTACAGCGCCTATGGAGCAAGCCGACGCGAGTCGATGGCTGGTATGCGTCTTCGCTACCGAAGAGCTCGAGCTGGATTGTCCTAGTTCATTCGAATCGCTCCCGCAATTCGTGGACCTGGAGGTCCACGGCGTAGATGCGTCCAGGTTACTACCGCGCGTGTGGAACCACCTGTGTACGTGCGCCGATTGCCGCGACCTCTATGAAGGTCTGCGCGCCGTCGTCGAGATGGAAGAGTTTGGGTTCCTGCCGCGGCCAGAGTTCAACCGCCTCTTCACCGACTAACACAATCGCCCTTTTGGCGCGCTGAAATCATACCAATAGCCGACCCCGGCGGTCTTCTCACCGCTTACAGGGTCGGTTATACTTTAGTGGAAACAACCGTTTTGAGACTGTAACGACCCCGTCCGGAGAAGATGCTCATGGCACGATTCCAGCTTGTGTCCGACTTCCAGCCGACAGGCGACCAGCCCCAGGCTATCGAGAAGCTCGTCGCCGGCCTTAACGACGGCATGCGCCACCAGACGCTCCTGGGCGCGACCGGAACGGGCAAGACCTACGTCATGGCCCAGATGGTCGAGCAGGTGCAGCGCCCCACGCTCGTCCTCGCCCACAACAAGACTCTGGCCGCCCAGCTATACGCCGAGTTCCGCGACTTCTTCCCCAACAACGCTGTCGAGTACTTCGTCTCGTACTATGACTACTACCAGCCGGAAGCGTACGTTCCGCGCCAGGACCTCTACATCGAGAAAGACGCCGAGATCAACGAGGAGATTGACCGGCTGCGACTGTCGGCGACCTCGTCGCTGCTGAGCCGCCGCGATGTCCTCATCGTCGCCTCGGTCTCGTGCATCTACGGCCTCGGCTCGCCGGAGGACTATGGCGCGACTGTCGTTAGCCTGCGGCGCGGCGAGACTCGCAACCGCGAGAAGATCCTGCGCCACCTCGTCTCCATCCACTACGACCGCAACGACTTCGAACTGCGCCGCGGTCGGTTCCGCGTGCGCGGCGACACCCTGGAGATTCAGCCGGCCTACGCCGAGACGGCCTACCGCATCGAGTTCTGGGGCGACGAGATCGAGCGCATCACCGAGATTGACCCGCTGACCGGCGAGATCCTCATCCAGCACGTCGCCGTAGACATCTACCCCGCCAAGCACTTCATCACCCCGGCCGAAAAGCTCCAGGTCGCCATCGGCGATATCGAGGCGGAGCTGGCCGCGCGCCTGACCGAGCTTCAGACTGGCGACAAGCTGCTCGAGGCCCAACGCCTGTCCCAACGGACGCGCTACGACCTGGAGATGATGCGCGAGGTGGGCTACTGCTCCGGCATCGAGAACTACTCGCGCCACCTGGCCCGCCGTCAACCGGGCGAAGCGCCGTGGACGCTGTTGGACTACTTCCCCGACGACTACCTCATGTTCATTGACGAGTCCCACATCTCGCTGCCCCAGGTGCGCGGCATGTACCACGGGGACCAGTCGCGGAAGGGAACGCTGGTGGACTATGGCTTCCGCCTGCCGTCGGCGCTCGACAACCGCCCGCTCAAATTCGAGGAGTTCGAGTCCAAGATCCATCAGGTGGTCTACGTCTCGGCGACGCCCGGAGCATACGAGATGGAACACAGCCGGCCGCCCGAGGGACAGATCGTCGAGCAGATTATTCGCCCGACGGGTCTCATTGATCCGGAGGTGGTCATCAAGCCGACAAAGGGTCAGGTTGACGACCTGATCGGCGAGATTCGCCGCCGCATCGAGCGCGGCGAGCGCACACTGGTGACGACGCTGACGAAGCGCATGGCCGAGGACCTGGCCGACTACCTGGCCGAAATCGGCATCAAGGTGCATTACCTGCACTCCGAGGTACACACCCTGGAACGCATCGAGATTCTACGCGACCTGCGCCAGGGCATCTACGATGTTGTCGTCGGCATCAACCTGCTCCGCGAGGGTCTCGACCTGCCGGAGGTGTCGCTCGTGGCGATTCTCGACGCCGACAAGGAAGGCTTCCTGCGTTCGGAGCAGTCGCTCATCCAGACTATCGGCCGCGCCGCCCGCCACGTCAACGGCACGGTCGTGATGTACGCCGACAACATGACGGACTCGATGCGGCGGGCTATCGCCGAGACGAACCGCCGCCGCGCCATCCAGGTCGCGTACAACACCGAACACGGCATCGAGCCGCGCTCCATCGTCAAGGCCGTGCGCGATCAGATCGAGCGCGCCAAGCAGGTGGCCGAGGAGCAAGCGCCCTACAGCATCGGCAAGGACATGCCCGCGCCCGAGATTCACAAGCTCATCAAGGATCTGGAGAAGAGCATGAAGGCGGCCGCCGCCGAGCTAGAGTTCGAGAAGGCCGCCCTGCTACGCGACCAGATCTCCGAACTGCGGCGCTCGTTGCAGGAGCAGGACAAGCGGCCAGAGTGGGAGAAGGTGCGCGACCCGCGCTAACCGATTGGACCACGAACGGGGTCGCTCCGCAGTCTAGCGTGGAAGAGCAATATCGTGCTGGCGGTGGAGTTGGCACTCCACCGCCAGCGCGGTATTCACAGGGGAAGGCAAAGGCAGAGCGGCAGCGAAAAAGCACGGCGTCTCTTCCTTTGCGTCTTTGCGCCTTTGCGTTTCTAAATCAATGTCACGACAGGGAATCTATGGACATCGCGTTCATGGCATCAGCCGAGGACTTTCGCGCCTGGCTCGCCGCGAATCACGCCACGGCGGTGGAGCTGTGGGTCGGCTTCTACAGCAAAGCGTCGGGCAAGCCGAGCATCACGTACCCGGAATCGGTGGACGAGGCGCTGTGCTTCGGCTGGATAGACGGCCTGCGCAAAAACGTGGACGAGACGAGCTACAAGATTCGCTTCACGCCGCGACGGGCGAACAGCATCTGGAGCGCCGTCAACATCAAGCGCATGGGCGAGTTGATCGAGATGGGGCGCGCGCAGCCGGTTGGTCTGGCCGTGTTCGAGGCCCGCGACCCGGCCAAGACAAATCTGTACTCGTCCGAACAACGCGATCTCCGCTTCGACGACGCCTACGAAAGCCAGTTCAGAGCCAACGCGACGGCCTGGGCGTTCTTCGAGGCGCAGCCAGCCAGCTACCGGCGCACAGCGACGTGGTGGGTGATGAGCGCGAAGAAGGAAGAAACGCGGCAGAAGCGCCTTGCCGCGCTCATCGAAGGCTCCGCGAGGGGCGAGAGATTACCACAGCTCATTTCCCCGACGCGGCAGAAGTAGACTTGCCAATACAGCATCATCCTCGACAAATATAGATAAGACTGTACAGACCTTGATCCATCACCGCTGGCACGTTGGACACCAGTAGGTGACGCGCTTCAGCCGGCCCTGCTGTCGCGCCTGAATTGGCGTCCGGCACCGCCGGCAGGGCCGCTTCGTGCGGCGGTAGACATAGTGCGTGCGGCCGTACCAGTTCTCGCCGCGCTCAGCCCACAGCCGTGACAGCGCCGGCGCGACAGTGACGCCCGCGTGTTCATACGCGCGGCGGGCGAGTTTGGGAATGTGGGCCGCCAGCCGCCGCCGCTCTTCGTCCGTCAGCGAAGCGACTTTTCGGAATGGGTCCAGCCCGGTCGTAAACAGGATTTCGCTCTTGAGATAGTTCCCGATGCCCGCGGCGACGCGCTGGTTCAGCAACGCCTCGCCTAGCTCCATCTCCGCCACCTCTGACTCTTGCAGCCGCGCCAGGAATTCGTCCTTGTCAAAGGCGGCGGCCAGCACATCCGGGCCAAGCGTCGTGAGTCGATAGTGGTCGTCCACCTCCTCCCGACGCATGATCTCGAACACCGGCCCGTTGTATAGCACGGCCAGCCCCTGGGCCGTTCGCAGCCAGGCGCGGACACGCTTGTCCTGTGGCGGCTCGGCGTCGGCGGCAAACACGCGCCAGCGCCCCCACATCATGAGATGACTGTACAGCACAGTGTCATTGGACAGGTAGATCAGCAAGTTCTTGCCGTGGGTTTCGATGCGCTCGACGCGCGCCCCGATGACCTTCTCGCACCACCCCGGCGCCTGCCACCGCTTTGCCGTCGCCGCAAAATCCACCACCGTCTCGTTCAGCAGGACATCGGACAAGCTATCGGCGGTGCGGCGCGTCTCCGGTCCCTCAGGCATCGCGCATCTCTCCACCCGCCAGCGCCAGCGCGATCTCTTCCCGCACCCAGGCGTCATCCTCCACGGCAGCCCGCGCCACGAGCGCCCAGTGCGCCTCGGCTCCCCCAAGCCGTCCCAGCGCCCACGCGGCGTGGCCGCGCACCAGCGCCGACTCGCCGTTCAGCGCCTCTCTCAGCGCGGGGATCGCCGCCGCGTCGCCGCTGTTCCCCAGGGCGACACAGACGTTGCGCCGCAACCCGGCCCACCTGGCGCGGCGAACCGGGCTGCCCCTAAACTGCTCGCGGAACTCAGCCTCCGTTAGCCGCAGCAACGGTATCAACGCCGGGCTGGCGCCCACCGACGAGCGGGGCATAAACTCGGGATGATTCTGGGGAACGCGGCGGCGGTTCACCGGGCAAACATCCTGGCACAGGTCGCAGCCGAAAATCCAGTTCCCCATCAAGGGCCGCAGATGGCGGGGGATGGGGCCGCGCAGCTCGATAGTCAGGTAGGAGATGCAGCGCGCGTTGTCGAGGACGCCGGGGGCGACGAGCGCGCCGGTCGGGCAGGCGGGCAGGCAGCGCGCGCAGAGGCCACAGTGGGTCTTGAGCGGGGCATCCGGGGGCAGCGCCACGTCCAGGAGCAGCTCGCCGAGAAGCACCCACGACCCATGCTCGTGGGTCAGGATGTTGGTGTTCTTGCCATACCAGCCCAGGCCGGCGCGCGCGGCGGCAGCGCGATCGGTGAACCGCGCCGTGTCCAGGAGCGCGCGCGCCTCGCTGGGCATCCCAATGCGCTCCTGCACGAAGCGGTGCAAGTCGCGGAGACGGGCCTTGAACACAGCGTGGTAGTCGAGACCCCAGGCATAGCGGGCGATCCGGCCGGCGGGCGCGCCAGGGCGGCTGGCGTCGGTGTCACCATCGCCCAGGTAGCTCATGCCGACGCAGACGATGGAGCGGGCATCGGACAGCAGAAAATGCGGGTCGCCCGCTACGACGGCCCGCTCGCGTGTGAACCACGGCAGCCCATCCATCAGGCCAGCGTCTATTCGTTCTTCGAGGAGGCGCTGCGTCTCCTGGAAAGGCGCGGCCGTCGTGACACGCACAAGGTCGAAGCCGATACTCCGCGCGTGAGCCACGATCTCGGTTTTGAGACGCAGGCCGTCCATCGTTGAGAGGGTCATCCGGTGCAGCATGCTCAAATTCTAGCCAGGATGGGGGCAAAAGAAAGCCGCAGGCCATTATAGATGATGGCCTGCGGCTCCGTCGTCCTGGGAATGACGCTTAACCCGGCTTGACCTGCACCAGCGCGCTCATGGTACCGCGAATCAGCTCCACCGATTTCTCGATGCCTGCCTGCTCCTCGTCGTCCATTTCCGGCTGGAGAATCTCCTCGATGCCGTTGCGCCCGAGCTTACACATCACGCCAAAGTACATGTCCTTCTGGCCGTACTCGCCGTCGAGATAGGCGGCGGCCGGGACGATCAGTTTGGTGTCCTTCAGAATCGCCTCGGCCATCATCGCGCAGGCGGCGCCCGGCGCGTAGTAGGCGCTGGTGCCGAGGAGCTGCACAATCTCGCCGCCGCCCTTGCGGGTGCGATCCACGATCGCGTCAATTCGCTCCTTCGTCAGCAGCTCGGTCAGGGGAACGCCACCGACGCTGGCCGAGCGAACGAGCGGAACCATCTCGTCGCCGTGGCCGCCAATGGTGAAGGCCTGGACGCTCGAGACGGACACATTCAGCTCCTGGGCGATGAAGGTGCGGAAGCGGGCGCTATCGAGGACGCCGGCCTGCCCCAGGACGCGGTTGCGCGGGAAGCCGCTGGTCTTGTACGCGACATAGGCCATCGTATCCAGCGGGTTCGTCACCATAATCACAATCGCGTTGGGCGAGGACTGCTTGATCTCGCTGATCGCGCCGACGACAACCTCTTCGTTTTTGGCGACAAGGTCCTCACGGCTCATGCCCGGCTTGCGCGGGAAGCCGCCGGTGAAGATGATGACATCCGACCCTTCGGTCGGGCCGTACTCTGTTGTGCCGGTGATGCGGGCATCGTAGCCCATGATCGGCCCGGCCTGGAGGAGGTCGAGCGCCTTGCCGGCGGGCATATTACCGGTCTGGGGGATATCCTTGAGGACAATATCGCCGATATTCATCCCCGCTAGCCATAGCGCAGCGCTCGCGCCGACGTTGCCGGCGCCGATGATTGTGATTTTGTTGCGGGCCATATGTCCCTCCTTTGGGACAAGGACGTACCTCAAAAGAGAGGTTGCGCAGATGTTTGACAGAGGGATTATACCACCCTCAGCCCAAGTCGGCAACCGTTGGGAAAATGCAGTTGGTTGCGTTGGCCGTAAGCAAGCCATATACTTAGGCCACGGTGGGAGACATCAGCGACAAGCGGGGAGCCAGCCGATGAAAGCAGACCTTATGCACATCAAGAGACTCGACCACACAGCAATCATCGTCGGCGACATGGACAAGGCGCGCTGGTTCTACGGCGACGTTCTCGGCCTTGAGGAGATTCGCCGCCCGTCCAATTTCAAGTTTGCCGGCGCCTGGTATCGCGGCGATGGCTTTGAGCTTCACCTTATCCTCGAAGCAGACACAAGCACTCGGGCCGGCTTCGGCCCGGGCGGCGAGGGCGCGAAGGTCGGCATGGTGCATCACCTCGGCCTCGAAGTTGACGACATACAAGCCACCGAGAGCTACCTGCGCCGGCGAGGCGTGACGATCATTGGCGGCCCGATGCCGCGCGGCGACGGTTCTATACAGCTCTACGTGTCGGACCCGGATGGCAACTACCTGGAGTTCTTCCAGCAGAATTGTGTTTCTTTGCTGCCGGTGGAAGAACGCGGCGCCGTCCGCCGCGCTCAATAGCATTACGGCGCGGCGCTGAGGCATCGAAGCGAGCGACCGGTTTGCCAATGTTGACATTGGCTGGAACTCTGGCGGGTCTTCATACGTATACTGGAGTAGGCTCGCGCTGCGTCTGCAAGCGGCCTGGCATCATCCATCGAGAGGAGGAGACATGATCGAGTCGCTTGCCAGCATCGCCACGGCCTTCGGCCTGTCGGCGGCCACTGGCTTGAACGCCTACATCCCATTGCTCATCGTCGCCCTGGTCGCCCGCTTCACCGACTGGCTTGTGCTGGCGCCGCCATACGATGTGCTAGCCAGCCCGTGGGTCATCGGCGCGCTCATCGTCCTGGCAGCGATCGAGTTCTTCGCCGACAAAATAGCCGGCGTAGACCACCTGAACGACATGGTCGGGACGTTCGTCCGCCCGGCAGCCGGCGCGATTCTGTTCGCGGCCACGACGGGCGCTGTGCACGACATGAGTCCGGTACTGGCGGTGATCTGCGGTCTGCTCATTACCGGCACCGTTCACGCCGCCAAGGCCAGCTTCCGCCCCATCGTCACGGCCTCGACGGCCGGCATAGGCAACCCGGTCGTCAGCACCGCCGAAGACATCACAGCCACCATTGTGGCCTTCGGCGCGATTCTCCTGCCGTTCCTGTTCGCGCTCATCCTCCTCATCGCCCTCAGCATCGCCGCCTGGGTCATCTTCAGCTGGCGGCGGCGGCGCGCTTCCCGCGCCAGCTCAGCGTAGCGGCGAAAGACCATAGTTTGTTGTTCGTTTGTTCATCGGTGGAGTAAGCGGGCGTCAGGGATTTCCTGACGCCCCTTTTCAATTTGACTTGCCCCGCCCGGTAATCTGGGGCATAATAGCGCCGTGGCGTGCGGCCTGGTCAGAACAGAAAACGTAGCACACGGGCCTCGACGCCGTCGTCTTCACAATCGCGTGTGCATGCGCCTCGTCGTAGAAGCGCATCCAGACCACCACTTCCAATGGAGGAGACCTAGCTATGCGAAAGAAAGCTCTGCTGATTCTGAGCGTCCTGGTAATCGGCGTACTCGTCGCTGCTTGCGGCGGCGCCGCGTCCACATCCGCGCCGGCGGCTGCGCCCACGACGGCGCCGGCTGCGGCTGCCCCCAAAGCCACCGAAGCCCCGAAGGCCGCGGCGCCCACTGAGGCCCCTAAGGCGGCGGCGCCGACCGCAGCGGCCGCGGCGCCGAAGGCGACTGACGCGCCGAAGGCTGCGGCGCCGGCCGCCCCCGCCGGCAAGGGCGTACCCATCAAGCTGTGGTCCGGCTGGACCGGCACCGAGGCCGAGACCCTGGCCGCCGTCGCCAAGCAGTTTGAGACGGCTATGCCCGGCGCGCAGATTCAAATCCTGACCGTTCCGTTCGATCAGCTCAAGAACAAGTACACGACCGAAGCCTCGACCGGCGGCGGTCCCGACCTTCTCATCGGCCCCAAGGACTGGATCGGCGAACTGGCCCAGGCAAAGCTGATCGCCGCCCTCGACGACTCGAAGGACGCGGCGGGCCTCAACAACGTCAGCAAAGAAGCCGTCACCGCCAACAGCTTCGGGGGCAAGGTGTATGCCTTCCCCGAGTCGACTGAGGCCATGGCGCTGTTCATCAACACTGACAAGGTCAAGACCCTGCCGACGAACTCCGACGACATCCTGAAGATCGCGGCCGAGGCTGGCCTTGGCCTCAACACCGGCTTCTACCAGTCGGCCGGCTTCCTCTTCGGCCAGGGCGCCAAGCTCTTCGACGCCCAGGGCAAGTGCATCCTCGACCAGGGACCGGGCGCCGCTGAGGCGCTGAAGTGGATCCAGGCCGCTTCCAAGACCCCCAAGGTCATCGCCGACGCCGACGGCGGCAAGCTCGACGCCGCGTTCAAGGACGGCCGCGTGGGCATGGTTTTCAACGGCCCGTGGGCGACCGGCGACTACGAGAAGGCGATCACCCAGGCTAAGCTTGGCGTCAACGCGCCCATCGTGATGATGCCCGCCAACGGCAAGTTCGCGCCTTTCCTCGGCACAAAGAACCTCTTCCTCAGCTCCAACTCCAAGGGCGACGCGAAGAGCACGGCTCTCGGGTTCATGAACTTCCTGAGCCAGCCGGCGCAGCAGGAGACGTTCGCCAAGATCGGGCACATCCCCTCGAACCCGAACGTCAACATCAGCGACCCGATCCTCAAGGGCTTCATCGCCCAGACCTTGAGCACCACCTACTTCCCCAACGAGCCGGAGATGGGCGCCGTGTGGACGCCGGCCTCCGACATGATCACCAAGGTTGTGGAAGGCAAGGCGACGCCGGAGGAAGCCGTCAAGACGGCCTGCGCGCAGATCAACGCAGCAAACAAGAAGTAACCCGATGTCGAAGGGGGGGCGGTAGAGACTCTGCCGCCCCCTTTCCAGCCTGCGCCACCCGACTCGCAGTCGTCGCGCAGGCGCCCTCCGCCCCCGCCTGACACGTCACGACGATCATGGTGATCGTCTCTACAAGGAGCGTTGGACATGGCATCAGGCACGCTACCGCGCACAGGGCCAACCGCGCCGCCCAACAAGCTGGCTCAAGAGCGCTCGCGGCGGATGATGAGCACGGCATACCTCTACATTTTGCCGGCGGCCATCATCATGCTCATCATTACCGTCTTTCCCCTGATCTACCAGTTCTGGATGTCCTTCACCAACTATAGCAATATCAATCTCCGTACCGACAGCCTCATTATGCAGATGGTTGGCGCCTTCACCGGCGGCGCGACCGCTGAAGACTACAACTCGCCCACCATGATCGGTCTGAGGAACTACGTAGACATCCTCACGGGCGGGCTGGGCAGCGTCCTGAGCGGCTTCGACTTCTGGCGTATTCTCCTGTTCAACATGGTCTGGACGTTCGTTAACCTGATTTTCCACGTCACCCTGGGCGTTCTCATCGCCATCATGCTGAATCAGAAGGGCTTCAAGTTCCGCGGCTTCTATCGCTCGCTCTACGTGATCCCCTGGGCCATGCCCGCCCTCGTCTCCGGCATGATCTGGCGCAACATGTTCGACGACCAGACCGGCGCCATTAACCTGGTCCTCGGCTACTTCGGCATCGCCCCGGTGCGCTGGCTGCTTCAGATTGACCCGCCCTTCCCGTGGATTCCGCCCTACGTCCGCGTCCCGCAAGGGGTGGACGCCTATTTCTGGATGTTCATGTTCTTGCTGCTGCTGATTGTGCCGTTCTTCTTCGCCTGGGTGCGCGCGCGCTGGTGGAAGTTCCTGATTGTGTGGTTCATCCTGCTCGAAGTCCTCTTCATGCTGGTGCTGCCGGTCATTACGTCGGGCCGCGCCGTCTCCGACGTCACGACGACATATGGCTTTGGCACGCTATTCCCGCTGTCCTTCTACGCGGTGCTTATCACCAACATCTGGCTCGGCTGGCCGTTCATGATGGCGATCGCCACCGGCGGCCTCGCCAGTATCCCGTCGGACCTGTACGAGGCCGCTTCCGTGGACGGGGCCAACTGGTGGGACAAGTTCTGGGCCGTGACCGTCCCGCTCCTCCGCCCGGCGATGGTTCCGGCGATCATCATCGGCATGACGTGGACGTTCAACGCCTTCAACGTGATCTACTTCGTCTCGAACGGCGGGCCGCTCCATCAGACCGAGATTCTCGTGACCCAGGCCTACCGCCTCGTCAACGAGACGACGGTCAACATTCCGGGCGTCGGCAGCGCGCGGCCGTATGGCATGGCGGCCTCGTTCGCCTACATCGTCTTCGTCGTGCTGGCGATCATCACGCTCATCACCAACCGCTACTCCCGCGCCACCGAGGCGATCAGCGAATAGGAGAGCATCATGGCTGTCAAAGAAGCCGAAAAGCCGATGAAGCTGACCCACCAGATCTTCTCCCAGATTCTGGCGCTGATCATCCTGGTGTTCGTCATTTTCCCGGTGCTGTGGATCATCGGCATGTCCCTGGACCCGCGCAACATCGCGCGCCCGACGACCCTCTTCCCGCCCAGTATCTCCTTTGATGCCTACATCAAGGTGTTCCAGCAGCCGACACCCAACCCGGTCAGCTTCGGCCGCCTGGCCGCCAACAGTACCATGCTGGCCGTCGGTGTCTCGATCCTGACGGTACTCGTGGGGACGACGGCGGCGTACGCGTTCTCGCGCTTCCGGTTCCCCGGCCGTCAGCCGGGCATGTTGTTCTTCATCCTGGTGCTGATGCTGCCGAGCGTGGCGACCGTCGCCGCCCTGTTCGTCATGCTCAACATCCTGCTGGGGCCGCAGCTGCGCAACTCCATCGTCGGCGTCGGCATCGCCATGGTATCCGGCGCCTTACCCTTCGCCATCTGGAACATGAAGGGCTTCGTGGACACCATCCCGAGAGACATCGAGGAGGCCGCCGCGGTGGATGGGGCCTCGCTGAACCAGACCTTCTTCCGCATCATGCTGCCGCTGGCGCTGCCCGGCCTCGCCGTCACCGCCCTGTTCGGCTTCATGGCCGGCTGGACGGAGTTCGTTCTGTCCTGGCAGTTCATCTCGAACCCGGAGTGGTTTACCCTGGCAATGGCGCTCTATGGAATGCAGGGCCAGTATTCGTCGAACACGCCCTGGTCGCAGTTCGCGGCCATGAGCGTCATTGTCTCGATTCCCATCGTCCTGGTGTTCTTCGCCCTGCAGCGTTACATGGTCGGCGGTCTCACCACCGGCGGTGTCAAGGGCTGAGTCTCCGAACGCACCAGTACGTCTCACAGAAGTCAGCGCGGGGGCCAGATAGTATCTGGCCCCCGCGCTCATCTGACGGGCGGCGGAGTTGGCACTCCACCGCCAGCGAAATGCAACGACGGTTAGCGCGTGTAGGTGATGCGCAGGATGGGCTGCGCGGTCCAGCCGAAGATCGTCCGGCCGATGCCGTAGGACGAGTCGAGGCTGATGCGGAACGACGCGAGGCGCGTTGTGCGCAACCGTTCCTGTAGGGCCGCCGCCGCACCCGTCAGATCGAAGGTGTTGGCGCTGCCAACAACCAGGTCGCTGCCCGTCAGCGCCGTCGGCGACGTGGCCTTGACGCCCGCGTTGTGAATCTGGTAGTAGTTGAGCTGCGTCCAGTTCATGTCCACGCTGCTATCCAGGAGACTGAGCCGCCAGATGCCGCCAGTCCCAGGATCGAAGTAGACGCGGCTCATGCCCATGAGTGACAGCTGCGCCGAGACGATCTTCGCGTCCGCCGGCAGCGCCCCCAGGTCGAACTGCACCGCGCCATCGAGGATGATAGGTGACGCGGGCCGCGTATCCATCCCCGACCACACGCCGCCCTGGCCGAACATGTTGCTCGTCTTGTACATGCTCGTCACGTAGCCGACAGCGTCGGGCGATGGGACGAGGGCGACAGTCACCGCCGTCGGCGTTGGCGTCAGAGTGGGCGTTGGCGTCAGGGTAGGCGTTGGCGTCAGGGTCGGGGTATTCGTCGCGGACGGCGTCGGGCTTGGCGTCACGGTATCCGAAGACGGCGGCGAGGTCGGTGTCATGGTCGAGGTCGCGCCACCCTGCTGGATGATGACCAGGGGCGCGCCCGTGCGGTCGGATGTCGTCGAAAGCGTGTAGCCGCCGTAGGAGCAGCCGCCGTTGACGGTGCGCCGCACGTGGGCCTGAACGGTCAAGAAGTTGGTCGTGTTGGGCGCGAGGCCAACCGTGACCTGCGCCGGGTTGCTGCTATAGCCGAAATTGCCCGTTGCAACAAACGTCCCGGCTTGCGTCGTCACCGTCACCGCATCGCCGGCGCCAATCCGAACGATGACCGTCTGCGTCATGAGGTTCGTCGGGGACGTGACAGGCTCAACGGCGAAGCCTTCCGGTGTCGCCTGCGGGCAGAACGTCGCCGTGGGCGTCGGCGTCGGGCCGGTCGGTGTGGGCGTCGGCGTCGTGCGCACTCCGGTCGCCGTCGGCGTTGGGGTCGGCAGTATCTGGGTGCGAACGGCAATGGCGAAGGGGCGATCCCCGGTCACAAGCGCGTAGCCGTGGGCGCCGGCCGGCATGGCGTTTCCCTCGCCCATGACGATGGTCGTCGCCTCGCGCGGCGCTAAGGTCACGGTTTGGGTACGCAGCAGTGTCAGTGTGCCGTCGGCGTAGTAGCGGATGAGGAGCTGCGCCGCCGAGTTGTCGAGATTGGTGAGCACGAGGATGCTGCGGCGGTCGGGCATGTCGGCGCGCAGGGGCGCGGCGAGGTGCTGGTAGACCGGTGGGTTGAGGACCGTCCAGTCAATGCTCTGCACCGGGTACGGGCCGATGCGGATGGACGCCAGGTTTTGCTCCTGCTCAGTGCCGGGTAGGCTGTTGGCCCCCGGATCCTTGCCCGCCTGACGCACCGCTTCCAACGCCGGCTGCATGGCCGCGACTGCTACGCTCATGGCGCGCACGTGGGCCTGCGCCGCCGCGAAGCTCGTGCCCGGCGAAACCGCCGCGACTCCCTCTGTCTGGGCATCGTTCAACGCTCCGACGGCGGTCGCCAAGGACGGGATGGCTGCCGCTGGCGTGTACCGTTGCACTTGCTGGAGAATGACGCTCAGATCACTGGCGGCCGCCAGGGCATTGTACACATAGCCGGTGAGGATGCCCTGGGAAGGCGCCGCGAGCGCCAGGGCGATTTGCTCCGTCATGACCTCGCTGTCGCTCGCGGCGCGTTCGTGGTAGGTATCGAAGGCGTCTTGCGCGGTCACGGCGAGGGTCGTCGAGCCGGTGTCTTTCTCGCGGCGTTCGGAGTGATAGAAGACGCCGCCGTCTACGTCACGCAGTTCGACCGTCACCGTGTAGGCGTCATAGAACTCGTAGTCGTAGGTGACGTAGACTTCGCCGGTACCGGCCGGAAATGTCGTCGCCGCCGCGCCATCCGGGTGGGCGCTGAGATAGAACCGCGTGATGCGCGGCGGCGGGATCGGCGTTGGCGTAAGCGTGGCGGTCGTCAGCGGGACAACAGCCATGATCGCCGAAGCGTCCGGAACGTTGGCAGGACCAGCCGCCGGCAAGCCCTCGGTACGCCGCGCGGCCGCTTCGGCAACCGCGAGCGTGCCACCGGCGGCGAGCAGGGTCGCTAGCGTCAGGCAAGCAACAATTATGAGTCGTCGCGCTCCATTCATTGGTGTCTCCCCTTGTGTGGTAACGCCTTGCAGGGCAGCGTTGGCGGCCCTCTGCTGGCGCTGGCGATGGCTCTCCAGCGCCAGCACGATATGCTCATCCCCGCTCAACGGCGGAGCTACCCTCGTTGGTGGACGAGACAAAAACTCCCTCTATAATATGGACGGCTAACCCCTGCCAGAAGGGACGGCCTGCCAAAAAAGATTGTGCCGAATCTTGTCACGCGAGTATAATTTTCGCCTATGAACACGCGCATTAGCCTCTACGCGAGCCGGATTATCGAAGCTGGCTGGCTTCTTGCCATCATCACCGTTCCGCTCTTCTTCAACGTCTACTCCAGCCGTACGTTTGAACCCGACAAACTCACCCTCCTCCGCTCCATCGCCCTGGTCATGGCGAGCGCCTGGCTCGTCAAGGTGCTGGACAGCGGCTTTCAGCGCCCCGCCGGCGAGAGCTGGGGCGGCTGGCTGCGGCGTCTCACCACGCAGACTCCGCTCGTGCTGCCGACGCTCCTCTTTATCCTGGTCTACATCATCTCGACGGCCTTCTCAGTCATGCCACGGGTCTCGATTTTCGGCTCCTACCAGCGGCTCCAGGGGACCTACTCGACCTTCAGCTACATCGTCATCTTCTTCCTGATGCTCGAAGGCTTGCGGCAGCGCGAGCAGATCGAACGCTTCATCACCGTCGCCATCTTGACGAGCATCCCGGTCACGCTGTACGGTGTTCTCCAGAACCTCGGCTACGACCCGCTGCCGTGGCTAGGCAACGTTCAGATACGCATCGCTTCGACCATGGGCAACTCCATCTTCGTCGCCGCCTACCTGATCATGGTCGTCCCGCTGACCATCGCCCGCATCGTCTCGGCGGTGTCAGCGACCATGCGGGAAGACAACCCGCCGACGGCCAAGTTCGTCCTCATCCCGTTCTACGTTCTCATCCTGTTCAGCCAAATCGTGGCCATCATTTTCACCCAGAGCCGCGGCCCGTGGCTAGGTCTGCTCGGCGGGCTGTTCTTCCTCGTCCTCATCTACACCCTGAGCCTGCGCCGCCGCGTGTTCGCCCTGGCGTGGGTCGGCGCGGCGCTGGCTGTGCTGGCGCTGCTCGTCGTGTTCAACCTCCCCAGCACGCCCCTGGCCGGCCTGCGGGATGCGCCGTACATCGGCCGCCTGGGCCGCGTCTTCTCGCAGGACCCGACGGGTCAGGTGCGCGTCCTCATCTGGGAGGGCGCGACAAAGCTTGTCACCAGCGACCCGGCCCGCCTCGTCATCGGCTACGGGCCGGAGACGATGCACATCGTCTACAACCCGTTCTACCCACCCGAGCTGGCGCAGATCGAGAGCCGCAACGCCTCGCCCGACCGCTCGCACAACGAGACGTGGGACGCCCTCGTCACGACAGGGCTGCTCGGCTTCCTGGCCTACCTGGCCCTGTTCACGTCGGTGTTCTACCTCGGCCTGCGCTGGCTGGGCCTGATCAATACCGCGCGCCAACGAACGCTCTTCTTCGTCCTCTGGTTTGCCTTCGGCGCAGCCGTCGCGCTCGGCTTCAGCGTCCTCATCGAGCCTGCGTTCCTGGGCGTCGCGCTGCCGGCCGGCATGATGCTTGGCCTGTTCGCGTACCTCGTCTGGTTCGCCGTCAGTCGGCAGACGATTGGCGCGGAGAGCCTCGCCAACCCCTATCGGCTGCTCATCATGGCCCTGTACACGGCCATGATTGCCCACTTCATCGAAATCAACTTCGGGATTGCGATTGCCGCGACGCGCACTCTCTTCTGGTCCTTCTGCGCCCTGCTCGTCGTCACCGGCTATCTCTGGGCCAAGCGTCCCGCGCTGGCCGAAGTACCCGCCGATGCGCCTCGTAGCGAGACCGCTCGTCCGGCCGAGCCACCACGGCGCGGCCGGGGGGGGCGGGGCGCAGCCGGCCCGACGCGGCGTGGCGCGGGGGCCGCCGGCGCAACCTCCGTCTGGGCGCAGCAGCGCGACCTGATTGCGATGAGCCTGCTCGTCAGTGTCATGCTCATGGTGCTCATCTTCGACTTCTACGCGCCGGCGGCGGGCATCTTCCTGAACTGGCACACCGGCTGGCTGCTGACGTTCACCTGGGTGTTCGCCGCGCCCATCGTCCTCGCCGAGCGCGCCAACCCACCGCAGAGCGCCGCCGACTGGCTGAAGGGCCTGGGCATCTACGCCGCCATCACGATTGTCTGGACGCTCCCCTACATCGTCGTCCACAACGCGATGTGGATCGGCGCGACGGCCGACACGACGGCGGCAGCGCCCATCCCGCTGTACCTGTATCTCGCCCTGACGGGCCTTGTCGTGGCCGCGGTGCTGCTGATTGGCGAGCCGAAGCCGAAGGCCTGGATCTCTGACCTACGCGCGATCATCTATCCGGCGCTGGCGATCTTCATCATCGCCCTCATCTGGTTCACCAACGTCCGCGTCGTCTCCGCCGACATCCTCTACAAGCAGGGCTGGCAGAACTACCACCAGCGCGGGATGTACGATCCGGCTGTGCGGCTCTACAACGAGGCGCTGGACGACCAGCCCGACCAGGACTTCTACTACCTCTTCAAGGGCAAGGCGCTGTTGGAGAAGGCGCAGAGTACCAGCGACCCGGCCCAGCGGCAGGCGAACTTCCAGGCCGCCGAGGGTGTCCTGTTGCAGGCCGCGGCCCTGAACCCGCGCAACCCTGACCACGCCGCCAACCTCGCCCGCATGTACCAAACCTGGGCAAGTTTCGCGGCCAGCCCCGCAGACCGTGACCAAAAGCTGCAAACTGCGTTAAAGTATTACGCAGTGGCGCAGAGCCTCAGCCCGAACGGCGTGGTCATCATGGACCAGACGGCGAGCGCCTACCTGGACATGAACCAGCCGGACAAGGCGAAGGAAATTCTCCAGAAATCCCAGGCCATTGATCCGACCTACGCCGAGACCTATCTGCAATTCATGGCGCTCTACGCCGGCACGAATGACATGGAGAATCTGCTGAGTACGTATCAAAAAGCCGTCCAGGCTGCGCCGAAGTCGGCCGAGCCGCACCTGGCGCTGGCGGACCAGTACCGTCAGCAGAAAGAGTGGGACAAGGCGCTGGATGCGTACCAGCGCGCCATTGCCGTGGACCCCAAGTCCATCGTCGGGCATAGTGGCGCGGCTCTGGCATTGGCGCAGATCGGCGACACCGACGGCGCGATCCGCCAGAACCTCGAAGTGCTGAAGCTCGCGCCGAAGGACAGCCGCGCCCTCAAGAACCTGGCGCTGCTCTACCGGCAGGCGGGCCGCCTCAACGAGGCGCTGGCCGCCGCGCGGGCGGCGCTCGAAGGCGCGCCCGGCGATACGTCGCTGCAAGACCTCATCCGCCAACTCCAGGACCAGGGCGCTAAGTAAGCCATGCTCAGCCTGATGATCATCTTCGCCGCGTCCCTCGCCTTTGCCCTCGGCGGTACCCCCGTCGCGCGCAGCGTGGCGGCCCGCCTGGGGATGGTGGACAAGCCGAACGCGCGCAAGATCCACGCCGCGCCCATCCCCCTCATGGGTGGCGTCGCCATCTACGCGGCGGTCATCCTGGCGGTGGCCCTCTTCGGGGACCGCTTCTACATCTCGCAACTTCTGGCGATCCTCGTCTCGGCGACGCTGGTGTCGTTCCTCGGCGTGTGGGACGACCGCTTCGCCCTGAGGCCGCTGCCGAAGCTCGGCGCCCAGGCAGTGGCCGCGAGCCTCGTGGTCGTGGCCGGCGTGCGGGTGCAGCTCTTCGCCAACCCGATTGTGGATGGGGCCGTGACGCTGGGCTGGCTGCTGTTCATCACCAACGCCATCAACTACCTGGACAACATGGACGGCCTGTGCGGCGGCATCAGCGCCATCGCGGCCGCCTTCTTCCTGCTCCTGGCGATCCAGAGCGGGCAGTATCTCGTCGGCGCGCTTGCGGCGGCCGTCCTGGGCGCGTGCATTGGCTTCCTGGTGTACAACTTCAACCCGGCCAGCATCTTCATGGGCGACGGCGGCTCGCTGTTCCTCGGCTTCCTCCTGGCCGTCGTCGGCATCAAGCTGCGCTTCCCCTCGAATGTCACGCTGGTGACGTGGATGATTCCTCTGCTCGTCCTGGGCGTCCCCATCTTGGACACGACCCTCGTCAGCCTGAGCCGGCTGCGGCGCGGCCTGTCGCCGCTGACCCCCGGCAAGGACCACATCTCCCACCGCGCCGTGCGCCTGGGCTGGACGCACCGCGAGGCCGTGCTGGCGCTGTGGGTCGTCGCCTGCGCCCTGGGCAGTATCGCCCTGTTCGTCACCCACGCCGATGTCGTCGAGGCGTACACCGTCGGGATTGTCACCGTCGTGCTCGCCGTGTACGCGATATTGCGGCTGGAGCGCGCCTGGTTCGCGCAGGTCTCGCGCGACAAGCCCGACACGCCCGTGACGCAGCCCGACCAGGGATCGTGACACCACAAGGACACGCCATGGACACGCCCGCCACCGCCCGCCTCGCTGCCGCCATCTCCGACCACTCGGCCCACGTCGCCGTGATTGGCGCCGGCTACGTCGGCCTGCCCCTCGCCGTCGCCCTGGCCGAGTCCGGCTTCGCCGTCACCGCGCTGGACGTGGACGAGCGCAAGATCGCCAGCCTCCGGCGCGGCGAGAGTTACATTCAGGATGTGCCGTCCGACAAACTAGGCCCGCTCGTCGTGAGCGGTCGCCTGGCGGCGAGCCTGGATTACGGCGTTCTCGCCGGCGCCGACATCATCTTCGTCTGCGTGCCGACACCCTTCGACCGCATGCGAACGCCGGACCTGCGCCCGGTGCAGAGCGCCGCCGAGGGCCTCGCGCCCTATCTTCGCCCCGGCCAGCTTGTCGTTCTCCAGAGTACCACCTACCCCGGCACGACGGAAGAGTTCGTCCTGCCTATCCTGGAGCGTGGCGGCCTGCGCGCCGGGGTGGACTTCCACCTGGCGTTCTCGCCGGAGCGCATTGACCCCGGCAACCCGCAGTTCACCGTCGCCAACACGCCCAAGGTCATCGGCGGCCTGACACCCCGCTGCGCCGAGCTGGCCGCCGATGTCCTCCGCCCCATCACGCCGGAGGTCTTCGTCGTCTCGACACCGCGCGCCGCCGAGATGACCAAGCTGCTGGAGAACATTTTCCGCAGCGTCAACATCGCCCTGGTCAACGAGCTGGCCCTGCTGTGCGAGCGCATGGGCATAGACATCTGGGAGGTCATCGCCGCCGCCAGGACCAAGCCCTTCGGCTTCATGCCGTTTTACCCTGGCCCGGGCGTCGGCGGCCACTGCATCCCCGTGGACCCCTACTACCTGGCGTGGAAGGCGCGCGAGTATGACTTCTTCACCAAGTTCATCGAGCTGGCCGCCGAGACCAACGAGGACATGCCCCACCACGTAGCGCAGCAGGTCGCCGACGCGCTGGCCCGCCACGGCAAGCCCGTCAGCGGCGCGCGCGTCCTCGTGCTCGGCGTCTCATTCAAGAAAGATGTGGACGATGCCCGCAACTCGCCGGCCGAGCGGCTGATCGAGCTGCTCATCGCCCGCGACGCCGGGGTTATGTACCACGACCCCCACGTGCCGACATACCACGTCGGCGGCAGCGCCTTTCTGAGGCAGCCCCACACGCTGACCCGCGTTGATCTGACGGAGACGGTCCTGGCGGCGGCCGATGTCGTCGTCATCGTCGTCGGCCACAGCGCCTACGATTGGCGCTGGATTACCGATCACGCGCGGCTGATCGTGGACACCGTCAATGTCACTGGCGGCCAGCCCGCCGCCAAAGTCGTGCGCCTCGGCGCGCCCCAGCCCCAACCCGCGCTCGGCGCGGCAGCCCCCAGCTGGGGCAGCGACGGCCACGTCAATAGCCACCCGTCCATCCCCCAATCACCATCTGAGGCAAGGTAAACCGTGAGCACCCCTTCGGACCCCAAGCAATCCAAAACACCGTCCTCATCCAGCAAGTCTGGCAGCAGCAACACCAGCAAGCCGCGCCAGCGCCCCCAATTCGAGTCGCATCGCGTTCGGCGCGAGCCAACCGCGGCGGCCACCCCGTGGTACAGCAACTGGCGCATTCTCGTGCCGATTGCCATCGTCGTCATCGTGGGACTGGGCCTGCTGGCCTTTGCCCTCGGCCAGAACGCCAACCGCCAGGCGACGCCGGCGACAGCGATTCAGCCAACCGTCCCGGTCTCCGTGGTGACGGCGGCAGCGCCCAGTACGGCCCCCGGCGGCGCCGCGACGCCGGCCGCGTCGAGCGGGACACCGGCGGCCGGCGCAGCGGCCGCAGCAGCAGCTGGGGCAGGCAAGAAGTACAGCGCCCCACCGCCGATGACGATTGACCCGTCGAAGACCTACGTCGCCACCATCGAGACCGACAAGGGCAAGATCGTCACGGAGATGTACCCGCAGGACGCGCCCCAGACGGTCAACAACTTCGTCTCCCTGGCGAAGGACGGCTTCTATGACGGCCTGACGTTCCACCGCGTCGAGCCGGGCTTCGTCATCCAGGGCGGCGACCCGGCTGGCAACGGCACCGGCGGCCCCGGCTACACCATCCCCGCCGAGATTAAGCGGCCCCACACCGAGGGCGCGCTGGCGATGGCCCGCCTGAGCGACCAGGTCAACCCGAAGAAGGACTCCAGCGGCAGCCAGTTCTATATCACGATGGCCCCGCAGCCCTCCCTCGACCAGGGCGGCTACACCGTCTTCGGCCAGGTCACGCAGGGCATGGATGTGGTGAAGCAAGTTGCTAAGGGTGACAAGATCAAGTCGGTGACGATTACAACCAAGTAAGAGAGGATAGCCATGCCCCCCAAACGCTACAGCCAGCCCGAGGACATGAAACTCGACGCGAGCAAGACGTACCACGCGACGATTGACACGGACAAAGGCAAGATCGTCTGCCTGCTGTACCCCGATGTCGCGCCGAAGACCGTCAACGCCTTCGCCTTCCTCGCCAGCGAAGACTTCTACGACGGCCTGACGTTCCACCGCGTTGAGCCGGGTTTCGTCATCCAGGGCGGCGACCCGGTCGGCAACGGCACCGGCGGCCCCGGCTACAACCTGCCGGCCGAGTTCAACGAGCGCCCGCACAAGGAAGGCGCGCTGGCGATGGCGCGGGCGCAAAGCCCCAACAGCGCCGGCTCGCAGTTCTACATCACCCTCGCCCCGACCCCGTTCCTCGACCGCAACTACACCGTCTTCGGTGAGGTCATCGAGGGCATGGACGTGGTCAAGAAGATTCGCAAGGGCGACAAGATGAAGAGCGTCCGCGTCAGCGAAGCCGCCTAACCGACGGCGACCAGGGGAATGGCGGTGAGGACGGCGAGGACGCCGAGCCACTGGGCGCGGGAGAGGTGCTCGCGCAGGATGACGAACGCAAGCAGCACGGTGAACGCGGGGTAGAGCGACGACAGCACCACGGCCACGTCCAGCCGCCCGGCGCGGCTCGCCAGGACGTAGAACACGTTGCCCCCCACGTCCAGCGCCGCCGCCAGCACCGCCAGCCGCATCGCCGACGCCGCTGGCCGCTGCCACAGCCTGCGCCAGACCAGCAGGATGACGACGGTTTGCAGCAGCGACACGAACAGCGCCGCCGCCAGCGGCCAGAACACCGCCGCCGTCCCCGCCTGGCGCAGGAAGATGTAGAACAGGCCGAAGCCGAGGCCCGCGATCACGGCGAACGTCAGCCCCTGGTTCGAGTGGCCGCCGTTCGAGGGCCGGGCGATTAGCCACACGCCCACCAGCGCCAGCGCGAACCCCACCAACCGATATGTTGACGGCAACCCTTCGGTGAGCGCGGCGAACAGCACCGGGAGGCTGGCGGCGATGACGGCGGACAGGGGCGCGGACAGGCCCATCGGCGCCATGGACAGGGCTTGATAGAGGGCGGCGAGCGCCAGGCCGCCGCAGAATCCGGCGGCGCCGCCCCAGGCGAGAGCGCTGGGCGGCGGCAGCGGCTCGGCGACGGCGACGGCCAGCGCCACGAGAAACCCAAACTCGACGACCCGCATGAACAGCAAGAGGCTGAACAGGCTGGCGCGGCGGGACGCGACGGCCCCCGTGAAGTCGCCCGCGCCCCACGACGCGGCGGCGAGCAACCCGAGGGCGGCAGCGGCAAATTCGGCGAATAGATTCATGAATCTCCGGTCGGCTGTATCCACCTGCGTGGGGCGTGACGAAGTGGCGAGGTGACGAAGTGAGTCCTCACATCGTCACCTCGTCACTCCGCCACTCTTTCACTCCGTCACCTCCCCCTGCGCCCGGTGCATGCGCCGCCGCAGCGCCAGGTAGGCCGGCATCGCGCGGGTGTAGAGGGCGTACAGCGGACGGGAGACGGTGAAATCCCACGCGCCCGTGGATGGGCTGAACTGCGCGCCGAAGCCCTCTTTGAAGCGATACACGCCGAACATCGGGTCGGCCTCGTCCAGCACATCCGGCGCGCCCCACCAATCGTAGCGCGTCACACCCTGGGATTTCGCCCAGCGCATCGCCTCCCACTGCAACAAGTAGTTCGGCATCAGGTTGCGGTGGACGTTGCGCGACGCCCCGTACATGTACCACGCCGTCGCCCCGTAGCGGAAAATCAGGATGCCAGCCAGCGCCTCGCCCTCGAACTCGGCCAGGAAAAGCTGCGCCAGGTCCTCGTTGATGAACGTCCCCCAGGCGTCGCGGTAGTAGTCGTAGGGGCGAACGATGAAGCCGTCGCGCGCCCCGGTCTCGCCGTACATCGTGTAGAACGTCGGCAGGTCGGCCAGCGTCCCCAGCCGCACCTCGACGCCCTTGCGCTCCGCCAGGCGAATGTTATAGCGCCACTTCTGTTTCATGCCCGCCAGCAGATCGTCCTCCGTCGGGCATAGGTCAGACACAAGGGTATTGCGGAACTGGACCTGCTCGGTCGAGGGCCGCCAGCCGCGCGAGCGCAGGACGGCCTGGGCGTCGCCGTCGTCGGGGTGGACGAGCGGGTCAATCTTGGCGAAGATCGCCCCCTGCCGCCGCGCCGCGTCCTCGACGAGCGCGAGGGCCGTCGCCAGATCGGGCGGCGTGGCCCACAGAGGACCGCGCGGGACGTAGACGAGGCTAACCGGCAGCGGCGCAGTGCGGCGGCTCAAGACAGAGGCGGCCGCCCGCCAGCCGCCGTCACCGCTCGGCGCGGCCAGGCGCGTCAGATGCCAGCCGTGGCGCGTCTTGAAGTGGCCCCAGGTGGAGGACTGGAGCAAGGGCGCGTGGGGGAACGTGAGAACGACGCTGTCCCAGGCGCCGTCGTCGTTGAGAGTGGTGGGTGGCAGCATGAATCGGCTCAGGCGCGACCGGCCAGAGCGCGCAGGCGTGGCAGCAGCGACATGCCGGCCCAGTAGAGGGGTTGATTATACACGTAGTCATACGCGCCCAGGTAGCGCGTCACCTGGCCGCCGAAGCCCTGCTTGAAGCGATAGACGCCCCACAGCCCGCCGCGACTGTCCGCGCCATCGGCGTCGGCTCCGGCGTCGTCGGCCGTCTCCGGCCCCACCTCGGCCGGGATGCCCCAGAAGTCGTAGCGCGTGCAGCCGCGCTCCTTGGCCCACTGCATGGCCGCCCACTGGAGAGCGTGGTTCGGCATGAGATTGCGGTGGCTGTTGCCCGACGCGCCGTACATATACGTGGCCTCAGGACCGAAGGCGAAGACCATGACCCCGCCGAGCATCTCGCCCGCGTACTCCGCCACCAGCAGCGCCCCGCGCCGGCCATCGCAGAACGTCGCGAAGGCATCCTGGTAGTAGGCCGCGGGGTGGATACCGAAGCCGTCGCGCGCGCCCGTGACGTCCATCAGCGCCGTCCACGCCGGTAGGTCCGCCGCCGTCGCCGCGCGCACAGTCACGCCCTTGCGCTGGGCCAGGCGAATGTTGTAGCGCCACTTCTGCTTCATGCCGGCCAGGATGGCGTCATCCGGGCGGTTCAGGTCGAGGATAATGGTGCTAGGCGGCTGGACGGTCTTGGCAGGCGCGAAGCCCTGGCGCGTCCAGGCAGCGCCGTCCGCCGTCCACTGCGGCTCGACCTTGAGGAAGACGGCGCCCGCTCGCTTCGCCGCCGCGTGCAGGTGCGGGAGGAGCGCGGGGAGATCGTCCGGCGTCGCCACAGGCCCGCGCGGCGCGTAGGCGACCGTCGCCACGCGCATCTGCCGTAGGAGGAGCTGCGCGCCGGCGACGAGCGCGCCGCCGTCATCGGCCAGCGCCACGCGCAGGGGCCGCCAACCGTGGCGGCCTTTGAACGCGCCCCAGGAAGAGGATTGCAGCACGTGGCCGAAAGGGTGGCGGGCGACGAAGTCATCCCACATCGTATCGGAACAGCTTGACACTCGCAAAGCCATCTGTTAGAATTCGCCCGCTTGAGGTGAAATTGCGACACGCGCTTCACCATTATAGCCAGCCCAGGCGATGCGGCCAAAAATGAATCTCTCCGCAGACCTCGGCGTCCCGTGAGCCGGCCTACCGTCGTGTCGCGGTACACTGGAAAGGAAGCTCAATCTATGCTTGCGCAATGGGGCTTCATCGCCGTCTTCCTCCTGATTGCCCTCGCGTTCCCCGTCATCGGACTGGCAACCGCCTGGCTGCTGCGGCCCAAGAAGCCCGGCCCCATCAAGAAATCCACCTACGAGTGCGGTCTGGAAACCGTCGGCGAGACGTGGATCCAGTTCAAGGTTCAGTACTACATCTACGCCCTGATCTTCGTCATCTTCGATATCGAAATCGCCTTCCTGCTGCCGTGGGCCGTGAGCCACACCGCCCTCGTCAGCGGTAGCGGAACCCTGAACTACCTGCCCCTGGTCGAGGTGGTCCTCTTCGTCGGCATCCTGATGGCCGGGCTAGTCTGGGCGTGGCGCAAGGGCGCGCTCGAGTGGGTTTGATGAGGGAACACCATGGTTGATTACTTCGCCCAATTCATGCCTTACTGGGCCGCGGCCCTGCTCTGGTTCGTGATCTATGCCGTCATCCTGCTCGTCTTCGCCCTGGTCAACATGCTCTTCATCACGTGGCTGGAGCGCAAGGTTATCGGGCGCATGCAGGACCGTATCGGCGCCAACCGCGCTGGCCCCTTCGGCCTGTTCCAGCCCATCGCCGACATGGTCAAGATCCTGACCAAGGAAGACATCACGCCGACTGCCGCCAATCGGGTCATCTACAACCTCGGCCCGCTGGTGGTCGTCCCGCCCGCCATCCTGGTCTTCGCCGTCCTGCCCTTCAGCCCGACCATCAGCGGCGTGGACCTGAACATCGGCCTGCTGTTCATCTTCGCCGTCGCCGGCACCTCCACCCTGGGTATTCTCATCGCCGGCTGGGGGTCGAACAACAAATACTCGCTGGTCGGCGCGATGCGCGCCGTCGCCCAGATGGTGAGCTACGAGGTGCCGCAACTCCTCAGCATCGTCGGCGTCGTCATGATCGCCGGGACACTCTCGATGCAGGCCATCGTCGCCAAGCAGGCGCAGCTCGGCTGGTTCATCCTGCTCCAGCCCGTCGCCTTCATCGTCTTCCTCATCGCCACGACCGCCGAGGTCAACCGCACGCCGTTCGACCTGCCCGAAGCCGAGTCCGAGATCATCGCCGGCCACCACACCGAGTATAGCGGCCTCAAGTTCGGCATGTTCTACCTGGCCGAGTACATCAGCGTGCTGTTCGTCTCGGCCCTGGCCGCGACCGTCTTCCTGGGCGGCTACCAGATTCCCTTCGTGCCGCTCGACAGCCCAGTGACCAGCATCCTCGGCCCGTTCGTCCTCATCGCCAAGACCTACCTGTTCATCTTCCTGGCGATCTGGCTGCGCGGGACCCTGCCGCGTGTCCGCGTGGACCACCTGATGGCGTTCGCGTGGAAGGGGCTGGTACCCATCTGCCTGCTGAACATCCTCATCGTCGCCCTGCTGGCCCCGATCATCTGGACCATTGGGGTGACCGCGCCGGGGATCGCTGCCGTCGCCGCCATCGGCATGATGCTCGTCGCCAACGCGGTCATGTTCATCATCATCTTCCTCATCATAAACTCAATTGTGCGGCGCGACCGCGCGCGCATGGTCGAGGGGACGGTGCCAGCGCGATGAACCCCTTCCTCGTTCTCTCCTTTGTCGTCGTCGCCGCCGTCACCATCGGCGGCGCGCTGGGCGTCGTCCTGGCGCGCACGGTCTTCGCCAGCGGCCTGTTCCTCATCCTGTCGTTCCTCGGCGTCGCCGGCATCTACGTCCTGCTCGAAGCGCCGTTCCTGGCCGCCACCCAGGTGCTCATCTACGTCGGCGCGGTGGCGGTGCTCATCCTGTTCGCCATCATGCTCACACGGCGGGTGATGAGCGGACAGACCCAGGACAACCGCCTGAACAACCAGTGGATCGCGGCGGCGCTCGTCGCCGTCCTGCTGTTCCTGCTCCTGGTCAGCACCACCTTCCAGCAGTGGAACCTGTCGCAAGAGTCGCCGCCGGTCGACTCGGTGGCCGCCCTGGGCGCCGCGTTCCTCGGCCCGTACATCCTGCCGTTCGAAATCGTGTCGGTGCTGCTGCTCGCCGCGCTTATCGGCGCCATCGTGATCGCGCGTGAGTGAGGTCGTCCCATGCCAGCCATCCCTCTGCAGTGGTATCTGATCGTCGCGGCGGCGCTGTTCTCCATCGGCCTGTTCGGCGCGCTCGTGCGGCGCAACGCGGTCGCCATCCTGATGGGCGTCGAGCTGATGCTCAACGCCGTCAACATCAACCTTGTCGCGTTCTGGCGCTACATCACCCCGACCAACATGAACGGGCAGGTGTTCGCCATCTTCATCATTGCCCTGGCCGCCGCAGAAGCCGCCGTCGGTCTCGCCCTGTTCATTGCGATCTACCGCACGCGGGACACGGTGAACGTCGAAGAGATCAACCTGCTCAAGTTCTGATCGCGCGCGCCGTCGCCCGATCTTCAGTGAGGCTCCATGCTCGCCCAGTATGCCTTATTGATACCGCTGTTCCCGCTGCTCGCGTTCTTCATCATCGTCGTCCTGGGAGCGAACCGCAACAAGCGCCTTAGCTCCAACATCGCCATCGGGGCGCTCGTCCTGAGCGGCATCCTGAGCTATTTGATCTTCATCCAGGCCATCGGTGTCGGCCCCGACCGGGTGCTCGAAGCGGCGGTCAACGGCGAGGCGCCCTGGGCCATGCTCTGGAACTGGACGCCTATCGGCACGAGTACCTTCCAGGTCGGCACGTATCTCGATCCAGTGGCCATCCTGATGCTGGTCATGGTGACCACCGTCGGCCTGATGATCTTCATCTACGCCCAGGGCTACATGGGCATCCAGGACCCGGCCCACACCGACCCGAAGTACGCGCGCTTCTTCGCCTTCCTCTCCCTGTTCGCCTGCGGCATGCTCGGCTTTGTCATCTCGCCCAACCTCGTCCAATCGCTCGTGTTCTGGGAAATCATGGGCCTGTGCTCGTTCCTGCTCATTGGCTTCTGGTTCGACAACCCCAAGCCCACGTTCCGCAAGGGCAAGTGGACGACCGTCGGCGTCGAGAACTCGAACGCGGCCAAGAAGGCGTTCTTGACGACGCGCGTCGGCGACGTGGGGCTGTTCCTGGGTATCATCCTCCTGTCCATGCTCGCCGGGACGACCCAGTGGAACGTTCTGTATCACCAGGAAGCCATCAACCGCCTGCAAGAGATCACGGTCTTCGGCATCCCCGCCCTCGTCGTCGTGTGCCTGCTCATCTTCATGGGCGCAGTCGGCAAGTCGGCGCAGTTCCCGCTCCACGTCTGGCTGCCGGACGCGATGGCCGGCCCGACGCCCGTCTCCGCCATGATCCATGCCGCGACGATGGTCGCCGCCGGCGTGTTCCTCATCGCGCGCACCTACCCCCTGTTCGCGGCGGCGGGGGGCGAAGGCCACTCCTCCGTCCCGCTGCTCGTCGTTGCCGTCATCGGCGCGTTCACGGCGATCTTCGCGGCCACGATTGGCTTCGCCCAGGGCGACATCAAGCGCATCCTGGCCTTCTCCACAATCTCGCAGCTCGGCCTGATGTTCATGGCGCTTGGGACGGGGGCGTGGGTCGCGGGCGTCTTCCACATGCTCACCCACGCCTTCTTCAAGGCCCTCCTCTTCCTCGGCTCCGGCTCGGTCATCCACGGCATGGAGCACGGGCTGCACCACGGCCACGGCGAGAGCCACGCCACGACAGGCGCGGCGCACCACGAGGCGGAGATGGAGGACGCCGAGGACGAGGCCCCGCGCGCTGAGCCGGGGCTGAAGTCGTGGGAGGCCGAGGCGGACGACCCGCAGAGCGTGTACAACATGGGCGGCCTGCGCCATCGCATGCCCGTCACCTTCTGGACGTACATGATGGGTGTGCTGGCCCTGACGGGTATCCCCATCTGGGCCGGCTTCTGGAGCAAGGACGAGATTCTGGCCCACGCCTATGAGACCGGCCAGTACGGCTTCTGGCTGGCGGGCGGCCTGGCGACGCTCATGACCGCCTTCTACATGGCGCGGCAGGTGTTCCTGGTCTTCTTCGGCCAGCCGCGCACCGATGCCGCCACACACGCCTCCGAGAGCGTGCGCTCGATGACAATCCCGCTGATCGTCCTGGCCGTCTTCTCGACGTTCGTCGGCCTGGTCGGCGTGCCGGATGTCGTCGGGCCGCTGGCGTTCGGCGGCTGGCTGCACCACTGGCTCGCCCTTGTGCCGACGACCGGCCTGGGGCCGGAAGCGGTGGCCGAAGCGGTCGCGCCCACGTCCCTCAACGCCCTGGTCGCGGGCGCGGCGCTCACGTCGGCGCTGATTGGCTGGGCGCTGGGCTACCTGCTCTATGGGCGCAAGCCGATGGCGGTGGGTGGGCGCGACCCACTGTCGCGCATCCCCGGCGTGTGGCCGCTGCTGTGGAACAAGTACTGGATTGACGAGCTATACAGCCACACGTTCATCGCCGCGTCCCTCTGGCTCAGCCGCATCTTCAACATCTTTGACCAGCAGGTCATTGATCGCGTCGTCAACTTCTTCGGCCGTCTCACCCGCGTCTTCGCCCGCGCATTCCGCTGGTTCGACACGCACATCGTGGATGGCGTCGTCAACTACCTCGGCCTCGGCACGCGCGAGGTCGGGCAGTGGATGCGCCTGCTGCAAACGGGTATTGTGCAGAACTATCTGCTCGTCGTCTTCGTCGCTATCGTCCTTATCGCATTCCTACTGAGGCGGTAGGAGCCACTCACACTCCTTCAGTAGAGAGGATCGCTCCCAATGTTGGACGTTATTCCCTGGCTCTCCATCATCGTGTTCTGGCCTCTGGTGGGCATGCTCATCATCATGTTCGTCAAGATGCCCGACGCCAGGATCAAGCGCTTCGCCATCGGCTGGAGCCTGGTACCGGCGATACTCTCGGTGGCGCTGTACGTCGCGTACCTGAACGGTCGGGTGGGCGGCATCCAGTTCGAAGAGTTCGTCCCCTGGATTCCCTCGGTCGGCATTGATTACCACCTGGGCGTAGACGGCATCTCGCTGCTGCTCATCGTCATGGCCACCTTCATGACGACGATTGCCCTGGTCTACTCGGCGCGCGTCATAGACACGCGGGTACGCGAGTACTTCGCCCTCTTCCTCCTGCTCGAAACGGGCATGCTCGGCGTCTTCGTCGCCCTCGACCTGATCCTGTTCTACGTGTTCTGGGAGATCGGTCTGGTGCCGATGTACTTCCTCATCGGCGTGTGGGGCGGAGCGCGGCGCGAGTACGCGGCCATCAAGTTCTTCCTCTATACCCTGGCGGGCAGCGTCCTCATGCTCCTGGGGATGATCGCGGTGTACTTCAACACCGGCACCTTCGACATTATGCGCGCCATCGAGATCGGGCCGTTCAAGGACAACCTGCCGCTCCAGATCGCCGTGTTCATCGGCTTCTTCCTCGCCTTCGCCATCAAGGTGCCGATGTGGCCGTTCCACACCTGGCTCCCGGACGCCCACGTCGAAGCGCCGACGGCCGGGTCCGTCGTCCTGGCGGCCGTCCTCCTGAAGCTCGGCACCTACGGCTTCGTCCGCATCTCGCTGCCGATGTTCCCCGAGGCGTTCAACCGACTGGCGATCTTCATCGCCATTCTGGCGTTCATCGGCATCGTCTACGGCGCGCTCGTCGCCATGGCGCAGTGGGACTTCAAGAAGCTCATCGCCTACTCCTCCGTCAACCACATGGGCTACGTGATGCTCGGCCTCGCCGCCGCCGCGTTCCTCGTGCCGCAGATCGGCACGGCCAGTGGCGAGGACCGCACGGCGATCATCAACACCGCGACGGCTGGCATCAACGGGGCCGTCTACGAGATGCTGGCCCACGGGTTCATCACGGGGGCGCTGTTCCTTATGGTCGGCCTCATCTACGACCAGCGCACCCACACCCGCGACCTCAAGCGCTTCGGCGGCATGTTCGCCACGCTGCCGCGCTACGCCGGGTTCCTGATCTTCTTCGCCATGGCCTCGCTGGGCCTGCCCGGCCTAATGGGCTTCGTCGCCGAGTTCCTCATCTTCCGCGGCTCCTTCCCGGCCGGCGGCACGATGACCCTGATCGCCCTGTTCGCCGTGTTGGGCATCATCTTTACGGCGGCGTTCTTCCTGTGGAAGGTCATCCAGCTCATTCTCCTCGGCCCGCCGAATCCGGAGTGGTCCGAGGGCGAGCACAAGCTGCAAGACCTGAATCGGAGCGAGAGCTGGATTCTCGGTCCCATCGCCGCCTGCACCCTGGTGTTCGGCATCATCCCTGGTATCCTACTGGTCGCCATCAACGCATCCAGCCTGAACATCCTGGCCCAGGCGACTCAGGTCCAGGTAGCCTTGCTGAACCTGTTCAAGTGAAAGGGCTGACGGCGAGCGTGAGGCTCTGGACCACGAAAGGCGCGAAAGCCCGCGAAAAACACGAAAGTCGTCGGTTAGCGGACCTTTTCGCGCCTTTCGCTCGTTTCGTGTCGTTCGTGATCCAAGCGCTGACCGCAAGCTGCCCGACGGTTGAGAATGACATGCGTCCCGAAATCTTGGCAGGAGGCGCGTCGTGCTAGACGCTCAGAATTTCGTCCTCTTCATACCTGAAACAATTCTCGTGGTCGGCGGCATCGTCGTCCTGTTCATGGACATGTTCAGCCGCCGCCGCCAGGGCACTCATACCTGGCTCATCTGGCCGACGCTCGTCGTCCTGGCGTTGACCCTGGTCGCCGCGGCCTTCCAGGTCAATGCGATGGCCTCGATCTTCCCCATCAGCGACGCGCCGAACGCGCCCGGCATGTACGCCGTGGACCCGTTCACCGCCTTCTTCCGCGTCTTTGCCGTCCTGGCGACGGCCATGGTGCTGGTCGCGTCCGTCGGCTACATCCGGGGGCGGACGGCGTATCGCGGCGAGTTCTTCGCGCTGATGATCTTCGCCACGCTCTCCATCATCCTGATGGCCGGCGCGACGGATCTGATCATGATGATCCTGGCGCTGGAATTCCTGAGCATCGTCTCCTACATTCTGACCGGCTACCTTCGGGGCAATCCGCGCTCCAACGAAGGCGCGGTGAAGTACTTCCTGTACGGCTCCATCACCACGGCCATCACCTTCTACGGCGCGTCCCTGCTCTACGGCCTGACCGGCACGACCAACCTGTACCAGATTGGCGAGTACTTCAGCAACCCCGCCCACCTGGCCGGCTCCAATGTCATGGCCCTGGTGCTGCCCGCCATCATCTTCCTGCTCGCCGGCTTCGGCTTCAAGGTCGCCCTCGTTCCTTTCCACCAGTGGTCGCCGGACGCCTACGAAGGCGCGCCGACGCCCGTCACCGCGTTCATGTCCGTCGGCCCGAAAGCGGCCGGTCTGGCGATGCTGTTGCGCGTCTTCGTCACCGGCCTGCCTGAGTTCACCCCCCGCTGGGCCGCCATCATGATCGGCGTCGCCGCCGTGACGATGACCCTCGGCAACCTGGCGGCGCTCGGCCAGAACAACATGAAGCGCCTGCTCGCCTACTCCAGCATTGCCCAGGCGGGCTACATGGCGATTGGCATCGCCGCCATCAGCATCCCGGCCATCGCCGGCGTCGGGCCGGGCGAGGGCGGCGCCGGGTCGCCCATGGACGGCACCGCCGGGGTGCTGCTCTACCTCATCGGCTACCTGTTCACCAACCTGGGCCTGTTCACCATCGTCATCGCCATGGACTACATCGGCGGCTCCGAGGTCATCGGCGGCTACGCCGGCATGCTGCGCCGCTCGCCCTTCGTGGCGATTGCCATGACGATCTTCTTCCTCTCCCTCATCGGCATCCCTCCGACGGCCGGCTTCATCGGTAAGCTGTGGGTGTTCGGCGCCGCCGTGGGCGACAAGCTCTTTGCGCTGGCGATCATCGGCGCGATCAACGGCGTTATCTCCGTCGTCTACTACTTTAAGGTCGTGAAGCAGATGTACTTCGTGCCAGCGAAGGATGACGCCCCGCTGCGCCTGCCGCTGGGCATCAATGCCATGCTGGGCGTGTGCCTGGCCCTCGTCCTCATCATCGGCATCTTCCCGACCCCGTTCATCAACTGGGCGAACCAGTCCATCCAGATGGTCGGCGTCCTCGCCTGGCTGCGCTGACCTTCATGGCTCAGACTCCCCCCTCATCCCCCGCCCCCTTCCCCCACGATGGGGGGAAGGGGGGCCAGGCAAGTCTGCGCGACCTCATCACCAGCCTGACGCCCCTTGCGACGGTCGGTGACCTCAACGTCCCCGTCGCCGGTATCTCGGTGTACGCGGATACTACGCGCCCCGGCGACGTGTTCATGACCGTGCGCGGCATCTATCGCGACGGCCACGAGTTCATCCGCGCCGCCGTCGGCCACGGCGCGACCGCCGTCATCGGTGAGGCCGCGCCCGACGAGCTACAGGCGCGGGACTGGCTGCCGCCCGGCGTGCCATACGTCCAGGTGGCCGACGGCCGCGGCGCGCAGGCCCACGTCGCCGCCGCGCTGTACGGCTTCCCTAGCCGCCGCCTCGCCGTCGTCGGCGTCACCGGAACGGACGGCAAGACCACGACGAGCAACCTCGCCTACGCCGTCCTGAAGGCCGCTGGGCGGCGCGTCGGCGCGATCACGACGGTCAGCGCGCGCATCGGCGACCAGGAGCTAGACACAGGCTTCCATACCACCACCCCCGACGCGCCGGATGTGCAGCGTTACCTGGCGCTGATGGTCGAGGCGGGGATGGAGGTGGTCGTCCTCGAAACAACCTCCCACGCCCTGGCGCAGAAGCGCGTGGACGCCGTGGACTACGACGTGTCCGTCGTGACGAACATCACGCACGAGCATCTCGACTTCCACGGCTCCCTCGAAGCATACCAGGCGGCGAAGGCCGAGCTGTTCCGCAAGCTGAGTACAACCGCTCCCAAGCCGGGCCTGCCCAAGACGGCCATTCTCAACGGCGACGACGACTCTTTCCGCTACCTCTCGCCCATCCCGGCCGCGCGGCGCTTCGTCTACGGGCTGGCAGGCGGCTCGTCTGAACTGCGCCCCGCGCTCGACGTGTCGGCGTCGGACGTGCGCGCCACGCCCCACGGTCTCTCGTTCACCGCCCACACGCCGGCCGGCGACATCGCGCTCACGTCGCCCCTCCTCGGCCTGTACAACGTCCACAACATCCTGGCGGCGGTGTGCGTCGGCCTGGCGTTCGACGTGCCGTTGTCGGCGATAGGGGACGGCATCGCGTCGGTCAAGGGCATCATCGGGCGCATGGACGCGATTGACGAAGGGCAAGACTTTCTCGCCGTCGTAGACTTCGCCCACACGCCGAACGCCCTGGCGCAGGCGTTGCGCGCCGGCCGCGAAATGGCCGAGGGTCGCGTCATCGTCGTGTTCGGCTCGGCCGGGCTGCGCGACCGCGAGAAGCGGCGCATGATGGGAGACGTCGCCGGCCGCCTGGCCGACGTCGTCATCATCACCGCCGAGGACCCGCGCACGGAGAGCCTCGACGCCATCATCGCCGAAAGCGCGGCGGCGGCCATCGCCCAGGGCAAGGTCGAGGGCGAGACCCTGTTCCGCGTCGCGGACCGCGGCGAAGCGATCTACGCCGCGACGCAGATGGCGCGGCCGGGGGATATCGTCCTGGCGTGCGGGAAAGGACACGAGCAGAGCATGTGCTTCGGAACGACCGAGTACCCGTGGAGCGACCACGAGGCGCTGCGGGCCGCCCTGCGCGGCGCGCCCCTGCGCACCCTCCCGACGAGCAGACAACCATGACCATCGCCGACGAGCTGGCGCTGCTGCGCCGCACCGACGACCCGCGCAGTTACCTCTCGGCGGAGAGCGCCCTGCTCAACTACATCCGCATCGCCGACGAGATCGCGGCGGACCTACCGCCCGGCGCGCGCATCCTGGACTGGGGCTGCGGGCGTGGGCAGATGTCGTTCCTCATGGCGCGGCGCGGCTTCGACGTCACGAGCTACGACGTCGGGCAGACACCAGCGGAGAAGGTCAGCCCGCTCTTTCCGGAAATCGCCATCCGCATCGGCGATGACCCGATTGCCCTGCCCTACCCCGACGAAGCGTTCGACGCGGCGCTATCCATCGGCGTCCTGGAACACGTCCCGTTCCCGGCGGCGTCCCTCGCCGAAATCTACCGCATCCTCGCGCCGGGCGGCCAGCTGTTCATCTACAATCTGCCGCAACGCCACTCGTGGCCGGAGATGCTGCGCGAGAGCCTCGGCCTGCCCGGCACGCACCGCCGCCGCTTCACGATGGCCGACGTGACGACCCTGCTGACAAACGCCGGCCTCGCCGTCACGCGGGCGCGGCGGACGAACATGCTGCCGAAGCATCTCACGAGCATGCCCGAAGGGCTGCGCGAGGCCTACGGGCGGCTCGCCCCGCTGAATCTGTGGCTCGACGGGCGGCTCGCCGCCGTCCCCGTCGTCAACCAGGTCGCCGGCATCCTGGAAGTCGCCGCCGTCAAGCCCACCCCAGAAGCCGACTGATGAACCTTCACCAATTATCGCCGCCTCCCGCTCGCGGTGGAGAGAAAGATTGCCACAGAGACACAGAGCGCACAGAGTAGAGAACATCTATTTCTCTCTGTGTCCTCTGTGCCTCTGTGGCAATCCCTCTTCCCGGCTGGTATCGTTCCCCATCACGCTTAACTTTCCCCTTTGGCCGCGCGTCGTTGTATAATACCCGTCTGGATACCGCGCGGCCGCCGTTCGCCGCTCCTCCAGAATCCCGCGAAAGGTCACGAGTTGATGTCCACGCGCCTCGCGCTCTTCTTTGACCGCGTCGTCGAAGGCGGCTGGCTGGCTGCCCTCGTGGTGGCCCCCCTCTTCTTCAACCTGCTCTCCGCCCGCACGTTCGAGCCGGACAAAAGCGCGCTCGTTCGGGCGATTGTCTTCGTCATGCTGGCGGCATGGGTGGCGGCCAGCGTCCTGACCCCCCGCCCGGCCGATGGGGCAAGGCCCGGCCCGACACTCCCCCGGCCGCTGGTCTGGATCGTCGCCGCCCTCGGCATGATCGTCTTCCTGAGCGCCGTCCAGGGGATCAGCTCGCGGGTCAGCCTCGTCGGCTCCTACAACCGCGACCAGGGCGTCGTCACCCTGATCGCCTACCTGGCCCTGTTCCTCCTGGCCGCCGTCTGGCTGCACACTCGCGACCAATTGCAGCGCCTGCTGGACACGATTGTCCTTACCAGCCTGCCGGTCGCCGTCTACGCCGTCTTGCAGCGCATCGGCGCGGACCCGGTGCCGTGGGGCGGGTTCGGCGCCGCCGTCACCGACCGCGTCATCGGCACGCAAGGCAACGCCACGTTCCTGGGCGGCTACCTCGCCCTGGCCATCATCCCGACGCTCTACCTGCTCCTCCAGGCCCGCCGGGAGCGGACGACGGCGCGTCTCGCCGTCTACGGCGTCACGCTCGCGTTCCAGGTCATCGGCCTGTTGCTGAGCGACAGTCGGGGCGCGGCCCTCGGGCTGGCCGCCGGCCTCATCGTGTGGGGGCTGGCCCGCGCCGCCACGAACGGGAACCGCCGGCTGGCGGGCATCGTCGTCGGGCTAGGCGTCGCCGCCGCCGTGCTCCTGCTGGCCGTCAACCTGGCGGGCGGCGCCCTCGGCGGCGTTCCCATCCTCGGCCGCCTGGCGCGCCTGTCCGACCCCACGGCGGGCAGCAACCAGGTGCGTATCTACGTCTGGGAAGGGCTGAGCGACATGGTGGCCGCGCACCCCGAACGCTGGCCGCTCGGCGTCGGCCCGGACGCCCTCTACCTGGGCTACTACCCCTACTTCGTGCCGGCCCTGCGCCAGATAGACAACCCCCTCGTCGGCGCCCACGACCGCTCCCACAATGAGCCGCTCGACCGCCTGGCGACGACCGGCGTCCTCGGCCTCATCGCGTGGCTGGCGGCGGTCGCGGTGCTGTTCTTCTATGCCGCCCGCTGGCTCGGCCTGGCCGACGACCGCGCGCGGCGCAATAGCCTCATCGCCTTCCTCGTCGCCGGACCACTGGTTGGGGCGCTGGTCCCGCTGGCCGTGGATCGCTCGCTGCGCTTCGCCGGCCTGGGCATCGGCATCGGTGTCACACTCGCCCTCATCGCCTGGCTGGCGTGGCAGGGGCTGCGCCGCCCCGCCCCCACCGCCGCCGATAGAGTCCCGGCCGACCGCGCCGCTGTCATCACCGCGCTGCTCGGCGTCCTCGCCGCTCACTTCGTCGAAATCCAGGTGGGCATCCCCGTCACGGCGACCCAGGTGATGTTTTGGGCGCTGGCCGGTGTCATGGTGAGCGTGGGCGTCGGACGGCTCGACGCCGACGAGGCTGCTACGGCGGTCGAGGCCGCGCCGACTCAGGCGGCCGCCCCCGCGAGCAAGGAACGCGGCGCGAAGCCGCTCCGTGACCGCCGCGCCGCCCGCTCCAGCGCCAGTGTGGCGCGCAAGTCTACCTGGCCCGCGCCCGCCCTCAGCCTCGGCTTCGTCGCCGGACTGATCCTGATGACGCTGACCTACGATCTCATCGTCAGGGGCCTCGACATCGCCTCGGTGATGACCATTCTCCTCGTCCTGGCCCTGGTAACGCTGGCCGCCGGCGCGTTTCTGTCGGGCGGCGCGGGGGCGTTCCTCGGCGTGGCGCTCGGTGTCTGGGTGCTGTACGGGGTGTTCCACCTCATCCTGTCTATCGGTGGACCGGGCGTGGCTCTGGCGAGCTACACCGTCTTTGTGATCGCCCTGGTACTGTGGCTGCTGGGCTTTGGCGGGGTGTGGGCCTACGGCGAGCCGCGCACAACGGGCGACCGCGCCCCCGCCGGGCGCATCGCCATCGCCGCCGTCGCCGGTGTTGTCGCCCTGGTCGGCGTCTGGGTGCTGACGCTCCAGCCGACCTACGCCGACATCTACACCCGCCTCGGCTCGCTCTACGGCCAGGTCGGCCGCTGGGACCTCGCCACCGACGTCTACGAGCAGGCCGTGCGCCGCGCCCCCGGCCAGGACTTCCTCTACCCGAACCTGGCCCAGGCATACCTGGCCCAGGCCCAGAGCGCCCAGGATGCGACCCTGCGCACCGACTTGTTCGAGAAAGCGCGCGGCGCGCTCAACCAGGCGCGTCAGCTCAGCCCGCGCACGCCGGACTATCTCATCAACCTCGGCGACGCCGAGGGGTACTACGCGGCCAAGTACGCCTCGGACAGTGAGCGCAAGGGCGTCCAGCAGCAGGCGGCCGGTCACTACGAGCAGGCCGCGCAGCTCGCCCCGCGTGACCCGCACGTCCTGCGCAAGTGGGCGAAGCTCGAGCTGGACGCGGGTCATCCGGCCGAGGCGGCGCGGCTGCTGGAGCAGGGCCTGCCCTTGCTCCTCCCGGACAACGCCACGTCGGTCGTGCCAGATACACTGAAGATCGCCGCCGACATGCACGCGGACCTGGCGCGGGCCTATGCGGCGCTCGGCCGCACCGCCGACGCCATCGCCCAGGCGCAGAAGGCGCTCGCCCTCGCCCCGGCGGACGCGAAGCCGGGCATCGAGGAGCTGCTCAAGAAGCTCGGCGGAGGGGCGTAAGGTGGCGCGCCCGATTACCATCGGCGTCGCCGGCGGCAGCGGCTCCGGCAAGACCACCGTATCCCGCGCCATCCTGCGCCGCGTGGGGCCAGGCCGCGTCGCCCACCTGGACCAGGATTCCTACTATGTAGACCTGAGCGACATCCCCCTCGCAGAGCGCAAAAAGGTCAACTTTGATCACCCGGATGCCATCGAGACCGAGCTGTTCGTGGACCACCTGGGCCAGTTGCAGAGCAACACGGCCGTCTGGGTGCCGGACTACGACTTCGCCACCTACACCCGCACGCCGAGCCGGCACATCCTGGAGCCGCGCCCAGTCATCCTTGTCGAAGGCATCCTCATCCTGGCCGAGAAGCGCGTGCGCGACTGCCTCGACATCAAGGTGTTCGTGGACACGGACGCCGACCTGCGTTTCATCCGCCGCCTCCGCCGCGACACCCACGAGCGCGGACGCAGCGCCGACTCCGTCGTCGAGCAATACCTGGCGACGGTGCGCCCGATGCACCTGGAGTTCGTCGAGCCGAGCAAGCGCTACGCCGACATCATCATCCCCAACGGCGGCCACAACCGCGTCGCGCTGGACATGATCGTCGCCCGTATCGGCGAGATCAGCCGCGCCTACCTGCGCGAGCGCGACGAGGACGCGACGTCCCATGAGCCGCTTTCCTGACGGCGCGGCGATGTCCGCACCCGCAGCCACGCCGCCGCGCGTCAGCGTCGTCATCCCCACGTACAACCGCGCCGACCTGTTGCCCGAGGCGATAGCCAGCGTCCTGGGGCAGAGCCTCGCCGACCTGGAGCTTATCGTCGTAGACGACGGCTCCACGGACGACACCGCAGCCGTCCTGGCCGCCGTCGGTGACCCGCGTCTGCGCGTCATCGCCCAGGCCAACGGGGGTATCAGCGCGGCGCTCAACGCTGGCATGCGGGCGGCGCGGGGCCAGTACGTCATCATGCTCGGCTCGGACGACCGCTTCCTGCCGGGCTGCCTCGCCCGCCTCAGCGCTGCCGCCGCCGCTTACCCTGGGGCCGTCGTCGTGTATGGCCGAGCGCGGGGCATGGATGCGGCAGGCGCGCCACTGGCCGTCGTCACCGGCGCGCCCCCGCCCTACCCGGATAGCCCGCTCCTTAGCGCGCTCTACGGCGACTTCGTCGCCACGATCACGGCGCTGATTCGCCGCGATGCCCTCGACCGCGTCGGGTACTGCGACCCGACCCTTAAGGGCAACGAGGACTGGGACCTCTGGATTCGCCTGGCGCGGGAGGGCGATTTCGTGTTCGTCCCGGAAGTCCTGGCGGAGTTTCGCATCCATCCGGGCCGTTTCACCGCCGCGCAGCGTGACCGGCTCGGGGCGCTGCTGGCCGGCCGCCTCGCCATCCTGGACAAAGCCTTCGCCGCGCCGCATCTCCCGCCGGAGGTCGCCGCTGCGCGCCCGGTTATCTACCGCAACGCGCACATTGACATCGGGCTGCGCTGGCTCAATGCCGGCGCGTACCGCGAGGCGGGCGACGCCTTCCGCGAGGCGCTGCGCTACGGCCGCCCCCTGCCAACGGCGGGTCGCATCGTGACCCTGACCGTCTTCTACCGCTTCGCCCGCCGCTACGGCTGGGCCAACCGCCTGTCCGACAGGGCGGCGCGGTGGAAGCGGGTGCGGCGATCAAGTCGCCCCACGCGCATCGAGGACCGCTTGTTCGTCTCCGCCGCGTCGGGCGCGCGGGAGGAGTAGGGCCATGCGCATCTGGATGCCCACGCGCATCACCCTGGCCCACGGCGTGCGCGGCGGCATGGAGCGCCAGACCGATACCCTGGCGCGGGCGCTGGCGGCGCGCGGCCACAGCGTCACCATCGTCACCACCGCACACCCCAAGGGTGTCCTGCGGGAGACCGAGCCGGGTATCGAGACGCTCTACCTGCCAAACTCGACCTGGCGGCGCTACCAGGCCAAGTGGTGGGCCGCCAGCTACGCGGCGCTGCGCGAGCGCGACGCGGCGCAGCCCTACGACGTAATCCTCAGCCACAGCGCCGGCGGCCTCGGCTATCTGGCCGACGCCCGCCGCGACCTGGGGCTGCCCTCGGTCGTCATCCTGCACGGCTCATCCCAGGGCGAGGTCACGACGGCGTGGCGCGGGGCGCGCTCGCCCCGTGGGGCCTATCGCCTGGCGCGGCTTGGCTGGCGGCTGCCGCGCCTGCTCTATCTGTGGCGCGCCGCCGCGCCGTCGGTCGCTCGCTGGATCGCCGTCAGCCCGTCGGTCGCCACGGAGAATCGGCGCGAGATTGGCTTCCCGGCCGACGGCGTCACCTTCGTCCCGAACGGCGTAGACGTGGCGCGATTCCGCCCCGATGCGGCGGCGCGACAGGCCACGCGCGAGCGCCTGGGGGTCGCGCCCCACGCGCCGCTGCTCGCCATCGCCACGCGCCTGGAAGCCGAGAAGGGCGTCCAGGTGGCGATTGACGCGTTGAGCCGGGCGCAGGAGCATACGCCGGCCGTGCGGATGGTCATCGCCGGACACGGCAGCCACTTCGAGGCCCTGGACCGCCAGGTGCGCCGCCTGGGTCTGAGCCAGCGCGTCACCTTCCTCGGTCTTGTCGCCCACGAAGAGCTGCCGGGCATCCTGGCTGCGGCCGACATCTTCATCATGCCGAGTCTGTGCCACGAGGCGTTTCCATTGAGCATCGTCGAGGCAATGGCGGCGGGACTGCCCGTGGTCGCCAGCCGCGTGGGTGGCGTCGGCGCGGCGGTGACCGACGGCGTCACCGGCGCCCTGGTTGGGCCGGGCGACGACCGCGCCCTCGGCGCGGCGATTGTTCGGCTGGCGAGTGACCCAACGCGGCGGCAGGCGATGGGCGCGATTGCCCGCCGCACCGCCGAGGCGCGGTTCAGCGTCGCGGCCATGACGGCGGCGACGGAGGCCGTCCTGCAAGGGGCCATCGCCGAGACGCCGCGCCCATTGGCGGCGGGTTCCGACAGGCCATGATGGTGGCGCAGCGCGACTCGCTTGGCCGGCGCATCTTCCGCGACACCGCCAACGTCACGACGGTGAACCTGGTGGCGCAGGCGCTCGCCTACGTGCTGGCCGCCTACGTCGCGGCGACGTTCGGCGCAAACTCGCAGACCGACGCCCTCAACCTGGCGCTCATCATTCCGACGTTCGCAGCCAACCGTTGTGCGCGAGGCCATCAAGTCGGTGATGGTGCCGCAACTGGTGGACACGCGCGTCAACCAGCCCGGCCGGCTGGCCGCGCTGGCGACGCGCAGCACCCTGGCCGTGGCCGGGCTGACCCTCGCCGTCACCCTGCTCCTGGCCGTGGCCCTGCCGGCGATCATGGGCTTCCTGACCCGCTACACCGCGCCGGATGTCCAGGCCCTCTCGCTCGCCCTGGCTTATGTCTTGCTGCCCATGCTCCCCCTGGTGGCGGTGACGGGCGCGCTCGCCGCCGTGTTCAACGCCCACACCCGCTTTCGCCTGCCCGGCCGCGCTGCCGGGCATTGACGCTGTCGCCAAAATCGCCGCTGTCGCGGCCCTGGCCGCGAGCGTCGGCATCTTCAGCCTCGCCATCGGGTACGTCCTCGGCCCGCTGGTCGGCGTGATCTCTTGCTCGGCGTCGGCGTGGCGTATGGGTTCCTGGGCCGCATGGCAGGCAGCGCCACGGATGGGCTGCGGCGCATCGGCAAGCAGGCGCTGCTGCCGCTGGTCGGCCTGAGCCTGCTCCAGATCAACCCGTTCATTGACCGCACCATGGCCTCGTGGCTGCCACCCGGCTCGGTGACGGCGCTGAACTATGCCGAGCGCATCACGGCCATCCCCTACATCGTCGTCGGCGCGGGCTTCTTCGGCGTGCTGCTGGCCCACTGGTCCGACGTGGCGGCGCGGGAGGGCAGCGACGGCCTGCGCCGCGCCCTGCGCAACGCGACGGCCATGATCATCTACACCCTCTCGCCCATCGTCGTCCTCATGGCCGTGCTGCGTGTCCCCATCGTGACCGTCCTGTTGCAGCGCGGCGCGTTCGACGCCGAAGCGACGGCGCTGACGGCGTCGGCGCTCGGCTTCCTCGCCATCGGCGTCCTGCCGAACTACCTGTCGCTGCTGGTCTCGCGCGCCTTCCTCAGCGCCAAGGACATCGTCACGCCCACGTGGCTCGGCGCGCTGAACGCCCTCTTGAACGTGACCCTCAACTTCCTGCTCATCGGGCCGCTCGGCCTGGCGGGCATCGCCCTCTCGACCGCCGCAACGTGGACCATCGTCTCCGTCATCGGCTACGTCGTTCTGCGCCGCCGCCTGGGGCCGCTGGACGTGCGCTCGCTGCTAGGACCGACGGGCATCATCGCCCTGGCCGCGCTCCTCGCCGCTCTCGCCGCTCTAGCCGTCCGCACCGTCATCCCGGCGGGCGGCACGCTCATGCTCCTCGTCCAGATTGGCCTGGCGGGCGGGGCGGGCCTGGCCGTCTACGCCGCCGTCACGCTGCTGGCGCGCGTCGAGGAAGCAGCCAAGCTCAGGTTCCTGCTCCTGCGAGGGCGCGCATGACGACGCCGACAGTCGCCGTGGTGATTCCATCGCTGGACGGCAAAGTAGGCGCCCTGCGCGCCTCTATCGCGCGGCAGACGCTCACGCCCGACCAGGTCGAGGTGGCGGTGGGTGTCCGGCCGAACGGTAAGGCCCGCAACGTCGCGGTGGCGCGCACATCCGCCGACATCCTGGTGTTCGTGGACGACGACGCCGTGCTGGGCGGCGACGACACGCTGGCGAACCTGGTCGCGCCGCTGCTGGCCGATGCCACCATCGGCGTCACGGGCGCGTCGAAGCTCATCCCACCCGACTCGACACCGTTCCAGCGGCGCGTTGCCCGAAGTACCGCGCATCGAACACCCCATCGTCGCCGCGCCCGGTCGAGACAACCCGCCCTGGACCGCCACGGCTACATCGAGATTACGACGACGTGCTGCGCCATGCGCCGCGCCGTCTTCGACGAGGCCGGCGGCGTCAGCAACGAGCTGGTGCGCGGCGTGGACACGGAGTTCTTCTACCGCGTGCGGCGGCTCGGCTACCGTTTCATCCTCGTGGCGAACACCTGGGCCTACCACGACGCCCCGCCGACCCTGAGCGCCCTCCTGCGCAAGCACTTCCTGTACGGCGTCGGCCACGCCCAGGAGGTGCAGCGCGACCCGAACCGCGCTGCCGGACGGCAGCTCAAGACACCCCTGCACGCGGCCGGGTACTTCCTGTTCCGCACCGCCATCCTCATCCCCAACATCTTCCTGCCGTACTCGTACTCCGCCCCCTCCTGGCGGCCCGGCTTCAAGCCGCTGAAGGCGCTGACGAGCTACGCCGCCGCCCTGGGCTACATCTACGGCTGGTATCGCTATCCGTATCGGGGGCAAACATGCGCTTCGGCCTAGACGCGCGCACGATCACCGCGCACTACCCCGGCATCGGCCGCTACGTCTACCACCTGGCCGCCGCCCTCGCCGACGCCGCGCCCGATGACACCCTCGTCCTCGTCCTCAACCGCGACCAGGACAACCGTCGCTACGACCTCGCCGCCCTGTGGGAGCGACCCAACGTCGAGATCGCGTGGACGGATGCGCGACCCGTCTCGCCGCGCGAGCAGGCCGAGATTCCCTGGCTCGCGCGGCGGCTGCGGCTCGACCTGCTTCATTCGCCATATTACGTCAAGCCCTACGCGCTGCCCGTGCCGTCGGTCACGACCGTCTACGACATCACCCCGGCGCTGTACCCCCAGTACCTGCCATCCAGTCGCGCCCGCGTCGCCTATGAGCTGAGCGCGCGGCTGGCTGTGGAAACGTCGGCCGCGCTGCTGACGCTGTCCGCAGCCGCGCGCCGCGACATGATCGCGCGCTTCGACGCTCGCCCCGACCGCATCCACGTCACGCTGCCGGCGGTGGACGGCCGCTTCCGCCCCTGCTCAGAAGCCGACATTGCGGCGACGCGACAGCGGCTCGGCCTGCCCGACAGCTACATCCTCTACCTGGGCATCAACAAGCCGCACAAGAACCTGGTGCGCCTGGTGGAGGCGTTCGGCAGCATCGCCCGCGCTCTGCCCGATGTCTCCATCGTGCTGGCCGGGCGGCGCGACCCGCGCTACCCGGAAGCCATGCACCAGGCTATGGCAATGCGCCTCGCCCGCCGCGTCGTCCTCGTGGACGACGTGCCGGAGGCCGACCTGCCCGCGCTGTACAGCGGCGCGGCGCTGTTCGTGTTCCCCTCGCTCTACGAGGGCTTCGGCTTCCCGGTGCTGGAAGCGATGGCGTGCGGCGTCCCCGTCGTCACGACCAACACCAGCAGCCTGCCGGAGGTGGCGGGCGACGCCGCCCTGCTCGTTCCGACGACACGCGCTTATTGGCGCAGAGCATGTCAGTGGTCTTGCAGGATGGGCGGCTGTGGAGCCGCGGGCGGCCAGCCTGGCGCGCGCGCGCGAGTTCAGTTGGGCGAAGACCGCTGCGGACACCCTGGCCGTCTACCGCCACGCCGCGCACTAGACCGAGATACGACACACTATGCGCATCGTCCACGTCTACAAAGACTACTACCCGGTCATCGGCGGCATCGAGAATCACGTGCGCAGCCTGGCCGAGGGGCAGGCCGAGCGCGGCCACGACGTCACGGTCGTCGTCACGTCCCTGACACGCCGCACCGAGACCGAGACGCCGGAACGGTGTGCGCGTCGTCAAGGCCGCGCGCCTGGCGACGCCGCCTCCACGCCGCTCAGCATCGCCCTGCCCCATGCGTCTCCGCGACGTCGAAGCCGACATCGCTCACCTGCACTTCCCCTATCCGGTCCGGCGAAGTGGCCCAGTGGCTGTCAGCCGCGCGCGGCGCACCGTCGTCACCTATCACAGCGACGTCGTGCGCCAGGCGGGCATCCTGCGCCTCTACAGACCGCTGATGCGCGCCATCCTCCGCCGCGCCGACCGCATCATCGCCACCAGCCCAAACTACGCCGCGACCTCGCCGCTGCTCCAGGAGAACCGCGAGCGGGTCACAATCGTCCCCCTCGGCGTAGACCTGGCCCGCTTCCTGCAAGCGTACCCAGAAAAAGTCGCCGCCCTGCGCGGGCAACACGGCGCGCCGATGCTCCTGTGCATGGGGCGGCTGCGCTACTACAAGGGACTGCACGTCCTGATCGAGGCGCTGCCGGGCCTGCCCGGTGTGACATTGGTGGTCGCCGGCAGCGGCCCGATGGGCGCGGACTGGCAGACGCTCGCCCAGAGCCTCGGCGTCGGCGCGCGCGTCCACTTCATCGGTGACGTGTCCGACGACGACCAGCCGGCCCTGTACCAGGCGGCCGACTTGTACGTCCTCCCCGCGACCCACCGCAGCGAGGCGTTCGGCGTCGCCCTGGTCGAGGCGCTGGCCTGCGGCACGCCTGCCGTCACGACCGAGGTCGGCACCGGCACGTCCTACGTAAACCAGGACGGGGTCACCGGCGTCATTGTGCCGCCGAGCGATCCACCGGCCCTGGCGGCGGCGATTCGCGCTCTCCTGGCCGACGACGCGCGCCGCCATCGCATGGGCGAGGCCGCGCGGGCGCGCGCCATCGCCGAGTTCGACCGGGCGACGATGCTGACGCGGGTGATGGCCGTCTACGCGGACGCGCTGGGGTAGCGGCGCCGATGTTAGTGCTGAACCCCCTGCTGAACCCTGCGCTACGGCCGGCGAACCACGGCGCGAGCGGGTGGCTCGATGAAATCCTCACCTGGGGCGTGGTGGCGATTGTCGTCGTCCTGATTGGGGTATACGTCTATCAGATGTGGCGGCAGAGCGCCGCCGAGCAAGAGGGCCAGGAGCATGACGACCAAGAGTGATCCGTTCCCGCTACTCAACGTCCTGGTGACGCGAAACTTCACCGACGCCCAGCTCGACAAGCTGCGCGCCGTCTCCCCCCGCTTTCGCGTCCAGCAGCGCCCGGTGGGCGGCGGATGGGACAAGGCCGTCGGCGACGTCCTCGACCAGGCCGTGGATATCCTGTATACCACGAACGCGCGTTTCGCCATGGCCCAGGTTCCGCGCCTGCGCTGGGTGCAGCTCCACAGCGCCGGGGTCGAGCACATCGTCGGCTCTGAGCTGTGGCAGAGCGACATCCCCATCACCAACGTCAGTGGCATCCACGCTGTCCCCATCGCCGAGTACGTTTGGGCGCAGATTCTCGCCTTCGCCCATCGTCTCCCGACGATGCTGCGCCTCCAGGCGCGGGGCGAGTGGGCGCACGATCGCTGGGACAATTTCGCGCCGCGTGACATTCGCGGCCAGACCATTGGCCTCGTCGGTTACGGCGCGATTGGCCGCGAGGTCGGCCGCCTGGCCCAGGCGTTTGGCATGCGCGTGCTGGCGACGAAGCGCGCCGCCGGCGAGGGGCTATATCGCGGCTGGCGCATGCCCGGCGTCGGCGACAATGACGGGAGCATCCCAGAGCGATACTACGCGCCGGATGAGCTGCGCGACATGCTGGCGGTGTCAGACTACGTCGTCGTCAGCGCGCCTCTGACACCGGCGACGCGACATCTCATCGGCGCGGCCGAGCTGGCGGCGATGCAGCCGTCGGCGTTCCTCGTCAACATCGCCCGCGGCGGGCTGATAGACCAGGACGCCCTGATCGCGGCACTCCGCCGGGCAAGATCGCCGGCGCCCGCCCTGGACGTGTTCGCCCTGGAGCCGCTGCCCGCCGACAGCCCGCTGTGGGGCCTGGCGAACGTCGTCATCTCGCCCCACGTCTCCGGCTTCACTCTTCACTACGACGACTGGGCCACGAACCTGTTCGCCGAGAATATGCGGCGCTTCCTGGCCGACCAGCCGCTCATCAATCTCGTGGGCACCGCCGCGAGGGGTATTAGGCCGATGCGCGCGGTGGTGCAGCGAGTCAGCGAGGCGTCGGTCACGGTGGACGGGGAGGTCGTCGGGGCCATCGAGCGCGGCCTGCTCGTGCTGGTCGGGGTGCGCGAGGGCGACACGCGGGCGGAGGCCGAGTGGCTGGCCGCCAAAATCGCGGGCTTGCGCATCTTCAGCGACGACGACGGCCGCTTCAACCTGTCGCTGCTGGACGTGGGCGGGGCGGCCCTCGTGGTCAGCCAGTTCACGCTGTACGGGGATGCGCGGAAAGGGCGGCGGCCCGACTTCACAAAAGCGGCCCGGCCGGAGGCGGCCGAGCCACTGGTCGCGTATTTTGTCGCGCAGATGCGCGCCGCCGGTGTGCCTACTGCGGAGGGCCGCTTTGGCGCGGCGATGGCGGTGCAGCTGGTGAATCAGGGGCCGGTGACGATTCTCCTGGAGCGAGAGGCCGAGGCATGACCTCGGCGGATGGGGCAGACAGAACGCCCGGTGGGGCGACAGCGGCCAGGGCGGGACCGGCCGGCGCGGCCCTCGGCGAGGAGGTGACAGGCAGCGTGCCTTCGACCTCGACGGCCACCCCCCGCTCAGCCAGGCGAGGACGTTGTAGCCAAGCGCGACCACCAGGCACACCAATGCGATAGTCACCGCGCCCACCAGGGCACCAGCAGGACGGTGAAGCCGAACGCGGTGAACGCGCCGGCGCTGTCAATCGCCTGGAGGGTCGCCAGCGCGCCCTGCACGCGCAGCGCGGCGATCAGGTCAATCGTGGTGATATCGCGGCCGAGGAGCTGGATGTTGATCTTCTGCATGCCTTCGAGCCAGACGCGCAGGCTATGCACGATGGCAAAGCCGGCGATCGAAATCAAGAGCGCCGGCACGAGGCAGCCTAGCCCGCCCAGAACGAAGCCGAACTTCGCCAGCGCCCAGTAAGGCAGGCGGCGAATCTGCAATGTTCCCTGTTTGACATCCAGGATGTCGCCCGCGACTGCCCGCTGTTCCATAGCATCGCCTCCTGCATAACTGCGTGTGTCAGTCAGAGAAAAGAAACGCAGTGACAGACCGTTAGCTCACGTCTTCCAGGTGCGCGGCCAGCCAGGGCGTGAGCATCTCGGCCGGGCTGAGCGAGCCGTGGCGGCCGGGCATCTTGTCGGGCAGCAGATGCACATTCTCCGCGTACAGCGAATACGTCTTCCGCGCCGCCAGCACCACGTCGCCCATGCGCGCCCGCGCCTCCGCCATTGGCTCGCCGGTTCCGAAAAGCCCACTGGCGAACGCCGCGTCGCTATCCCACGCTGCGAACTGCTCAGCCAGGGTCTCGCGCAGATAGCCCAGGAGAGCCGCCTTCTCGCCCTGCCGCGCGAACAGGTATGCCGTCCGCGCCTCCCCCGTCGGGTCGAATTGCAGCCGTCCCGCCAGGCCCGGATGATGCGCGATGTCTACGCTTTCCTCCGGCCGCGAGCGCACCTGCCCGTGGTCGGCGCTGATGACGAACAGCGTCTTGGCGCGCGCGCCGGCCGGCAGCCCATCCAGAAGCTCGCGGCCGAGGGAATACGCCATGTTGCGGATCTCCGCCGCGTGCATCTCCGTGTCGGGACCACGGCGGTGAGCGACGGTGTCGAGGCCGGGCCAGTACACCGAGATGAAGGCGTCACGCGGTCCAGCGATGAGCAGATGGCGCAGCCCGACCCACATATCGGCTGGGGTGTAGTACGAGTGAATCTTCGCGCCGCGATACTGGAGGCGCGACAGGCCGCTGTCGCGAATGTCCGCCGGCAGCAGCACATGCGTCGGGATGCCCTCGTCGGCGAGGCGCTGCGCCACACTTGGGACCGGAATGAATGTGTCGTAGTTCAGCCCCAGGGCCTCCAGCTCACCCGGCCGCCGCGAGCGGTGAGCGCTCAGGAGAATCATGTTGGCCGTGCGCGAGAATTCCCGCAGGAACAGCTCATAGCCGAGCATGCCGTGCTCGATGGGAGCGCAGCCCGTGGCGAAGCTGGTCGTCGCCGCCGTCGTCGTCGAGGGGAACACCGAGGTTAGGGGCGCGAGGATGCCGGCGCGCTCGAGGCGGTGGAACGCGAGGGTCTCGTCGCTCGCCACGGCGTCGCTCAGGGCGAGATAGCCCAGGGCATCCAGAATGACAAGGACGACGCGGCGCACCCGCCCCTGCCACGGCTGCCACAGCGGCGCCCACAGGGGAGGCGACGCCCGCAAGTCGGCGCCCATAAGCGCGGCAAAGGTCGGCGCGACATTGGCGACGGACAGGCCAGCGTAGTGGGGGAAGATAGCGTCGTCGTCAACGCCGCCGAGGGGCAGGCGGTGCGCGCGAATGCGCTCGAGCGCCGCCGCCGCAAGCGGAAGATCAGGCATAGGGCCTTCTCATCAACAGGCATGGGAACCCCCGGGGCACGATGCCGTCCGGGGGATCCGTCTTCAGCGTGCTGTGGTGTCGCCGAAGTGAGTTACTTCTTGGCCTCGGCCTCAAGCTCGACCAGCTGCGCCTCGGCGGCGTGCGCCATGACTGACTTGACACCGTTGATGGCGCTGGCCTTCTCTTTGTAGCCCTCACCGCCGGTGGCGATGATCTGGCCGTTGCTTGCGCGCAGGCGCCAGCGATACTCACCCGCTTTGTCCACGAAGACCTCGAATTTGTACATGCGTCACCTCCATGATGCCGTGATGGGTTCTCACTGCAACGCAAAACGGCCCCGCCCCTATCCGGGACGTGAACCCTGCGGGGAGCCTGCTCAGACTCTCGAATTCCATTATACATCAGGGCGGCTGACTGTCAATGGTCAATCTTGAATCTTAAGGTAGGCCGTTACGCCGCGGCCGGCACCGGATTTGGACCAAAACGGCCAGCGCCGCGCGCCGTAGCGAGTTGACAATGCCGAGTCGCTATTTTATAATCACAATGGTGATATGACGCGCCGCGCCTTTAATTTGCGTGTATGCGCAGCCAGAGCTAAAGCAATTGTTCGGCTATCCCCTCGTTCGCCAAACATCATTCAAGCCACACGGTTTGCCTGCCACACCGTCGCGTGGCAGGCTGTAGTCACATGAAAGGACGACTATGGCCAGCGCAACTATGACATTCTATAAGACCACGATCGGCAAGAAGATTATCATGGCCGTCACGGGTCTGGTCTGGGTGTTCTACGTCATCCTGCACATGTTTGGCAATCTCAAGTTCTTCGCCGGCCCGCAGGCCCTCAACGATTGGGCGGAATTCCTGCGCACGTTCGGGGAGCAGGTTATCGGCTACGCTGGCGTGCTGTGGCTCTTCCGCCTCGTGCTGATCGTCAGCCTGGCGCTGCACATCCTGATGGCGTGGCAGCTGAGCCGGATGAGTTGGGCCGCTCGCCCTGTGAAGTACAAGGCGCGGCGGCGCTTCCTGGCCGCCGACCTGAGTGGACGCTCGATGCGCTGGGGCGGCGTCTTCATTGGTGTCTTCCTGATTGTGCATATCCTGCAATTGACGACGGGCACGCTGCTGCCGGGCTTCAGGGAAGGCGAGGTCTACGCCAATGTGGTCCTCAACTTCCGTAACACCGCGGTCGCCGTCTTCTACATCATCATGATGGGTGTCCTGGCGCTGCATCTATACCACGGGACGTGGAGCCTGCTGCAAAGCCTCGGCTTCGACACGTACCCCAAGAACAACCCGTGGCATCGCCTGGGCCAGGCCATCGCCATTCTCGTGCCGTTGGGGTTCGTCCTGGTGCCGGTCGCCGTTGTTCTCGGGCTGTACTCCCTCCGCCCGTAGGCTGGCGCCACGGATGATACCGAAAGGATTGACTATGAGCACACAGGTCGCCCCAAGCCCTGTTGAAACCTCGACCGCTCGACCGCTGTGGACCGAAGGGAACGAGAGGCCCGACGCGCGCATCCCCGATGGGTCGCTGCCCGACAAGTGGGGCCGCTACCAGCAGGAAATGAAGCTCGTCGCCCCCTCGAACCGCCGCAAATACACAATCATCGTCGTCGGCACCGGGCTGGCGGGTGGCGCCGCCGCCGCGACCCTGGGCGAAGCCGGCTACAATGTCCTCAACTTCTGCTTCCAGGATAGCCCCCGCCGCGCCCACAGCGTCGCCGCGCAGGGCGGCATCAACGCCGCCAAGAACTACCGCAACGACGGCGACAATGTCTGGCGCTTCTTCGTGGACACCATCAAGGGCGGCGACTACCGCTCGCGCGAAGCGAACGTCTACCGTCTCGCGGAGGTGAGCGTAGATATCATTGACCAGTGCGTCGCCGTCGGCGTGCCGTTCGCCCGCGAGTACGGCGGCTACCTCGACACGCGCTCCTTTGGCGGCACCCAGGTCGCCCGCACCTTCTACGCCCGCGGTCAGACCGGCCAGCAGCTCCTGCTCGGCGTGTACTCGTCGCTGATGCGCCAGGTCGAGCGCGGCTCGGTCAAGCTGTTCCCGCGCCACGAGATGATGGACCTGGTGCTGATAGACGGCGTCGCCCGCGGCATCGTCACACGCGACCTCCTGACCGGCGAGATCAAGTCCTACGCCGCCGACGCCGTCGTACTCTGCACCGGCGGCTACGGCAACGTCTACTACCTCTCGACCTACGGCCGCGGCAGCAACGCCACCGCCTCCTGGCGCGCCTACAAGCGCGGGGCGCTGTTCGCCAACCCCGCCTTCACCCAGATTCACCCGACGTGCATCCCGGTCAAGGGCGACTACCAGTCGAAGCTCACCCTCATTAGCGAGTCGGTACGCAACGACGGGCGCTGCTGGGTGCCGAAGCGCGAGGGCGACAACCGTCCACCCAACGAAATCCCGGAGACCGATCGCGACTACTACCTGGAGCGCATGTATCCTAGCTTTGGCAACCTGGCCCCCCGCGACATCGCCTCCCGCGCCGCCAAGCGCGTGTGCGACGAGGGGCGCGGCGTCGGGCCGGGCGGCCAGGGTGTCTACCTGGACCTGCGCGACGCGATCCAGCGGCTCGGCAAGAAAGTCATCGCGGACCGCTACGGCAACCTCATGGAAATGTACGAGCAGATCACGGACGAGGATCCCTACAAGGTTCCGCTGCGTATCTACCCCGCCGTCCACTACACCATGGGCGGCCTGTGGGTTGACTATAGCCTCATGAGCAACATCCCCGGCCTGTTCGTCGGCGGCGAGGCCAACTTCTCCGACCACGGCGCCAACCGCCTCGGCGCGAGCGCCCTGCTCCAGGGCCTGGCCGACGGCTACTGGGTGCTGCCGGTCACCGTGCCGAACTACCTCGCCACCGCCCGGCCAACAACGGTCAGCACCGAGGACCCGGCGTTCAAGGAAGCCGAGGCGGAGGTCAACGGCAAGGTCCGCCGACTGCTCGCCGTCAACGGCAAGCACACCGTGGACGACTTCTACCGCCAGCTCGGGAAAACGATGTGGGAGTTCTGCGGCATGGCGCGCAACGACCAGGGCCTGCGCACCGGCCTGGAGCGCATCCCGGAGATCCGCGAAGCCTTCTGGAAGGACGTGCGAGTCCCCGGCGAGAACGAGGAGTTCAACCAGCAGCTCGAGAAGGCCAGCCGTGTCGCCGACTTCCTGGAGCTGGCCGAGCTGATGATGACCGACGCGCTCATGCGCCGCGAGTCGTGCGGCGGCCACTTCCGCGAGGAGAGCCAGTACCCGGACGGCGAGGCAATGCGCGACGACGAGCACTACTCGTTCGTGGGCGCGTGGAAGTACAACGGCAGCGAGCCGCCGATTCTCATCAAAGAGCCGCTGGTCTACGAGAACGTCCACATGGCCGTCCGTAGTTACAAGTAGCCGCAGCGGTGGAGATACTATGAACATTACGCTCAACGTATGGCGGCAGAAGAATGCCAACAACGCTGGCGGGTTCCAGACCTACCAGGCCAACGATATCAGCGAAGACATGTCCTTCCTGGAGATGCTCGACATCGTCAACCAGGGCATCATCGAGGGCGGCGGCGACCCCATCGCATTCGACCACGACTGCCGCGAGGGCATCTGCGGCATGTGCGGCATCGTCATCAATGGCGTCCCCCACGGCGGCTTCGCCTCGACGACGTGCCAGCTGTACATGCGCCACTTCAAGAACGGCGAGACCATTACCCTGGAGCCGTTCCGCTCGCGCGCGTTCCCGGTCATCAAGGACCTCGCCGTCAACCGCGCCGCCCTCGACCGCATCATCTCGTCGGGTGGCTTCATCAGCGCCAGCACCGGCAGCGCCCCCGACGGCAACGACATGCTCGTCCCGAAGCAGAACGCCGATGACGCGATGGTCTACGCGGCGTGCATCGGGTGCGGTGCGTGTGTCGCCGCCTGCCCCAACGGCTCGGCGATGCTATTCACCGGCGCGAAGGTCGCCCACCTGCTGGAGCTGCCCCAGGGCCAGCCGGAGCGCTACCAGCGCGTCGTCGCCATGCTCGAGACCCACGACGCGGAGGGCTTCGGGAGCTGCACCAACCACGGCGAATGCTCCGCCGTCTGCCCGGCCCACATTCCGATGAGCGCCATCGCCATGCTCAACCGCGACTTGCGCGCCGCCGCCCTCAAGGGCTACATGAAGTAGGCCCGGCGCTGCATCCGATTCTCAAAGGACTGGGGGCACGCCTTGGCTGTGTCTTCCAGTCCTTCTCGTGTCTGGCGAGTTCACGATGGACCGCGACCACCACTCGGCGTCTGAAGATCGCTGTCACCCCGACGATAGGAGGGGTCTGGACTGCGGCGTCATTGCGAGACCCCAATGCCGTGTGGCGGCATGCGCCGACACAAGAAACGTCAGCTGTCGCCCCGAGCGGAGCGAGGGCTCCGGACTGCGGCGGCCCAGATGCTTCGCCTTCGGCTCAGCATGACAGCAGGGCGTGAAGTTTCTGAGCAGGCGGGCCTTGCCGCCGAAGCGATCTCACGCGAGATGAAACACACGCTGTCGCTGATAGACAGTCTCTACAACAGCGGGGGATTGCTTCGCTGACGCTCGCAATGACAGCCTGAAGGAAGACATCATGCTCATTGACCGCTCGGCGACGCATACCCTATCGGCCTACGGCGGCGACGGCTGGCAGCCGCGCTTCACATCCCTGTGCGAGGAGCTAGGCGTCCTGTGGGCCGCGTGCGGCCTGGCTACGGAGTGGGAAGCCCTGCGCGCCGTCCTCCTCCACCGCCCCGGCGACGAGCTGCTCGCCTCATCCGACCCCAACGCCGTCAACATGCTCGCGCCGCTGGACCTGGGCCGGGCGCAGGCGCAGCACGACGCCCTGGCGCAGGCCTACCGCGACGCCGGCGCAACCGTCTATTATGTCGAGCCTGGCATCGCCCCTACTCCGAACCAGATGTTCATGGCCGACCTGTTCGCCATGACGCCAGAGGGCGCTATCCTCGCGCGGCCCGCGTCTCAGGTGCGCGCCGGCGAGGAGCGCGTAGCGGCGCGGCGGCTGGCCGACCTCGGCATCCCCATCGTGCGCAGCGTCAGCGGGCGCGGCACGTTCGAGGGCGCGGACCTTATCTGGCTCGACCCGCAAACGGCGCTGCTCGGCCGCGGCCTGCGCACCAACGACGTCGGTGCAGCGCAAGTGAGAAACGTGCTGGGGGAGATGGGCGTCGAGGTGGTACAGATTGACCTACCCTTTGGGACGATGCACCTGATGGGGATGATCCGCATCGTGGACCGCGACCTGGCGATTGCCTGGCCGACGCGCCTCGTCCACCGTGGCGTCGAGGCGCTGCACGCGCGCGGCTACACCGTCGCGTTCATCCCAGACGAGCGCGAGGCGCGGGACGGTTTCGCCCTCAACTTCGTCACCCTCGGCCCCCGCCGCGTGTTGATGGCCGCCGGCGCGCCCAACACGCAGGGCTTCCTGGAGTCGCTGGGTGTGACGTGCCACACGGTGGAGGTGGACGAGCTAGGCAAGGCCGCCGGCGCGATTGGCTGCCTGACGGGTATCGTACACCGCCAGGGAGCGTAGCAGTCTGAACGAGTGCAACAATCACCCACCAACGTAAACGAGGCGTATTCCAATGCCCATCATTCTCGTCACTGGCGCGACAGGCAATGTTGGCTCAGAAGTCGTGCGCTTCCTGCTGCAAGACGGCGCCACCGTCCGCGCCGCCGTCCTCCCCACGCAGAAACCGCAGGACACGTTCGACGGGCGAGTCGAGTACGTCCCGTTCGACTTCGGCGATAAGGCTACCCACGCCCCGGCCCTCGATGGTGTCACGAAGATGTTCCTGATGCGCCCGCCGGCCATCTCTGACACCGAGCGGTACATTGACCCGGTCATCGCCCAGGCCAAAGCATCGGGCGTATCGCAGATCGTGTTCCTCTCGCTGCTCGGAGCGGAGAAGAACCCGGTCGTCCCCCACGCCGGCATCGAGAAGTCCATCCTCGCGTCGGGCGTCCCCTACACGTTCCTGCGCCCCTCGTTCTTCATGCAGAATCTGTCCACCACCCACCGCGCCGACATTCAGGAGTACGGCCAGATCTACGTGCCGGCGGGCAAGGGCAAGACCAGCTTCATTGATGTGCGCGACATCGCCGCCGTCGCCGCCAAGACGCTGATTGAGGACGGCCACGAGAACAAGGCGTACCCGTTGACGGGCGACGTCGCCCTTGACTACTCCCAGGTCGCCGTCATCTTCAGCGGCGTGTTGGGCAGGCGCATCACCTACCCGAACCCGTCCATGCTGGCGTTTGCGCGGCGGATGCGGCAGCGGGGCATCAACTGGAGCTACATTGCCGTGATGATCGGCATCTACACGACGGCCAAGCTCGGCATGGCGGGCGGCGTGACGGCGGACACCCATACGCTGCTCGGCCGCCCGACCATCACGATGCAGCAATTCGTCCAGGACTACCGCGACTGCTGGTTATAGTCGGAGGCGCTGGAGATGGCTCTTCAGCGCCAGCATCGGTATATCGTGAATCGTCACGACGCGCCAGCATCTTGCACCGTGACGACGACTTTGCCGCGCGCGTGGCCCGCGCCGAGATAGCGCATGGCCTCGGCCGTCTCACTGAGCGGGTAGCGCCTGTCAATGACGGGCTTGACTTTGCCGGCCTCGATCAGCCCTTTGACGGCCACCAGGTCCGCCTGGTTCGTCTTCGCCGAGAGGCCGCCCAGCTTCTTGTCGCCGCCGATGGACATGAGCGGTCCCAGGAGCAGGGCCTGGAACATCTGGGAGGGCTGCCCCCCGGCCATGACGTAGACACCCTGCGGCGCGAGAGCGCGCCGGTAGTCCGAAATCGAGCGATTTCCGTTCGCGGCCAAGATCAGGTCGTACTGCTGCCCGGTCTTGGTGAAGTCCTCTTTGGTGTAGTCAATGACATGGTCGGCGCCCAGGGAGCGCGCCTGGTCCACATTGCGCGTGCTGCACACGGCGGTGACCTCAGCGTCGAACGCCTTCGCAATCTGCACGGCGTAGGAACCGACGCCGCCTGACGCGCCATTGATGAGGACCTTCTGCCCGGCCCGAATATGCCCCTGGTCGCGCAGTCCCTGGAGCGCCGTGACAGCGGCCAGGGGAACGGCGGCGGCCTCCTCGAACGACAGATTGGTCGGCTTCGGCGCGAGGGCGCGCTCAGGGACTGCGACGTACTCGGCGAAGCCGCCGAACCCATACAGGGCGATATCGCCGTACACCTCATCCCCCGGCCGAAACTGCGTGACGCCCGCCCCAACCGCCTCGACCACGCCCGCGATGTCGGCGCCGAGGATCGTGTGCTTCGGCTTACGCAGCCCGCCGACCATCACCCGAACGAGGAATATATCGGCGGTCAGGACGTGCCAATCGGCGGCGTTGACCGAGGCGGCGTAGATTCTGACCAGAACTTCGCCGTCCCCGGCCGTCGGCTTGTCCACCTCTTTGAGCTGAAGAATGTCTGGCGGGCCGTACTGCGTGTTGACGATTGCTTTCATGAAGATCCTCACAGGCTGACGTATGTCAAGCATATCTGGAATTGTCTACGAACGTGCGCCGGCCAGGTTGCGCAGCGCGGTCAGACGTGAAAGAGTCGCCATCACGTTAGAATCGGCAGCTTGAGCACGAACCACAGGCTAATCAGGAACAGCGCCGTCGCAATTACCGTCACACTCATGTCCACCACGTGCCACTTGAAGCGCGTGGCGATGCCGGCGACGAACAGCACCGACGCGAACATGACTGTCAGCAGGGTGTACTGGTCGCCGATGGCGCTTGCCGCGTTCGCGTGGGCGAGCTTCTCGTCGGATTGATTGGATAGCTCGGTGGCCTTCTGTTGCTCCGCCAGCACATACTCGGCCATGACGAAGGGCGAAGAGGGAGCATCCGGGTTTTCGAGGGGTTTGGTCGCAAGCCAGGCATCCATCGCGGTCTTGAGCGCCGGCGGGAACCGATTGTACAGGAAATCGGCGAGGCGCTGATTCCCACTGCTGACGGCCTGCGCGTACTGCAAAAAGAGATTGACGTGGATGGTCGCTGCGCGATTGGCGTTGCTCGTCGCGTCGGTCGCCTCAATGCGCAGTGTTGTGGCGTCAATGTAGTCCTGGTTTTGCTGGCCGTTCCACTTGGACGTCTGATAGCCGCACCAGGCGGTCGCCACGGTCGCCAGGCCCAGGAGGATGGCCGAGATAATCTCCAGCAAGCGCTCGAGACGGTCATCCTCGCTCGACCCCATGACCATGTGCCGCCACGTCTCGTCTGCCTCGTGATGCGTCGGGGTGATGTCAGGCTCCATGCGTTTGCTCCTCCGAAATTGTGGCATGTATCCTACAGGAAAGCGCGTAAGCGGGCCAATTTCGAGGCGCTGCGACGGCGGCGGTAGCTCCACACAATAGCGTGGAGATCCCCCGCTGGCGGTGGAGTGACAACTCCGCCGCCTCTGGGAGGCGCGGGAGATGGCTGTCCAGCGCCGCCACGATAGGCTCTTCCACTCTAAACTGCGGAGCTACCGGCCCTGGCTCTTTCGTGTGGCTGCGAGTACAATTCGCAGACCGGCGGCGCACGCATGAAATCTATCGCCATCGCCGGCCACGAGGTCTCATGATGCTCTTCGCTCCCCCGGATCGTCTCCTGTTCGGCGTCTCTGGGGTCCCCGATTCGTCCCCCAAGCCTAGCTCGGAGGCGGGCATCGTCCGCAGCCGCGAGCTGGGCCTGGGCTGCATGGAGATGGCGATGGTCCAGAAGGTGACCATCACCGAGCCGACGGCGGCCAAAGTGCGCGCCGCAGCGGAGCGTGAGGGCATCTTCCTCAGCATCCACGCGCCCTACTACATCAACCTTAACAGCAAGGACCCGCAGAAGCTCGCCGACAGTCAGAAGCGTGTCCTGGCGGCGGCGCGGGCGGGCGACTGGACCGGCGCCCGCAATATCGTCCTGCACATCGCCTTCTACCACGACAACACGCCGGCCGAGACGACGGCCATCATCCGCGACAATCTCCTGCCCATCATGGAGACCCTCGAGGCCGAAGGCTCGCAGGCCGTGCTGCGGCCGGAGACGATGGGCAAGCTCAGCCAGTGGGGCGACCTGGACGAGACCCTCGACCTGTGCATCGCCGTGCCCGGCTTGCAGCCCTGCATTGACTTCGCCCACCTCCACGCCCGCCACGGGCGCGACAACACCTACGACGAATTCCTGGCGATCCTGGACCGCGTCGGCGACCGCCTGGGGGAGCGCGCGCTGCGCGACCTGCACATCCACATCTCCGGCATCGCCTACGGCGCGAAGGGCGAGCAGCACCACCTGACCTTCGCCGACGCCGATTTCAACTACCGCGACTGCCTGCGCGCCCTGCGCGACCGCAACTGCGCCGGGTTGGTCATCGGCGAAAGCCCAGCGCGGGAGTTGGATGTCATTTTCCTCAAGAACGTGTGGCAGGAAGTACTCGACGAGCGCGACCTGGGCTAAAAAAGGGAACGCAAAGGCGCAGCGAGAGGACGTTGCTAATCCTTTGCGTCGCTGCGCCTTTGCGTTGCTCATCTCGGCTTAATGCCAGCACAACGGACCTTTAGGCTACCCAGGCCCGCCTGCCCGTAGAACGGGCAGGCTACAATGTGCAAGCCTGGGAGGCTACCTCTCAGCCCCTCGGGCTTCCACCCAGTAGCGCGACGCTCGAAGCGTCGCGCGGGCGCAGGATGCCGAACATGTCTCTTGACGACGCATTAACAAGGAGGGCAGTGTGGAGACAGCGGACGTGGTCATCGTCGGCGGCGGGGTGATCGGGGCGAGCGTGGCGTGGCGCCTGGCGCAGCTTGGCTGCACCGATGTCGTGCTGCTGGAACGCGACGTCAGCCTCAGCGCCGGCTCGACCGGCCGCTCTGTCGGCGGCATTCGCCACGGCTTCTCCAGCGCCGTGAATGTTGCGCTGTCCCTGGCGAGCAGCGCCCACTTTCGCCGCTTCACCGACGACACCGGCGAGCCGGCCCACTTTGTGTGGAACGGCTACCTGTTCCTCCTCGACGATGAGGACGACCTGCGCGTGTTCGAGGGCGAGGTGGCGATGCAGCAGAGCCTTGGCGTCCAGGGCGTCCGCCTCGTATCGCCGGACGACATCAAGGCGCTCGTCCCGCAAATCAACGTGGATGGGCTGACCGGCGGGACCATCTGCGCCAGCGATGGCGTCGGCGACCCCTATTCCATCTGCCAGGGGTACGCGGCGGCAGCGCGGCGGGCTGGCGTACGGGTGCGCACCGGCGTCGCCGTGACGGGCATCTGTGTCGAGGGCGGGCGCGTGGCGGTGGTGGATACGTCGGAGGGGCCAATCGCCTGCCGCTGGGTGGTGAACTGCGCCGGACCGTGGGCGGCGCAGATTGGCGAGATGGCCGGGGTGGACCTGCCCATCGTCCCGCTCAAGCGCCAGGTCTACATCACCGACCGCTTCGACGGCCTTGCGCCCGATGTGCCGATGACGGTTGACTTCGGCCCATCGTTCTACTTCCGCCGCGAGGGCGCGGGCATCGTTTTCGGCATGACCGACAAAACCCAGCCGCCGGGCTTCGACCTGACGCTGGACCCGGCCTGGCTGAGCGTCACCATTGAGCAGGCGCTGCGCCGCGTCCCCGTGCTGGCCGAGGCACGGGTGATGCGCGGCTGGGCGGGGCTGTACGACACAACGCCCGACGGCAACCCCATCTTGGGCGCGGTTCCGGACGTCGCGGGCTTCCTCGTCGCCGCCGGGTTCTCCGGCCACGGCTTCATGCACAGCCCGGCGACGGGGCAGATTATCGCCGAGATGATCGTCGGGCGCGAGCCGTTCATTGACGTGAGCGAGCTGGGCATCGGGCGCTTCAGCGCGGCCGTCCGCCGCGAGCACAACGTCATCTAGCGGCAGGTCTGGACGGTGGCCGCGCAACGGCCTATAATTTCCGTTATGCTATCTACGCACAGCGAATGCCTTCCCCAGTTGAGGACTGAATGCCCCACCCTTTTCTAGAGCGTCTCGCCGCCGGACCGATTCTGTGCGATGGGGCGATGGGAACCCAGCTCTACGCGCGAGGTGTCTCCTACGACAAGTGCTTCGACGAGCTGGTCGTCTCGCGCCCCGAGCTGGTCAAGGCCGTCCACCGCGACTACCTGGACGCCGGCGCCGAGATTATCGAGACCAACACCTTCGGCGCGAACCGCGTTCGCCTGGCCGAACACGGCCTGGCAGACTCGGTCGCCGCCCTCAACGCGGCCGCCGTCGCCGTCGCGCGGGAGGCCATCGCCGACTACCGTGCGGCGACGGGCGAGGCGCGTCCCCGCTTCGTCGCGGGCGCCGTTGGCCCCATCGGCAAGACAATCGCCCCCATGGGACAGACGCCGCGCGCCGAGGCGCGCGCCGCGTTTGTAGAGCAGATTACAGCCCTGGTGGCTGCCGGCGTTGATCTCCTCATGCTGGAGACGTTCTCGAACCTCACCGAGATGACAGAGGCTGTGCAGGCGGCGCGGCAGGTGGCGCCGGAGCTTCCGCTGGTAGCGCAGATGACGTTTACCGAAGACGGCGTCACCATGAGCGGGGATACACCGGCGGACGTTGTCGCGGCGCTGGAGCCGTTGGGGGTGGACCTCATCGGCGCCAACTGCTCCGTCGGCTCCTCACCGATGCTGGGGGTCGTCGAGGCGATGGCGGGCGTGGCGTCCGGGCCGCTCAGCGCCCAGCCCAACGCCGGCTTCCCGACAGTCGTGGACGGCCGCTTCATGTACCTCTCGTCGCCGCAGTACATGGCGGAGTACGCGCGCCGCATGATCGAGAGCGGCGTGCTCCTCGTCGGCGGCTGCTGCGGCACGACGCCGGAGCATATCCGCGCCCTGGCCGCCGTTGTGCGCGACACGAAACCCGCGCCACGCCAGCAGGGACAGATCATCGTCGGCGGCGCCGCGCTCGGCGAGCAGCGCCTGGAGCATCCGCCCACCGGCCTGCAACGCAAGCTCGCCGAGAAGTTCGTCATCACCTGCGAGGTCAGCCCGCCGCGCGGCTTCGATGTCGGCAAGATCATGCCCGCGCTGATGACGCTGCGCCAGTCGGGCCTGATTGACGCCATCAACGTGGACGACAACCCACGCGCCACGGCCAGCCTGAGCGCCCTGGCGATGTGTTCCCTCATCCAGACGCGGGTGGGCCTGGAGACCGTCCTGCACCTCGCCTGCCGCACGCGAAACCTGCTCGCGCTGCACTCGGAGCTGATGGGGGCGCACGCGCTGGGCGTGCGCAACGTCTTCGTCGTCATGGGCGACCTGCCCCACGTCGGCGACTATCCCAACGCTTCGCCCGTCAGCGACGTCACCGCGTCGGGTCTGATGTCCCACATCAAGCGCTTCAACGAGGGTGTGGACATGTCCGGCAAGGCCCTGGGCAGCGAGACTTCGTTCTTCGTCGGCTGCGCCTTCAACCCCAACGCCGACAACCTGGACAAGGAACTGCGGCTATTGGACAAGAAGGTCGCGGCCGGCGCCGACTTCATCCTCACCCAGCCGGTGTTCGACCCCGCCGTCATAGACAATCTGCTGCGGCGCCTTGGCGGCTTCCCCCTGCCGCTGCTGGTCGGCGTGATCCCGCTGTACGGCTACCGCAACGCCGAGTTCCTCCACAACGAGGTGCCGGGCATGAACATCTCGGCCGCTATCTTGAGGCGCATGCGCGACGCCGGCGATCAGGGGCGCGCCGAGGGTGTGCGGATCGCTCAGGAGCTTCTGGACGCCGTCCACGATAGCGTGCAGGGCGCTTACTTCATCCCGCCCTTCGGCAAGTACGAGCGCGTCCTCGACGTGCTGGACGGCCTGCCGTGGGGGCGTGGGCCTGAGGTCGCCGCCGTGGACGCGGCAGCCGGCGCAGGAGACTGAGGGGGCGTATGGCGACACTGCGAGTCTACTTTTTTGCGATGCACCGCGAGGCTGTCGGGGCGCGAGACATGACGATCGCGGTCCCCGATGGATCCACCGTGGGCGACGTGTGGGAGCTGCTGCGCGAGCGCTACCCCAAGCTGCGCACCGCGCGTCCCGCCGCCGCCGTGAACCAGGATTACGCCGAGCCGGATACGGTTGTGCATGACGGCGACGAGATCGCCTTCATTCCGCCGGTCAGCGGCGGGGTGTAGAGGAGGACGCATGTTCCTTATCACCGATGAGCCACTCAAGGCGGCGGACGTCGAAGAGGCCGTAGCCCGCCCCGACGCCGGCGCCATCGTCACCTTCCAGGGCGTCGTGCGCGACAACAATCTCGGCAAGCAGGTGAGCTACCTCGTCTACGAGGCGTACCCGCCGATGGCGGAGAAGGTCATGGCGCAGATTGGCGACGAGATCGCCGCGCGCTGGCCCGGCGCGCAGACGGCCATCGCGCACCGCGTTGGCAAGCTGGAGATCGGCGAGGCCAGCGTCATCATTGCCGTCTCGACCGGCCACCGCGCCGACGCCTTCGACGCCTGCCACTACGCCATTGACCGCCTCAAGGCGATTGTCCCGGTCTGGAAGAAGGAAGTCTGGGAGGGCGGCGAATACTGGATCGAGGGCAGCGCGCCCGCGTCGGAGGACGAGGCGGCGGCGGTAGAGCGCCTCGAGGAGCCTGACCCCGACGCGTCGTGAAATCTGGGTTGTCCTTTTCGAGCCGCCACGATATACTCTATCGGATGGTCGCAACGGGCGAGAGGCTGCCATGAACCGTGAAGAACATTGGCAAGGTGTCTGGGAAACCAAACCGCCAACTCAGGTAAGCTGGTTTCGGCCCCAACTGGACCTCTCATTGGCGATGATTGCCGATGCTAATCTCGACGACGATGCGCCCGTGATTGACGTTGGTGGCGGTGGGTCAACGCTGGTAGACGACCTGCTGGCGCAAGGCTTTCGCTGCGTGACGGTACTCGACATCTCCGAGGCGGCCCTCAACGTCGCGCGTGAGCGGCTCGACGCTGAGGCCAGCCTGGTCATATGGATAGTGACGGATGTTCTCTATGCCGATTTTCCATCCGCCCACTACCGACTGTGGCATGACCGGGCGACATTTCACTTCCTGACCGACGAGCGCGACCGCCAGACTTACGTCCGAATTTTGCAGGATGCGCTCGCTCCTGAAGCTCACGTCATCATCGGTACGTTCGCCACCGATGGGCCGAAACAGTGCAGCGGCCTCGACACGATGCGATACTCGCCCGAGGGCCTGGGCGAGGTGCTTGGCCCGGATTTCCGGCTTGTGGATAGCACCGGCGAAGCCCATGTGACGCCATCGGGCGGCCAGCAAAACTTTCTTTATTGCCATTTCGTGTATTCCAAATCACCAGGCGGGAGAAACCACCGTGCATATTGACATCCAACTCGGCGCAATAGACAAATTCCAGGCCGACGCCGTCGTTCTGAACGCCTTCGAGGGCGCGACAAAGCTCGGCGGCGCAACCGGCGCCGTCGACCGGGCGTTGGACGGCCTGCTGACGGAGATCCTCGCTTCGGGCGACTTCAAGGGGAAGGTGGGCGAGACGGGCGTTATCTACACCCGCGGCGCGCTGGCCTCGCCGCGCATCATCCTCGTCGGCCTCGGCAAGGCGGACGAATTCTCCGCGACCATCGCCCGCCGCGCCTCGGCGGCGGCGGCGCGCAAAGCGCAAGACATGGGCCTCAAGCACATCGCCAGCGTCGTCCACGGCGCGGGGGCGGGAGGTCTAGAGGCGAGCGAAGCCGCGCAGGCCGTGGCCGAAGGCGCGGCGCTGGTGACCTACCGCTTCTCCGACTACAAGTCCGGCGCCAACAAGCCGTCGCTGGAACAGCTGACCCTTGTCGAGCTGGACCCGGAGAAGATCGCGGCCGAGCGCGCGGGCGCGCAGGCCGGCGAGACCCTCGCCAACGCCGTGTGCCTGGCCCGCAATCTTGTCAATCGCCCACCCAACTACCTGACACCGACGATGATGGGCGAGATGGCGCAGGCGATGGCCGAGGCGAACCCCAAGCTCAAGGTCACAGTGCTGGACCGCGAGGCCATCGCCCGCCTCGGTATGGGCGCGTTGCTCGGCGTGGCCCAGGGCAGCGACGAGCCGCCGCGCTTCATTATCCTCGAGCATGGCCCCCAGGACGAGCCGCCCGTCGTCATCATCGGCAAGGGCATCACCTTCGATAGCGGCGGCATCTCCCTCAAGCCGGCCGTCGGCATGGAAGAGATGAAGGGCGACATGGCCGGCGCGGCCGCCGTTCTCGGCGCAATGCAGGCCGTCGGCGACCTGGACCTGCCGCTTCACGTGGTCGCGCTGGTTCCCTCGACGGAGAACCTACCGGGCGGCAGGGCCGTCAAGCCGGCCGATGTCGTCCGCGCCATGAACGGCAAGACCATTGAGATCAACAACACCGACGCCGAGGGCCGCCTCGTCCTGGCCGACGCCCTCTCGTATGCCACGACGCTGACGCCGCCGCCGCAGGCGCTCATTGACCTGGCGACGCTCACGGGCGCGATCTTCATTGCCCTGGGACGCGCCGCAGCGGGCCTGTTCAGCAACAACGACGCCCTGGCCGACCGTCTCTACAAGGCGGGCGAGCATACCGGCGAGCGCGTCTGGCGGCTGCCCCTCTACCCAGAGTACCGCGAGATCATCGACTCCGACGTCGCCGATATGAAGAACTCGGCCGGCGTCGCGCGCGGCCCGGCTGGCGCGGCCGTGGGGGCGATGTTCATTCGGGAGTTCGTCAGCAATTACCCTTGGGCGCACCTGGACATCGCCTCGATGACGTATCACTCGAAGGCGAGCGACCTGGGGCCGAAGGGCGGCACGGGGTATGGCGTGCGCCTGCTGGTGGACCTGCTGCGCAATTGGACACCGCTAGAAGGATCAATGTAGCGCTGACTTCAGTCGGCACACGCTCGCGCTGGAGAGCCATCTCCAGCGCCTCCGTAGGGCGGGGAGTTGTCACTCCACCACTAGCGAGGCGCGATAGGCGCTCCCACGAACGCGATACTGCGATGATCACGTCGTCAAACGGAATGAGGAGTAGCATGGCAGAGCGAGTCAGGGCCGGGAAGAGTACGGCCATTCCAACCCAGGAAATCCCACTGCACACCCGCAAGCCGGAGTGGCTGCGCGTCCCCGCCCCGTGGGGCGAGAGCTACGGCTTCATCAAGCAGACGATGCGCGGCGCCAGCCTGCATACCGTGTGCGAGGAAGCCATGTGTCCCAACATCGGCGAGTGCTGGGGATCCGGCACAGCAACGTTCCTGCTGTTGGGTGACACGTGTACGCGCTCGTGCGGCTTCTGCAACATCAAGACCGGCCGCCCGGCCGTCCTCGACCTGCTGGAGCCGGAGCGGGTTGCCCACGCCATCCAGCGCATGGGCCTCAAGCACGCCGTCATCACGTCCGTGAACCGCGACGAGTTGCCCGACGGCGGCGCGGCGATCTTCGCGCGCACCATCATGCGCGCGCGCCAGCTCGTCCCGGACCTGTCGGTGGAGGTGCTGATCCCCGATTTTAAGGGCGACGTGATGGCGCTGCAAACCGTGATGGACGCGCAGCCAGAGATTCTCAACCATAACACCGAGACCGCGCCGCGCCTGTACCTCACAGTGCGCCCGCAGGCCAACTATCGCCAGTCACTCGAGGTGCTGCGGCGGGCGAAGGCGATGGACCCGACGGCGCTTACCAAGTCGGGCCTGATGGTCGGACTGGGCGAGGAGAAGGACGAGCTGTTGCAGGTGTTCCGCGATCTGCGCGCGCAGGACGTGGACATTCTCACAGTCGGCCAGTACCTGCGCCCATCGCCGAAGCACCTGCCGGTAACACGCTACTACACGCCGGAGGAGTTCGCCGAGCTGAAAGCTGAGGCGCAAGGGATGGGCTTCCGCTGGGTCGAGTGCGGGCCTCTCGTGCGCAGTTCCTACCACGCGGCGCAGCAGGTCGAGCAGCTCAGCCGCCGCTCGCCCCGCGCGGCCTCGACGACCGGCGAACCTGTCAGGGGGTGCGGGGGCGCCGGATGAGCCGCATTGAGCTGCACTGCCACAGCACCGCGTCCGATGGCGTCCTCAAACCGGCCACCCTCGTGCAGTACGCTGCTGAGTGCGGCGTCAATGTCCTGGCCCTCACCGACCACGACACGACCGACGGCGTCGCCGAGGCCCAGGCGGCCGCGAAGCATCTCGGGATCGAGTTGATTCCCGGCGTCGAAATCAACACCGAGCACCCCAACGGCAGCCTGGATATCCTCGGCTACTGGGCGCCGGTCACGCCGGGCGCGTTCCAGGACAAGATCGCCGAGCTGCGCGAGGCGCGGGTCACGCGCGGGCAACGCATGGTCGAGCGGCTGAACGACCTGGGCATGGCGGTGAGGTGGGAGCGCGTGCGCGAGCTGGCGGATGGCGCGGTCGGGCGGCCGCACGTCGCCCGGGCGCTGGTCGAGGACGGCTACGCGCACAACATCTCCGAAGCGTTCGATCTGTACATCGGCCACGGGCGGCCGGCGTACATCCCGCGCCCGCGTTTCACGGCGCAAGAGGCCGTCGAGTTCATCCGCGCCCACGGCGGCGTGCCGGTCATGGCCCATCCGGTGCCGGCGCGCGCCCAGAACCTGGACCCGTTCCGCCTATCGGAGCTGCTGCCGGAACTGAAGCGCCACGGCCTGGCCGGTATCGAGTGCTACTATGGTGACTACACGGAGGGTACCGTCCGCCACCTCGTGTCCCTGGCGAACCGGCTGAGCCTGATACCGGCCGGCGGCAGCGACTTCCACGGCCCCAACATGGGCGCAGCGCTCGGCAGCACCGGCCTGCCCCCCCAGAGCCTCGCCCGCCTCCGCGCCGCCAGAACTTGACCCTCTATCTGACGAATCCTATAATTCGGCTATGGCCCGGCGTCGCGCGCGCGGGCCAAATTCTTTTTGTACGGTTTGAATCCCTGTGCGCTCTTCGTCACCAAGAAAGAAAATCCATTCGACATCGCTGATCGGCCCCCGCCAGATGGCGCGGCGCGTGATGCGCTATGTTGGCATGGGCGCGCCTTCCTCCGAAAAACACCGCGGCCTGCGCCTCTTCTTGCTCGATGGCGTCCTGTGGAACATCTCCGAGTCGTTCGTCATCTCCTATCAGACGCTCTACATGCTCGCCCTCGGCGCCACGACGGCGCAGGTGGGCCAGATGACCGCCGTCACCAACCTGGCCGGCGCGGCGGCGCTCATGCCCGGCGCCTGGGTCAGCCAGATGTTCGGCCGCCGCAAGACCCTGATCCTGGCTTTTGGCGGCGTGATCTCGCGCCTGCCGCTGCTCCTGCTCGCTCTCCTGCCTTTCGTCTTCAGCGGCCAGGCGGCGATCTATGCGGCAATAGGGCTTCTGGCAATTCGGCTGTTCGGCGACAACTTCGCCAAGCCTGCCTGGACATCCTTCACGGCGGACCTGATCCCCCTGCGCCTGCGCGGCAGCTACTTCTCGACGCGAAATTTCGCGATGGCCGGGGCGGCTTTCGTCACCGTCCCCCTGTTCGGCCTCCTCATCCGCAACATGGGCGGGCTGACCGGCTACCAGGTGTCGTGGCTGCTGGTGTTCATCGCCGCCGCCGCCAGCGCCGTCTCGTTTGCCTTCATCAAGGACACCCCAACGACAGCGGCGGCCGCTTCGACGAGCTTCAAGGAGATCGCCCGCGAGATGGTCGCCGAGCGTCCGTTCGTCGTCTTTACCGGCGTGACGCTCGTCTGGAACCTGGCGCTCCAACTCGCCGGCCCCTTCTTCAACGTCTACCTTGTGCAAGACATGGGAGCGAGCGCCGCCCTCGTCGGCATCGTCACCGCCGTCAACAGCGTTTCCGGCCTCGTCGGGCAGCGCTGGTTCGGGCGCTATTACTCGCGCCTGGGCGACATGGGCATCTTCCGTATCACCGGCCTGATTATCCCGGTGCTGCCCGTGATGTGGGCCGTCATCACCGCGCCCTGGCAGGTTGGCATCATCAACGGCCTCGGCGGGTTCATGTGGGCGGGCTACAACCTGGCCCAGTTCAACCTGCTGCTCACCCTGACGCCGACGAAGGGACGCGAGCGGTTTGCCGCTGTCTATCAGACGGCCGTCTTCCTGCCCGCCTTCTTCGCCCCACTCATCGGCGCCTGGCTGGCCGACATGCTAGGCTTCCGGACCGTCTTCATCATCTCCGGCGCCGGCCGCCTGCTCGCCACGCTCCTGTTCATCTATCTGGTCGGCGCGCGGGCCCGCGCCGCGAAGGAGGTCCCGAGTGCAGCGGATCCTAGCGATTGAGACATCGTGTGATGAGACCGCCGCCGCTGTCATCGGCGATGGCCGCCGCGTGCTGTCCAACGTCGTCGCCTCGCAGGAGAGCCTGCACGCGGCGTTCGGGGGGGTCTTCCCGGAGATGGCGTCGCGGCAGCACATCCTGGCGATCACGCCGGTCATCGAGGACGCGCTGGCGAAAGCCGGGGCAGTCTGGGACAGCCTCACCGCCATCGCCGTCACCTACGGCCCCGGCCTTGCCGGGTCGCTGCTCGTCGGCGTCAACACGGCCAAGGCGCTGGCGCTGGCGCGTGACATCCCGCTCCTCGGCGTCAACCACCTGGAGGGCCACATCTACGCCAACTGGCTGCGGGTCGCGCCGAACGCCGACAAGGACGACCCCCAGTTCCCCTTCGTCGCGCTCATCGTCTCCGGCGGCCACACCGACCTGGTGCTGATGACGGAACACTGCCGCTACACGTCACTGGGCAGCACTCTGGACGACGCGGCGGGCGAGGCGTTCGACAAGGTCGCCCGCATGCTAGGGCTAGGCTACCCCGGCGGGCCGGCCATCCAGCGCGCTGCCTCCGCCGGTGACCCCTCGGCCATCACCCTGCCCCACGCCTGGCTGCCGGGGACGTATGACTTCAGCTTCAGCGGCCTCAAGACCGCCGTGTTGCGCCTCACGCGCCAGTTCGAGGCCCAGGGGCAGACGATTCCCGCCGCCGATGTTGCAGCGGCATTTCAGCGGGTTGTGGTGGATGTGCTGGTGGAAAAGACGATTCGCGCCGCCGAGGGGTACGGCGCGACGGAGATTCTGCTGGCCGGTGGCGTCGCGGCCAATACCCTGCTGCGGGAGCGCATGGCGGCGCAGTCTATCCTGCCGGTGCGCTACCCGGCCATCTGGCTCTGCACCGACAACGCCGCGATGATCGGCGCGGCCGGGCATTTCGCGTGGGAGGCGGGGCGGCGCAGCGGGTGGGACCTGGACGTCGTCCCCGGCCTGCCGCTTGTGGCCGAGCCGCTACTGGACGCCTAGCTTTCGCAGATCCTCCTCTATGTCGCCCTTCAAGTCGGAATCAAGGCTGGCGGCCTGCTTGAGGTCGGCGACCGCCTTCTCGTTGTCCTTCTGTCGCCCATAGGCAAGTCCGCGGTAGTAGTACGCCCAACTGAGGTCAGGCTTGAGCCGGATAGCCTCCGTGAAGTCCTTGATGGCTGCCTCCAGGTTGCCCTGCTCAACGTAGATCTGGCCGCGGTCCATGATATCGTATGGGTCTTTGTCAAGCTCTATAGCTTTGTTGTAATTCTCCAGGGCGCGCACAGAGTCGCCGCTGTCCAGGTAGCAGTTGGCCAGACCTGAGTACGCGGGAGCATAGCCGGGGAGGAGTAGGGTCGCCCGCGTATAGTCGGGGATGGCGGATTGATAGTCGCCCTGGTCGCGGTACATCTCTGCCCGGTCGAAATACGCCTGGGCGTTGGTCGGGTCGCGGGCAATGATGTCGCTTAAGCTGGCAATGGTGGCTGTCTGGGACGCATCGGCCGTTGGTTCTGCGGCGGCGGATGGCGCTTCGGCCAACGCGGCATAAGTGACGTCGGCCGCCAGGATATCGGGGCGCTGCTTGCGGATGGCGTCCAGAAGCTGGCCCATCTGGTCGCGGCGCTCGAAGTATTCGATCAGGCTGCGCAGGCGTCCCCGCTTCGTCGCGCCTTCAAGGTCGGCGACGTCGAGGCGCAGGGCGAACGCAAGGTCGTTCAGGTCCTCAGCGCTCAACTTCTGGTCGAGGAGGTCCAGGAGGCTATTGCGATCAATCGTCGGCATGGGCTACCTCCAGCGTTCGAGGTTCGCCATTATGCCATGCCTAGCCTATCCCGGCAAGCGCAACCTGGAGCCTGGCCCACTCGGCCAGGCTTAATGTCTCGGCGCGGCGCGCGGGGTCAATGCCGGCCGCAGTCAGGGCGGCGTCTATCTCGGCGCTCGGCCGACCCAGGCCCTGGCTGAGGGAGTTGCGGAGCTGCTTACGTTTCTGGCCGAAGCCGGCGCGCACGATGCGGAAGAAGTCCTCGGTGTCGGTCACGCCTTCAGCAGGCTGAGGGTACACGTCAATGCGCACCACGGACGAGTCGACTTTGGGCGGGGGGTAGAACGCGCCCGCCGGCACGCGAGCAACCACGCGGGGCGCGCCGAAGAGTTGGACGCTCACGCCCAGCAGGTTCATGTCCGGGGGCTTCGCCACGATACGCTCGGCGACCTCGCGCTGCACGAGGACGACGACGCGGGTAGGCTTGAGGGCGGCTTCGAGAATATGGCGCAGGACGGCGGAGGTAATGTAGTACGGCAGGTTGGCGACGATTTTGTAATTTGCCACGCCGCGAACCGCCATCAGGTCGGCGAGGTCCAGCGTGAGAATGTCCGCCTGGACGACCTCGACCGGCAGCCCGACCGCGACCTCGGCGCGGAGCAACTCGACCATGCGCTCGTCAAGCTCGACCGCAACCACGCGGCTCGCGTGGGTGGCGAGGCGGCGCGTGAGCGGACCTGGCCCCGGGCCAATCTCCAGCACGGTGTCAGCCGGGGTCAACTCAGCAGCGGCCACGATCTTGTCGAGGGCGCTCTCGTCCAGCAGGAAGTGCTGGCCCAGGCTCTTCTTCGCCCACAGGCCGTGGCGCTTGAGTAACGCGGGGATGCTCTCGCGGTCGGTCACACACCCTCACCACGGGGGAATCGTTCGGCCCAGAACCTTACCCCGATGGTCGTAGCCAAGGCAACCTGAGTCACCCAGCGGGGGCCGCTTACCGTTGCTACCTCTCGGTCCTGGCGGGATTCACAGTCCGCTGCCGCTCAGGGCCCCCGCCCGTGCCACCGGGATAAGGGTCTGGGCCGACACTGGCGGAGAGGGCGGGATTTGAACCCGCGAGACAGAATAACTGCCTACGCGATTTCCAGTCGCGCGCACTAGACCGGGCTATGCGACCTCTCCGTGTTCGAGCGGGAATTATACCCCGAAGCGCCCTTCGGGTCAATCCTCGATATGAGATGCGCGGCGCGCTGCGACCTTACGGCGGGGCATCCCTGGTCGGCCGCTCCCTGAAGAAATCGGCCCGCGCCTCGGCGATGTCCACATCCGGCAGGTAACTCGCCACGAGATCGAACGTCTCGGCAATCAGCGCATTGAGCGCCAGCGCCCCCTCGGCCAGCGGAGCCTCGAACACGATGCGCACGCGGCGAGCCGCGTCTGTGGGGGCCACAGGCAATCCTACGATTGTCTGCTCCATCCACTTGAAGCCCAAGTGCGGCAGGTAGACGCCGCTGAGCGCCAGCCACACGAGGAACAGGCGCTTCGCGGACGCGGCGGCATCCTCATAGAACAGAACCAGCTCGTTCCGAGCAGCCAGTTTGTTGCGGTTCCAGGCCGCCACGAACCACAAGTGCTCGGCCACTATCGCCCGCGTCAGCGCCGGTGGGTAGCTCGCGGCTTGTGCGCGCCATGCCTCGACCAGCGCCCCGCCCTTGACCGGCACGCCGCTCTGGATGATGGCGATGAGGTCCTGCTTGACGAGCGACGTCTCGTGCCGCTCTACCACGTCCGCCAGCCACGTCTCGACGACGGCGATGGGCCGGTTGCTAATCTGTAGCTCCACACCGCGCAGCAGGGCATCATCCGGCCAGTCGCCGTTGTCGTCTTCGTAGTCGTACAGCCGCCGCGCCGCGCCGCCCCCGCCCTCGATGACACGCCGCCGTGTCTCCTCACTCGGCGCGCTCGCCCAGAACACCGTCATCTCGATGTCCGAAGCGCTGTCGGCCAGGCCGGTGGCAGCGGAGCCTGAAATCAGCACGGCGCGAGCCTCATCCACGTCGTCGTAGACGCGGGCGAACTCTGCCGCCAGCACCCGCCGCCACTCGCTGGCCTGGTTTGGCGCGTGTTTCTCGGCCGCCATCAGCCGAAACGCCCCGGGTCGAACGGCGACATGTCGCGGTCGGGTTGCCCCCGGCATATCCACTCGGCGAGGACGCGCCCGGTCTCGGTCGTGTAGGGCATGCCGTGGCCGGTGCAGCCGGCCGCGATCCACAGGCCCGGCGACAGCGGCCCGACGAGCGGCGTCGAGTCGGGCGTGAAACCCATGATGCCCGCCCAGCGGTACGCGACCGGCGCGGACGCCAGGTCCGGGAAATTCTGGTTGACGAACTCGTCCAGCGCCGCCTGGACCTCCGGGCGCAGATGGTTCTCGGTGTACGGGCGGTCGGCGTCGGGGGCAACGCGGCGCATCCCGCCGAGCGCCCACGCGCCGTCCGCCGTCTGCTGCCAGTACTCGCCGCCGTCGTTGGCCGACCACGCGCCGGGGAAGACGCGCCCCGGTAAGGGGGCTGTCGCGCGCATCTGCCCACGCACCGGCTCGATCACCTGCGCCAGCCCCGGCGCGAGGTCGCCGGTCCAGGCGTTCGTGGCGAGGATGACGTGATCGGCGGCGATGTCGCCCAACCCTGTCTCAACGACACCCTGGCGGACCGCCTTGACAGCAACGCCGGTCCGGACGGCCGCGCCGTGACGCGCCGCCGCGTCGGCCAGGCCGCACACCAGCCGACTGGAGTGGACGACAGCGCCGCGCGGGTTAAAGCGCGCGCCGCGAATGGCGGCGGGCAGGGCGACGCCGACTCGCCCCTGGAGCGCCGGGGCGTCAAGCCACTCGGTCTCGAAGCCGTCCCGCGCCAGCGCCTCAATCGTCGCCTGGTGGCGAGTCTCATCGTCCTCCGACAGGGCGACGGCGTAGCTGCCCTCGGGGCGGTAGCCGGCGTCAATGCCCTCTTCGGCCAGCGTTTGCCGCAGCAGGGCCGCGCTGTCCTCGCTGTACTGCCAGATCGCGCGAGCCGCCGCGTGGCCCCGCGCCTCGATCGTGCTGCGATAACTCTCGGTCGTCCCCGGCGACACGATGCCGGCGTTGCGGCCCGTCGCGCCACCGGCCAGCGTGCCGCGCTCGACCAGGACGACGTCCGCCCCGGCCCGCGCCAGGAACAGCGCGACCGACGCGCCCATCACGCCGGCCCCGACGACAACCACCCCGGCGCGTCGCGGCAGGTCCCCGCCGCGAACGAGGTCGCCCGCCGTATCCAGCCAGTAGGAAATTGGCGCGGTATCATTCAACGTGTTCATTTCTAACTTTCCGTGTATTCCGTGGTCCTGATTTCGGGCCAGCGGCTTAAGCATAGCACGCGCGGAAACGGCGCGTCAAATGGCGTGGGGCGGCCGCTCAACGGGAGCGCCGCCCCACAACCATGCAGGTGCTTGCCAGTGTTCTGATTACAGAACACATTATACACTAGAACAAATGTGCTTGTCAAGTGCTTGGCAGAGATTTTTCCGAAACTACAGGGCGTCGTTGACCCGCCTCTAGCGCAGTGCTATACTTCAAAAAGCAACCGACTGAGGGATGCCAGCGTGCGTGTAGACATCGGCGCGGGGAGCCTCGAGTTGATCGAGGGCGACATCACGCGAGAGACGACAGACGCCATCGTCAACGCGGCCAACGAAGCCCTGGCGCCGGGCGGCGGCGTGGACGGCGCGATCACCCGCGCCGCCGGGCCGACGGCGCTTGCCGCGCGCCGCAAGCTGGGACGGTGTCCCACCGGCGAAGCGCGCATCGGGCCGGGGGGCGACCTCAAAGCGCGCTACATCATCTACGCCGTCGGCCCGGTCTATCACGGCGGCGGACGCAGCGAGGCGGAATTGCTGGCCGGCGCGTACCGCGCGAGTCTGTCGCTCGCCGCCGCGCATGGCGCGCGCAGCATCGCCTTCCCGGCCATCAGCACGGGCGTCTACGGCTACCCGATGGACGAGGCGGCGCCGGTGGCCCTGACCACCATCATCGGCTTCCTGAAGACCACTACCTCGCCCATGCGCGTGCGCGTCGTGCTGTTTGGACAATCGGCGCTGGGGGCGTGGGAGCGAGCGCTCCAGGCAGTCTATCCGACGCAATCGGGTAGCTCCGCACAATAGCGTGGGAACCCCCTGCTGGCGGTGGAGTGCCAACTCCACCGCCTCTGGGAGGCGCTGGAGATGGCTCTCCAGCGCCAGCAAGATATGCTTGTCCACGGCAAACTGCGAAGCTACCCGCAATGATCAAACGTCAGCGAAACACATGATTCAAGTCAAGGTCAAGCTGGGCGAGCCGCTGTGGCGCGCGGTGGGGCAACGCGAGGTCGAGGTCACGCTCGACGAGTCGAGTGCGACCGTCGCGGACGTGTTGGTGAAGCTCGCCGAGGGGCCGGGTTTTCGCGACGCGTATGACGCCCACGCCGCCGGCGTCGGCATACCCTACGCGCTGTTCGTGGACGACAAGGCGATTCCTGTGGCGGCCGCGAGCGAGACGCCTGTGGCGAACGGCCAGACGCTGCGCATCCTCCTGCCGATTGCGGGCGGCTGATGGCCGACATTCTCACGCGCGACTTCTACGACCGGCCGACGCTGGACGTGGCCCGCGCTCTGCTGGGCCAGCATCTCATCCGCGTTCTGGATGGGGAACGGCTCGGCGGGCCGATTGTGGAGACCGAGGCCTACCTCGGCGAAGCCGATAAGGCCAGCCACGCCGCGCGCGGCTGGCGTGAGCGCCACGCCGTGATGTACGGCCCGCCCGGCTTCGCGTATGTCTACATGATCTACGGCGTTCACTATGGCCTGAACGCCGTCACCGAGAGCGAAGGCTTCCCGGCCGCCGTCCTCATCCGCGCCATCGTGCCGCAGGAGGGTGTCGCGGCCATGCAGGCGCGGCGCGGCAATCGCGCGCTGGCGCAGACCGCCAACGGCCCGGGCAAGCTGTGCCAGGCGCTCGGCATTGACTTGAGCGAAAACGGCGCGGACCTCACTCGGCCGGGGGAGCTTTTCATCGAGCGCGGCGAGACGATTCCCGAGGCGCGTGTGGCGCGTACCCCACGTGTCGGCGTGGGCGGCGACGTCCAGGCGCGCGAGGCGCTGTGGCGATTCGTTGTAGTGGGCGCTGCTGAATCGCGGGCCTGAGTCTTGCAAGCGAGCCGCGCAGACAGGGGTGCGTTGGGAATGAGTCAGCGTCAACAGATCGCCCTGCTGAAGCCGAATGTGACCCTTACTGGCTTTAGCACGACCGGCAAATCCACCGTCTGCCGCCAGTTGGCCGACGCCCTGGGGTGGTATCACGTGGACACGGACGCGCTCATCACAGCCGCGACTCGCCGCTCTATCGAAGTCATTTTCCGCGATGATGGGGAGCCGGCGTTTCGCGCTTATGAGGCCGCCGCCCTCGCCGCAGCCCTGGCCGGCTGCCACAACGTCGTTGCGACGGGGGGCGGCGCGGTGATCTCGCCCGACAATCGCGCCTTGATGCGGGCGCGCGCCTGGGTCATCTGCCTCAGCGCGCAGCCGGCGACGATCATTGCGAGGCTGGAGGAGGCCGCCCGCATCGAGCCGCGGCCGCTGCTCGCCGGCGCCGACCCGTTAGGGCGCATCACGACGCTTCTCGCTCAGCGTCAGGCCTTCTACGCGGAAGCCGACCTGATTGTTGAAACGGATACTTTGACACCCACAGATGTTACAGAGTTTATTCTGGAATGGCTCCTCTCGCGAGAGACGGACCGGAGGTTAGCATGATGGAGTTTCATATTTCCCGCCGCGCCCGCGATCGCTACCAGTTCGACGATTCGCTGTTCTCCCTGAGTGGCCGCGTCGTCCTGGCGAACTTCCACGCCGCGCGTGTTCTCGCGCAGAAGATGAACGAGAAGCGCGACCTCGTCAATTTCCCGGAGACCGCCGTCGCCGCCGCCGACATCAATGCGATGGGCCTGATTGACGAGGTGCTGCACTACATGATCGCGGAGTACCGCAAGCAGGTGAACCCGCGGCTCTTTGCGGACGCGCTCAACAAGATGGAGACAGACCTCGGCCCGCAGACGGTGAACCGCATCCTGACCCGCTTCGTGGACGAGTTCCCGCCAAACGGGGTCTACCGCCAGCAGGTTCCGGCCGCCGAGTACCTGGCCGACTCCACCAACGGCGTCCCCAACCGCGAGATTGTCCTGGAAGAGATGCTCCTCAACTGGGCCGCTAACCTCAACCCGGCCTACGCCCCCTACCGCGAGCTATTCGACGACAGCCCGCTGCAACAGGAGCGCGGGTATACGCGGATGTTCGGCGACATGCGCTCCTTCTTCGACCTCCAGCGCGTGAACTCCGCCGATAACCTCTCCATCCCCGACCTGGCGCGCGTCAACCTGCTCGACCTCCTGCGCGGCCCGGCCCTCGCCTCGCCGTACTCGCTCTACGGCCAGCTCGAGTTCCTGTCTCAGAAGTGGGGCGCTGTCATCGGCCCGCAGGTCTACCGCGTCCTGACCAGCCTGGACCTGTACAAAGAGGACGCCAAGCGATTCGTCTTCGGCTTCGCGCCGGGCGGGCCGGGACCTGTCGAGGTCGCCGACTACGCCGAGCTTGAGGCGGAACCGGAAGCGTTCAGCATGGACCTGCACTGGATGCCGCGCGTCGTCATGATCGCCAAGAACACCTACGTCTGGCTGGACCAGTTGTCGCGGCAATACGGGCGCTCCATCACGCGGCTCAATGACATCCCCGACGAAGAGTTGGACAAGCTGGCCCATCGGGGCTTCACCGGCCTGTGGCTCATCGGCCTCTGGGAGCGCAGCAACGCCTCGCGCGAAATCAAGCAGATGATGGGCAACGCCGACGCTGTCGCCTCGGCCTACTCCTTGTTCGACTACCGCATCGCCGACGACCTCGGTGGGACGCCGGCCTACGAGAGCCTGCGCGACCGGGCCTGGCAGCGCGGCGTCCGCCTCGCCAGCGACATGGTGCCGAACCACATGGGCATCGACTCGCCGTGGGTGATGCAGCACGCGGACTGGTTCATCGGCCGCCCCGACAGCCCCTACCCTGTCTACACCTTCAACGGGCCGGACCTGTCGTGGGACCCGAACGTCGGCGTCTACCTCGAAGACCACTACTTCACCCGCACCGACGCCTCCGTCGTGTTCAAGCGCGTGGACCGCAATACAGGTTCCGAGGTGTACGTCTACCACGGCAACGACGGTACGTCCATGCCGTGGAACGACACGGCGCAGCTCGACTATCTCAACCCCGATGTGCGCGAAGCCGTCATCCAGACCATCCTCCAGGTCGCCCGCCAATTCCCCATCATCCGCTTCGACGCCGCCATGACCCTGGCGAAGCGCCACTACCAGCGCCTCTGGTTCCCGGAGCCTGGCACGGGCGGCGCGATCCCCTCGCGCTCCGAGTTCGCCATGACCAAGGCCGAGTTCGACGCGGCGATGCCCATCGAGTTCTGGCGCGAGGTGGTGGACCGCGTGGCCGTCGAAGCGCCGGACACCCTGCTGCTCGCCGAGGCGTTCTGGCTGATGGAAGGCTACTTCGTGCGCACCCTCGGCATGCACCGCGTCTACAACAGCGCGTTCATGAACCTGCTGCGCGACGAGGAAAACGCCAAGTATCGCACCGTCATGAAGAACACGATGGAGTTCGACCCTGAGGTGCTGAAGCGCTTCGTCAACTTCATGAACAACCCGGACGAGAAGACGGCGGTCGAGCAGTTCGGCAAGGGCGACAAGTACTTCGGGATTGCGACGGTGATGTCCACCATGCCCGGCCTGCCCATGTTCGGACACGGCCAGGTCGAAGGCTACGCCGAGAAGTACGGCATGGAGTTCCGCCGCCCGCTGTGGGACGAGAGCGACGACCCGTATCTTATCGCGCGCCACGAGCGGGAAATCTTCCCGCTGCTGCACAAGCGCTACCTGTTCGCCGATGTCGAGAACTTCCTGCTGTACGACTTCATCACGGCCGACGGGAGTGTGGACGAGAACGTCTACGCCTACTCCAACAGTTATGGCGACGAGAAGGGCCTCGTCGTCTACCACAATAAGTTCGCTGACACGCGGGGCTGGATCAACGTCGCCGTCCCCTACCCTGTCAAGACCGGCGAGGGCGACGAGCGCGCCATCGTCACCAAGACCCTGGCCGAGGGCCTGGGGCTGACCGACGCCGCCGACCGCTTCGTCATCTTCCGCGATCACAGCGGCAGCCTGGAGTACATTCGCCGCAACCAGGACCTCATCGGAAAGGGCCTGTACCTGGAATTGGGTGGCTACCGCTACCACACCTTCCTTGACTTCCGCGAGGTGCAGGACGACGCGACCGGCCAGTACAGCCGCCTGGAAGCGCAGCTCGGCGGGCGCGGTGTGCCAAGCATTGACGAGGCGCTACGCGAGCTGACGCTGGAGCCGGTGCGCGCGCCCTACGCGGCCCTCGTCAACACCGAGACGCTGCGCCGCATCCGCGACATTTGCATCCTGCCCCAGGCGGCGGAGGGCGAGGCCGCGGCCCCGACGCCGGCCGCCGACGGCGAAGACGCAGTTCCGACGCCTGTCGCCGACGGCGAGGCCGCGGCCGATGAAAAGGCGCTGGTCCTACGCGATGTCGGCGACCGCGTCGAGGAGATGCTCCAGGCCATCCAGGGCTTCAGCGGCGCCGACGTGGACGCCGAGGTCGTCGCCGAGACGATCCGCCGTCACCTCGACGCCGTCGTGGCGCTGCCGTCACTGCGCCAGAGTGTGGATGGCGAGGCGCCGGCGGAGTTCGCCGCCGCCCTCGATTATCTCTTCGCGCGCTTCGAGGCGAACCCCGCCCTGTGGGGCGGCGCCCTCGCCTGGGTCTTCACCCGCTTCCTCGGCGACATGATGGGCGAGCCAGACGCCGGCGGGCAGACGCGCACCCTGATTGACGCCTGGCGGCTCGGCCGCGTCATCGCGCCGGCGCTCGAGGGGCTAGGCATGACGGATGCGACCGCCTGGCGCGCCGTCGCCACCATCAAGCTGTTCAGCGAGCACGACAAGTGGTTCGGCACGGCCGGCGCGCCCGGTCTGCGCGCGTACCGCGTCCTCGAGTCGTGGCTGCGGGACAGCGAGGTGCAGCAGTATCTCGGCGTGAACCGCTACCAGGGCGTCCTCTGGTTCAACCACGAAGCCTTCGAGCAACTCCTGTGGGCCGCGCTGCTGCACGCCACCATCGGCCTCCTGGCAAACGAGACTGAGCCATCGGCGGCGGCATCGTCACAGGTCGTGCAGGGGATCGCCGAGCGGTACGCCATCATCGAGCGGCTGCAGGAGGCTGAGAAGGACTCCAAGTACCAGATCGCGCGCCTGATGTCGCGGGCGCGCGGCGAGAACGGCGCCGCGCCGACCAAGAAGCCCGAACCGGTCGCGCCAACGACGACGCCGACATCCGCCGTGGAGGGATCGAGTGACAAGCCCGCGTGAGCTTGCGTTGACGCTCGCCCACGCCGCGCTGGCCGCCGTCGAACCGGCGGCGGCCGTGCGCGCCCACGTGCGCCGTGAGGGGAACACGCTCATCATCGAGGACCGCCGCTACTATCTCGACTCGTTCGAGCGCGTGTTTGTCGTCGGCGCGGGCAAGGCGAGCGCCCCGATGGCGGCCGCCCTGGCGGAGAGCCTGGGCGACCGACTGAGCGGCGGGTGGGTCAACGTCAAGTACGGCCACGAGCTACCTGTGCCGGGCGTCACCATCCACCCGGCCGGCCACCCCGTTCCCGACGCGGCGGGCGTCGCGGGCAGCGAGGCCATCGCCCGCATCGTCGAAGGGGCCGGCCCGCGCGACCTCATCCTGTGCGCCATCTCCGGCGGCGGCTCGGCCCTGACCCCGCTGCCTGTCGCTGGCGTGACCCTGGCCGATCTCCAGGTCACCACCGATGTGATGCTGCGCAGCGGAGCCACCATCAACGAGCTGAACTGCCTGCGCAAGCACCTGGACCGGCTCAAGGGCGGCGGGATGGCGCGACTCGCCGGCGAAGCCACGCTGGTCGCGCTCATCCTGAGCGATGTCGTGGGCAACCCGCTCGACGTTATCTCCTCCGGCCCGACGGTGCCGGACACGACGACGTTCGCCGACGTGGCGCGCATCCTGGACGAGCGCGGGCTGTGGGCGCGGCTGCCAGCGTCCGTCGCGGAGCGCCTGCGAGCGGGCGTGGCGGGCGAGATTCCGGACACGCCGAAGGCGGGCGACCCGGCGTTCGCCCGCGTGCAGAACGTCATCGTCGGCAGCAACGGGCAGGCCGCCGACGCGGCGCTCGCCGTGGCGCGGGCGCAGGGCCTGAACACGCTGCTGCTGTCCACATACGTCGAAGGCGAAGCGCGGGAAGTGGCGCGGGTGTGCGTTGCGATTGCCCGTGAGATCGCCGCCTCCGGCCAGCCGATACCGCGGCCGGCCTGCGTCGTCCTCGGTGGCGAGACGACGGTGACGGTGCGCGGCGCCGGCAAGGGCGGCCGCAACCAGGAGCTTGCCCTGGCCGCCGCGCCCGGCCTCGTCGGTCTGACCGACGTGATGATTCTGACCCTCGCCACGGACGGCACGGACGGCCCGACGGACGCGGCCGGGGCCTTTGTTGACCCGACAACCGCCGCGCGCGCGGACGATCTGGGCCTCGACGTCGCGCGGTCTCTCGCCAACAACGACGCCTACCCGTTCTTCGAGCGCCTGGGCGACCTGCTCATCACCGGCCCGACGCGCACGAACGTCAACGACCTGACGTTCATCCTGGCGCTCTAGCGCCGCCTGGACGCATGCGGATCACCGTCAACGGCCTGTTCTGGGCGATGCCCAACGTCGGCAGCGGGCAGTATCTCCACGAGATTGTGCCCGCGCTGCGCCGCCTCGCGCCCAACGACGACTACACCCTGGCGCTTGTCGGAGACGCGGCGGCGGACAATGCGGCGGACCGAACGGTTCGCTGGCCTCCGCCGTTCGGGCGCGCCGCCGACGATGACCTGGCGAAGACGTGGTTCGAGCAGGTCGTTTTCCCGCGGCTGGCGCGAGACGCCGACCTGGCCCACGTCCCCTACTTCGCGCCGCCGCTCCGTCCCTCGGCCCCGACCGTCGTCACGGTGCATGACATCATCCCGCTCGTTCTGCCCGCGTATCGCGGCTCGCCGCTGGCGAGGCTCTATTTCCGCCTCGCCGCCGCCGCCCTGCCCCGCGTGGCCCACGTCATCGCCGACTCGGAACACAGCCGCCGCGACATCCTCACCCGCTTCAGGCTGCCGCCAGAGCGCGTGACGACCGTGTATCTCGCCGCCGCAGAGCGGTTCCAGCCGGCGTCCCCCGAAGCCATCAGCCGCGCCCAAGCGCGCTACAGCCTGCCCGACGACTACATCCTGTACATGGGTGGATACGATGTGCGCAAGGATCTTGGGACGCTCTTTGCCGCCTACAGCGCGCTTCAGCGCCGCACTCCGCACGTCGCCCTGGTGTGCGCGGGCGGCCTGCCGCGCCAGGATAGCGCCGTCACGCCGGACCCGCGCCGCCTGGCCGCATTGCTCGGCGTCGCCGTCCACTTCCCCGGCACCATCGCCGCCGAGGACCAGCCCGCCCTGCTGAGCGCGGCGCGAGCATTCGTCTTCCCATCGCGCTACGAAGGGTTCGGGCTGCCGCCGCTAGAAGCCCTGGCGTGCGGCGCGCCGACGATTGTGGCTGACGCCAGCTCGCTGCCGGAAGTCGTTGGCGACGCCGCGCTGCTTTTTCCAGTCGGCCACGCCGAAGCCCTGGCCGACACATTGAGCCAACTACTCGGCGACCCGGCGTTGCAGGCGGAGTTGCGCGAGCGCGGGCCGCGGCGCGCCGCCGCGTTCAGCTGGGCGCGCGCCGCCCGCGAAACTCGCGGGGCATTGCGGAGAGCCGACTGAAGTCGGCGCTACAGGATACGAGGGTGTAGCGCCGACTTCAGTCGGCATCTGGAAGGAGCCTCTATATGTCTGATGCGCCGACAGAGTGGATGCCGCGGGAAGAGTGGGATGCCCTCGTGCGCGGCGACGACTGCCCACTGTGCGCGGAGGTCGCCAGCGTCGAGCCTGCCAACGAGTACGGCTACACCGTCGCCGACCTGGCAATCAGCCGCCTACGCCTCAACGCAAATCAGTCCGTCCCTGGCTACTGCGTCCTGATCTGCCACAGGCACGCGCGGGAGCCGTTCGAGCTTGCGCCGGAAGACCGCGCCCTGTTCTTCGAGGACATGCTGCACGCGGCGGCGGTGATCGAGGCGGTGTACGGCGCGATCAAGATGAATTACCAGATTCTCGGCAACGCCGTCCCCCACGTCCACGCCCACATTGTCCCGCGCTACTACGGCGACCCCGCGCCGAGCCGCCCGATTGACCCCGGCGCGGCGACCGTGCTGCTCGCGCCTGACGAGTATGCGAGACAGGCTGGCGCGATACGCGCGGCGCTAGGCATCGCCTCGAATGGCGTCTGAGAGGCCGCCATGCCCTCGGCCACGTTCCGCTTCTACGCGGAGTTGAACGACTTCCTCTCGCCCGCGCGGCGCGGGAGCGCGTTCTCCCACACCGTCGAGCCGCGCACAACGGTAAAGGATGCCATCGAGGGGCTGGGCGTCCCGCATCCGGAGGTCGCGCTCATTCTCGTGAACGAGAGACCTGTCTCATTCGGCGACGCGCTCCAGGACGGCGACCGGGTCGCCGTCTATCCGCCGCTGTACACCCTCGACAACCCGGCGCCGGAGCTGCTGCGACCGCCCCTCACCCACGATCGCTTCGTGCTCGATATCCACCTGGGGAAGCTCGCGGTGTATCTGCGCATGCTCGGCTTCGACACGCTCTACCGCAACGACTATGCCGACGACGAGCTGGCGCGCATCTCGGCCGCCGAGAACCGGATTCTGCTCACGCGCGACCGCGGCCTGCTCAAGTACAGCGCCGTGGTGTATGGCTACTATGTCCGCGAGACTGCGCCGGCGCGGCAACTGCGCGAAATTGTGCGCCGCTATGACCTGCGAAGTACCGCGACACCCTTCCACCGCTGCTTGCAATGCAACACACCCTTGCAGCCCGTGGCGAAGGCCGACATCATGGATCGCCTTCTGCCGAAGACAAAGCTCTACTACGATGACTTTCGCATCTGCCCGGGCTGCGGGCAAATCTACTGGCAAGGCTCGCATTACGAGCGGATGCGCCATCATGTCGCACGCATACTTGATGAGCCAGAAGGGTGAAGTATCTATCCCGCCAGGTCAATGAATCGTATACGCTGCGCGGTCCAAATTGGGTTATACTAGTCCTTAACCGCTATCCTAGGTCTGCGCCCCTACGGCTGCGGTCTTGTCGGCGTATGGCGCATGACACACAGCCACCAGCCCCAACCTGAGGTGCTTCTGATATGAAAACAGTTCTGCTGATCCACATTGATGAGGGAGACGATATTCGCCGGGCCACGTTCCTCGGCCAGGAGATCGAGATTCACCGCATTGGCGTCGCTGGTGACGCCGATAAAGCAAAAGCTCTGATCGAGGAATACGACGGCAACGTAGACGCCATCGGCCTGGAGGGAATGCCGGCCGAGCTGACCCTGGGGTCGGAGCGCCGCCCGCATGCCATTGGCTCCACCCTGGCGCCACTCGCCAAGATCACGCCTGTCGTGGACGGCGGCGGGATTCGCCCTGGCATCGAGCGGTGGGGAATCATCCTCGCCGACCGGGCGCAGCCGGGCATCTTCAGCCAGAAGCGCATCCTTATGGTCCCCGGTCTCAATCACCCTGGCATGGCGTCGTCATTCAGCCGCCGCGCCTCGGTGCTCCATTACGGCGATCCGATTGTCTTCTTCGCTCTGCCAGCGATTCCCGGTCTTGGGTCGGAGCAGACGCTCGTCCAGGCCGCCGGCCCAACGCTCGATCAGCTGCGGACCGCCCCTTTCCGCCGCCTCTACCCGCGCGCCGGCCACCCTGAGACGCAACGCGACGCAAAAGCGTTTGGGTGGGCGGATGTCATCGCCGGCGACATCGGCGCGATTCGCCGCTACGCGCCGGACAGCCTGCCCCACAAGACCGTCGTCGTCGAGTCGGCTAGCCAGGAAGACCTGGACGACCTGCGCAAGCGCGGGGTGTCCATCGTCGTGACGCTCATGCCGTCCCTGGGGCCGAAAGGCTCCCTGGGCGAGTACTCGGCGGCGGCCATCGAAGCTGTGCTGGTGGCGGTACGCCCCGACCCGGAGATGCCCCTCACCGAGGACACATATCTCGATCTGATGGCGCAGATTGAGTGGACGCCGGGGATCGTCTACCTCCAGCCGGAGGAGGCGGGCATCAACCGCTTCGCCTTCGTCATCCACCCGCTCGACGTGCGCTTCATCCACAACCACAAGCTGTTCCGCTGGACGAGGTACTTGCCGGACGAGATCGTGGAGAAGGTCGCCGCGTACATTCCGCCGCTGTACCTGTCGCGCATCACGGGCGGGCAGTCGCCGACCACCGGCCAGCGCGTCGAGGGCTATCTGATCGCCCTGGGCGCAACCCCGCGCGAGATGATGCACCACGACGAGAAGTTCACCTACAGCCGCCTGAACCAGGCGGCGCGCATCGCCGAGCGCAAAGGCGCGCGCATCATGGGCCTGGGCGCGTTCACGAGCGTCGTCGGCGACGCCGGCATTACCGTGGCGCACGAGGCCGACATCGCCATCACCAGCGGCAACAGCCTCACCGTCGCCGCCACGCTCGAGGCCGCCAAGCAAGCCGTCATCAAGATGGGCGCGACGGACCTGACGAAGGGCAAGGCGATGGTCGTCGGCGCGACTGGCTCCATTGGCTCGGTCTGCGCGCGGCTGATTGCCCAGGCCATCGGCAATGTCGTGCTGGTGTCCATCGAGCCTGAGCGCCTCATTGACATGAAGCGCATCATCGAGGCGGAGACGCCCGGCGCCCAGGTCATCATCTCGACCCACGCCCAGGACCTGGCGGCGGACTGCGACCTCATCATCACTGCCACGTCGGCCTTCGGGCAGCGCGTGATTGACATCACCAAGTGCAAGCCGGGCGCGGTCATCTGCGACGTCGCCCGCCCCATGGACATCAACCCCGCCGAGGCCGCCTTGCGCCCGGACGTGCTGGTCATCGAAAGCGGCGAGGTGCTCATCCCCGGCAACATTGACTTCGGCTACGACATCGGCCTGCCGCCGAAAACCGCCTACGCCTGCCTGAGCGAGACGGCGCTGCTGGCGATGGAGGGCCGCTTCGAGGACTACACTCTCGGCCGCAACATCACGATAGATCGGGTCAAGGAGATCTACCGCCTGTTCAAGAAGCACGGCTTCCAGCTCGCCGGGCTGCGCTCCTTTGGCAAGTACATCACCGACGACGATGTCGCCGCCAAGCGCGCGCTGGCCGACGAGTTCCGCGCCAACCCGGCCTACTTCGCCCAGTACCAGGCCGAGGCCCAGCGCAAGCTGGCGACGATCCCCGTCATGGCGAAGGGCGTCGCTGCCTCGAACGGGTCATCCGTGCGCAAGTACGCCTTGCCGGCGGTCGGTATCGGCGCGGTCGGCCTCGGCGCCCTCGTCCTGCTCAGCCGCAAGCGCGGCGACTAAGGACGCATCGGCGGCGCTGGAGGTGGCTCGCCAGCGGTTATACGCTCGCCGCCCGGCTGGTGGTGGAGTGCCAACTCCACCACCGTCGGAGGCGCTGGAGATGGCTCTCCAGCGCCAGCGGTTATAGACTTGTCGTAACGACGACGCTTATGAACAGCGATCTCCCATGCGCGTCTTGATGGTCTCCAAAGCGGTGGTGGTCGGCGCGTACCAGCGCAAGCTGGAGGAGCTGGCCGCCCTGCCCGGCGTGGACCTCACGGTCATCGTGCCGCCGGCGTGGCGCGAAGGCACGACGACCCACCGGGTAGAGTACGCCTACACCCGCGGCTACCGCCTCGTCGTGGACCCGATTCTGTTCAACGGCCGCCACCATCTGCACATCTATCCGAAGCTCGCGCGCCACTTCACCCCGCCGCCCGATGTTCTGCACGTAGACGAGGAGCCGTACAACGCCGTGACCGCGCACGCCCTCTGGCTGGCGCGTCAGCGCCGAGTCCCGGCCCTGTTCTTCACCTGGCAGAACCTCCTGCGCCGCTATCCGCCCCCGTTCCGCCAGGTCGAGCTGTTCAGCTACCGCAGCACGGGCTACGCCATCGCCGGCAATCACGAAGCCGCCGAGGTGCTACGGGCGAAGGGCTATCGCGGCCCCGTCGCGGTCATCCCCCAGTTCGGCGTAGACCCCGACGTCTTCCGTCCGCTGGCCGCCCTGAAGTCGGCCCCGTTTCGCATCGGCTACCTCGGCCGCCTCGTGCCAGGAAAAGGGGTGGACACTCTGCTGCGCGCGGGCCAGGGGCTAGGCGGCGATTGGCGCATGGAGATTCGCGGCGACGGCGAGAGCAAGGCGGCGCTCGTGGCTCTGGCGCAGAGTCTCGGCATCGCCGAGCGGGTCGAGTTCGCCCCCTACGCCCCCTCGGTCGAGATGCCGGTCTACCTTAACCGCCTGGACGCGCTCGTGCTGCCGTCGCGCACCACGGCAGCGTGGAAGGAACAGTTCGGCCGCATTCTCATCGAGGCAATGGCATGCGGGGTTCCCGTCGTCGGGTCGTCCAGCGGCGAGATCCCCAACGTCATCGGCGACGCCGGTCTGGTGTTCCCGGAGGACGACGCAGCCGCCCTCCGCGCTCATCTGGCCCACCTGATGGGTGACTCCGCCCTGGCAGCGAGCCTGGGCCAGCGCGGCCGGGCGCGTGTCCTGGCGCACTACACCCACGCCCAGGTCGCCGCCGCCACCTACGCGATCTACCAGGAGCTTGTCGGGCTTCCGACGCACACGACGACTGCCAGGGGAGCAAGGCCATAACTTCGGGTCACTACAACTCGTTGTACTAATGAGGAGTTTTGTCGCGTTTCCGGGGACCGGTGTACCGCCGCAAGATACACTCGCCAAAGGACAAAAAGGGGGTTGCTATGATCGCGCGCGTCGTGTTCGTGGTCGTCGCGCTGATGGCAGGACTCGCGCTTCCAGGAGCAGCGAGCCGCCCGCTCTCTGTGTCAGCCGCACCGGCAGAGTCCATCTTCTTCTGTTCGTCCGTGACAGACATCCCAGGCCCGGAGTGTCAGGCTCTGATTGACCTCTACGCTTCCACTGCTGGCGCCCACTGGACCAACAACGCCAACTGGCTCACTGGCCCGACGGCGTGCGACACCTGGGTCGGCGTCGGGTGTCAGATTGGCGCGGACATGGTCAATCACGTGACAGTTCTCACTCTGGAGCACAACAACCTCGTTGGAACGCTCCCGGCGAGCCTGGGCAACCTGACCCAACTCCGCGCCCTGCAACTGGACTTCAACGCGCTCAGCGGCCCGATACCACCGCAGATTGGCAATTTGCGGCATTTGACGATGCTGCAACTCAACAACAACGGGTTGAGCGGCAGCATCCCGGTCGAAATCGGGCTGCTGCTGTCTCTCAACTTCCTTTACCTGAACAACAACGGGTTGAGCGGGCCGATTCCGGGCGAGCTGGGCAACCTGGTGTACCTGGTCTGCCTGGACGTGGGCTACAACCATCTGAGCGGGACTGTGCCAGCGGAACTGGGCAACCTGGCTTCGCTACAGCGACTGTGCGTGGACAACAACCCCGATCTAAGCGGGCCACTACCGTTAGAGCTGACGCACCTCGAGCTGAAATACCTAGCGTACAATAACACAGGTGTCTGCGCGCCGGGCGACGCCGTCTTCCAAACCTGGCTCAGAAGCATACCGTCAGTCTCCAGCAACGGCCGCACCTGCGGCGTCCCGCCGCCACCGCCGGCGTTTAGCTGCGCCAATGTCACCGATGTGAGCGCAGCCGAGTGCCAAGCGCTCGTCGCGCTCTACACGAGCGCCGGCGGCAGCGGGTGGCAGACCAGGACGAACTGGCTAACCGCGACCAGGGTCTGCGCCTGGTACGGCGTAGGCTGTTCCCTCGGTCACATCACGAGCCTGAGCCTCACGAACAATGGGCTGAAGGGAACGCTGCCGACAGAGCTAGGCAACCTGACGTCGCTTCAGACGCTGTCCCTCGGCAACAACGGCGCTCTAGCCGGTGCGCTCCCATCAACCCTGACGGGCGCCCGGCTGACCAGCCTCGCCTACGCCGGTACAGGGCTGTGCGCGCCGGGCGACGCGACATTCCAGAATTGGCAGGCAGGCATTCGCAGCCTGTCCAAGAGCGGACTCATCTGCGGCGTCACGTATCGTGTCACCGTGAACACGCCGAGTGTATCGCCGGAGCCATCCCGCGTCAACGCCTCGGTCAGTGTCAGTGCGAGCTTCAGCGACAACGCGCCCCAGCCCAGCCCGTACACCTGCAAAGTAGACTTTGGCGACGGGACGACCGTTAACGGCACCGTGTTCCTCACGACATGCTACGGCGGGTCGCATACCTACAAGCAGCGCGGGCAATTCACTATCAAGGTGCAGGTGACGGACCGGCTCGGCACGATGGGCGAGGCAAGCCGGGTTCACCAGGTGAATTGACCCTGCTCGTAGGGAGGCGCTCGGCTTTTGTACGTCTATTTCGTTCAGGCGGTGACCATCGGCTTTTCCGCCGCCGTCTCGCCCGGCCCGTTCCAGGCGTATCTGCTGTCGCACACGTTGCAGTACGGGCTGCGGCGGACATTGCCGACGGTCCTCGCCCCGCTGATCACCGATGGCCCGATCATCCTGATTGTGTTGCTCGTCCTGACGCAAGCGCCGGGTTGGCTGCTGCGCGCCCTGCAAATTGCGGGCGGAGTGTTTCTCATCTACCTGGCGAAGGGCGCCTTCGACGCCTTCCGCGCCGCCGCGCAAGCCGCCAGCCCGCCCACCTATTCGGCCAGCCAGAGCATGCTCAAGGGCGTGCTAACCAATGCCCTTAGCCCTGGGCCGTGGCTGTTCTGGAGCATCCTGGCCGGGCCGCTGGTCATCAAAGCGTGGCAGGAGTCGCCGTGGCAGGCCGCCAGCTTCATCGTTGGCTTCTACGCGGCGCTGCTCGGCACGCTCACGGCGCTCGTCATCCTGTTTGCCGGCGCCGGCCGCCTCGACCCGCGTGTCACCCGCGCCCTCAACGGGGTCGCCGCGATCGCGCTGGTGCTACTGGGGATCTATCAGCTCTATACTGGATTGTTCGCGTCTGGCGGATAGCTCCGCAGTTTGCAATCGTGCTGGCGTTGGAGAGCTATCTCCAGCGCCTCCCGCGGCGGGGCATTTAGAACTCCACCGCCAGCAGGAGGTCGGCACGCTATTGTGCGGAGCTACCGCCAGACGCAGCGTAACGCGCCGGGCGCGCTACTTTTTCTTGGGGTGCTTGTCGGGTGGCGGGGGCGGGGGCGTTGGTGTCGGCGTGGCCGTCGGCGCTGGCGCGTCATCCGCGACGGCCTGGGTGACGCCGCTCGTGCCGGCGTTCTGGGTGAGGACGCGGTAGATGAGGCCGGCCACCCAGTGCGAGCCGTCCCACGTCAGATGGATGCCGTCGGTCTTGCGCACCTGCACCATGTTCCCGTCGGCATCGGGTAGCGCCAGGGCGAACGAGCCGTCGGTATCCGACAGCAGCGGCCGCGTGTCCACGTAACGCACCCAGGGCCGCTGCGCGGCCTGCTCGGCGATGACATCGTTGATGATGGCGACCATGTCGTTGCGCCAGTCGTCGCGCATCACCGGCGGCGCTACCCAGACCATTTGCGCCCCCGCCTGACCGACCATATCCATCATCCCGCCGACCCGCGCCCCATACTCCTCCCGCCAGGACGGTGTGCCTGGCGAAAAGAACTGGCGGCCAACACGCATCGCCATTGTATCGTTCGTGCCGAGCAGGAGGACCACGACGTCGGGCGGGTCGGTCGCGAGGTCCCATTGCATCCGCGCCGGCCAGTCGTAGAAGTCCGGGTGCGCCAGACCCGACGCCACGCGGAAGTCGGTGCGCACCGTGACATCGGGGCTGCTGCGGAGAAACTTTCGCAGCTCGAGGGCGACAGGGCCGGCGAATGAGTCGCCGGCAACGAGGACGTGGCTGCCGCCATCAGCGCGCGCGCGCGGCGCCGTCGAGAGCAGGGCGACAGCGGCCGCAAGCGCCACGAGGAGCGCCAGAAGGGAGAGCAGGCGACCCCGCGGGAGGCGGCGGATGGTCAGCGAGTTTGATTCCGACTCGTCCATAACGTACTATAGAGTCCCTTGAGAAGATCTGCCTGACGGCACGAGCGATAGTATACCAAACGCGCCGGGCGGCGGCAAATCGCGCGGAAGTTGATGAGCAAAACATAGCATCGTATAGAGAGGTGAACGGACTTGCGATGGCCTAGACATGCGGGAGCATTCCACAAGGCTGCATCACAACTTGACCGCTGTGGTACAATTCCGGCACTAGATACCGTGTTCGCATCCGTGGCGGCGCGGTAGGTCTCACGGAGCAAGGAGAGAATCTCATGGCGTCTCGAGCAAACCCACAATCCATTGTCGGCAAGGGCGGAGAAGTCATCGTTCCTGACCCGCCCATCGCCCGCCTCTTGTTCAACACCACCAAGCTCTCGTGGCTGTGGCTGATTCTGCGCCTCTTCCTCGGCTGGCAGTGGCTCCAGTCGGGCTACGGCAAGTTCACCAATCCCGCCTGGTGGGACGGCACAGCCCTCAAAGGCTTCTGGACCGGCGCGGTCGCCATCCCCGACCAGGGCCGGCCGCCCATCTCGTATGACTGGTATCGCTCCTTTATCCAGTTCCTCCTGGACACCGGCTCCTACACCTGGTTCTCCAAGGTGGTCATGTTCGGCGAGATGGCCGTTGGCATCGGTCTTATCCTCGGTCTCCTCACCGGCATCGCGGCCTTCGGCGGCGCCTTGCTGAACTTCAACTTCATCATGGCCGGCTCGGCCAGCACCAACGGCCTCCTGTTCGTGATTGCCATCCTCATCATGGGCGCCTGGAAGGTCGCGGGCTGGTACGGCGTAGACCGCTGGCTGCTGCCGCTGCTCGGCACGCCGTGGTATCGCGTCCCGGCGGGTGGCGACGCGCCACCCCAGGGCAAGCCGACCCCGGCGAAGTAGCCCGGCAGGAACTGAATAGCCGACACGACCCTGAAGGTTGCTCGCACCTTCAGGGTCGTTTGTATTGTCTCTATCTGTGTGCTTTGCTGTGCAGCGGGGGTGTTGGGGCCAGCGGGCCCCACGAACCCCCTCTCCCCCGCGTCGTTCGGGGGCGCAGTCCCCACGGAAGAAGGGGACAGGCGGTAGTTTGGAGGGCTGCGCCCTCCAAGCCTCCCCACCAAACACAAAGTGCAAACATAGAGTATTGTCCGAAGCGAGAAACTTGTTGCAAGGCCCGACTGTGGTATAATGGATGCACGTTATGACACGCAAATCGGCGCCCGTTGTGAGCACCTACCCCGCGCCCAGGCCAACGGTGGCCCTCAGCGCGCATCTGTTGTCGCTCTCGGCAACCTATCGCAGCGCCGGCATCAACCGCTATATCTACGGCCTGCTGACGCACCTGCCCCTGGCCGCGCCGGACATGGACTATCTGGGCTATGTCGCGGATGCGCAGATAGCAGCGGCCCAGCCGGCCGGGTTGCGGTTGGCCTACACGCGTTGGCCGACGCAGAACCGCGCCGGGCGCATTGCCTGGGAGCAGACAGCGCAGCCGCTCGACCTGTGGGAGCGGGGCATTGGTCTGGTACACGGCCTGGCCTACGCGCTGCCGATGGTGGCCGCCGCGCGCAGTGTGGTGACCGTTCATGACCTGACGGTGTTCCTGTTCCCGGCGGCGTTCAACCATCTCAATCGCCTCTACATATCCACAATCACTCGCTTGAGCGTGCAACGGGCCAATGCTGTGATCGCCGACTCTGAGAGCACCCGCAACGACCTCATCCGGCTCCTGGGCGCGCCGGCCCACAAAGTCGCCGCGATCCCGCTCGGCGTGGACGCATGGCTCAGCGCGCCCCGGCCGAAGGATATCGCCGCGTTCCGCCAACGGCGCGGCCTGCCCGACCACTTCATTCTCAGCCTCGGCACACTCGAACCGCGCAAGAACCTCGACGGTCTGCTGCGGGCCTACGCCCTGCTGCGCCGTCGCGCGCCGGACACGCCACCGCTGATGCTGGCCGGTGGCGCGGGCTGGGGCTTTCAGCCGCTGTTCCAACTCGTTGAGCAGTTAGGACTGAGCAGCCACGTATCTTTCCCCGGCTACGTCCCCCAGGACGAGCTGCCGCTGTGGTACGCCGCCGCCGATGTCTTCGTCTATCCCTCGCTGTATGAAGGCTTCGGGCTGCCGCCCCTGGAAGCCCTGGCCTGTGGCGCCGCCGTCGTCTCGTCCTCGTCATCTTCCCTGCCGGAGGTCGTCGGGGACGCCGGCCTACTGGTCGCGCCGACGGACCACGCCGCCCTCGCCGACACCCTGGATCGCGTCCTGGCTGACCCATCGCTGCGCGACGACCTCCGCCAGCGCGGCATCGCCCGCGCCGCCGGGTTTACCTGGCAGCGCACCGCTGAGATGACCGCCTCCCTCTACCGCGATGTTCTCGCCGGCCGCCCGATTGGGGCCGCCCGCCCTCCTTCCCCTACAGGACAGGCCGCATGACATCCCCGTTCCGCCGCCGCTGGCGCGTCCTGCTCGTCATCACCGACGCCATCCTCGTCCTGGTCGGCTTCGCCATCGCCTACTGGCTGCGCTACAACGTCCAGTGGATCGAGCCGGTGGACGAGATGAATTATGTCGAGTTCGAGGCGTACTACGGCTCGGCGGTGCTGCTCACCGGCATCCTGCTCCTGGCCTACAAGCTCGAAGGTCTGTACGACCAGCGGCGCAGCGCGTCCTGGCTGGACTCGGTCTACCTGATCTTCAGCGGCACCATCGTCGGCATTGCCCTGCTCATCGTGTGGTTCTTCTCCTCGCGGCCGCTCGCCGTCTCCCGCCTGATGCTCGTCTACGCGGCTGTTGTCATCGTGATCCTGCTATCGTTGAGCCGCCTCGTCGAAAGCTCCGTGCGCGCCTGGCTGCACCGACGCGGCGTCGGCACCGACCGCCTGCTCATTGTAGGCGCCGGCGAGGTCGGCATGGCGATCATGCGCAGCATCGTGGCGCAGCCGGAGATGGGCTACCAGATTATCGGCTACCTGGACGACGCGCCGGATAAACACGACGGCGCAATCGGGCGCTTCCCGGCCCTCGGCGGCGTCGCCGACATTCGCCGCGTCATGCGCGAGCAAGGCGTCAACGACGTCATTGTCACCCTGCCGATGAGCGCCCGCGAGGCCATCACCTTGGTCGTAGACGCCTGCGAAGACGCGGCGGTGCGCGTGCGCATCGTGCCTGACATGTTCCAGCTTCAGCTCAATCAGGTGCATATTGACAGCATCAGCGGTATCCCCCTGCTTGGCGTGCGCGAGCCGTCCATCCGCGGTTGGAACCGCGCCCTCAAGCGCGGGCTGGACGTCGCTATCGCGGCAATCACCCTGATCATCACCGCGCCGATTACGCTGCTGATCGCCCTCGCCATCCGCCTCGACTCGCCCGGCCCCATTCTGTTCCGCCAGACCCGCGTCGGCCTGTACGGGCGGCCGTTCACGCTGTACAAGTTCCGCTCGATGCGCGTGGACGCCGAGCAGCAGCTCACCCAGCTCCAGGAGCAGAACGAGGCCAGTGGCCCGCTGTTCAAGATGCGCAACGACCCCCGGCAAACGCGCGTCGGCCGCTTCATTCGCCGCACCAGCCTGGACGAGCTGCCGCAACTCCTCAACGTCCTCAACGGCGATATGAGTCTCGTCGGTCCGCGCCCGCCCATCCCGCGTGAAGTCGAGCAGTACAACGACTGGCATCGGCGGCGGCTCGACGTCGCGCCCGGTGTCACGGGGTTGTGGCAGGTCAGCGGGCGCAGCCAGCTCACCTTCGACGAGATGGTCATGCTCGACCTGTACTACGCCGAAAACTGGTCGCTGCTGCTCGACCTCAAAATCCTGCTGCGCACCATTCCCACCGTCCTGCTTGGTACAGGCGCGTACTGACACGGGCGACGTAAGATACGCGCCGCGAATAATCTCAAAATCAGGTGAGAGAGCGACTCTTGGTGTAGGAGTGTGACCGTGCCAACTTACGTTTATCAGTGCGAAACCTGCGGACAGTTTGAGCAGTGGCAGTCGTTCAAGGATTCGCCCCTGGCCGTGTGTCCAACGTGTGGCAGCCCGGTGCGCCGCGTCATCACGCCGGCCCCCATCGTCTTCAAAGGCTCCGGCTGGTACAGCACCGATAGCCGCTCCAGCCAATCGAAGGCGATCACCGGCGGCAGCGCGGGGAACGGGAAGAAGGAAGACAAGGCAGACGCGCCCTCCACGACGGCGGAGAGCAAGCCGGCGAGCAGCGCCCCGGCTGACGACGCCAAGGCGAGTTGACGTCAGCCGTCACACAGCTTCGGACAGACACATGACAAAAGCGCAGGCCCCTCCGAAGAGGAGCCTGCGCTGAGTGTTTGATAGAGGCGCGCCTAGAACATGTCGTCCAGGGGCGCGACGCGCGCGTGGAAGTCGGTCACAAACGGCGCTAGCCCTTCGCGCAGCGATGCAAACTCCTTCGACTTGACAATGTCCTGAAGTTGGGCGCGGTCGTCGGCGAGCCAACCCACAGCAATCTGCGGCGCTTCGCCGTACAGGGTTGACCAAACATCGCGCAGGCGAAAGCCGAGGCGAACCATGCGCGGGATGAACGTCTTGGCGATGAACTCGATGTGGGCGTCTTCCTGACCGGGCTGGACATCCCACGTCATCAGCAGTTGCACCATGCGAAAACCGTCCTCTAGAGCGACGCAATAGCGCGTACAGAAATCTTAGACGCTTGAGGACAATCATGCAAATAGCTGATAGGGCTTCGACGCGCGGATGATTGACAGATGGACGAAGCTCGGGTACAATTAGGGTAGACAACCTTACACCGACTGACGTCGAGCAGGAGGAGTAAGCGACTGCGGCCTGATAGAGAAGGGGGGTCACCGGCTGGAAGCCCTCCGCAGCCCGCACCGCCGAACGTCGCCTGGGAGTCGGCCGGCCGAGAGAGCGCGCACGCGCTCGTCAAGCTGGCCCGGGCATGCCCGTTACCGCATCGAGCGCCGCAGTGGCGGGCCGCGATCTCGCCGGCCGACGCGCGGAAGCAAGGTGGTACCACGTGAGGCAATCCCTCTCGTCCTTGAGACGAGGGGGGTTTTTGTTTGTATAGGAGGTGGACTTATGGATCAACTCAAGGACCGCGAGCTACCCAAGACCTATGACCCGCACGCCGTGGAAGAGCCGCTCTACCAGTGGTGGGAAGAGAACGGCTACTTCAAGCCCGAGACCCAGGTGGCGGCGGGGCAGTCGAGCTGGGACGCGCCGACGTTCACCATCGGCATGCCGCCGCCCAACGTCACCGGCGCCCTGCACATCGGCCACGCCATGACGGCGACGGTCGAGGACATCATGACGCGCTACCACCGCATGCGCGGCGACCTGACGCTGTGGGTGCCGGGCAGCGACCACGCCGGCATCGCCACCCAGGCCGTCGTGGAAAGGCGCCTGGCCGACGAGGGCCTGACGCGCCATGACCTGGGGCGTGAGAAGTTCGTGGCGCGCGTGTGGCAGTGGAAGGAGCTGTACCACCGCCGCATCACCGACCAGCATCGCCGCCTCGGCGTGTCGGTGGACTGGGAGCGCGAGCGATTCACGATGGATGAGGGGTTGTCGCGCGCGGTGCTGACCGCCTTCATCCGCCTGTACAACAAGGGCCTCATCTATCGCGGCGACTACCTCGTGAACTGGTGCCCGCGCTGCCTGTCGGTGATCTCCGACCTCGAGGTGCTCCACCACGAGGAGCAGGGGGCGCTGTGGTACGTGCGCTACCCGCTCGTGCCCGAAGGACACGAACTGAGCGATGCACCGTGGGGGTCGGCCGACTGGGGCAAGGGCGCGACCGAGTGGATCACGGTGGCGACGACGCGGCCGGAGACGATCCTCGGCGACACGGCGGTGGCTGTGCATCCCGGCGACGAAGGGTACGCTGGCCTGGTGGGCCGCGTGGCCCTGCTGCCCGGCGTGAGTCGCCCCATCCCCATCATCGCCGACGCGGCGGTGGAGCGCGAGTTCGGCACCGGCGCGGTGAAGGTGACGCCAGGCCACGACCCGACGGACTACGCCATCGGCCAGCGCCACGGCCTGCCGATCATCAGCATCATGAACCGCGACGCTACCATCAACCAGGAGGGCGGCCCCTACGCCGGCCTCGACCGCTACGAAGCGCGGCGGCGGCTGGTGGACGATCTCGAGGCCGCCGGGCTGCTGGTGAAGAAGGCGGAACATACGCTGAGCGTGGGCCACTGCCAGCGCTGCGGCACGGTGATCGAGCCGCTGATCTCGACGCAGTGGTTCGTGAGGATGAAGCCTCTGGCCGAGCCGGCGGTTGCCGCCGTGCGCGATGGCCGCATTCGCATCGTGCCGGACCACTTCGAGAAGATCTACTTCCACTGGATGGAGAACGTGCGCGATTGGGTGATCTCGCGGCAGCTCTGGTGGGGCCACCGCATCCCGGTGTGGTACGGGCCAGACGATCACAGCTTCGCCGCGTTCGACGCGACCGAGGCCCACGGCCTGGCGCGCCAGCACTACGGCCACGACGTGGAGTTGCGGCAGGACGACGACGTGCTGGATACGTGGTTCAGCTCCGGCCTGTGGCCGTTCTCGATCCTGGGCTGGCCGGATGACACGTCCGACCTGCGCACGTTCTACCCAAACTCCGTGCTGGAGACGGGCTACGACATCATCTTCTTCTGGGTGGCGCGCATGATCTTCATGGGCCTGGAGATGATGGGCGATATCCCGTTCCACACGGTGTACCTGCACGGCCTCATCCGCGACGAGCTGGGCCGCAAGTACTCCAAGTCCCTCGGCAACGCCCTCGACCCGATGGCCGTGATCGAGGACGTGGGCACCGACGCCCTGCGTTTCACGCTCATGACGTCCAGCACGCCGGGCGTGGACACCAAGCTCTCGGAGAAGGCGCTGGTGGCGGGCCGCAACTTCATGAACAAGCTGTGGAACATCGCCCGCTTCACCCTCAGCAGCCTGCCCGACGACACGCCGCCCCTCGACCCGCAGCGGCTCACCCTGCCCGACCGCTGGATCCTGTCGCGCCTGGATGACCTGACCGAAAGCGTGACGCGCCTGTTCGAGGCGTACCAGTTCGGCGAGGCCGGCCGCCAGATCCGCGACTTCCTGTGGGACGAGTTCGCCGACTGGTACGTGGAGATGAGCAAGATCCGCTTGCAGGGGAGCGACGCCGCCGCCAAGGCGACGGCGCAGGCCGTGCTGGCAACGACGCTGGAGCGCGCCCTGCGCCTGCTCCACCCCTTCGCGCCGTTCATCACCGAGACGCTCTGGCAGCGCCTCCCCCACGACGGGCCAACGATCATGCTGGCCCCGTGGCCGACGCCGGCCGGCTGGCGGGACGAGACGGCCGAGCGGGAGATGGACCTGGTGCGCGAGCTAATCCGCGCCATCCGCAACGCCCGCAGTGAGTACAACGTGGAGCCGGCGCGCCGCATCGCCGCCATCGTGAGCGCCGCCGCCCACGAGTCGCTCCTCCAGGCCCAGGCGCCCATCATCGAGATGCTGGCCCGCGTGGATCCGGCGCAGCTGAGCATCACCCCCTCGCTGGCCGCGGCGCCGGCGCAGGCCGTGTCCCTCGTGATCGGCGACGGCATCGTGGCTTACCTGCCGCTGGCCGGGCTGATTGACGTGGCGAAGGAGCGCGAGCGTCTGGGCAAGGAAATGGCCGACACCGAGGCCGAGATCGAGCGCACAACGACCCTGCTCGGCAAGCCGGGCTTCGCCGACAAGGCGCCGGCCAACGTGGTGCAGAGCGCGCGCGACAAGCTGGCCGCCGCCGAGGCGCGACGTCAGCAGCTGGGCGAGCGCCTGGCGCAACTGGCGTAGCGCCCCGCGACGAGGGCGTGGAGACCCCCCTGCTGGCGGTGGAGTTGTCACTCCACCGCCTTCGGGAGGCGCTGGAGATGGCTCTCCAGCGCCAGCACGTAACAAGGTTGCCCCTTTAGTTACAGCGGGTCAATAGCCTAACGTGAGGCTGCTTCGTCGTCCTATTGTCCTCCTCGCAGCGACGCCGCCTGTGTCCTGAGCAGGAACGAGGCATCTGAGCCGCACTCGCCCTGTCAACGGATAGTGGAACGGATAAAGGGTTAGTCTCGACGTGTGGAGTATCGCCGTTTGGACAGGAACGGCTGTCGTTTGATACAATGTAGCGCAACGCATAACCCGACTGCACGCGAGGCCGCATGATCGAGCAATCGTCCCTCTTTCAGGAAATCAACGAACAGCCGCACATCCTGGCGACCCTTCTCACGGCGGAACGCGCCAACATCGCGGCGCTGGCGGAGGACATCCACGGCCGCCGCGTCACCCACGGTGTCATCGCCGCGCGCGGCACCAGCGACAACGCCGCCCGCTACGCCCAATACCTGTTCGGCTCGGTGAACGGGCTGCCCATCGCCCTCGCCACGCCTAGCCTGCACACCATCTACCACCGCCCGCCGCGCTACGAGAACGCCCTGATTATCGGCATCAGCCAGAGCGGGAAAAGCCCGGATATCGTCTCCGTGGTCAGCGACGGGCGAGAGCAGGGCGCGCTGACCGTCGCCATCACTAACGAGCCGACCTCCGATCTCGCGCGCGCCGCCGACTACGTGATCGCCCTCCACGCCGGCGTCGAGAAAGCCGTCGCCGCCACCAAGACGTACACCAGCGAGCTGGCCGCCATCGCCTTGCTCAGCGCGACCATCGCCGACGACCGCGCCATGCTCGATACCCTCGATCGCACCCCCGACGTCGTCGCCGCGACCCTGGGCCTGGCCGACCCCATCGAGCGCTACGCCGAACGCTACCGCTACATGCGCCTGTGCGTCGTCCTGGGGCGCGGCTACAACTATTGCACAGCGTTCGAGACGGCGCTCAAGGTGAAAGAGCTGACCTACGTCATGGCGGAGCCGTACAGCAGCGCCGACTTCATGCACGGCCCGCTCGCCCTGGTGGAGGACGCTTTCCCGACGATTGTCATCGCCCCGTCGGGCGCGATGATGGCGGAGATGCGCGACGTCATCGAGACGCTGCGGGGGCGAGGCGCGGAGATCATCGGGGTAAGCGACGCGCCGGAGATCCTCGCCCTGGCGCGCACGCCGTTGCGGCTGCCGCTGACGGCGCCGGAGTGGGTATCGCCGCTCATCACCATCATCCCCGGCCAGTTGTTCGCCATGTACCTGGCGCGCGCCCGCGACCTGGACGTGGACCAGCCGCGCGGCATCCACAAAGTCACCGAAACGCGCTGAGGTCAACACCCTCGGAGGCCAGGGGGTCTTTGCGAGGAGGGCGTAGCCCGACGAAGCAATCCCACCCTAGACGAGAGTGGCCCATCGCCGTCTGGACGGTCTTTCACAAGAGCGGGAGATTGCTTCGCTCCGCTCGCAACGACGGAAGGCACAAGAATTGGACTTGAGCAGGCTCGCCACAGAGCGGCGCAACCCGAACACCATGACCATAGACGCCATGTCGGCGCTAGAGATCGTGACGACGATCAACCGCGAGGACGCCCTCGTCGCCGAGGCCATCCGCCCGGCGCTGCCGACGGTCGCCGCTCTTGTGGACGCCATCGTCGCCGCGTTCGAGGCGGGCGGCCGTCTCATCTACGTCGGCGCGGGAACCAGCGGCCGCCTCGGCGTCCTGGATGCCGTGGAATGTCCGCCGACCTACGGCGTGGACCCGGCGATGGTCGTCGGGCTGATTGCCGGCGGCGACACCGCGCTGCGACGGTCCGTCGAGGGGGCGGAGGATGACGAGGGGCTGGCGGTGCGTGACATGGACGCGCTCGCTGTGACGGCGCGCGATGTCGTCGTCGGCATCGCCGCCAGCGGACGCACACCGTACACCCTGGCGGCCATGCGGCGGGCGCGGGCAGTCGGCGCGCCAGTGGGCTGCATCGTCAACTCGCCCGACTCGCCGATGGCGGCCGCCGCCGACTTCCCCATTGTCGCCGTCGTCGGCCCCGAGGTGGTGACAGGCTCGACGCGCATGAAGAGCGGCACAGCCCAGAAGCTCATCCTGAACATGCTCTCCACCGCGTCCATGATTCGCCGCGGCAAGGTCTACGAGAACCTCATGGTGGATGTCCAGGCGACCAACCAGAAACTCGTCGAGCGGGCAACCCGCATCGTCCAGGAGGCGGCGGGGGTTTCCCGTGGGGAGGCCGAGGCCGCCATTCGCGTCTATGGCGCGGCCAAGCCGGCCATCCTGGCCCTGCTCAGCGGGCTGGAGCGCGACGAGGTGGGGCGGCTCCTGGCGGCGCATCACGGGCGGCTGCGCGAGGCGCTGGCCGCCGCGCAAAGGTAAACTCAGATGGACTACCTCGCCATCGGCAACGTCACCGAGGATATCTGGCCGGACCACGTGACCCCCGGCGGCCCGGTGACCTACGCCGCGCGGGCGGCGACGACCTGGCTGAGCAGGGTCGCCATCCTCACCACAGCCGGCGCCGATTTCGACATGGCGGCGGCCTTCCCACAGGACAACGTCGTCGTCCATCGTATCGAGTCGCCGGTGACGACGCGGTTCCGCAACGTCTACACGGCCGAGGGCCGCCAGCAGCAGGTCTGGCCGTCGCCCGTGCGCATCACCGCCGCCGACCTGACCGCCGAGATGCTCGACTGCCCGCTCGTCCACCTCGCGCCGGTCGCGAATGAGATAGACAGCGACATCGTCTTTCGCCTGCCCGCCAGCGCCTTCGTCGGCGTCGCGCCCCAGGGGTGGATGCGCCGCTGGACGACGGAGGGCATCGTCTACGTTGGCCCGTGGGACGACAGCGCCGACATTCTCGCACGAGCGAACGCGGCGGTCATCAGCGTCGAGGATGTGGACCACGACTGGGAGCTGATCCGGGGCTGGGCGTCAGCGACGGCAATTCTGGCCGTCACCCAGGGGCCGGACGGCTGCACCGTCTTCGTCGGGGGGCAGCCGACCCACGTGCCGCCGACCGAGGTAGACATCGTGGACACGACAGGCGCGGGCGATGCCTTCACCGCGTCGCTCTTCGTCGCGCTCCAGCAAGGCGTCGCGCCGATTCGCGCCGCCCGCATCGCCAACTGCGTGGCCGCGCATTCTGTAGCGCACGCCGCCGGGCAGTGGTATCCGACGCGCCAGGACGTCCTTGACTGTATTGCAGCGACGGAGTGAGGGCGCGAATCACCCGAAAGAATGATGCCAGGCCCTTGACACCGGGGGGCCTGGGCGCTATACTGGTTCGTGGTTAGCCGACGCTGTTGTTCCAGAAAGGAGACAAGTTATGCGAGTCACTGTGGTCACTGTCTTTTCCCTGGAGTGCGTCCGCTAAGCGACGACGACGGTTCAACCGATGGCCGTTCCCGCGCGGGGTGAGTCCCTCACCCTGCTGAGCGTCCATCCTGGTTAAGCTCTGACTCGGCCACGGCGCGCTCCTGCCCCGTGGCCGATTGATTCGCCCCAGGCGAGACATATCGGTCGGCCACGGCGTGCGCCCGTGGCCGACCCTGATTCGGGTTGGCCGTGGGCGCCCCTGCCCATGACCAACCCGTTTCCTATGTACAGGAGCAAGAGTCCAGCGATGCGTAACTACGCGCACCTTCTTGATGACGACGACGACGATACCTGGGCGCGCCGAAAGCCCAGGCCAAAGGCGAAACGGTCTCGCGCCGAAATCATGGCCGATCTGGTCCAGGAAGAGCATTCCGTGGACGGCGGCTTCAACCCGACCTTCTCCTCCTCGAAGCACGAGCGCGCCTGGATCATCACCTACCTCGGCCACTTCTACGAGGAGCATATCATCTCCGATGTCCTGCGGCCGGTGAAGGGCGGCAAAGAGGCGACGGTCTACTGCTGCGCCGCTCACCCCAGCATGGGCGTAGACCTCATCGCGGCCAAGGTCTACCGCCCCCGCGAGTTCCGCCAGCTTCGCAACGACGCCCAGTACCGCCAGGGCCGCCGCGTCCTCGACGACCAGGGCAAGCTCGTGAAGGATGACCGCATGCTGCACGCCGTCGCCAAAGGCTCGACGTTCGGCAAGCAGCTCGCCCACACCTCCTGGCTCGCCCACGAGTACCGCACCCTCCAGACGCTCCACGCCGCCGGAGCCGATGTCCCGCGCCCGTGGGCCATCGGCGAGAACGCGATCCTTATGGAGTACCTGGGCGAGGAGGGCATGCCCGCGCCGACGCTGCACGAGACCCGCCTCGACCGCGACGAAGCCCGCGAGGTGTTCGAGCGTCTGGTGCACAACATTGACCTGCTGCTGCAACACGGCCTGGTGCATGGTGACCTGTCGGCCTTCAACGTGCTGTATTGGGAAGGCGACGTCAGACTCATTGATTTCCCCCAGGCCGTGGAGCTTGCCACCAACCACGACGCCTTCACCCTCTTCCAGCGCGACGTCGAGCGGCTGTGCCAGTACTTCAGCCGCTACGGAGTCGCGCCCCACCCGCGCCGCCTGGCGACAAAGCTCTGGCGGCGCTATGTGCCAGAGGACAACTTCGAGGCCCTCAACCTGCTCGCGTCCGAGGAGGGCGAGAGCGCGTGAGGCGACTGAACCCGTTTGTGGTCTACTGGATTCTCGGCGGCGGCATCACCCTCGCCAACTCGATGATGTTCGTAATGTTGAGCGTGTACTACGTCACCGTCGTCGGCATGAACCCGCTCCAGCTCGTCCTCGTCGGGACGGTGCTGGAGGCGACCGTCCTCTTGTTCGAGCTGCCGACCGGCGTCGTCGCCGACACGTACAGCCGGCGGCTGTCGGTCATCCTGGCAATGTTCACGATGGGCGTCGGCTGGCTGTTGGAAGGCTCCATCGCCCTGTTCGCCACGATTCTGATCGCGGAGGCGATTCGCGGCGTCGGGGAGACGTTCCTCAGCGGGGCGCTGGATGCGTGGCTGGCGGACGAAATCGGCGAGGAGAATATCGGGGCGGTCTACGTTCGTGGCGGCCAGATCAACCGCGTGGTGGGTCTGGCCGCCATCGGCCTGGGCGTGGGGCTGGCGAGCATCCAGCCGAACTACGCCGTGCTGTTCGGCGGCGTCGTGTACCTGGCGCTCGGCGTCTTCCTGACGCTGTTCATGCCGGAGCACGGCTTCACACCCGCCCCGCGCATTGACCGCAACCCCCTGCACACGATGCGGCGCACCCTTGTCGAGGGGGCCGTGGCCGTCCGCGGGCGGCCCATCCTCGTCGCCCTGCTCGCCAGCAGCGTCCTATCCGGCGTCTCGAGCGAGGGCTTCGACAGGCTGTGGGAAGCCCTGCTGCTGACGGACTTCACTTTCCCCGCCATCGGCCACTTCCAGCCCGTAGTCTGGTTCGGCATTCTGAGCGCGGCGGGCAGCGTCTTGAGCCTGGTGGTCGTCGAAGCCAATCGGCGGCGCCTGGAGCGCCTGACGCTCGCGCCCGCGCTCGCCGCGTCGGCGCTGGCCGGTCTCACGGCGCTCACGATGCTGGCGATTCTGGCGCTGGCGCTCGCGCCGGCGTTCGGCGTCGCGTTCGCGCTGCTGCTGGCGAAGAGCGTCCTGTCCGCGCTGGCTGGGCCGCTGCAACAATCCTGGCTCGTGCAGAACATTCCGGCGCGGGTGCGCGCCACAGTGCTCTCCATGACCGGGCTATCGAACGCCCTGGGACAGACGGCCGGCGGGCCGGGCATCGGGGTCCTCGGCGACCGGCGCGGTCTGCGCAGCGCCATCTTCGCCGCCGGCCTGCTCATCCTGCCGCAGATCGGCTTGTTCGGCTACGCCGCCCGCCACCCCGCTGCGGACGAAACCGTCGCGGCAACTTCTGAAGCTTAACTGTTCGTCACCGCTATCGCGCTGGCGCTGGAGAGCCATCTCCAGCGCCTCCCTGCTGGCGGTCGAGTTGTCACTCCACCGCCAGCAGGGGGTCTCCACGCTATTGTGCGGAGCTACCTCCACCGCCAGCGGGGAACAGGTATTCGCGCCTTTCGCTTCCGTTCGCGGCCTTCGTGGTCCAGCCGTCTACCCGCCTACTCTAGCGCGGCGACGCTGAACGGCGCGCGCGGCTCGATGTAGCCCGTCTCCATCTGGGCGAGCTGGAGCTTGCCGCTGACGTCGTCGTTCACCGCCTGCCAGTAGGTGTAGCTCTCCAGCACCCAGATGCCGCTCTCGCGCGCGCCGTTGCCCGACCCCTTGATGCCGCCGAAGGGCAGGTGCGCCTCTGCGCCGGTCGTGGAGTTGTTGATGCTGGTCATGCCCGCCTGGATGCTATCCTTGAACTGGAACGCCCACTCGCGGTTGTTGGTGTAGATGGCCGAGCTGAGGCCGTAGTCCACGCTGTTCGCCACCCCAATGGCCTCGTCAATGCCGCTGACGCGAACGAGGTTGATGGTCGGGCCGAAGATCTCCTGCTGGAAGAGGCGCATGCCCGGCCGGACGCCCTCCCACACCGTCGGCCAGCCGTAGAAGGCAGCGTTCGGGTCGCCCTGGAAGCCCGCCGGCCGGCTATCCGCCGTGATGCGGCCCGCGCCGTGGAGCAACGTCGCGCCGTCGTCCTGGCCCCAGCCGTAGTGTTCGAGCCAGGTGCGGAAGAAACGCTCGTTGATGAACGGCCCGTAGAGGACGTCGGGGTACTGGAGCGGGTCGCCGATGCGCACCGTCCGCACCGCATCCAGGAAGCGGGTCTTGAACTCGTCGTAGATGGGCGCGTCGAGGATGATGTTGCCCGCGCTCGTGCAGCGCTGCCCGCCCGTCCCGAACGCCGCCCAGAGCGCGCCGGCCACGGCATTGTCAAGGTCGGCGTCGGCCATCACCACGAGCGGGTTCTTGCCGCCCAGCTCCAGCGTCGGGTGGATCAGATTGCGCCCGGCGATCGCGCCGATCTGCCGCCCCACGGCGGTGCTGCCGGTGAAGGCCATCTTGTTGAGGCGGCCCTCGTCCATCATCTCGACGAGGTATTCGCCAGCGCTGCCGCGCCCGCCGCCAAACACGACATTGAGCACGCCGGACGGCACGCCAGCTTCGAGGATGAGGCGCGCCAGAGCGTAGGCCGTGGCCGGCGCATCCTCGGACGGTTTCCAGACGATGGTGTTGCCGGTCAGCAGCGCGGGGATCAGCTTCCAGCTTGGTACCGCGACGGGGAAGTTGCCCGCCGTGACCACGCCGACCACGCCGAGGGGACGGCGGTACGTCATCAATTCCTTGCGCGACATCTCCGAGGGCACGGTCTGCCCATACAGGCGGCGGCCCTCAGATTGGAAGAAGTGGCAGGTGTCAATCGCCTCCTGCACATCGCCCCGCGCTTCCTTCAGCGTCTTGCCCATCTCGCGGGTCACCAGGTGGCTCAGCGCCTCCTTCTCGCGGGCGATGGCTGCGCCGATGCTGCCGATGATCTCGCCGCGCACCGGGGCCGGTGTCCTGCGCCAGGCCGGAAACGCCGCGCGCGCCGCGTCGCACGCCGCCGCCACCTGGTCCCGCGTCGCCGCCGGAAACTCGCCGAGGACATCGTCCAGATTGGAGGAGTTGCGCGAGAGGAAGTGCGACGGGCTATCCACCTCCTGGCCGCCGATAATATTGCAGTAGCGCCGATTCATAGAGTCTCCTGAGGGCCGTCAACGACAGAAGAGGAGGGTTTGGAGGGGCAAGCCCTCCAAACCACCCCGACAGGAAAAGTGCAAAGATAGAGTATACTCAGCCACGCCCTAAAGGGAAGCCGCGAAAACTTGCTCATCGGCGCATCACCGGCTAGAATGCCAGAATCCACGACATCACAGGAGAAATCAGATGCCCAACGAGTCCGATTTCAAGGGCCTCCTCGAATGGCGCTGCATCGGCCCATTCCGCGGCGGCCGCGTCGTCGCCGTCGCCGGCGACTACCAAAACCCCGCCGTCTTCTATTTCGGTGGCGTCGCCGGCGGCATCTGGAAGACGACCGACGGCGGGCAGTACTGGCAGTGTGTCTCGGACGGCTTCTTGAAGACGTCGTCCGTCGGCGCCCTCGCTGTCGCGCCCTCCGACTCCAACGTCATCTACGCTGGCATGGGCGAGACCACCATCCGCATTGATGTGTCCCACGGCGACGGCGTCTACAAGTCCACCGACGCGGGAAGTCCTGGCGGCACATGGGCCTCGCCGACACCCGCCACATCGGCAAGATCCGCGTCCACCCCCACAACCCCGATATCGTCTACGTCGCCGCCCTGGGCCATGCCTTCGGCCAAAACGCCGAGCGCGGCGTCTACAAGTCCACCGACGGCGGCGAGACGTGGCGGCTGACGCTGCACAAGAGCGACAAGGCCGGCGCGGTGGGCCTCAGCATTGACGAGACGAACCCGCGCATCCTCTACGCCGCGATCTGGGAAGCGTACCGCAGCCCGTGGATGATCTCGTCCGGCGGCCCGGACAGCGGGCTGTGGCGCTCGACCGACGGCGGCGAGACGTGGACCGACATCTCCGACAACAAGGGCCTGCCGAAGGGCATCAAGGGCAAGATCGGCGTCGCCGTCTCGCCGGCCCAGAAGGGGCGCGTCTGGGCGCTCATCGAGCACCAGCCGGACGGCGGCCTGTACCGCTCCGACGACGGCGGGCAGACGTGGGAGAAGGTGAGCGGCGACCAGCGCCTCGTCTCCCGCGCCTGGTACTACATCCACCTCACCGCCGACCCGCGGAACGGCGACACGGTCTACGTCAACTGCCTCGACCTCTGGAAGTCCACCGACGGCGGCCGGAGCTTCACCGAGATTGACACGCCCCACGGCGACAACCACGACCTGTGGATTGACCCCAAGAACACGTCGCGCATGATCCAGGGCAACGACGGCGGCGCGAACGTCTCCTTTAACGGGGCCGCTTCGTGGTCCACCATCTACAACCAGCCGACGGCCCAGTTCTACCACGTCGCCGCCGACAACCGCTGGACCTACTACGTCTACGGCACGCAGCAGGACAACACGAGCATCGCCGTGCCGAGTCGCTCGGCCAACGGCGCAATCGTCTGGGGCGACTGCTACATCGCCGGCACCGGCGAGAGCGGCTACATCGCCGTCCGCCCCGACGACCCCAACATCGTCTACGTCGGCGCCATCGGCAGTTCGCCCGGCGGCGGCAACTCTCTCCAGCGTTACGATCATCGCTCGAAGCAGATTCGCCTCATCACGACATGGCCGAAGGAAATGCGCGGCTATGGCGCGAGCGAAGAGAAGTACCGCTTCCACTGGACGTACCCGATCATCATCTCGCCCCACGACCCCAACACCCTCTACATCGGCGGCAACCTCGTCTTCAAGTCCACCAACGAGGGCCAGTCTTGGCAGCCCATCAGCCTCGACCTCTCCCGCGCCGACCCCAATACCCTCCAGCCCACCGGCGGCCCCGTCAACCTGGACGCGATTGGCGCGGAGACCTACGCCCTCGTGTTCGCCCTGGCCGAGTCGCCCCACGAGCCGGGCGTCCTCTGGGCCGGCACCGACGACGGCCTCGTCCACATCACCCGCGACGGCGGCGACTGGTGGTCCAACATCACCCCGCCCGACCTGCCCGAGTGGGCCACCATCAGCGGCCTCGAACTCTCGCCCCACGACCCGGCCACGGCCTACATCGCCGCCTACCGCTACAAGCTCGACGACTACCGCCCCTACGTCTACAAGACCAACGACTACGGCCAGACGTGGCAGAGTATCACGGGCGGTTTGCCGGACGACGACTTCCCGCGCGTGATCCGCGAGGATCCGGCGCGACGGGGGTTGCTGTACCTGGGGACGGAGACGGGGCTGTACGTGTCATTCGACGATGGGGCGAACTGGCAGCCCTTCCAGCTGAACCTGCCGGTCGCGCCGGTGCATGACCTGCTGGTCAAGAACAACGACCTGATCGCGGCGACGCATGGCCGCTCGTTCTGGATCCTCGACGACCTGACCGCGCTGCGCCAGGCGGCCGACGGCGCCGCCCGGGGCATCGGGCTACTCAAGCCGGCCGTCACCTTGCGCCTGTCGCCGGGTATTGACTGGTCCAGCATGACCGTCGGCGCGAAGAACTACCTCGGTGGCGTCGGCGCGGCCTATACCGTCGCCAAGACGCCAGAGGGCGCGACCAGGCGGCGCTTCATTGACGCGGGCGAGAACCCGCCCTCCGGTGTCGTCGTCAGCTACCGCCTGGACGCGACGCCCGACGCGCCCCTCACCCTGACCTTCAAGGACAGCGGTGGCAACGTCGTCCGCGAGGTGCGGAGCCTGAACGAGAAGGAGCGGGCGGAGGGCAAGACGAAGGAACTGCGCGCCCCGGCCAATGCGGGTTGGAACCGCTTCGTCTGGGACATGACGGTGACACCCGTCACGAAGGTCGAGGGGAACGACCTGGCCGCCGAGGCGACCATTCCGGGGCCGGTCGTCCCGCCTGGACGCTACAGCGTCACGCTAACCGTTGGCGATTCCAGCGTCACGCAGCCGGTCGAGATCGTCAAGGAGCCGAGCGTCACGTCGAGCCAGGAGGACTTGCAGGCGCAGTTCGATCTCCAGATGCGTATCTACCACAAGCTCAACGAGACCGTCGCCGCGCTCAACGGGCTGCGCGACCTGCGGGCGCAACTCGCCGCGTGGAAGGAGCGCGTCGCCGGCCTACCCAACGGCGAGGCCATCGCCACGAGCGCGGGCGCCCTCGGCGACAAGGCGCTGGATGTCGAGAAGAAGTTGCTGTGGCCCGACATCAAAGCGCCGTGGAAAATAAACGACCACGGCTCGCGCCTTCTCAACCAGCTCATGGAGCTGCCCAACGCCGTCGGCCTGGGCGACTACCGCCCGACGGACGCCGCGTACCAGGTGTTCGACGAGCTAGCGGCAGAGATTGACGCCGTGCTGGCCGAGTTCAGCGCGCTCAAGAGCCAGGACCTCGCCGCCCTGAACGGGCTGATCGCCACGTCGCAGCTCTTCGCCATCACCCTCAAGGGCGCGAGCGCAGCATAGGGGACGAGGCACGGGGCCGTGTACGGGCAGGCGCGGGGGCCTGCCCGTACACGGCCCCATATTTACGGGCGGCGGGGCGTGACGATGGGCAGGCGGCGGCGGCGCCGGCCCTGCTCAAGGCGAATGTCGCGCAGCGCGTAGAGAATCCCCGCCAGCACCAACAGCCCGAGGCCAATGCTCGCCACCAGCCCCGTGGTGTAGGACCAGCCAAAGTCGCCGCCGCGAAGGCTGCGCCCGCCGACTAGCATCGCCCCCGTCACGCCGATGCCGACGATGGACACCATCACGCCTACCGTGCCGGCGCCCCCGAACAGCGCGGCCACGGACACGGGCCAGCGCCAGCCGTCCACAGTCCATGCCCGCTCGTCCACGTCGAACCCGCGCCACAGCACAACGACTGCCGCCGCAAGCGCCGCCCAGCCCCCCGCGACGAAGTAGGCCGTTACGACATCGCTCGGCCGATGCCAGCCCACGGTGATCGTCGCCGTGCCGCTATACAGGGCGTACGCGCCGGCAAGAATCGCCACCAGCCCGCGAAAACGCGGCGGCGTGACGATGACCAGGGCCAGCGCCAGCGACATGAACAGCGTGGCGTGGCCGCTCGGCAGGCTGTTCCGATAGCCGAAGGGGTCTATCACGCCCATCAACTGCGGGCGCTCGAGGATCCAGTGCTTCAGCACCTGGGTCGTCACGTTGGCGGCCAGGATCATGACGACGGCGACGGCGGCCAGGACGAAACGCCGCTGGGCTGCTGCAATCGCCACGACACCCAAGCCCACCAGGGCCAGGCGGCTGAGGCTCACCGCCGATAGCACATCCAGGCTATCGTCAATCACATCGGCCGAGTTGCTCAAGCGTCCACCGAGCATGGCATTGTCGAGCCACTGGCCGGGCGCCGTCTGGACGAATATGAGGTACGTCAAGACGGCCGCCACGGCAAAGGCGGCGGCCAGCAGGACAAGGGCGGCAATCTTCCTGGCCCTCATCTACGGTCGGTCGGCGGCGTCCGGAGCCGCGCTGCGGATGGGAGCCGAGGCCCGCGCCGCGGCGGGTTTTTCGGCGAGACGGCGCTCCAGCGCCTCGATGCGCGCCGCCATGTCCTGCGCGCGGCTCACGAGACGCGCCTGAATGAACAGGCTGACCCCCAGCACGAGCAGCAGGAGGAAGGTCATGGCGGCGATGAAGTTCAGGAACGACTGCACGTAGCCCGCGACCGCATCGCCGAGCGGCCCACCGAACCCGGAGATCATCGGCAGGAAGCCGGCCAGGTTGGCGGAGATGCTCAGCATGGCGAGCAGAACAAACACGCCGAACAGAACGCTGACGGCGGCGAGGATATACAGCACAAAGCTCAGAACACTAAAGCGTCGCGAAGACGCGCGCGAGCCGCTCACGAGGCTCTCCTTTGATTCGTATGTGGGAGGGGCGTGTAGACACAGCCTAATTCTAGCACGAAGCCTTGTCTCTATTCCAGCATCTGTAGCGCCTGGGTCATCGGCGTCAATGCCTGCTCCGCATCGGTGTCGAGGGCAACCCCCAGGTCATGAATGGCCTTCCGCAGACGCAGAACGTCTAGGAACTGCGCGAGATCTGTCGGCGACGACGGCAAGAGGGCGGCCGGTCGAACCTCGTCCAGGTAGCCCTTCAGGAATGCCGCGCTAACCCAGGCCGCCCAGAAGCGCGTCCACGCCTCGGCCGCCGCGAAGTCCGCCGCGCCGACCAGGCCTAGCCGCATCCGCTCGGCCAGCGTCGTGTAAGCCGCCGTGTGCAAGGAGGCCAGCATCCCCGCCACATCTCGCAGCGGGGACAGCTTCAGGCGGCGCTCGCTCAAGGGGCGTGTCGCGTCGCCGCCCAGGTCCAGGGTGACGAAGTCGTCGCCGCTATAGATGACATCCGCCAGGTCGAAATCGCCGTCACAGCGGATGCGCATCGCCGCGATTTTGCCTTCGATGATGGCACGGAGGCGTTCCAGGAGCGCATTCTCCTGATCGAGGACATCCTGCGCCGCCGGGCGCGCCTCGCGGGGCAGGCCCTCCATGCGCTGGCGGAGCGACCCCATCACGCGCCGCGTGAGGCTGCGCGTCTCCTGGTAGACCGAACGCTGATAGAAGCCCGTGAACGGCTGCGGCGCGAAGGCTTTGTCATCCTTGTCGGACGCCAGGGCGCGATGCAGCTCGCCGGTGCGCTGTCCGAGCAGGAGCACGCGCGCGAGGGCTTCACCAAGCGTGTTCTCGGCGGCCGCCGAGGGCGCACCCTCGGCCAGCGCGAGCAGCGCCGTTGTCGTAAGCGGCAGCGCCTGCGGCGCGACATCCGCGCCGGCGACTCTGTCCAGATAGTCGTTGACCTCGCTCCGCGCCCACTCCCAGCCGTTCATCCCCGTTGGCGGCGCGCCTTGCAACATGGCGAGGGCGATGGCGTCGCCGCGCTCGGGTTGGTACTGGAGCGCGCCTGTCAGCGGCACAACGTGCTGAACCTCGTGCGCGGTGAGAAACGCCCCTATCTCAAGCCCACTGCGCAGCCCCGGCGCCAGTTGGCGAAACACGCGCAGCCGGCCGCCGGGCCACGTCGTCGCGGCGCCCGCCAGATCTATTCGCACGTCCGCCGTCTCCAACGTGAGGCCGCCCGCGTCCGGCGCGTTGCCCTGCACGAGGCTACCGCTGATGCTGCCCTGCCGCCCCTCCACGGCGCGTTGTCCAGCTACGATATCCACCAGGGCCGCCGCGAAGTCCGGCTCCCCGAACGCATCCACCAGGATACGAGGTTCGCCGCTCTGTGGACGCAGATGCGCAACGATGCTCGGCGCGTCTGCGCCGACGAACCCGCTCGCCCCCTCCCCGGCGAGGACCGTCAGCGGCAGCAGCCACGCCGTCAGATCGCCGACGCCCGTTTCCAGCTCCACCAGGCTGACGGCAAACTCGCGCCCGTGCGACGACAAGGGAATGACGTCCAGCAGGCGGGCGGCGCGAATCGGCTCCGCGGCCGCAATCGCTCCAATCCGCCGCAGGTAGTCTGGCGCTGCATCCAGAAGGGCGTCGCGGCCAGGCCCGTGGAACAGGTCATCCACGTCGCTCACCGGCAGAGTCGGGATGGGTACGCCCCGGCCCGGCTCGACCTGGCCCGCGTCGGGCGGCCCCATGGCGAACCAGTAGAAGGCGTAGGGCGCCAGCGTCACGAGATACGGCGCGGACGAGATCGGCGGGAAGTCCGCGCCGCCGAGCATCTCCGTCAGCGTCCAGCCCGCGTGTTCCGCGAGATCCAACTCGACCGGCTGCGCGTCGCGGGACAGGTTCGCTACGACAAGGATGGTCTCGCCTTCGTAGCGGCGCAGGAACGCCAACACCTTGGGGTTGTCTGGGTGCAGGAACGTGATGTCGCCGCGTCCGAACGCTTTGTGCCGCTTGCGCAGCCGGATCAGCCGCTGCATCCACGAGAGCAGCGAGTTGGGGGCGCCGCTCTGCACCTCGACATTGACCGTCTCGTAGCTGTACTCGCCATCGCTGATGACCGGCAGATAGAGCCGCTGGCTACTCGCCTCGGAGAAGCCAGCGTTGCGGTCGGCGCTCCACTGCATCGGCGTGCGCACACCGTCGCGGTCGCCGAGGTAAATGTTGTCGCCCATGCCGATCTCGTCGCCGTAGTAGAGAACCGGCGTGCCGGGCAGGGCGAACAGCAGGCCGTTGAGAAGCTCGATGCGGCGGCGGTCGTTGTCCAGCAGCGGCGCCAACCGGCGGCGGATGCCCAGGTTGATTCGCATGCGCGGGTCGCGAGCGTAGACGCGCCACATGTAGTCGCGCTCCTCCTCGGTCACCATCTCCAGCGTCAGCTCATCGTGATTGCGGAGGAAGGTCGCCCACTGCGCCGTCTCGGGAATGGGCGGCGTCTGGGCGAGGATGTCGAGGATCGGGAAGCGGTCCTCGGTGCGCAACGCCATGTACAGGCGCGGCATCACCGGGAAGTTGAACGCCATGTGGCACTCGTCACCGTCGCCGAAGTACGGGATGGTATCCTCCGGCCACTGGTTCGCCTCGGCCAGGAAGACGCGGTTGCGGTATTTGCTGTCAACGCGGCGGCGCAACTCCTTGAGAAAGGCGTGCGTCTCCGGCAGGTTTTCGCACGACGTCCCTTCGCGCTCGTAGAGATAGGGAATGGCGTCGAGGCGCAGCCCGTCCAGCCCGATATCGAGCCACTGATCCATCGCCGCCATAATGGCCTCGCAGACGAGCGGGTTGTCGAAATTGAGGTCCGGCTGGTGGTGAAAAAAGCGATGCCAGTAGTAAGCGTTGGCGACCGGGTCCCACGTCCAGTTCGAGGTCTCCGTATCGGTGAAGATGATGCGAGCGTCTTTGTACTTCGTCGGATCGTCCGTCCAGACGTAGAAGTCGCGCAGCGGGCTACCCGGCGCGGCGCGGCGGGCGCGCTGGAACCAGGCGTGCTGGTCCGAGGTGTGGTTGCAAACCAGCTCGCCGATGACGCGCAGACCGCGGCGGTGGGCCTCGCGCACGATCTGCTCGACATCGCGCACGGTCCCATACGCTGGATGCACATCGCTGTAGTCGGCGATATCATAGCCATCGTCGCGCCAGGGTGACGGGAAGAACGGCAGCAGCCAGATGGCCGTGATCCCCAGGCTTTGCAAATAGTCCAGCTTCTGCGTCAGGCCGCGAAAGTCGCCCATGCCGTCGGCGTTGCTGTCGCTGAACGCGCGCACGTGCAGCTCATAGATAACGGCATCCTTGTACCACAGCGGGTCGTCGTCGAGCAGTAACTCGCCAGCGGCAACCCCACCCTCTCGCATGACAGCGCCCATAACCGTCACTCCTCCGAAATGCGTCCCACCGATATTGTCTTGCACTGCTGCTTATGATACGAGATTCCTGGCAAAGCGCCACCTGGCCCCCGACAGGAGGCCCATTTCTTGCTACCACAGCAACGGCCGCCGCCGCCCACGCCGGCGCAGCCGCGAAGCGAAAACGACGATCACCGTTTGTTCAAGAACGAAAGGGAAGAAAATGAGCAGCCGACAGACACAGCAGAAGGATCCCCGCCAGCAGGAACCGCAGAAGCCGCCGTTCCCGCCGCAGCAGCAGGCATACCCCGGCCAGGAGTCGGAGATGCGACCGCAGCCCGACTTCGGCGAGAAGTCGTACAAAGGCGCGGGCAAGCTGACCGGGCGGGCGGCCATCATCACCGGCGGCGACAGCGGCATCGGCCGCGCCGTCGCGCTGGCCTTTGCCCGCGAGGGCGCCGATGTCCTCGTCGCCTACCTCAACGAGGATAAGGACGCGCAGGACACGTGCCGCGTCGTCGAGGCGGCGGGGCGCAAGGCCATCGCGGTCTCGGGCGACATCAGCGACCCGGCGCACTGCCGGCAGATTGTGGATCGCGCGGTCAAGGAGTTCGGCCGTCTCGACATCCTGGTCAACAACGCCGCCTACCAGATGTCGCGCGACAGCCTCCAGGAGTTCTCGGACGCGGAGATTCAGCACACATTCAACACCAACATCCTGGCAATGTTCTACCTGGTCAAGGCGGCGCTGCCGCACCTCAAGGAAGGCAGCGTCATCATCAACACCGCGTCTATCCAGGCCTACAAGCCGACGCCGGCGCTGCTGCCCTACGCGGCGACGAAGGGCGCTATCGTGACGTTCACCAAGGGCCTGGCCGAGGAACTCATCAAGCAAGGCATCCGTGTCAACGCCGTCGCCCCGGGGCCGGTGTGGACGCCGCTCATCGTGTCCACAATGCCCGAGCAGCAGTCGTCCCAGTTCGGTAAGACCTACCGATGGGCCGTCCGGCTCAGCCGGCCGAGCAAGCGCGCCGGTGTACGTCTTCCTGGCGTCGCCTGGTCGAGCTACGTCAACGGCGAGGTCATCGGCGTCACCGGCGGCAAGCCGCTACCTTAATCGTTCGTCATAAGTGGTGGACCACGAAAGGTACGAGGCTCTCGTCAAGACCCGGCCTCGTCGTCGCCCGCCGACGCCACCCGTTCGGCACATGAGTCATCCCGAATTTCCGGGGTGCCGAAGGCGACCCATTTCGCCCCCTCATCCCCCTGCCCCTTCCCCCACAGTGGGGGAAGGGGAGAAATCCCTCTGGCCCCCCTCGCCCCTTGTGTTCAAGGGCGGACAGGCAGGCGGCGGCGGCGATTCGTCCCCCACCAACCCCCGCCTCGCTGCGCTCGGCTCCCCCTTCCTCCCCCACTGGTGGGGAGGAAGGGGGTTGGGGGATGGAGGAGGGGCGTTGTGGCCCCACCCCAGAAGGGCCTGTCCGCCCTTCCCGATCTTCTCGCATCGCTTGCCACTGCGTCGCCTTTGGGCTATACTCACGCCCATCCGCGAGACGGGGTGAGATACCCTAGACGCAAGTCGGCGCCCATTCAATGAGGAGGTGTGGTCATGTCGCAAGTGGACGCGCGCGCACACAATATGACCGACTACGAGGCCGAGCGGCGCGATTTCAAATGGGAGGTACCAGCCGATTTCAACTGGGCCTTCGACGTGGTGGACCGCTGGGCCGAGAACCCTGACCAGGAAGCCATGCTGTGGGTCAGCCACGACGCGCAGCAGGAGCGCCGCTTCACCTACGCCGACTTCCGCCGCCGCTCGAACGGGCTGGCCAATGCTCTCGAAAGCCTCGGCGTGCAGCGCGGCGACCGCGTATTCCTGATGCTCCCACGTGTGCCGGAGTGGTGGGAAGCGATTCTGGGCATCATGAAGGTCGGGGCCGTCTCGATGCCAGGCACAATCCTGCTCACCCCGAAGGACATCGCCTACCGCGCCCAGGCCGCCGAGACGCGCGTCGTCATCACCGACGCCGCGAATGCCGCCAAGTTCGACGAAGTGCGCGGGCAATGTCCGTCGTTCCAGGTCATGATCGTCGTTGGCGGCGAGCGCGAAGGGTGGCTGAGCTACGACTCCCTGGTCAGCGCGGCGAGCGACGAGCGCGAGCGTCTGGCGACGCCCAGCAGTGATCCCTGCATGGTGTACTTCACCTCTGGCACCGTCGGATACCCCAAAATGGTGCTACACACCCACGCCTCCTATCCCATCGGCCACATCATCACCGGCAAGTACTGGCTGGACTTGCAGCCGTCCGACCTGCACTGGAACCTCTCGGAAACGGGCTGGGCCAAGGCCGCCTGGAGCAACCTGTTCGGGCCGTGGAACATGGGCGCGTCGCTATTCATTCACGATGGACGCGGCAAGTTCAATGCCCGCGAGACGCTGGAGTTCCTGCAAAGGTACGGCATCACGACGTTCTGCGCGCCGCCGACGGCCTACCGCATGCTCGTGCTGGAAGACCTCCAGGCGTACCAGTTCCCCCGCCTGCGCCACTGCGTCGGCGCCGGCGAGCCGCTGAACCCGGAGGTCATCGAGCAGTGGCGGAACGCAACTGGGCTGACGATCCGCGACGGCTACGGGCAAACGGAAACGGTGCTGCTGTGCGGGAACTTCCCGCCGCTGGCCGTCAAACCCGGCTCGATGGGCAAGCCCTCGCCCGGCTTCGATGTGGCGGTTGTGGACTATGATGGCGCGATTCTCCCGCCGGGCAAGGAAGGCGATATCGGGGTGCGGGTCCATCCGACGCGGCCGGTCGGGCTGTTCCAGGAGTACTGGCGCAATCCGGGCGCGACGGCGGCGGCGATGCGCGGCGACTGGTACATCACCGGCGACCGCGCCCTCATGGACGAGGAGGGTTACTTCTGGTTCGTGGGCCGCGCCGACGACGTGATTCTCAGCGCGGGTTACCGCATCGGGCCGTTCGAGGTCGAGAGCGCGCTGGTGGAGCATCCGGCGGTAGCCGAGGCGGCGGTGGTCGCCAGCCCCGATGAGCTGCGCGGCGAGGTGGTCAAGGCGTATGTGATTCTCGCCCCCGGCTACCAACCCTCCGACGCGCTGGCCGTCGAGCTGCAAGATTACGTCAAGAACGTCACGGCTCCGTACAAGTACCCGCGCGAGATCGAGTTCGTGACCGAGTTGCCGAAGACCATCAGCGGCAAGATCCGCCGCGTCGAGCTGCGGCAGCGCGAGAAGCAGCGCAAGGTCTCGCCCCGGTAGCACAAGCGAGCCGACTGAAAGTCGGCGCTACAGTTGACGTTGTCTTCTGTGT
>JAXLWJ010000020.1:0-92424 GCA_046328535.1 Anaerolineae bacterium
GCCGTCGCCGGCCGCCTGCTCAGCATCCGCCCCCACGGCAAGCTCACCTTCGCCACCGTCCAGGACGGCAGCGGCCAGATTCAGCTCGCCTTCAAGCGCGACACGGTCGGCGCCGACCGCTACACCTTCTTCCAGCAGACCTTCGACCGCGCCGACTTCATCAGCGCGCGCGGCTCTCTGTTTCGCACGCGCATGGGCGAGCTGACCGTCGAGGTGCGCGACTTCGCCATGCTCTCCAAGGCCCTGCGGCCGCTGCCCGAAAAGTGGCACGGCCTCCAAGACACCGAGGCGCGCTACCGCCAGCGCTACCTGGACATCCTCACCAACCCCGACTCGCGCGAGGTGTTCCTGCGCCGCACCGCCATCGTCAGCGCCATGCGCCGCTACCTCGACGACGCGGGCTTCATCGAGGTCGAGACGCCGGTGCTCCAGCCGCTCTACGGCGGCGCCGCCGCCCGTCCCTTCGAGACGTACTACAACGCCCTGGAGCGCAACTTCTTCCTGCGCATCTCCGACGAGCTATACCTCAAGCGCCTCATCGTCGGCGGCCTCGACAAGGTCTACGAGATCGGCCGCGACTTCCGCAACGAGGGCCTGGACACCACCCACAACCCCGAGTTCACCATGATGGAGTGCTACTGGGCCTACGCCGACTACCGCGACGTCATGGCTCTCGTCGAGACCATGACCGCGTCCATCGCCCAGCAGGTGCTCGGTACGACGCGCATCACCTACCAGGGCGACGAGATCGAGCTGGCCCCACCCTGGCGGCGTGTCAGCCTGCGCGACGGCATCCTGGAGAACAGCGGCATTGACATCTACGAGCACACGACGTTCGAGGCGCTGCGCGACGCCATCCGCCAGAGCGGCGTGAAGGTGAACCCGAAGCCCACCTGGGGCCAGCTCGTCAACGAGCTGCTGGACGCCTGCCTCCAGCCGACGCTCATCCAGCCGACCTTCGTCATTGACTACCCGACGGAGATCAGCCCGCTGGCGAAGAAGAAGCCCGACGCCCCCCAGCTCACCGAGCGCTTCGAGTTCTTCATCGCCACGCGCGAGATGGGCAATGCCTTCAGCGAGCTGAACGACCCGTTGGACCAGCGCGACCGCTTCATCCAGCAGGCCGCGATGCGCGCCGCCGGCGACGAGGAGACGATGCCGCTGGACGAGGACTACATCCTGGCGCTGATGCACGGCATGCCGCCGACCGGCGGCCTCGGCTACGGCATTGACCGCCTGGTGATGCTGTTCACCGACCGCACCTCGATCCGCGAGGTCGTCCTTTTCCCGCAGCTGCGCACGATGAAGTAGAGACGCGCGCGAGTAGAGACGCGCCATGGCGCAGAGACGCGCCGTGGCGCGTCTCTACCGGAGAAGGTTACGCATGACGACTGCCAGTCTCTCCCGCGAGACACTGTTCCGCCGCCACCTGGCGCTGCCGCAGCAGCACGGCGCGTGGGCCATGCTCGGCGCGCCGCTGCTCGTCGGCCTCGGCGTCGGGCGGACGTGGCGGCCGGAGCTGCTCTGGCTGCTCCTGGCCGTCGCCGGCGCCTTCCTCGCCCTCCAGCCGCTGACCATCCTGACCAAGGCGCTGTCCGGCCGCCGCGCCCGCAGCGGCGCCGGCCCGGCCCTCGTCTGGCTGGTGGTCTACGGCCTGCTGGCCCTGGCGGGACTAGTCGGGCTACTCCTGGCCGGCGACGCCTGGATTCTGTGGCTCGCCGTCCTGGCGCTGCCCGTCGTGGCGTGGCAGATGTGGCTCGTCGCCCGCCGCGCCGAGCGTGGGCAGATGGCCGCCGAGCTTGTCGGCGCCGGCGTCCTATGCCTGGCGGCGCCCGCCGCGTATGGCGTCAGCATCGGCGGGCTGACCGTGACGGCCTTCTGGCTGTGGCTGCTGTGCTGGCTCCAGGCGGCCGGCGGCGTCGTCTACATCTACCTGGCGCTCCAGTACCGCCGCATGAAAGCCGTCCCGGCCTGGCCGGAGCGGCGTCGGCTGGCGTGGCGCTCGACGCTGTACAACGTCGCCAACCCGCTGATCGTCGCCGCGCTGGGGCTGCTCGGCGTCGTGCCGCTGCTCGCCGTCGGCGCCTTCCTGCCCGCCCTGGCCGAGGCGCTGATCGGCGGCCTGTGGCGCCCGCCCGTCGGCGTCAAGCCCGCCGTCATCGGCGCGTGGCAGACGGGCCTCACGCTTCTGTTCGCCGTCCTCCTCATCGCCGCCTACTGGCGATGAGAGAAGAGCGCCACGGAGGCACAGAGGACACAGAGGATTTGGATTACGAAGGACGCGCAGGCGGGGTTGTCACTCCACCGCCAGCCCGGTGAGTGGAATGGGTTAGCGGACGCGGTTCTCTCGTTCCGCCGGAACGATGTGCGCCTGCAGGCGCTGGCGCAGGGCCGCCGCGAGAGCGGCCAGGGCGGCCTCGTAGTCCGCGTCGCCGAGGGAGGGCGTCGTCATGAGCAGCGCGTCCTCGCCGTTGTCCGAGTAGTAGCCGCGCCGCCGCCCGACCATGTCGAAGTGATACTTGCGGTAGAGCGCCTGGGCGCGGGTATTGGTGATCCGCACCTCCAGGGTGACCATCGCCGCTTTGAGCGCCTGCGCCTCGACCAGCATCGCCAGCAACAAGTACTCCCCCAGCGCGTGTCCGCGCCAGTCCGGGTGAATCGCGATCGTGCTGATGTGCGCCTCGTCGTGCATCAGCCACATCCCCGCGTAGCCGATGATCGAGCTGCGCTCATGTCCCGGCTGAACGCCGAGCCACCGCTGGAGCCGCCGCCACCCATTCTCCCCGTCATCCGCGGTCTGTGGCGCGTCGCGTAGGCGCAGCACGTAGTAGTGCGCCGCCTTGTTGCGCTCGATCTCGTTGTAGTACGAGTTGTACGACCAGGGCGTCGGGAACGACAGACGGTCAATGTGGGTGACCTCCTCGATGTCGCCTACGCGCATCGGCGCGACGACGTAGGGCAGGTCGGCGAATGGGGATAGCGATAGAGCCACGCTGCATCACTCCTGGGCCGCTGCGCTGTGCGCCGACGGCACACCCGGACTCGGTGGATAAATCGGGGACAGGTCGGCCACGTCGTCCCGCTCGCCCCGCGCGAGGCGCTGCCAGCCTAGCTCCGCCAGGTACGCCACGCGCCGCAACGTCGCCGCCGGTTGGGGTAGGCGGGCGCGCTCCCCCCAGCGCTCTCGCAGGGCGGCCCGCTCCGCCGCGCCAAGCTCGCCCACGTAGAGCGTCGGCGCGGCCGGGGCCGGGGCCAGGGCGTCGAGACGAGCTAACTGATAGTCGTCCGCCGACGGCCACGGCGCGCCGGGCATGAACAGCGCGCCGGCGAAGCGCCCGCGGCCAGCGGCGATGATCGCCCACAGGGGGCCGGGCCAGGCCGCGTGGGCGTGGGCAATGGCGTACAGGGACGGCACGCCGACGAGCGGCAAGTTCTGGGCCAGGGCCAATCCCTTGGCGACGCTCAGGCCGATGCGCAGGCCGGTGAACGAGCCTGGCCCCAGGCCCACCGCCAGCCCGCTCAGGTCGGCCGCTGCCAGGCCCTGCTGCTTCAGCAGGGTGGCGATATTGGGAACCAGGTCAACGGTGTGGTGGGCGCGGGACGTCCAGGAGTGCTCGGCGGCGACGCCGTTCTCGTCGTACAGCGCGATGCCGGCCAGGTGGCTGGCGGTGTCAATTGCCAGGAGCATGGCCGTTGCCTTGCTCTGCCGCGAGCGCGCGCAGGATATCGGCGTAGTGCGCGCCCCGGGCGCTCAGGGTCAGCGTGCGCTCCCCCGTCGCGCCATACGCCAGGTCCACCGCCAGGTACTCCGCCGGCAGCAGTGTTTCGACGCGCTCGCCCCACTCGATCACGGTCACGCCGTCGCCGTAGAGGTACTCGTCGAGGCCGAAGGTGAACGCTTCGACCGCGCCCGCCAGTCGGTAGGCGTCCACGTGGTACAGCGGCAGGCGGCCGGACGTGTGCTCGCGGAGCAGGGTGAACGTGGGGCTGATGACGTGTTCACGGACACCCAGGCCGCGCCCGATGCCCTGGGTGAAGACGGTCTTGCCCGCGCCAAGCTGCCCGCGCAGGACGATCACATCGCCCGGCGCGAGCCGCGCGCCGACGGCCGCGCCCAGGCGGGCCGTGTCCTCAGCGCTGTGGCTGACGACGGTCATGGTGGGCTGTATCTCGGCCGCGCGGCCGTTATACTCGGTGGGGCTGTCCGATGTCCACTGGCTCATGCTTGAATTATAGGGGTGTCGCGGCAATCTGCCTAGCGATTCTAGAGATTGTGACAACCCAAACTACACCGGCGGTTCGCTCGTGGCGGCGACGATCTCGGCGAAGCGGCGGCTGATGGCCGCGGTCAGCGGTCCCGGCCGGCCGTCGCCGATGAGCGCGTCGTTGATGGCGACCACGGGCATGACCTCGCGCGACGCGCTGGTGATGAACGCCTCACTCACACGCCCGATGTCGGCCTGGCTCACCGGCGTCAGGCGCAGGGACGCGATACCTTCGGCGGCCTGGAGCACGATGCCCCGCGTCACACCGGCCAGCACGCCCTCGTCCGCCGTCCGCAACTCGCCGTCGAGGATGCCGAAGAAGTTGGAGCTGAAGCCTTCGAGGATGTCGCCGCGGCCGTCCACCATCAGCACCTCGTGGATGCCGGGCGGCAGGGTGGCCTTCATCTCCCGCGAGGGGGCGATGAAACTCGTCGCCTTCGCCTTCGGGTTCTGCCGCGCCATGAGCATCGTGATCGTGCGCACGCCGTCGCGGTATAGCTCGGCCGGGTACGGGGTGAACGGCTCGACACTGATGTAGATGGGCGCGCCGGCCAGGGGAATGGTCACGCGAACGCGGGACTCGGCGTAGGCGGTGGCGGCGAGGGCATCGGCGAGACCGCGCCGCACGGCGGTCTCGTCCAGCGTGACGCTCCCATCCAGCAAGCACAGCGACTCCGCCAGGCGTGACATGTGGTGGGGCATGTCCAGGAAGCGGCGGCCGCTGTAGGTGCGCATTGTGGTGTACGTCCCTTCGGGGAGGGCGCGCGAGATCTCGTCCAGGGTTGCGCCGGAGATGCTCACCGGCGCGACCCCGGCCGACGTGACTTTGAAGGTGATGGGAGGTGTCATGGCTATCCTTTTGCGACCTACGCGGGACGCGAGTATGTCGTCCGCCGCCTCCACAATTCTAGGCGAAATGAGGGTCTGGCGGCAATCCTGCCCAGAGCAGAGGAGTTCCGCATCGACTTGCGTCCACCACGAGACGGATGAAAATACGTTGTCGCCCTGAGTGCAACGAAGGGCCTCCAGGCGACCAGGGGGTGCTTCGTTGCACTCAGCATGACAGCCCAGACGTGGGTCGTCGGACCACGAAGGTCACGAAAGGCTGCGAAAAGCCGCGAAAGGCCGACGCTGGGCGACTCTTTTTCGCGTTTTTCGTGTCCTGTTCGCGCCTTTCGTGGTTCAACACGTAGCTCTGCACGATAGCGTGGAGACCCCCTGCTGGCGGCGGAGTGACAACTCCGCCGCCTTGAAGGCGCTGGAGATGGCTCTCCAGCGCCAGCACGATAGTTCTTCCACGCTATACTGTGGAGCTACTGTCCAACACGTCGCCCCTACAGATAGCCCAGGCTTGGCTCTCAGCCCCTCGGGCTGCTATCCACTAGCGCGACGCTTCGAGCGTCGCGCGGCCGCCCCGCTCGGCGCAAGACGCAGAAACCGCCCGTCGAGAGCGTCGGCGGACGGTTCCTGGCGTTGATCGCGGCGCAGCGGCCCTCGGTTACGGCTGCGTTTGCTTATCGCGCGCCGGCCGCCCAACCTCAGGCGGCACAACCGCTGGCGGCGCCGGTTGCAGGTCCGGCCGTGGGGTCAGGTCAGGGGTGAACTTCCCCGCGCTGCGCGCCACCATCGCGCTCGACGACTGGGCGGCGTCGAGCGTCCGGTTCAGCGCGGCGATCCGCGCAGCGTCAACACTCAGGCTCTTCGACTGGCCGTACGCCTCAGGGTGTAGATACGTCCCCTTGTCGGCGCCGACCTTGTCTTCCACCGTGCTCCAACCAAGGGATTGGGCGTAGGGATCGTTGCGCGCGCCGCTGACCTGCCACGACACCTTGACGGACGGCCTGTCCGTGTGAATGACGAACTCGCCGTCCTTCAGCTCTTTCGCCACATAAGCCTGGGCGGGCTGGCCGATGGTTGTCAATTGATAGCGGAAGTCCTTGCTCAGCGCCTCCACATACGCGGGTACCTTCACGACCGCGTCGCCGTTGGCGTCGGTCACGACATTCCCGTTGACCATGGTCAACATCTCGCCGCTCGTGACGGCGGCCTGATTCAGATAGCGCTGGGTTGGCGCCGTCGGGTCGTCCAGCTTCGTCGCCGCCAGGCTGCCGATAATGCTGCCGGTGGCCTGCACGTTGCCGCTGAAGAAGCCGGCGTACCCGGCCGTGGTGGCCTGGCCCCAGATGGCGTAGGGACTGCCGCCAGTCCTGGCAATCCCCACGATACCGTTGGCGTTGTTGCCCGTACCCGTCCCAATGACACCGTTCGTGCCACCTGTCGCGTTGACGGCGACACCGCCGGAGGAGATTGAGGTAATGCTATTGCCGGCCGAGGGATTGACGGCCAGAATCGCGGATGTGCCGCTGCTCGACGTGCTCACGTTGAGGCCGCTCTGCGTGCCGTAGACATTTGCGCCAATCGTCCCGCCGGTGACATTCACGCCGATCTGGCTGCCTTGCGCGTTGATGGCGTTACCGTTCGAGGCGGTCGCATACACGCCCTGGCCGACCCCGGCCGCCCAGACGCCGGCATTGGGGCCTTGGCCGTAGACACCGTTCCCCTGCTGGCTCAGGAACCAGCCGCCATCGTTGGCGGCCCCCTGCCCCTGGACGCCCGGCGTGTCACTGCGCGTCGTGGCGTTATTGATGCCGACGACACCCTGCTGCACGGTGCTAAGGCCGTAGACGCCGGGGCCGGCGCCCAGGTTGACGGCGTAAACACCGTAGCCCACGCCCTGCGCCCAGACCCCGGCATTATTGCCCTGGTTGAAGGAGCCGTTGCCGGACACGCTGGTGAACCAGCCGCCATCGTCGGCGTTGGCCACACCGTAAATCGCGGGGCTTGACGCGCTGCGGGTACCCGCTTGTTGTTGCACAAGGAACGCGGCGGTTGCCCCTGAATACGCGCCGGCGTAGGGCAAGGTCAGCTGGCTCGGCGTGGTGATGCCTTGCGGGCCATCGGCCACGGCGACGCCGGCGATCATCAGAACCACGGACACGAGGGCCAGGATGGCAACGGTCGTTGCGAGTCTCATAGGCTCTGCTCCTTCGGTGGGCGTTGGTCGGTCTGGCTATTCAGTTGGGTTCGCTTCGGCCAAACGGTCGCGGAGGGGTAAGACGACTGGGGCGAGTTTGATACCCACCCCAGTCTCTTTGGGCATCTCAATCTCTCAGCCGCCCGCGAGTACCTTCGCCTTGGCCTCCGAGAACTCTTCGTCGGTGAGGACCCCGGCGTTGTGCAGTTGCGAAAGCTCCTCGAGCTGCGCCGTCAGGTTCGCCGAAGCCGGGGCCGCCGGGGCCGCCTCGGCGGCCGACGCTGCCGGCGCCGGCGCCTCAGCCTGCGCGGGGGCTGCTGCCGGTGGCGCTTCCTGCGCTGGCGCGGCCTGCGCCGGCGCCTCAGCTTGCGCGGGGGCTGCTGCCGGTGGCGCTTCCTGCGCTGGCGCGGCCGCTGCCTGTTGCTCCGCAGCTGCTGCCTGTTGCTCCGCAGCCGCTGCCTCCCGTCGTTCTTCGCGTCGCCTTCGGAACATGTCGCCTCTCCTTGTTCTTGGGAGTCGTGGTTATCTCACGCCCTGGATCGAGGGCGGTTCCCAGTCAATGCTACCGGCGGTCGCGGCGGCGGTCGCGGCGGTTCATGCCAGCCACCGACACGGGCGACAGCGGCGACTTAGCCTACGCGCTTGAGCGGCGGACACGCCCACGTAGCGTTGACGACCTCAGGACGCGGCATGTACAGGCGCAGGATCGGGAACCAGGCCTCGCCGCCGGTGGGCAGCCAGTTCGATTCTTTGTCGCCGCCGGGCGAGTCGGCCTGGAAGTAGAAAGTCGTCGAGCCGTCCGCGTTCTGCTTCACCCCCGGCGTGCGGTCGCCGATGGAGTAGCGGTTGATGGGGTTGGGGACCAGGTTGTAGTCCGTGCCATAGATGGTCAGCGACCAGAAAGCGTCCACGGGCGGCGTCAGGCCGGCCGGGAAGGTCAGCTCGTACTTGTGCGCGCCCGTCAGCGGCGCGTTCTTGTCGTCCGTGAGATTGACCAGGTACACCGCCTCTTCGGGGTCGTTGGCGCATACACCCACCAGGGACTGGTCCGCCGCACGCATCAGGAACTTGTCGCCCAGACGCCCTTCGTCGCGCGGTGGGTAGCGCCAGCCGTTGACGATGGTCGCCCACACGCCGCTCATGAACTGCTGCCGCAGGAGCAGCATGCCCTTGCTTGCGGCGCGCATCAGCGCGTCCTTCACCACCTGCGGCTGCCCCTCGACATCCAGGCCGGGGCCAATGCCGATGTCGGCGAACTGCTGGAGCAGGACGGCGTGGTGCGCCGGCGGCGGGTTCTCGGCCAGCATGGCGTTGAGCGTCTTCCACGGCCCCAGCGGGTCGTCGGAGCCGACGATGGACAGGGCCGGCTTGTACACGTCGCGGCGGTCGGGGAGTTCGGACTCCGGCTTGCCCCAGTAGCTCAGCGGCGTCAGCTTGTACTGCGCCTGAATGGCGTGAACGGCGGGCAGGTCCTCGACGCCGTTGACCACCGTGCGGCCCAGAATGCAGAACCACGGCGTCGGGGAGTCGGGCTCGACGCGGTTCACGCCCGCCGGCAGCTCGCCCGTCCAGTTGGGGCCGGCGACGAGGTAATGGCCGCCTCGCGTGCCGTAGCGCTTGCCGATGTAGGCGAAGTTGTCCGAGGTGAACCCGAACATTTCCATCGTCCAGTAGCGCTCGGCCGGGATGTCGGGTACGCTGACGATGATCGGCTCCTGGCTCACATCAATCCACGCCACCGAGTAGGCAGTGTCGTTGTTGGGGCAGCCGCCGTCGCGGTACGTCGCGTCGAGCACCTCCTGGGCGTGCCAGAACTTGTTGACGGGCGAGTAGGGTACGTGCTTGGGGTCCTGGGGGATGTTCGTCCACTTGTAGCGGGTGAAAGCGTTATAGACGTAGGGGAAGCCGTAGATGAACGCCTGAACCGCCAGGGAGTAGGCGTACTCGGCTTGCCAGTCGAACACCGCCGGCGCGGCCGGCGCGGCGGTCCTCGCCGTCATGGCGGCTGACGCGGCCAGGTCGTTCATGCCGTGGGCCGCACCCAACCCGGCGCCGATGCGCTTCAGGTCGTCGGCGGTCAACATCTGCGCGCCCATCTTGCGGATGCCGTCCTCGACCTTGCCCGCGAACTGCTTGTCCACGAACGTCGCGATCCCCACGGCGCCAGGATTGAGCGCCAGGCCCAGGTGGCTCGCCCGCGCCCCCAACCCTGTTGGGCTACTCGCGGCGTTGCCGGACAGGGTATCGAGATTGCTGGTGACGCGCTCGGCCATACTCGCCAGGTCTACGCCGGAGGCGGAGCCGATGTCGAGTACATCCACGTGAACCTTGCCGCTGTCATCCTTTTCGAGCACCAGGAGGTTGCTGGCGTTCACCACCTGGAGCTGCGGCCCCATGGCCTTGATCTTACCGGCGGCCGCATCGTACGCCGCCTTCGTCGCAAACACCCCCGCCACGAGCTGCTGATTTTCTATTGTTGCTGTTGACTGCGGTTGTGCCATGTTTGTCTCCATCAGTCTGTATGCCTGAGTGTCTCTGCCTGCTTTCACCAGTTTCGCGCGACCCCGTCCCGTTCGTTCCTCTTCCATCCTGACCGATACAACGGCCTCATCGGTCTCGACGGGCGAACCAGGCGAGCGCGCGCGCCTGTCCAGGAGGCGCGGCACGCGCTCGCGTAGAACGTAGGTGATGAGGCCGCCCGCCGCCCCACCGATGACCAGCGCGGCCAGGGCCGCCTGCGCGCCGAGGGTTGTGCCAATCATCGGCAGGGTTCCGCCGCGTTACGCCCGGAACAGGCGCGCCGGATGTGTTGCGTCGTCCTCTCTGCCATCACGCGCTCCTCAGAAAATAACCCTGGGCTGTCTGTAGGGGCATCCCCCCGTGGATGCCCCTCCTGCGCGGGCAGGCACGGGGGCCTGCCCTTACGACGTTCGGGGTGACAGCCATGTCGTCATGCAACGCGAAGCACCGCACCCGGGTGCGGTGGCGCAATCTCATTGTACAAGGCGCGGTGGGGTTTGGCATGGCCCATTTCGGGCCATGAAAGGGTAGCATCGCCGCGGCTGGCGGCAAGCGCCCGCGCGGCGCTCACAGCGTCGCGCAGGGGACTGGACGGCGCGCAATGATAGCTTTACGAGGCGGGACCTGTGGCGCTCTCGCGGACGCCGCGCACCGCGCCGATGGCCAGGCAGACCGGGCAGCAGGCGTCGAGCCAGTCGCCGACACCCTCGACCGTCGCTGCTTGCGCCTGTTCCTTCGTCTTCCCCCGCCGCCGCAGCCACAACCACACCACCAGCCCAATCGCCGCCAGGGCCACGAGGATGATGAGCGCGGTCACGCCGCCGGCGTTCATGATGGCGCTAATGATCGGTCCGCCGATGTAGCCGATGGCGAAGTGGAGCGCCAGGAAGATGCCGCTGCCGACGAGGACGCCCAGGAGGAAGCTCGGTAGGGGATCTCGGCCAGGGCGCAGGCGGGGACGGTGGCGATGCGGACGCGGGCGTTGTCGGCGAGGTGGCGATGCCGACTGTGCCGCCCTTGCGCATCGGCGCCGACGCCCGCTCGACACGTCCGGCGGCGATGACGTAGCGGCCCACGCGATCGAGCAGGGACGCCCGAAGCGGCGCACCGAGGTGCACCAGGCGCCGACGAGCATCGCCAGGAGGATGATGCCGAAGCCCTGCCAGAGGACGTAGCGCCCGGCGGCCTGCGCGGCGGCGGCGAGCATCAGCAGGTCGCTGGGGATGGGGATCGGCAGGCCGATCTCCTTCAGCAGCATGATAATGAAGATGGCGATGAGACCGTAGACATCCACATAGTGCGACAGCAGCGATTATCTGCTCTGCCGCCTTGCGCGAACCGACTCCCGCTAGAATGGGCTGATAACGCAAAGGCGCAGAGGCGCAAAGGAAGAAAGAGCTCTTGATCAGCACCGCGTCTTTGCGCCTTGCGTTTTTCACTACTCTTCTGAAAGAAGCGTGGGCGAAGCGATCCCCCGCCGCCCGGAATCGCTTGCCCACGCGGGTGATAACGGCGACCTACGGGTTGCGGAGGTTCGTGTTCGTCCCAATCAGCGGCAGGGCGATCTGCGCCACGGTGGCGTTGATGCTGCCGACCTGGGAAGAAGTCGGTCGGCTGCGGCTGGCCCTGGTCATCCTTGTAGATGATGTTCAGGAGCTGCACGTAGGTCTTGAAGAATATCGGCTGGCGGAAGTCGAGCACCCACTTGATGTCGAGCGCTGGGCTGCCAGGGCCGAGCTTGTGATGACCATCTGATCCACGTGCAGGATCCCGTTCTTCGTCGTAATCGTCGCCCCGGCCGTGCCGGTGATGCCGCCGAGCCACGTGCCAGGGTTGTCCGGGTCCTCGACGTAGACCTTGTCCTCAGCGGCCGTAGCGGCCGGTGAAGGCGTTCTCCGTCTCGCTGGCGAGGGCGCCGATCTCCTGGATGTTGTCCCAGCCGTTGACGTGATCGCAAGATGTCTCGATAGTCCGCCAGGCCGAGCAGGTGCTCGTAGGCGGCGCGCTCGTCTTATCATCCGACAGGGCAGGACATTGTTGAGCGCGGCTTCCCGCAGTGGCGGAGATGACGCGGATGTACGGCGACGGTTGCTGCTTCCCAGGCCCGGGCCATCGGGCAGGCGCTTGGCCTCGAGGCGGACAGGTCGCTGGGGTTGAAGAAGATGTTCTCCTGCCACGCCACCATCGGCGAGGTCGCGGAACCGCGCAGGGCGGACAGGTCGGCGGGTTGGCGGTGTTGATGCCGCAGGCGGCGTCCAGGTCCCAGCGCTCGCGGCCAGGGCGCGTGTCGGCCAGGTGGCGTAGAACAGAGCTTGAAGCCGCCCTGCTGCTCGACCCAGGCGACGTGGGGAACGTTGCCGACGAAGTAGATGTCGGGCGTCTCGGCGTTGTCGAAGCGGAAGACCAGGCTGTCGCCGACGAGGATCCAGTTCGTCCCGTCGAAGCGGCTGACGAAGATCTGCCACGCCTGGCCGTCGAACTCCTGCCACACCGCCCACGGCAGGCTTGGTGGCGTCCTTGCTCGGGCAGCGTGCCGCTGGCGATGCGCAGGTTCTTGGCGTCGCGGAAGAAGTTGCCGGTTGAGGGCGCAGTTCTGGCCGATGCCGGTGCAGGCGGGCTGGATGTCCCAGCGGAAGTTGCCCAGGGCCGTGGCATCGGCAATCGCCTTCGAGGCGAGATGCGGTTGACCTGCTGGCCGGAGCGATCCTGCTCCTGCCAGATGGTCCACGGAACGGTATTGTTCAGGCCGGAAGACGATGTCGGCTGGCTGGCGTCGTTGGCAGGGTCAAAGTTCAGCGAGGGGCCGACGCCGTTGACGTTCTTGCCGGTGGCACCCACTTCAGGCCGCCCAGGGTGTTCGCGCCGTTGTCGGGCTGGCCGCGCGAGACGAAGATCTGGCGCTTGCCGCTCTCGACGGCGCTGTTCTCCTGCCACGCCACCCAGGGGACGAACGATGTCGCGCCCGGCGTTGACCAGGCCGGTGGCGATGCGCGGCTCTTCGGCGTCCTGCAGGCTATGTTCAGGCTGGGCGGGTTGCGCTGGGGCTTGTCGCTGATCCCGGCTGCCAGAACTCGCCCGCCGCCGTTCTGCCCAGCACGCTGACAAAGATGTTGTTCTTGTTCTGGAGCGTCACCAGCGGCTCGTACCAGGCCACGAACGGCACCGTGCCGTGGCCATTGGTCACCGCGCCGCCGAGGGCGATGGCGGGGTCTTCGGCGACGGCGCTGACATCAGCAGTTCAGGCTGCCGTTGTTCGGCCCCGGCCCCGCGGGTTACCCCACTGGCCCGCGTTCTTGTCGAAACTCCGCACGAAGATGTTCTGGCTGTTGCTGCCGCGCAGCGCCTCGGCCAGCGCCACCCACGGAACGGCCGTGTTGGCGTTCTCGGGCGCGGCGACGGCGAGCGCCCGGCTGCTGGCCGACGAAGCCGTTGCGGTCCACTGCCGGTCCTTGTCGGTTGAAGCGCCGATGATGCCGCCCTGCGGCCAGGCCAGTGCCGCCACAGCGGTGGCGATGACGGCCACGACGACCAGGATGGGAACAGCCCAGCCCGTAGATGTCGCAGGGGCGCACGTACTTCCTCCCTTTTCGAGTTATCAGGCGTGCTACGTATAGGAGGTGACGGAACGCAGGCAAGGATGGATTTCGGCTCAGGGGCCGACAGGGCAACCTCGCGCAACGTAGAGTATGCGGGAGTAGGCGGCGGTCGGGACAGCAGCGCAGCCAGCGTCTACCGTTGTGATCTGCGCTGGCGTCGGCATGGAGACCTGGCGCAGGCTGGACACGCTCGCTTGCAGGAACGGCGCGATGGCGGCCCTGAGCGTCGGCGAGGCAGCTGGCGCGACCTCCATGCAGGTCGTTGAGCAGGTCATGCCGGCGATGATGCGGCCGAGGATGCGGTGCTCCGCCTCGACGCCAGGAATCGGCCGACGGTCTGCTCCAGGAGGGGCTGGCCGAGCTGCGCCAGGCGCTGCGTCGCCGCCAAATGCAGCGCCGATGAACGCGTTCTCCGGCGTGTCCAGGATTTGGAGGAACGTGGGGAGATCGTCGAAGGCGTTTGCGGGAAGTAGAACGTCGTCGCCGCCCGAGGTCGCGCCGTTGCTCTTCAGGAAGTCCAGGTGGTGGCGCTCCTCGTCGGGGGCGGCCTGGTCTTACCATGGCGCGTCGCGGGCAGCGCGGAAGAAGCCCCCGTGCCGGCGTAGTAGTGATGCCGAGGGCCTCGGCGGTCGCAGCGATGTTGAAGATGCGCAGCAGGTACTCGACGTCGCACGCCGTCGGCGTGGCAGGCGCGATGGCCTGGCACGTGTAGCTCCCGGTGACGGCGAATGTCGTCGCCGTTGGGCATCGAGACGAGGCCGGCATAGGTTCAGGCCGCCGTAGACATGCAGGCCCAGCTTTCGATGATCTGGGAGGGGCGGTGATCAGTAGCGGCGCTCGAAGCCCGGGAAGAGGTTGTTGGGCGAGGCAGGCTTTCGCCGGATAGCTCGCGGCCGAGGACGCGGTGCTCCGCCTCGATGCCGACGATCACGGTTGGCGATCTCGGCCATCGCGCTGGCCAGCTCGGCGAAGCGGCGGGCGGCCGCCAGGTAGGCGTCCATGAAGCCCGTCTCCAGGGTCTCGATGGCGGCGATGAACGTGGCGAAGCCGCTGAAGTCGAAGACGCCCCGGGCGGGAAGTAGAAGGCGGTCGCCTGCGGCGTCGCGCCCTGCTGGAGCAGGTACTTGTAATGCGACCACTCCTGGTCGAGGGCGGCCTGCACGTAGGCGCGCTGGTACGTCGGCAGGCGGCGGAAGAAGGCGGCCTGGGTCGCCTGGTAGTAGAAGGTCATGTAGGCTTTCCGTCGCCGCGACATCCAGCACACCTGCGCCGTCTCGATGCACGTGCTCGGCGGCCTGGCGAGTCCCAAACGCGCCCGGGGCCGAAGCAGGCGGGCGGCAGCAGTGGGGCTTTGGCGGCCAGGGCCGCCAGCTTCAAAACTCCGACGGCTCACCTGCGACATGTCAACCCCACGCTCAAGGACCGGTGGGGCATCGGCCCCTGCTGGAACAACGCAGGGACGCGCGCGGATTTGCCGCATAGATGAACGCAATTGTAACACAGCCTACGTGATGCGGGCGCCCCATGCCCGTGGTGGCATGCGCCGACACAAGAAACGTCCCGAATGTCACCCCGACGCAGGAGGGGTCTGGACTGCGGCGGCCCAGATGCCTCGTTCCTGCTCAGAACACAGACGGCGTCGCTGCGAGGAGGACGATAGGACGACGAAGCAGCCTCCCGCTGGGCGACAGGACGCACTTTCGCCGCATAGCCTTGCCCTTTGCCACGGCGGGGGATTGCTTCGCTGTCGCTCGCAACGACGGCTTGGCAATGTTCTCGCGCTGGCGCATGCCGCTACGGGCATAGGGTTCTCGGCATGACAGCGAGCGTGAAGTTTCTGAGCAGACCCCCATGCCCGTGACGTCATGCCGTGAGGACTTTTCCTGCCTTTCAGCGCCAGAGGCCCTTGTTCCAGCGTTCGAGGAGCGCCAGGCCGCCGTAGAGCAGGCCGAAGAGAGCGGCGCCAAACGGGGAGCAGCCGAGCGCGGCCAGCGCGACCTGGCCGCCGAGGCAACCACACCAGGGCGCTGGCGATGACGGTGATAGACAGCGTGGCGACGGCGAGGCCAGATCTCGGTGCCGCGGCGGAACGCGCGCATGTTGGTCGGTTTCTCGGTGCGTGGCTTGTCGTCCATCCCCTCACCTCCCTACTGCTCTCGCTTGCAGCCTGCTGTGTATCCCGTAGCGCATCCTGTAGTGCCGACTTCAGTCGGCGCTGGGATGCGTGATGAAACTTGAACTCGTTGCCGTTATCGCGCTGGCGGTGGAGTTGGCACTCCACCGCCAGCCGGCCAGCGGCGAGTTGAGGTTCGCCAGTCGGCGCTACGCAGGGTCTGAACAGGCGGGGCCAGCTCGTCGCAGGCGAAGGTCGGCGACGGGGCGCAGCGGCCGCCGCGACACAGCCGCACCCCGGCCCCGGCCGGCGTCACGCGCCCAATCTGCGCCGCCGCGATGCCCGCCGCGCCAAGCGCCGCGATCACAGTCGCCGCATCTTCCTGCGCCACGGTCGCCAGCAGAGCGCCGGAGGAGATCAGGCCCAGCGGGTCCAGGCTGAAGCGAGCGCAGAGGGCGCGCGTCTCCGGCGCGACCGGCAGGGCGTCCGCGTCAATCTCGAAGCCGACGCCCGCCGCGGCGGCCATCTCGTGGATGCCCGTTGCCACGCCGCCCTCGGTCGGGTCGTGCATGGCGCGGACGCGGCCGTGGCCCGTGGCGATGGCGGCGTCGCGCACGATGGAGATGCCGGGGTCATGCAGGAAGTCCCGCGCCCGCGCCAGGAGGTCGGGCGGCAGGTCGCCCAGGGCGTCCGCCTTCTCGCGGGCGACCAGCGCCGTCCCCTCCAGCCCGACGCTCTTGGTGAGCAGCACCGCGTCGCCCACCTGGGCGCCACCCGCCGTGACCAGGCGCTCCCGCGTCGTCTCGCCGAGCATCGTGCCGACGATGATGGGCCGGTCGAGGCCGTGGCTGATCTCCGTGTGGCCGCCGACGAGCGCCGCGCCGACTTCGGCGCAGGCGGCGGCGATCTGGGCGAGCAGCGCCTCCACCAGCGCCGCCGTCGTGGCGACCTCGGGCAGCAGCAGCGTCGCCAGGAACCAGCGCGGGGCCGCGCCGAGGGCGGCGATGTCGTTGGCGTTGACGTGGACGGCGTACCAGCCGATCTCGTCGGTGGCGAAGGTGATCGGGTCGGACTTGGCGACCAGCAGACGGTCGCCCATCTCGACGACCGCCGCGTCCAACCCGAGGCCCGGCCCAACGACAACGCCTGGCGCGGGCGGAGCGTAGCGGGCGAGCAGCGGGACGAGCAGGTGGGGCGGCAGCTTGCCGACGGGTAGGAGGTCGCTCACACCAGAATCCCTCTCCGAGTCACAGGGTAGGACTATCCTTGCACTTCTCTTGTCGGGTGGTTTGGAGGGGCAGTCCCTCCAAATCCCCCCCCTTTTGCCGTTCGCTGAACGGCAACCTCCGCCGGACCGCCGACGAAGGAGAGTCGTGGGGACGTCAGAATTGACGCAACCCGGCGATGTCGCTATACTTCAGGTTACTTCGGGGCGTGGCGCAGCCCGGTTAGCGCGCCTGGTTTGGGACCAGGAGGTCGGTGGTTCAAATCCACTCGCCCCGACTCGGCGGGTTGCGCAGGACAATGCGCGGGCGTAGCTCAGCGGTAGAGCATCTGCCTTCCAAGCAGAGGGCCGTGGGTTCGAATCCCATCGCCCGCTTATACGGGGCTGTAGCACAGTGGTCCGTGCTGCCGGCTCATAACCGGCTGGTGAAGGTTCGATTCCTTCCGGCCCCACTCGAGTCCACCGTTTGGCGGTGGGCTTTTGTTATTTGCGGCGCTCGCGCGGGATCTCGCCCAGCACGCGGACGCCCAGCCCCTCCACTCCCCCCGTGTCGTACAGCCGCGTGTCAAGGTAGTGCAGGAAGAAGGCCAGGCCGACGCCGGCCAGCAGCGCCAGCAGCAGGCGCAGCGGCAGGTCCAGCCGCTCGCGCAGTCCCGCCGTGACGACTGTCACGCTCGGCCCATCAATGATACTTACCTCGGGCTGGCCGTTCAGGCGCGCAAAGACCTTCGGGCTGTCCTCGCGCAGGGCTGCGACGACGGCGTCGGCAATCGCCCGCATCTCCTCGTTGGCGGCTTGCGGCGACGACGCCTCCCGCGTGATGGTCAGCGAGACGGTGCGGTGCTGCTTCTGCGAGGCGGCGCTGCTGGAAATCTGGCCGACGTTGCCCTTGAGAGCATCCGGCAGCCGCGCCGCCACCATCTGCTGAAACTCCGAGCCGCGCACGAACGTGCTGAAGTCGTCCACGAGGTACTCGGCGGCCTGGGGCGCGGTCAGACGCGGGTCCACCGATAGCATGCTCGTGTTCGGCAGGTCCGGCACGTCCACCAGCAACCCGACGTTGAGGGTGTAGACCGTTGGCGCCGGGCGGCGCAGAAACGGCGTCAGCGCCAGAACGATCACGACGGGAATGAGGACGGCCCACCAGCGCCGCCGAATGATAGCCCAGTACTGTCGCAATTCCATAGTGTTATCTACTCAATCCAATCCGAGGAAGGCCGCGAGCCGCGCGCGGAACACGCTGACGTCGAAGCGGGCGGCGTTGGCGCGGCACACGTGCGGGTCGAAGCTCGCTATGTCGGTCGCGGCGACCGTCTCGGCGAGCGCCTCCGCCGTCTGCGGGAAGAACAGCGCGCCGGTCAGCCCCGGGATCACCGTATCGAGGGCGCCGCCGGCCGCGTAGGCGATCACCGGCCGCCCGGCCGCCTGCGCCTCGACGGGTGTCAGCCCGAAATCCTCCAGGCCGGGAAAGATGAAAGCCTGGCAGCCCGCCATCGCGCGGCGCATCTCGGCGTCGGGCAGCCGTCCCCAGAACTCAATCGTCGGTCCCGCCAGACTCGCCAGGCGCGGCCGGTCGCGGCCGTCGCCGATGATGACGAGGCGGCGCTTGAGCCGGTTGAACGCCTCAATCGCCACGTCCACGCGCTTGTACGGGATGAGGCGCGAGACGACGAGGTAGTACGGCTCGCCCGCCATCGGCCGCGCGCCCTCGGCGGCCTCCGCGTAGCGCGCCACGTCTACCGGCGGGTAGATGATGGCCGCATCGCGCCCGTAGTAGCGGCGCACGCGCTCGCGCACGGCGCGCGATATGGCGATGAAGCGATCCACGTCCTGCGCCGCCGCGTAGTCCCACGCCCTCAGTTGCCCTAGCAGCGGCGGGACGACCGCCCGCGCCAGCCGCCCCTTGCCCTCGTGGGCCACGTAGTCCGAGAAGTTCCACACAAACCGCGTCGGCGTGAGGCAGTAGCAGACGTGCCGCGCGCCGACCGGCTTGCGGACGCCGTGGCAGAAGGCGCTCTTGTTGCTGATGACCAGGTCGTAGCCGCTCAGGTCCAGGGACGCGAAGGCCGACGGGTAGAACGGCAGAAACGCCTGGTGGCGTTCCTTGACCATCGGCCAGCGGTCCAGGTAGGACGTTCGGATGTCCCACGCCCCATAGAACGGCGGCATCGCGTCCGGCGCAACCATCGAGGTGAACACGGGCGCGTCGGGGAAGAGCGCCTTGAACACTTCGAGGACGCGCTCGGCGCCGCCATACTGGTTGAGCCAGTCGTGGGCGAGGGCGACTCGGTAGGGTGAGCGGATGGGCGGGAGCATCGCCGGAATGATACGCCAAGCGCCCCCCTCCGTCCAATTGTGGCCAATCCCTCATCCCCCTGCCCCTTCTCCCCTTGTGGGAGAAGGGGAGCCAGAAAAGCCGGATGTTCCGGGGCGTCACTTTTGTGATATACTAACAATGTGCCGCGACTCTTTTGGGAGCGGAAGCATGGACGAAGATTTCGGCCCCGTGGCGATGGCCGATCCCTCGCACGCGCCGCTGCACGTGCGGATGCTGGGCTACCCCCAGGTCCTCTGGAACGGCGCGACCCTCGACGTGCCGCGTCGGCAGGCGCGCGCCCTCCTCTACCGCCTCGCCGCGCATCTGGCCCCCATTCCCCGCGCCGATCTATGCTATCTGCTCTGGCCCGACCAGCCGGAGACTAACGGGCGCCGCGACCTGAGCCACCTGCTCACCCACCTCCGCCGCGCCTTCCCCGAACCGGATATCCTCGTAACGGGCGTCGAGCTGGTCTGGCTCAACCCGCGGCGGGTGTGGGCCGACACGCTGGCGCTGGCGGCGGCGCTCGCGCCTGACCCGGCTGAGGGGCGTGTGGCGGCGCTGCGGCGGGCCGTCGCGCTGTATCGCGGGCCGTTCCTCGACGGCTTCTCCCTGGCGCGTGAGCCAGAGGTGGACGTGTGGATTGCCGAGGAGCAGCCGACGTGGGAGCGGCGCTACCTGGCGGCGGTGCGCGCGCTCATGCTCCTGGAAGGGGAAGCGGGCCACGCGAGTGCGGCCATTGCCCTGGGCGAGCGCTACCTGGCGACGGACGACCTGGCCGAGGACATCCACCGCTATCTCATCACGCTCTATGGGGCGCGCGGGGAGCGGGCGCTGGCGCAGCGCCAGTTCCAGCGCTGCGTGGACGCGCTCCAGCGTGAGTTGGGCCTACCGCCCCTGCCGGAGACCGCCGCCGCCTACCACGCCGCGCTGACCGGCGCCGAGCACCTTCCCGCGAAGCTGGTGTAGCCGCATTCTGCTGGCGGTGGAGTGACGACTCCGCCGCCCGTGGGAGGCGCTGGAGAGCCATCTCCAGCGCCAGCGGAATTGCGGCGACAAATAGTTAAGGATCGCAGGTCGTCACTACAGGCCGATTATTCGACGTGACACACCCGCTAGTCCCAGGCGGCGGCCCAGCCGACGGCCGTCTCGTCCGCCGCGCCGCCTAGCTCGGCGTAGGCGCTCTCGACGTTGAGGCGGTGGGGGCCGGCGTTGTCGTCGGGGCGGCGATAGCGCATGTCGGCGCAGGCCGCGACCGTCTCATCCAACGTCTTCCCCGCGCCAACCGCCCCCTCGACCCGCTCGCGCAGCTCGGCCAGATACGCCCGGTCGTCGGCCAGCCGCGCCCGAATCTCCGTTGTGTCCGTCGTGGGCGCGCCATGCCCCGGCACGAGGGCGCGGATGTCGCGGGCCGCCAGGTCGGCCAGGGTGCGCTCGTAGGCGGCGAGGCTGTCGCTGACGAAGGGGATCTCCAGGTCACTCAGCATGTCGGCGGCCCACAGCGTCCCGCTATCCGCATCGTAGACGGTGAGCTGGTCGGGCGCGTGGCCCGGCGCGTGGGTCAACCGCAGGCGCAGGTGGCCCAGGCTCAGCTCGCCCTCCGCGTCGAACGTCTGGGCCGGGGTGGGGATGACGAACGGCGCGGCGCGCCCGATGTCGGCCTCCTCCTCGAAGCGGGCGATCTTGTCGAGGAGGTGGGCGCGCGGCGCGGCGGCCCAGCGCGAGAAGTCGGCCTGGGCGACGACGGGCACGTCAGGGAAATGCTGCGGGCCGAAGACGTGGTCCCAGTGGCTATGGGTGAGAATGAGGTAGGACGGCTCGATGTCCCGCGCCGCCAGGAAGTCGCGCATCGCCTCGATCTCGGCCGGGTAGATGGCCGGGTCAATGAGGATGGCCCCGAAGCCGCTGACCCAGACGCCACTGTTCGTGGCGAAGAGCGGGCTTTGCGCGACCCAAAGATCCGTGGTGAAGGGCCGAAACGTGGACATCGTACCTCCTGAGGTCGTCACAGCGGTAAGCTGCATCACTCACGCTATCGAGCCGGGAACAGAACCACGGAACACACGGAACACACGGAATTGATAACCGCCGATCATCCCTTTCCGTGTATTCCGTGTATTCCGTGGTAGCCGGCTCCGGGGCGCCAGGGCGACGGATTTGCTAGTGGAAGGCCGGCAGCCAGGCCAGGGAGTCGTCGGCCAGGCCCGCGATCGCGCCGCGCGCCGCGCCCTCCGCCGCCAGCCCGCTCACGAGCCGCTCGACCGTGGGCAAGTCCCACTCGAACAGGCGCGCCACCTGGCGCGTCGGCGCCGCGCCCACGTTCTGAAGGTGCTGGCGCAGGAGCGCGTTCATCGCCTCGCGGCGGCCGAGCGAGCGCGCCGCTTCCGGAATCTGTGGGTAGGCGCGGGGCAGCAGGTCGTAGACGTAGCTGTAGCCCCAGCGGTTGGCGTCGGAGATGCCGACCTTGGCGATGCGCATGCTGCGCTGAAGCTGGGCAATGGCGCGGTCGAAGCGGCCGACGTTGCTCTTGCCCTCCAGCCCCGCCGCGCGGCGCAGGACACCCGTCGAGGCGGCCTGCCCGTGGGCCAATAGCGCCTCGTACACCTTCTTGGCTTCCAGGGTCAGCGTCCCGGCCTCATACTCGGCCAGGTAGTCGTCCGGGTCGCCGAAGTTGTCGGTCAGGGCGTAGAAGGACGGCGCGCACGCCAGCGAGACGAGCATCGGCTTGCCGCGCAGGAGCTTGGCGTAGAATGCGCGGCGCTGGACGGGGAGCGCGTCTTTCCAGTCCCAGACGAGGCCGACGGAGCGCTCGTGGAAAGTATCCGGGCCGGCGCGGCGCGAGCCATCCACGGCGTTCCACAGCGTGGGCATGTCGAAGTCGCGGTTGGAGAAGACGAAGGCGAAGCCCACGGCGTCCACCCAGCGCCCCGCCGCCTCGACGGAGTGGAGGCGCGCCTCGGGGCGGCGGTGGTAGACGTCGTCGCGGTGGGCTTCGATGGCGGCGAGGCTGACGGGCAGTGCGTCGGGCATACTTGATATGGTCTAGGTCGCCTGGTGGAGGGCGCGCAGGCCGACGCCGACGGCCAGGAGGAGCGCGCCGAGGGCGGCGAAGGCAGCGGGCGACGGCGTCGCGCCGCCGGTGGTCGGCATGAGCTGCGTGGCAGGAACCGACGCCGGCGGGTCCACGGGATGCCAGAAGCTCGCCAGGAAGCCCTGAGCGTCCGGCTCCGTCACCTGCCTGTCAACCGTCGGCGTCCCGTTGACGCATTTCCAGGCGTAGACGGTGGCCCGCCCGGTGACAGCGAGGGGGATTATGTCGCTGTTCGGGTTGGCCTTGCAGAAGTCGTTCATGCCTGTCGTCGGGGTCTTGTCGGTGTTCGCCTTCTCGCGGCACGGAATGTTGGCCCCGAAGTTGCATGCGACCACTTTGCCGTCGGCGCAGCGCCAGGTGGTAGACTTGACGACCTGCGGGTCCATGGGCTTGTCGGGGCTGATCTGGCTCCTGAACAGGCTCAGCGCGACGGCTTCAGGGTTGGCCGGGCCAACGTAGCGGGCATCCGGCTCGTCTATCGTGCCGACGGCTTTGCAGTACGTCCACGGGTCGGCGATGGTTCCCTGGCCGGCGGGCGCGGCCCAGGCGGGCGCGACGGTGATGAGCAAGACGGCCAGGGTCAGGAACAAGAAGGCGGCTTTGCGCGTCATAACTGTGTCTCCGGTGCGGTGGTGGATGGCCGGCGAGGACGTGGCCCAATTATAGTCCCTCATCCGAGCCGGGCAATTCTCGCTCCTCGGAGAGACGACTATACTTCGGTATTGCTTCCGCGCACTCGGCAAGCCAGCCTCGACTCAAGAGGTGACCACGGAACACACGGAACACACGGAAATGAAGAGACGAGAGATGGTTCGTGTTGCCAAGTAAGAGAGTATCGAAGGAGGTTCGTGTGACGCGAGTGAGCCGCGCCATTGTCGTAATAGGTTTGGTGGTGTTGAGTCTGTCCCTCAGCAGCTGTGGGCTGCTGAACCGCTTTCTGTCGCCGCAGACGCCAACCGCGAGCGCGCCGGCGACGGCTGTCCCGCCCCCCGCGCCGCCGCCGCCGGCGCAACCCGCCGCGCCCGCCAATGGGGGGGCGGCCGGTATCGGCAACTTCACTGCGCGGTTCAACGGGCGCGGCGTCGAGGGCAGTTTCACGGTGGGCGGCGAGGCCGTCGCCTACGTGTACCGCTTGCAGCGCTTCGACGTGGTGGACGGACGGCTCCAGGTGACCGGCGGCGTGAGCTACACGCGCAGCTCTGGCGCGCAGGGGAGCGTGCCGAACATTACGGCGGCGATCACAGCGCAGGATGCGTCGTGCCAGGAGATCACGCTGGACACGCAGCCCATCCCGCTGGCGGAGCTGGGGACAACGCTGCCGCCGCAGCACAGGACGGTGTCCCTGGCGGGCGCGCAGGGGTCATCGAGCGGGGCGGGCCAGGTGATGTGCCAACTGGTGCAGGCGGTGCAGAGCAACCCCAACAACCCGCTGATTCGGGTGCTGCTCAACCAGGTGAACCAGCAGTTGCAGTAATGAGGGCGGGGCGGCGTTACCGTTGGCTGGTGAAGAAGCTCAGAAGGCCGGTGTCGGCCGGGCGCGTGTGGAGATACCACTGCTGCACCGTCTGGAGGCGGTCGTGGGTGTCGAGCAGGACGCTGCCGACCTGGACGTTGCGCACCTGGGAATCGACGGCGTACTCATAGACCCCGTGGTAGAGCAGCAACGCGGGCAGCTCCTGGGCAAACAGCGCCTGGAAGTCGCGGTAGAGGCTGGCGCGGGCGGCGGAGTCCGTCGTGCGGCGCGCCTCTTCCAGGATACGGTCGGCGTCCTTGTTGGACCAGCCGCTGTAGTTCTGGCCGTCCTTGATCTGCGTCGAGTGCCACTGGGCGTAGGGGTCGGGGTCAGAGTCGGGGGTGTTCCAGCCGTACAGGATAGCGTCGAAGTTGCGCGGGTCGAGGTAGTTCGCCTGGAACGCATCGGGCGCGACGACATTGACCGTGGCGCGAACGCCAAGCCCCGCCCATTGCGTGGCGATCATGTTTGCGACGGCGACGCGGGTCGGCTCGTCGGCGGTGGTGAGTTTGAACTCGAGGCGGCGGCCGTCCTTGTCGCGGACGCCGTCGCCGTCTGAGTCGCGCCAACCGGCCTTGTCAAGCAGGGCGCGCGCCTCGTCCGGGTTGTAGCTGTAGCGGTGGAGCTGCGGGTTGTAGGCCCAGGAGTTGGTGATGACCGGACTGTCGGTGACGAGCGCCTGGCCGTAGAGGGCGTGGCGCACCAGGGCCTCGCGGTCTAGACCAGTGAGGAGCGCCTGGCGCACAGCGCGGTCCTGGAAGAGTGGATTGTCCAGGTTCAGGTAAATGGCGGTGAAGATGGGCCGGGCCGAGGAGTAGAGCGCGCCCGACGTGAGCTTGGGCAGATCCACCGGGGCAATCTGCCCCACCCCCATGACCTCCTTGCGGTTGAACGCGGCCAGGGCGCTGGCTCGGTCGGGAAAGAAGCGGAAGATCAGGCGGGTGAGATAGGGGCGCCGGCCGCCATCGTGCGGGTTCGGTACGAGGTTCGCCGAGGTGTCGTCCAGCTTCTCGAGCTTGAACGGGCCGTTGCCGACGGGCTGCGCGCTGAAGGGATGGGCCGCCATCTGGGCGACTGGCACGTCCTGCAGAATATGCGCCGGCAGGAGGCCGACGGTGGTCTGGTCGAGAAACGGCGAGAATGGCTCGGGTAGGCTGAAGCGGACGGTGTGATCGTCCACGACTTCGACCGCGATATTGTGCCACAGCGCCGCCAGGTCCGCGTTGCCCGTGAAGGCCGGGTCCTGGAGGGTCTTGACCGTGAACAGGACATCCTCGGCCGTCACGGGCGCGCCGTCGCTCCAGAAGACGTCGTTGCGCAGGGTGAACGTGTAGATGAGCTTGTCGGGGGAAATGGTCCAGCCGGTGGCGACATCGGGGACGGTCGCCCCGCTCGCATCAGCGCGCGTCAGGCCGCGAAACAGGAGATAGACGAGGTCCTGTTCCACATCGGTCCGCGCGAACAGGGGCGACAGCACCTTCGCTCGCCCGACAACAGCCTCAGTGAATGTCCCACCGACGTCTGGCACCTCGACCGTCGGCTGGCGCGCGATCAGGCCAAAGACAATGACGCCGAGCAAGACAAGACCGGCCAGCGCGATGAGCACGGGCCATCGTCGTATCCGCGACACTCGCTTTCCTTCGCTAGGCTATCGTTGGGCGATGAGGGACGTGATGATAGCGACGACGAGGAACAGCACCGAGAACACAATCGTCAGTTGGAACAGGGTCCGATCCACGCCACGGCGGGAGCGCGACAGGCCCTCCGCCTGACCAAAGATGCCGCCCGCGCCCTCACTGCGGCCCTGGAGCACGACGAGGGTGATGAGGGCGATGGCGATCACAATCTGAACAATGTAGAGTGCAGTAAGCACGCAACCTCCACGGCATGTTGAAATCCGCGAAAGTATACCCGCGTTCCGCCGGTTCTGCAAATCCCCGGCGTTCCCTTAGTGCTGGCTGTTGAGGTAACGCGCCAGAGTCGGCAGGATGTCGTTCAGCTCGAAGCTGGCCCAGCCGCCATCCGGCCCGCCCGACGTGTAGACGGTGAAGCCGAGGACGTAGGGATCCTTGCGCACCTCGCTGTCGTACCACGCCAGCTGGTCGAGGTAGGCCTTGACCGGGTCGTCGCCTAGCCCCTGCTGCCGCCAGTAATCGCCGAAGTCCTGCCAGCCGCGCGCCTCCGCCGGGCCGGGGCGGTTGGTGATGCCGCCGTCAATGCCGGCCTCGGTGATTGCCAGCGGGATGACCAGGCCGCGCGGCTTGAGGAAGTCGTCGTACCAGTAGCGATAGCGCAGCGTCAAGACGCCGCGGTTGGACGCGGGCGGCCGCCCCGGCAGCCCGTCCCCAACGCCGAACTGCATCGTCGGCGCGGAGTACTCGTGCAGAGCCAGGATGCCGCCGTGCTGCTTGGCCGCCTGGATCGCCGGCAGGAAGTCGGGGATCAGGTCCCACTCCGGGACGCCGGTCGGGAACTGGCCGATGGCGGCCTTGAGACCTAGCTCGGCCAGGGCGCGCACGCGCTCGGCCTCGAACGCGGCGTACCACTGCATCTCCTCGTGCGTCTTCGGCGCCGGCTCGTTCCACCCCTCCCAGTAGTCCACGCCGTCGCGGTCGTACTCGTACTGCTGCCGCTGGGCGTTGACCATGTCGCGGGCGCGCTGGGCCGGGTCGCCCTCCATCTTCTGATCGGCGACGTTGATGCGGCCGATGGTGATGATACTCGGGTTGACCGCCTTCACTTCCTTGAGCCACTGCAAATCATCTACGCCCTTGACGACCCTGGGCTTGGCGACGCGCACGAACTCCATGATGTCCTGGGAGTTGTTGCGAATGACGTGCAGGCCGAGCTTACTGTTGCCCGGCGCGTCCACCGGCGGCGGGAACTTCGGCGTCGGCGTGGCCTTCGGCGTCTTGGTGGGGCCGGGCGTGTTGGTCGGGCCGGGTGTTCGGGTCGGGCCGCTCGGCGTCGGCGTCTTGTCCTCTTTCTCCTTCTTCGGCTTCGGCGTCGCGGTCGGCGTCGCAGCGGGCGCGGGCGGGGCGGGCGGCGGGGCCAGCGCGACGGAGTCCGGGCGCGGCGTGGGCGGCGCCTGGCCGAAGGCCAACTGTGGGAGAAAGAGCCGAGCGGATGGGTCGGCCTGCGGGGACGGGACAACGCCCTGGACGCCGGGTGTCCCCTGGGCGCCGGGCGGCTGAGTCGTAACGGCGGGGGTGAGCGCGGGCGGGAGGCCGGGGGTATCCTTTTCGCAGCCGGCCAGACCGACGAGGGTCAGGGCCAGGGCAATGACGATGGCGGCGAGACGCTGGCCACTCGTCGGGGGGACACGCATCACATCTCCTTCGCGGCGGTTACGGACGCGGGACGGCGTCCGTCCGTCCAATTGTAGTGGAATGGGCGGGGAGGGCCAAACTTCCGGCGTACCCCCTCCCTCCCGACGCCTCCATAAGACGGGTTGGCAACGCAGAGGCGCAAAGACGCAGAGAGGGAAAAAGGCTTGCTCTCTCTTCCTTTGCGTCTCTGCGCCTTTGCGTTTCATTTCGGGTAGCTCCGCAGTTTTGTGGAAGAGCCTATTGCGCTGGCGCTGGAGAGCCATCTCCAGCGTCTCCCAGAGGCGGCGGAGTTGTTACTCCACCGCCAGCCGGGGCGAGGCCAGCCGGGGCGAGGGACATGCGTTGCGCGGCGGGGCCGGGCGGCGTGTTATACTGACGACGAAGGTTTGCCGCCGGGTGGCGCCATGATTGCTCTGTCTGACACGTTGCAGAAGTTCGCCGAGGCGACGGGCGCCGCGCTGCGCCCGTACCAGCTCGACATCGCCTGCGCCATTGTGGACTCTGTCCTGGCAGCGCGCGGGCGGACCTTCTGTGTGTTGATGGCGCGGCAGGCGGGGAAGAACGAGGTCAGCGCGGTGGTGGAGGCGTTCCTGCTCGACCACTATGCGGCCAGGGGCGGGCAGATCGTCAAGGCCAGCCCGACCTATGTGCCGCAGTCGGTGACGAGCCGCCTGCGCCTCAAGGGGCGGCTCCAGGGCCACGCCGACGTGAAGAGCCGCGCCGGCTACATCGTCGAGCTTGGGGCGGCGCGTTGCCTGTTCCTGAGCGCGTCGCCGACGGCGAACGTCGTCGGCGCGACGGCGAGCCTGCTGCTGGAGTGCGACGAGGCGCAGTCGGTGGACGCCGACAAGTGGCTGCGCGACTTCGCGCCGATGGCGGCCAGCACCGGGGCGACGACGGTGTTCTGGGGGACGGCGTGGACGAGCCAGACGCTCCTAGCGCGGATGCGGCGCGAGTTGGAGGCGGAGGAGGCGCGGGACGGCGCGCGCCGCGTGTTCGTGGTGGACGCGGACCGCGTCGCTGAGGTCGTGCCGGCCTATGGCCGCTATGTGGCGGAGCAGACGGGGCGGCTGGGGCGCGAGCATCCGCTGATCCGCACGCAGTACTATCTCGAAGAGGTGGACGGGGAGGGTGGGCTGTTCCCGGCGGCGCGGCAGGCGCGAATGCGCGGGACGCATGGGCGGCGGCACGCGCCGACGCCGGGCGCGACCTACGCGCTGCTGCTGGATGTGGCGGGGGCGGAGGAGAGCCGCGCCGGGGCGGATGCGCTAGAGCGGGCGGCGAATGCGCGGCGGGACGCGACGGCGTGTACAGTGGTCGAGGTGTGCCCAGATCCGCTGGCGGGCCTGCCGACGTACCGCGTGGTGGATCGGCGGCTGTGGCTGGGCGTCGGCCACGCCGACCTGTACACGGCGCTGGTGGACATGACGCTGGCGTGGGAGGCGCGCGCGGTGGTGGTGGATGCGACGGGCATCGGGGCGGGCCTGGCGCAGTTCCTGGCGCGGCGGCTCGGGTCGCGCGTGGTTCCCGTGGTGTTCACGGCGCAAACGAAGGCGGCTATCGGCTGGCGCTTCGTCGCGCTGGTGGACGCCGGGCGCTTCAAGGACTACGCCGACGATGGCGCGGCGGACACGCGGCAGTTCTGGTACGAGGTGGCGGCGTGCGACTATCGCGTCGGGCTAAACGGGCGGCTTCAGTGGGGCGTGTGGGAAGCGCCGCGCTACGATGGGCTGGTGGCGCGCGGCCACGATGACCTGCTGCTGTCGGCGGCGCTGTGCGTGGAGCTGGACGAGCGGCCTATCGCGGGCGGGCGCGAGGTGGGGGACGTCGTCACGCCGAGTGACCCCATCGCCGCGCTCGACGGAGGCGCGTATTGAGCAGCGACAGAGAGGCGGTTGCATCCCATTTCAGGCCCCTCTCCCAGTGGGTTTCAAGTGCGGACAGGTGAAAGGCGGCGGTGGCTCTTCCCCCACCAACCCCCGCCTCGCCGCGCTCGGCTCCCCCTTCCTCCCCCACTTGTGGGGGGAGGAAGGGGGATGGGGGATGGAGGAGGGGCGCTGTGGCCCCACCCCAGAAGGGCGTGTCCGCCCTTGAATCCACTGGGAGAGGGGCCAGTCAACTTCAGCGCCTGTCGCCTAGCCCTCGCCCTTGTCTTCGGCGGCGGCCTTGGCGACGTAGGCGCGGCTGCGCTGCTCGGCGGCCAGCTTCTTCTTGTAGTCTTCGGGGTAGATTTGCTCTAGAGCGTGCAGGCGGCCCTGCAAGCCGGCCAGGTGCGCTTTCTGCTCCGGGGTCAGGTCGTCGGCTTTACTGAGCGCGTCGAAGCGGTCCAACACTTCGCCGATGCTGACAGGAATCGAGAGGCGCCCCGGCTTTGGGTTAGGGATGCTGCCGTAGAGCTGGCCGCGCGTCAGGTAGTCCGGCAGGATATCCATCATCTTGTCCAGCTCGGCCAGCGTATCTGCTGTGTTTTCTGCCATAGTGCCTCCAGAATATGAATGAATCCGTGTTTCGTGTATGCACTACCATTGTACACCGTCCTGGCCCTCAACTCAAGCCCTGACGGGGGTCCAGCGCGAAAATGGGGAGAGGACGGAGCAGCGGGAGGCGCGTGGCCTCCCGCTGCGAATGATGCTATGGGTTATGAGAGCATGTATCAGGTGAGGTAGTCGCGCAGACGGCGCGCGCGCGCCGGGTTCCGAAGGCGGGCGAGGGCCTCGGTCTCGATTTGTCGGATGCGCTCGCGGGTCACACCGAACTTCTCACCAACCTCTTTGAGGGTGTGGCTGCGGCCGTCGGTCAGGCCGAAGCGGAGTTGCAGCACGCGCGCCTCCCTCGGCGTCAGGGCATTGAGCACCGCCTCGATCTCTTCGCGGAGCAGGCGGCGGGAGGCGGTGTCGGCCGGAGTGGGCAGGTCTTCGTCCTCGATGAAGTCGCCGAGTTCGGAGTCCTTCTCCTCGCCGACCGGCTTCTCCAGGGACAGGGGGCGCTGCGAAATCTTGAGCATCCAGCCGATCTTCTTGGCCGGCAGCTCCATGTCCTCGCCAATTTCCTCCGGCGTCGGCTCGCGGCCGAGTTCTTGCTCCAACTTGCGGGAGACATGATACAGCCGTCGGATGCGATCACTCATATGCACGGGGACACGAATCGTTCGCCCCTGGTCGGCAATGGCGCGGGTAATGGCTTGCCGAATCCACCACGTCGCGTAGGTGCTGAACTTGTAGCCGCGTCGGTAGTCGAACTTCTCCACGGCCTTCATCAGCCCCAGGTTGCCCTCTTGAATCAGATCGAGGAACGGCACACCCTGGCCCATGTACTTCTTGGCCATGCTGATGACCAGGCGGGAGTTGGCCTGGATGAGGTGCTTGCGCGCCATCTCGCCTTCGCGCACCTGGCGCTCGACGCGCTCGTACTCCGCGTCCACGAGATTCAGCCCAGTCTGGCTCAGACGGCGGCGGCCGGCCCGGCCGCGCTCCAGGCGCTTGGCAAGCTCGACTTCCTCCTCAGCGGTGAGCAGCGGAATGTTGCTGATCTCTTTGAGGTAGAGGCTGATCGTGTCGTCGGAGTCGACGCCGGTGAGGTCGAAGACGTGCTCCGTCTCCATCACCGCGATGGTGCCCTCGTTCAGCACGCTGTCGTCGTTCAGTTCGATTGGGTTCTCCTCATCCTCCTCCTCGTCTTCGTCCTGGACGGCGATGCCGGCCTTGATAAACAGGTCGTACACATCGTCGAGCTGGGCAACGTTCCGTTCCACTTCGGGGAAGGCCGCCAGCACGTCGTCGAGGGTGACGTAGCCGCGCTGACGTCCTGCCACCAGCAACTGCTGGACGGCGGACAACTCCTGATCCCGGTCTTCACTCATCAGGGCCATCAATTCCAGTGCCTCCGCAGTTCTAGGGATGAATGGGCAGGATGCAGACAATTTGAGGGCAACACTACAAACGTGCGCGCCCATGACAAGGCGGCACGGCAAAACCCGTGACGTGGGAACCGAGCAAGCTCGGCGAGTTCAAGGAGATGAGAAGGGGTGAGAGGGGGCAGCGACAAAGACCGGTTCTTTCTAGACCGCTCTAGTGAAACCGCGACGGTCGACTCTCATATGTTTTTAATTCTACCATAAACTATGACCTTTGTCAATCACTTTGGGCGCTACTGGTAGGTGAATATGAGAAGTTCATGAGTCCCAGGCGAACCACCACGGAACACACGGAACACACGGAAACGGGAAAGGACAATTGGGTGACTTCCATCCAACTTGTCGTAACGACTTATGAACCTTGCGTAATCATTGCCGTAATCGCGCTGGCGCTGGAGAGCCATCTCCAGCGCCGCCGGTGGGCGGTGGAGTTGGCACTCCACCACCAGCAGAATACGGTCACAATGAGTTGAGGTCCATCAGTCGGCCCCCCGGCAGAGCCGACTAAAGTTGGCGCTACGCCAGGGTTGATAGAACGCGACTCAATCTTTGGGGAACTCGCTATTTTTGAGGTAAGAACGGGCGCATGGCGGCCATCTCAAGAGTAGGTTTAGTAGCAAAGACTCAACATTAGGTTTCACCTTTTTCTTTTTTTGGAGGTCACACATGTCAAAGATTGTGGGTATTGACCTGGGTACGACGAACTCGGTCATCGCCGTCATGGAGGGTGGCGACGCGGTCGTTATCCCGAGCGCGGAAGGCGGGCGGATTACGCCCTCGGTCGTGGCGTTCAACAAGAACGGTGAGCGCCTGGTCGGCGTGCAGGCGCGACGCCAGGCCGTCATGAACCCGGAGAACACCGTGTTCTCCGTCAAGCGCTTCATGGGCCGCCGCTACGACCAGGTCGAGTCCGAGGTCAAGACGGTTCCCTACCAGGTCACGGCCGGCCCGAGCAGCGACGTGCGCATCAAGCTGCCCATCACGGGCAAGAACTACACGCCGCAGGAGATGTCGGCGATGATCCTGCAGAAGCTGAAGCAGGATGCCGAGGCGTACCTGGGCGAGCCGGTGACGAAGGCCGTCATCACGGTGCCGGCGTACTTCAACGACTCGCAGCGCCAGGCGACCAAGGACGCCGGCCAGATCGCCGGCCTGGACGTGCAGCGCATCATCAACGAGCCGACGGCGGCGGCGCTGGCCTACGGCCTGGACAAGAAGGGCAGCGAGACGGTTCTCGTGTGGGACCTGGGCGGCGGCACGTTCGACGTGTCCATCCTCGATGTCGGCGACGGCGTGATCGAGGTGCGGGCGACGAACGGCGATACGCACCTGGGCGGCGACGACTGGGACCAGCGCATCGTGAGCTACATCGCGGAGCAGTTCAAGAAGGAGCAGGGCATTGACCTGCGCAACGACCGCCAGGCGTTGCAGCGCCTGCGCGAGGCGGCCGAGAAGGCGAAGATCGAGCTGAGCCAGGTCGGGGAGACCGAGATCAGCCTGCCGTTCATCACGGCGGACGCCAGCGGTCCCAAGCACTTGCAGGAGCGCATCACCCGCGCCAAGTTCGAGGCGCTGACCGAGGACCTGGTGGGGCGCATGGTCGGCCCGTTCGAGCAGGCGTTGAAGGACGCCAAGCTCCAGGCGAGCCAGCTCGATGAAGTCATCCTGGTCGGCGGCTCGACCCGCATGCCCATGGTGCAGACTCTCATCAAGAAGCTGACGGGCAAGGAGCCGAACAAGAGCGTCAACCCGGACGAGGTCGTCGCCATTGGCGCGGCGATCCAGGCGGGCGTGCTGGGCGGCGAGGTCAAGGACGTGGTGCTGCTCGACGTGACGCCGCTGAGCCTGGGTGTCGAGACGCTGGGCGGCGTGATGACCGTGCTCATCGAGCGCAACACCACCATCCCGACCCAGAAGTCGGAGGTGTTCTCGACGGCCGAGGATAGCCAGACGGCGGTGGACATCCACGTGCTCCAGGGCGAGCGCCCGCTGGCGAAGGACAACATGACGCTAGGCCGCTTCCGGCTGGACGGCATTCCGCCGGCGCCGCGGGGCATGCCGCAGGTCGAGGTCACGTTCGACCTGGACGCCAACGGCATCCTGAACGTGAACGCCAAGGACCGCGCGACGGGCCGCAGCCAGAAGGTGACCATCACCGCGTCCACCAACCTGTCGAAGGGCGACGTCGAGCGTCTGGTGCGCGAGGCCGACTCGCACCGCCAGGACGACGAGCGCCAGAAGGCGGTGGTGGAGGCGCGCAATTACGCCGACAACATGGTCTACTCGATGGAGAAGGTCGTGAAGGAGAGCGGCGATCGGCTGCCCGGCAACCTGAAGAGTGACATCGAGCGCTCCATTGATAACGTGCGCGAGACGATGAAGGGCAACGACGCGAACGCCATTCGCCAGGCCGCCGAGCAGTTGGGCCAGCTCGGCCAGCAGGTGGCGGCGCAGGCGGGTACGCCCGGCCTGGATGCGTACCCCGGCGCGGCGGACGGTCGCCCCAACGGCCAGAGCCAGGGCCGCCGGGTGGCGACGACGTGGTCGAGGGCGAGTTCCGCGAGGCGTAAGAGGTGAACCTCTCCTCCCCCCCCCCCTCTCCCCGCGCGGGGGAGAGGAAGGCGGAGCTGCGCCGAAGCGACGCGGGGGAAGGTGAGGGGCAAGCGCACAGTCAAGATTGGAGGAACGGTGTATTCTCGAAGACCACCCCGCCCCCCTTACGGGGCTTACTATAGATCGCAGCGGCCGCAGGGGCCGCAGCGCCCCGATGGGGCGAACGGCGAAGGCCAGCCCCAGTCGCCGCAGAACCAGCCGCCGACCGGCGGCGCGCCTCAGCCGCCCCAGCCGCCTAGACCGGAGACGGTGGACGACAGGGTCGAGCGGCGCGTCGTCGCCGAGTTCGAGAAGGAGCTGGCGCAGGCGCGGCGTGAGAAGGATGAGGCGAACGATAAGTACATGCGGGCGCTGGCGGAGCTGGACAATGTCCGCAAGCGCGCCGAGCGCGTCGCGGAGCAGCGGCTGGCGGGCCAGCGGACGAGTTTCTTCAGCCGCTTCCTGGCGGTCGTGGATAATATGGAGCTGGCCCTGCTCCACGGCGACCCGGGCGACCCGCTGTACGCCGGCGTGGAGCTGACGTACAAGGAGATGCTGCGCGCCCTGGCCGAGAATGGCGTGGAGCGCATGGACCCGACGGGCCAGGAGTTCGACCCGGCGACGGACGAGGCCGTGGACGCGGCGCCGATCCCCGATGTGCCATCGGGGACGGTGGTCGAGGTGTTGCGGGCCGGCTACAAATACGGCGACCAGATTCTGCGTCCGGCGCAGGTGCGCGTGGCGCTGTAGAAGATATGTGACGAGGTGGCGATGTGACGAGGTGACGGAGTGACAGGTGACATGTGACGAAGTGGCGTGTGGCGATGTGACGATGTGGCGTGTGGCGATGTGACGAAGTGACGCGGTGACCGCGTGACGAAGTGAAATGCGCCTCGCCACATCGTCACTCCGTCACCCGTCACCTCGTCACCGAGTATTTCACCGGCGGTAGGGGACTATGGACTATAAAGACTATTACAAGATACTTGGGGTAGACCGCAACGCGGACGAGAAAGAGATCAAGCGCGCCTACCGCCGGCTCGCGCGGAAGCACCATCCCGATGTGAACCCCGGCGACAAGGCCGCCGAGACGCAGTTCAAGGAGATCAACGAGGCCTACGAGGTGCTCGGTGATGCCGAGAAGCGCAAGAAGTACGACCAGTTCGGCTCTCAGTGGCGGGAGTACGAGCGCGCGGGCGTCAACCCGGAGGACCTGTTCCGCCAGTATGGGGCGCAGGGCGGGCCGGGTGGGGCGCGGGTGCGCTACGCCCGACCGGAGGACTTGCAGGATATGTTCGGCAGCGCGGGCGGCTTTTCCGACTTCTTTGAGACGTTGTTCGGCGGTGGTCTCCGCGGCCAGGGCTTTGGCGGCGCGGGCGCGCGGCGCGCTCCGGCGGCCCAGGCCGGCGAGGATGTCGAGCATCCGGTGGAGGTGGGCCTGGAGGAGGCGTTCAACGGGACGACGCGCTTGCTCCAGATGGGCGACCGCCGCATCGAGGTGAAGATCCCGGCCGGTGTGCGCAGCGGCTCGCGCGTGCGCATGGCCGGCGAAGGCGGGCCGGGCTACAACGGCGGGCCGAACGGCGACCTGTACCTGGTGGTGGAGGTCGCGCCGCACCCGATGTTCGAGCGCGAGGGCGACGATCTGGCGGTGGACGTACCCGTTGACCTGTACACCGCCGTTCTCGGCGGCGAGGCGACCGTGCCGACGATCAAGGGGACGCAGCTGAGTCTGCGCATCCCGGCCGGGACGCAGCCGGGGGGGCGTATCCGACTGCGGGGCCAGGGGATGCCGCTGCTCAAGACCCCGACGCAGCGCGGCGACCTGTACGCCCGCATCAAGGTAGATTTGCCGCGCCAGATTGACGACCGGCAGCGGGAGCTGTTCGAGGAACTGCGGGCGCTGGATCGGAGGTAAGTCATGGCCGACCCACGATATATGCTGCCACTGGACAAAGACACCGATTACGAGCTGTATCATATCAGCGTCGTGTCGAAGATCGTAGACTTGCACCCGCAGACGCTGCGGATGTACGAGGTGATGGGGCTGGTGACGCCGGCGCGTTCGGAGGGCAACATCCGCCTGTACTCGGCCGACGATATCGAGCGGCTGCGCCGCATCACGCGGCTGGTGGAAGAGTTGGGCGTCAACCTGGCGGGCGTGGAAGTCATCCTGAACATGCGCGAGCGCATGGAGCAGATGAGCCGCGACCTGGAGATGCTGCGCCAGGAGATGCGCCGCCTCCGCCGCGACATGTCGGTGTAGCCGCGCGTCCCTCGCCCATTTTGGGAGAGGGTTGGGGGGAGGGCCAGACTTGGTGTATACTACCGGCCATCACCCTAGCCACACAGGAGACGCTGCCGTGGGACGATCGCGCGAGCCAATCCCTCACCCGACTGAGATGCTGGAAATTGATGACCAGACCCGCAGCGCAATCATCGAGCGGCTGCACAATCACCAGGCGCTGCGCCAGGCGCACGACTCGATCACGATCGGGTTCGCCGACGGTGTGGCGACCCTGAGCGGCATCGTGCGCACGCCGGTGCATGTCGAGCTGGCCGTCACGACGGCTCAGACGACGCCGGGGGTCAAGGACGTCCGCAACGAGATGCTGTCGGACACGGAGATCGAGTTGGACGCGGCCAACCGCCTGGCCCTGGACCCGCGCACGCGCCTGACGACGGACCAGGTGACTATCGCCTCGCTCCACGGCTCACTGCTGCTCACGGGCCGCTGCGATTCGGCGGAGCAGAAGGCGGCGGCGCTGGAGCTGGCGACGCAGGTCCCCGGCGTCGTCGAGGTGGTGGACGGGCTGAAGGTTGGCCCGCCGCCCCCGCGCCCGATCTACAAGCGCAAGCCGGCCGCCGCCGCCGCCCCCGCGAAGGGCCACCACTAGAGGTAGTAACGACTTTAGTCGTTACCGCCGAAGAACGACTGAAATCGTTACTACAAGTTATAGTCATTGTAAGTGTTGCAGGAGTTAGTCAATATGGATACCAGGCGATTGACCGAGAAGGCTCAGGAGAGCCTCGAAAGCGCCGTCGCGCTCGGCGAGCGCGCACAGAATAGCCAGGTCGAACCAATTCACCTGCTCGTCGCCCTGCTCGACCAGCCCGACGGCATCGTTGGCCGCGTGGTGGACAAGGCCGGCGGCAACTCGGCCGCCCTGCTGCGGCAGGCGCGGGCCGAGATGAACCGCCTGCCGAAGATCACGGGCAACGTCCAGGTCGGCATGAGCGCGGCGCTACGCAAGGTCGTGCTCAACGCCTACGAGCAGATGAAGCCGTTCAACGATGAATACGTCAGCACCGAACACCTGCTCCTCGCCCTGCTGGTCGAGGGCGGGCGCGAGGTCAAGGCGCTGCTGTCGAACGCGGGCTTGACCGAGGCCAACGTCCTGACGGCGCTGCGCGACATTCGCGGCAGCCAGCGCGTGACGAGCGCCAATCCCGAAGCCACCTACGAGGCGCTGAAGCAGTACGGGCGCAACCTGACGGAACTGGCGAAGCAGAACAAGCTCGACCCGGTCATCGGCCGCGACGAGGAAATCCGCCGCACCATCCAGGTGCTCTCGCGCCGCACCAAGAACAACCCGGTGCTGATTGGCGAGCCGGGCGTCGGCAAGACGGCCATCGTCGAGGGGCTGGCGCAACGCATCGCCCGCGGCGACGTGCCGGAGGCGCTCCAGGGCCGCGACCTGATTGCCCTGGACCTGGGCGCGATGGTGGCGGGGGCGAAGTATCGCGGCGAGTTCGAGGAGCGCCTCAAGGCCGTGCTCAAGGAAGTCGAGGACGCGGCGGGCGCGGTTGTCCTGTTCGTGGACGAGCTGCATACCGTCGTCGGCGCGGGCGCGGCGGAGGGGGCGATGGACGCCTCCAACATGCTGAAGCCGATGCTGGCGCGGGGCGAGCTGCGCATGATTGGCGCGACGACGCTGGACGAGTACCGCCAGCACATCGAGAAGGATGCGGCGCTGGAGCGCCGCTTCCAGCCGGTCTACGTCGGCGAGCCGAGCGTCGAGGACACGATCTCGATCCTGCGTGGTCTCAAGGAGCGCTACGAGGTCCACCACAACATCCGTATCACCGACGGCGCGATTGTGTCGGCGGCGACCCTGTCCGACCGCTACATCACCGACCGCTTCCTGCCCGACAAGGCGATTGACCTGATTGACGAGGCGGCGGCGCGGCTGCGGATGGAGAACACCAGCAAGCCGCAGGAGATTGACCAGGCCGAGCGCCGCCTGACGCAACTCCGCATGGAGAGCGCCGCGCTCGAGCGGGAGAAGGACGAGGCGTCGCGGCGGCGGCTAGGAGCCGCGCAGAGCGAGATCGAGCGGCTGCAAGGCGAGCTGCGCACCTTGAACGAGCAGTGGGAGGCGGAGCGCGCCGGGGCCGAGCGCGTCCCCCGCCTCCAGGCCGAGGTGGACCGCCTCCAGGCCGAGTTCCAGTTGGTGTACAACCGCGCCCGCGCCACCAACAATAACGAGGACTACCGCCGCGCCTTCGACCTTCAGCGCGAGCTGGAGGGGGCGCAGGCCGAGCTGGCGCGGGCCAAGACGACCGGCGCGGTGAGCGAGCGCAAGCTCGTGCGCGAGGAAGTGACCGGCGAGGACATCGCCGAGATCGTCTCGAAGTGGACCGGCGTCCCCGTCAGCAAGCTGATGGAGGGCGAAATCCAGAAACTGCTCGCGCTGGAAGAGAACCTGCACGCCCGCGTCATCGGCCAGCACAACGCCGTCGTGTCCGTCGCCAACGCGGTGCGGCGCTCGCGCGCGGGCCTCCAGGACCCGAACCGCCCCATCGGCACGTTCCTGTTCCTCGGCCCGACAGGCGTCGGCAAGACGGAGCTGGCCCGCGCCCTGGCCGAGCTGCTGTTCGACAGCGAGGAGGCGATGGTGCGGATTGACATGAGCGAGTACCAGGAGCGGCACACCGTCGCCCGGCTCATCGGCGCGCCGCCCGGCTACGTCGGCTACGAGGAGGGCGGCCAGCTCACCGAGGCCGTCCGCCGCCGCCCCTACTCCGTCGTTCTGTTCGACGAGATCGAGAAGGCGCACCCGGAGGTCTTCAACGTGATGTTGCAGATCTTCGACGACGGCCGCCTGACCGACGGCCAGGGGCGGACGGTGAACTTCAAGAACACCGTCATCATCATGACGAGCAACGTCGGCAGCCCGACGATCATGGAGATGGCGCGCACGGGCATGGGGTGGACGGCCATCGAGAACCGGGTGCTGGAGGAGCTGCGCGGCCACTTCCGGCCGGAGTTCCTGAACCGCATTGACGACATCATCCTGTTCCACCCGCTGAGCGAGAGCGACCTGACCCACATCGTCGAGATTCAGCTCGGCCGCCTGCGCAAGATGCTGGCGGGGCGCGATATCAAGCTGGAGATGACGGACGCGGCCAGGCAGCGGCTCGTCCAGGAGGGCTACGACCCGGCCTTCGGCGCGCGGCCGTTGCGCCGCGTCATCCAGCGCCGCATCCAGGACGCCCTGGCGGTCAAGCTCCTGGCCGGGGAGTTCAGCGACGGCGACACCATTGGGGTGGACGCGGACGACAGCGGCGAGTTCACCTTCAGCAAGGCCGCCGCGCCGGAGAAGGCCACCGCGTAGTAGCGGCGGGGCGGGAACAACCGGGAGCCTCCATGACCACCAACACTGTCTACTGGGTTCGCCACGGCGAAAGCTGGGTGAACCTGAGCCACGAGTTCTCGTACCGCATTGTGGATAGACCCTTGACGCCGAAGGGCGTACTCCAGGCGCAGCAGACGGCGGCGCATTTCCGGGGTACGCCCGTCGCCGCTATCTACGCCTCACCCCTCAGCCGCGCATTTCAAACGGCTGAGGCCATCGGGGCGGTCGTCGGGCAGCCGGTGGTTCCGCTGGAGGAGTTCCGCGAGCTGAACGTCGGGCGGCTGGAAGAGGACCCCATGAGCGAGGCGAGCTGGCGCACCTTTGCCGGGGTCGTCACCGCCTGGTGGGCCGGCGACGACGACGCCGCCTTTCCCGGCGGCGAGGACCGTCACGCCCTCGTGGCGCGCATTGCGCGGGGGCTGCGCGAGGCGACGCGCGGCCGCGACGGCGAGACGGTCGTCATCGTCAGCCACGGCGGGAATCTCATGAACGTCCTGCGCGACATCTGCCCGACCTTCGATCTGGCGCGGGCGCGGGCGACCGGCGTCGCCAATTGCAGCATCACGCGGCTGGCGCTGACGACGGAGGGCGACCGCGTCGCGGGCGTCATCCACGAGTGGAACACCTGCGGCCACCTGAGCGGCGCGGCTGCCGAGCTGGTCTCCGGCGTCCCCGCCAACTTTGGCGAGCCAGAGGGATGACAGGAACGCAAAGGTCTCGTGTCTTCTTCCTTTGCGCCTTTGCGCCTTTGCGTTTCCAAATCCCGTCATGAGCCAGCCATGAAACACCTGCCCTTACGCATGCGGGCCGTCGGCGACGCGGCCATTCTCGCCGAGTACGACGAGAGCGACATTCCCCTCGCCAACCGCCACGTCCTGGGCCTCATGCGCGCCCTGGCCGAGGCGCGGCCGGTCGGTATCGTGGACGTGTCGCCCGCCTACCACACGCTGCTCGTCTTCTTCGACCCGCTCGCGCTGCCGCCCGCCGCCGCCGCCGAGGCCATCGCCGCCGCCGACCGCGCCGCCGACATCGAGCACGCCGCCGAGGGGCCAATCGTGACGATGGAGGTGAGCTACGGCGGGGCGGATGGGCCGGACCTGCCGGACGTGGCGCGGCACAGCGGGCTGAGCGAGGCCGAGGTCGTGGCGTTGCACAGCGCCGGGCTATACGTGGTCATGTTCGTCGGCTTCATGCCCGGCTTCGCCTACCTGGCCGGGCTGGATGGACGCCTGGCGACGCCGCGCCTGGCGACGCCGCGCCGCGAGGTCCCAATGGGCAGCGTCGGCATCGGCGGCGACCAGACCGGCGTCTACCCCGCGCCCCTACCCGGCGGCTGGCGGCTCATTGGGCGCACCGCGCTAACCCTGTACGACCCGCACCGCGACCCGCCGACGCTCTTGCGCCCCGGCGACCGCGTCCGCTTCGTGGCCATATAGTTGTCACTCTGAGCGCAGGTCACGGCGTCGCTGCGAGGAGGACGATAGGACGCCGAAGCAATCTCACGCGAGGTGAAACACACGCTGTCGCTGCACTAGACGGTCGGTCGCAAGGGCGGGGGATTGCTTCGCTGCCGCTCGCAATGACAGTCTGGCAGTGTTCTTGTGTCAGCACATGCCGCCACGGGCATATGGTCTCAGCATGACACCTGTGAGGGGTATGATCTACGTCGTTGAACCGGGCTTTCAGACAACGGTGCAGGACCTGGGGCGGCTCGGGCTGGCCGAGCAGGGCATCTCGCCCGCCGGCCCCATGGACGCCGTCGCCCTGCGCCTGGGCAACCTCATCGTCGGCAACCCGCCTGACGCCGCCGCCCTGGAAATCACCCTGGCCGGGCCGACGCTGCGCTTCGCCGCCGACGCTGTCGTCGCCCTGGCCGGCGCGCCCTTCGACGCCCACGTGGCGGGAGCCTCCAGCGGCCGGCGCGGGGCGTCGGCCCGGCCCTTCCCCCAGTGGCAAGGGGCGCCTGTCCGAGCGGGAGATGGCCTGCGCATCGGTCCCGCTCGCGCCGGGATGCGGGCCTACCTGTGCGTCGCCGGCGGCATCGCCGTTGCGCCGACCCTCGGCAGCCGCGCCACGCACCTGATGGCGAAGCTCGGCGGCGTGGAGGGGCGGGCGCTGCGGGCCGGGGACGAGCTGCCCATCGGGGAAGCGGCGCGCCCGCTCGCCGACCTGGCCGGCCGGCGGCTGCGGCGGGCGCTGTGGCCCACCTACCCAGCGGAGGCCGTCGCCCGAGTCATCCTCGGCCCCCAGACCGACCGTTTCACCGACGACGCCCTCTCGGTGTTCCTGAGCGAGGGGTATCGCGTCGAGATGGACTCGAACCGCATGGGCGTGCGCCTGGCAGGGCCACGGCTGACCCACACGCGCGGCGCGGACCTGCTCTCCGAAGGCATCGGCCTCGGCGCGATTCAGGTCCCCAACAGCGGCCAGCCCATCATTCTCATGGTCGAGCGGCAGACGACCGGCGGCTACACCAAAATCGCCACCGTCATCAGCGCCGATATCGGCGTCGTGGGGCAGGCGCGGCCGGGAAGCTGGCTGCGTTTCCGGGAAGTGAGCATGGACGAAGCCGTGGCGGCGCGGCGCGCGCAGGAGGCGCTTGTGAGCGAGAGCAACATCGAGGCGGGGGGGGCGTGGGGAGCAGCGGAGGTCGCGGCGGTCATCGAGGCGTTCGCGGCCAGCGGCCTGGGCGAGTTGCGGCTGACCACGGGCGGCGTGCGGCTGCTCCTGCGGCGGGAGGCGGGCGCGGGGGCTGGCGAGCGGGCGTCCGCAGCGCCGACGCTCAGCGACAGCGACGCCCCCGCGCCAACGGGCCAGGTCGAGATCACCGCGCCCCTGCTCGGCATCTTCTACGCTGCGCCCGCCGCCGACGTCCCGCCCTATGTCCAGCCGGGCGACCAGGTCGAGAAAGACGCGGTCGTCGGCCTCATAGATGTCATGAAGACGCTGCACCAGGTGCGCGCCCCACGCAATGGCCGCGTCGCCGCCGTCCTTGTCGAGAGCGGGGCGCTGGTCGAGTACGGCCAGGCGCTCATGACGCTGGAGGCCGAGTAGGGGCATGCTCGCCCACGTCCTGGTTGCCAACCGCGGCGAGGCGGCGCTGCGCGTCGTGCGGGCGTGCCGCGAGCTGGGCCTGCGGGCGACGGTCGCCGTGTCCCAGGCCGACGCCGACAGCCTGCCCGCCCGCCTGGCCGACCGCGCCGTGGTCATCGGGCCGCCGCCCGCCGCCCGCAGCTATCTCGACGGCGCGGCCATCGTCCAGGCGGCGCTCGGCGTGGGCGCCGACGCCATTCACCCCGGCTACGGCTTCCTCTCAGAGAGTGAGGCGTTCGCTCGCCTCGTCGCCGACGCGGGGCTGACCTTTGTCGGGCCGCCGGCGGATGTCCTGGCTCGATTGGGCGACAAGGCCGGCGTGCGCGCCCTGGCGGAGCGCGCCGGCGTGCCGGTCACGCCGGGCAGCGGTCCGCTGGTGGACGTGGCTGCGGCGCGGCGGGCGGCGGCGGGCATCGGCTACCCCGCGCTGCTGAAGGCGGCGGCGGGCGGCGGCGGACGCGGCATCCGCCGCAGTGACGAGGCCAGCGCCCTGGCGCACCTGTTCCCGACAGCCCACGCCGAGGCGCGGGCGGCGTTTGGTGACGGCACGCTCTATCTGGAGAAGCTGGTCCACCCGGCCCGCCATGTGGAGGCCCAGATTCTCGGCGACGGGCGGGGGAACATCGTGGTCCTGGGCGAGCGGGATTGCTCGGTACAGCGGCGGCGGCAGAAGCTCATCGAGGAGACGCCGGCGCCCCGTTTGCGCGACACGACGCGGGCGAACCTGCACGCTGCGGCCCGCCGCCTGGCCGAGGCCGCCGGCTACGTCAACGCCGGGACGGTCGAGTTCCTGGTGGACGACGACGAGAACATCTACTTCATGGAGATCAACCGCCGCCTCCAGGTGGAGCACCCGATTACGGAGATGGTGACCGGGTGGGACCTGGCGCGGGAGCAATTGCTGGTCGCGGCGGGCGAAGCCGACTATCGCAACGCCGCCGTTGCGCCGCGCGGCTGGTCGGTCGAGTGCCGCATCAACGCCGAGGACCCGGCGCACGACTTTGCGCCGCGTGTCGGCGTCGTGACACGCTATCGTCCGCCCGGCGGCCCCGGCGTGCGGGTGGACAGCCACCTCATCGCGGGCTATAGCGTCCCGCCGTGGTACGACTCGCTGCTCGCCAAGCTCATCGTCTGGGCGCCGGAGCGGCCGACGGCGCTGGCGCGCCTCGCCCGCGCCCTGGATGAGTTCGAGATCGAGGGCGTGCCGACGACCATTCCGGCGCTGCGGCGTATCATCGCCCAGCCCGATTTCGCACGCGGCGGCGTCGCCACAGATTGGCTGGAGGGACGGTTGTCGTCGTAGTTACCCCGTCACCCCCTCCCCTTGCCCCACGGGCTTGCCCCAGATGACGTCGGTGAACACTTGCAGGGTCACGGTCTCGCCGATGTGGGGTGCGACTATGTCGCGGACGGCCTGGTCGAACGCCGACGCGTCGGCCGGCGCCATGCGGGCGCGCGAGAAGGCGGCGCGGCCGTGAAACGACTCGATGTAGGCCTCGAGGGGCTGGGTGAAGGGCGTCGGGCCGAGACGCCGTCGCCCATCCCCGGCGAACAGGCCGCGCCGCGCCAGTTCAGCGCCCAGGTCAACGGGCTGGTAGTTCTGGTTCGTCGAGAAGGCGCGGATGATCTCCCGCAAGCCATCGTGCCACGGCGTGGGCATCTCGCTGATTTCGAGGATCGCCAGCACACCGTTGGGCGCCAGCAGGCGCGCGAAGCGGGGCAGCACGACATCCCACGTCATCCAGTGGAGGCTGTCGGCGCAGGTGATGAGGGCGTATGGCCCGCTCACGGCGACATCCTCCATGCGGCCGACAATCCAGCGCAGGGAGGGGTGCGCGCCGTTAGGCAGGCGGCGGCCGCGCTCGATCATCGCCGCCGAGAAGTCCACGGCGTCTACGCCATCGGCGATTTGGACGAGACGGCGCGACAGGAAGCCGGTGCCGCAGCCGGCGTCGAGGATGCGGCGGGGGGTGTCGCGGACAAGCGAGCTTAGAAACTTGACGACGGAATGGGGGTAGCGCGGGCGGTATTGGTAAGCGTCGGCGACGGTCGGGTCCTGAAAGGCTCTGGCGTGTTCCTCACTTAAATAACTCGGTTTCGTGTTCATGGGCAGCCCTCACTTTGCAGTAACGTGAGTTATTGCACAAAGCATACCGCCGCGGCCGGAGGTCACCAACGAGCCGGTAGCGCCGCATAATAGCGTGGAGACCCCCTGCTGGCGGCGGAGTGACAACTCCGCCGCCTCTGGGGGGCGCTGGAGATAGCTCTCCAGCGCCAGCACGATATGCGCTTCCACAAAACTGCGGGGCTATCAAAAGAGCCACCCTCACACGAGGGTGGCTCTTTGGTCACGTTGGGGCAGGGGCGCGTCTCGCCCGCCGCGCGGCTAGAAGCCGGCGGTCCCGTTGGGCGTACCCACCCCGGTCGGCCCGTCATAGCCAGCGCCGCCCGTGCATAGATAGCCGTTACCGCAACTACCGTTGCTGCCGCTCGTCACGTCGAACAGGTTGCCCGTGTGGCTATAGGGGTACGAGCCATAAGTGACGCTGGCGGTGTTGCCGGCGACGGCGTAGACCGAGGCGATGATGGGCGCGGAAACGCTCGTGCCGCCGAAGACCAGCCAGCCGGAGTAACCCTGGAAAGCATAGCTGTCGTAGACGGCGACGCCGGTGGCAGGGTCGGCCACGGCGGCCACATCGGCGACGCTGCGGCGCGCGCACCCGCTGTCCTTCTGCCAGGTCGGCTTGGGGATGTAGGCGCTACAACCGCTGCCCGCGCCGTTCCAGACTTGCTCGCTCCAGCCGCGCGCGCTGCCATCGCGCTTGAGGCTCGTGCCGCCGACGGCGGTCACGTAGCGGGACGCGGCCGGAAACTCAACGCCGTAGCCGCTATCGCCGGAGCTGACGGTAATGACCTTGCCGGGGTGATTGTAGTACCTGCTCTCGTAATAACTCTCAGACGAGAACTCGGTACCACCGTAGCTGTTACTAATCGCAACGACGCTGGGAACGCTGGCAGCGTAATTGACTGCGGTACCCAAGTCAGTCAGGCTGCTGCTGTTGGCCTCGACGAGCAGGATCTTGCAGTTGGGGCAGACCGCGCTGACCATGTCCAGGTCGAGCGAGATTTCTTGCGCCCACCCTCCGTCGGCCCGAGGATACTTTGTGCCGCCGGTCTGATTAACCTTCTTGAAGCAGCCGTTGGCGGTCGTACACGCGGGTAGACCGTACCGCGACCGGTACACCGCCAGGTCCGCTTCGGCCTTCGGGTCGTCATAGGCATCTACAATCGCGACGGTTGGCTGACCGCTGATGGTCGCTGGTATCCGGTAGGCCGCTTGCAGATCCGATGGCCCAAAGCCAGAGGGCGCTGCGGCCTGCTCTGAGTCCAGGTGCGCCTGGACATCGGTGCGGAAGATGGCGTGACACCGCGCCAGGCCCGGCAGGCCAAAGTCGGGACACGACCAATTCCAGGTGAACGAGAAGCCGTTGGGTGTGGCGCCATTCGCGGCGGCAGGGGTACTTCCGCTTGCCAGGAACAGGAGAGCAACAACAGCGAGACCCAGGGCGAGTAATGGGAACTTGCGGCGGTACATGGGCGACGGCCCTCCTTACTTTGGTTAGAATGTGGAATCGGCTGCCCGAAGGTTGGCGCCTTTTCTACATGATACACCAGAAGCCACGAAAAAGCGAGGTCTTTGTCAAGAGTTGCACAAGACGTCGCGCCAATTTCTGAACCTCAACGAATTGTCGCCGCATTCCGCTCGCGGTGGAGTGCCAACTTCACCGCGATTACGGCAATAATCACCCAAGGTTCATCAGTCGGCAGAGCGCCAGGCGCAATTGGCGCGACAGCGCAGGCCACGGGTCGCGCGCGGCTAACCCACCGGCTGGACTGTAATCTCGATGCCGCCCGTTGGTGCGCCCATGGTGATGACGGGGTAGCTTTGCGTCGAGGTATAGGTCAGCTTGCCGTCTTCCTTGATCGTGGCGCGCACGCTATAGCGGTGGTTATCCTGGATGTCGGCCGGGTTGTAGCTCACCGAGAAGTCGACCGGGAGCTGGCCGAAGTCCTGGAGCGTCTGCGTGCCGATGACCTTGGCCGGCGCGTCGGCCAGGGACACGTCCTGGAGCGAGACCTCCAGCACCGCACTGGGCGCGAGGGCGCGGCGGTCGAGCTTACCCACCGTCCCGGTCACGGCGGCCGCGGCGGCGGTTGGCGCGGGAGCGGGCGACGATCCGACGGGCTGCACCATGATCTCGATGCCGCTGGTCGGCGCGCCGCGCGTAATGGCCCGGTACATCTGCGTTGAGGTGTAGATGAGCTTGCCGCCGTCCTTGATGGTAGCCCGCACGCTGTAGGTGCGGAAGTCCTCGATGACGGCGGTGTTGTAGCTGACCGAGAAATTCACCGGCAGCTGGCCGGGGTTCTCGATGGTCTGCGTGCCGATGACCTTGGCCGGCGCGTCGGCCAGGGACACATCCTGGAGCGAGACCTCCAGCACGGCGGTCGGCGGCAAGGCGCTGCGGTCGAGCTTGTTCACCGTGCCGGTCACGGCGGCGGTGGTGGCGGCGGCGGCGGCTTGCAGATTGATCGAGGTAGACACCGCCACATTCCCGGTCGCGGCGTCGCGCTCGTAGACCTCGACGGTGATCGGGCCGCCGGCAGCGGGCGGCGTGTAGGCCACCGAGGTGATGAACCACGACGGGTCACAGCACGGGGTCTGCACCTGGAAGAAGCCCGCGCCGATTTCCTTGCTCGCGGCGTCGGTGACGCGGTAGTTCAGGTTGCCCTCGAAGGGGAAGTAGCTCGTGCGCCCGACAATGGTGACCGGCGCGCCCACGGTCGCGCCAGCCGGCGGCTGCACGATCTCGATGACGCGGCCGGACGGGAGCGCCTCCACCTGGAGAGCGACGGTCGCCGCGCCGAACTTGGAGCCGTCCGCCGCGTTGACCTCGTAGACCTCCAGCGTGATCGGGCCGCCGGCGGCCGGGGGGTCGAAGGTGAGCGCCGCGGTGAAGGTGGCCGTGCCGGTCATCGTTCCGTCGGCCTGGAAGAAGCCCTTGCCGATCTCGGCGCCGGCGGCGTCGGTGACGCGGTAGTTCATGTTGCCTTCGTGGGGGAAAACGTTGGATGCGCCGGTGATGGTCATCGGGCTACCGACGACGGTTCCGGCGGTGGGTGAGGTGATGGTGATGACGCGGGGGGTCTGCGCGCGCGGCGCGGCCGACGCGCCATGCGCGCAGACCAGTCCAACGAGCAGGGCGAGCAGAATGGGAAGCCAGGAACTGAGTCGCATAGTTTGGTATCCTTGTCAGGCGTGCTCGTAGGGCTTGCCTTCGGCGGCGGGCGGCCTGGCCCGGCCGACGGCGCCGGCGAGCACAACGATGGTGAGGATGTAGGGAATCATGCTCAAAAACTGGTACGGCACCTGGGGCGCGTACATCTGGAGTGGCGGCTGGATGGCGGTGGCGACGGCGAAGAGCAGCGCCGCGCCCAGCGCCCCGAACGGCGTCCACTTACCGAAGATCATCGCAGCCAGGCCGATGAAGCCGATGCCGTTGGTCATGTTCGGGTTGAACACGCCGACGGTCTCCATGCTGAACCAGATGCCGCCGAGGCCGGCGATGAGACTGGCGGCGAGGACGTCGGCGTAGCGCATGCGGTTGACGTTGATGCCGGCCGTGTCGGCGGCGCGGGGGTGCTCGCCGACGGCACGGGTGCGCAGGCCCCACGGCGTGAAGAACAGGAGGTAGTGAGTCAAGAGGACGAGGAGCAGCATCGCCACGACGACGGGCTGCTGCTGGAAGAACACCGGCCCGACGATCGGGATCTGGGCGATGGCGCTCCAGATGCCGCCAAGCACGACACCGACGACGGGGATGCCGGCGAGAACGTCGGCCATAGGGGGGTAGGTGCCGGGGCTGATGGGCGCGTCCACGGCCAGGTAGCTGCGGTAAAGGTAGCCAGTGGTGCCGATGGCGAGAATATTGACGACGGTGCCGGCGATGATCTGGTCGGTCTTGAACTTGATGGCGACGATGGCGAAGCCGAAGGTGATGATGAAGCTAGTCAGCAGGCCGACGAGGGTGCCGACGATGAGCGCCTGGGTCTTGTCCTGCGACGCCTGGAACCAGTAGATGGAGCCCATGTACGAGGTGCAGGCGGCAAAGAGCATCTGCCCCTCGATGCCGATGTTGATGATGCCGGAGCGCTCGGACCAGATGCCCGTCAGCGCGGCGAGGGCGATGGGCGTGGTGTAGCGCAGCGTCGCCTGGAGCGTGAAGACGGTCAGGATGCCGGTGAGAACGGCGCGGACGGTGTCCCAGTCCATCTCACCCTCCCCAGCCGCGCGTGAGCGGGCGCTCTTCGATGGTCGACTCCGGGGTGCGCAGCCTGTAGATCCAGCGGATGATGTTGGGCGCGGCGATGAACAGCAGGATGAGCGCCTGGATGACGGAGATGATCTGCTTCGACGCGCCGGAGCGCAGCTCCATCAGGTCGGCGCCATTGCGAAGCGCCCCGAACAGGAAGGCGGCGGGGATGACGCCGATGGGGTTGGCCTTCGCCAGCAGGGCGATGGCGATGCTGTCGAAGCCGTAGCCGGCGGAGAAGAACGCGGGCAGGTTGTGCTGGAGGCCGAGTACCTCGACGCCGCCGGCCATGCCGGCGAACGCGCCAGCGATGGCGAAGGTCAGCACGGCGATGCGCGTCAGGCGGATGCCGGCGTACTTGGCGGCGTGGGGGTTCGCGCCGACGGTGCGGATCTCGAAGCCGAACGTCGTCTTGTAGAGGAACCACCAGGCGAAGATGGCGGCGGCCAGGGCCAGGAAGATGCCGGCGTGGAGGCGGTCAGGCGACGGCAGCAGCGCGGGGATGCGCGCTGTCGGGTACACGTCCGGCGTCTTGGGCGCGGTGCCGACGGTAGACTTCATCGGCCCGTTGACGAGCCAGTCCACCAGAAGGAACGCGACGTAGTTGAGCATGATGGTGTTGATGACTTCATGGGCGCCGGTCTTGGCCTTGAGGTAGCCAGGGATCATGCCCCACACCGCGCCGCCGAGCGCGCCCATGCCCAGGGCGAAGATCAGATGGATGACCGGCGGAAGTTGGAGGGCGTAGCCGGCCCAGGCCGCGGCGACGGAGCCGATGTAGAACTGGCCTTCCGCGCCGACGTTGAACATGCCGCCCTGGAAGGCGAAGGCCACGGCGAGGCCGGTGAAGATGTAGGGCGTGGTAGCAACCAGGGTCTCCGTGAAGCCGCGCGGGCTGAGGAAGGCCCCGTCCAGCAGGCCCTGGTAGGCGTCGAGCACCTTCTGGAAGGCAGCGGCCGGATCGCGGAAGCCGCCGCTGGTCAGCCAGATGATGATCGCGCCGATGAGCAGCGCCGTCACCACGGCCAGGACGGGCAAGAGGATGCCGCTCGCCAGCCGCCGAGCGGTGGTCAGCCACGGCGGTGTGCTCGGCGTCCCCACGCCAATGGGACGAGCAAGATCAGTCATCCATCACTCCTTCGTGGTGACACGCTCCCGCCGCGCACGGCCAGGCAGGTCGCCTGGGCCTGGAGGGGCGGGCTGAAGTCGGACCAGTCGGTGGCGGTCGCCAGGGTTTGCTCGTGCAGCGCCACGCGCGCGGCGACATAGGCGCGGCGCGGCGCGTCCAGCTCCGACATGACATCGTCGAGGAGGAGCACCGGGCGCTCGCCCGTCGCCTCGCGCATGGCCTCGATCTCGCCGAGCTTGAGGGCCAGGGCGGCGGTGCGCTGCTGGCCGCGCGAGCCGTAGATGTGGAGGTCTATCTCGCCGCCGAGCAGCTGGAAGTCGTCGCGGTGCGGCCCGACGAGGGTCGCGCCGCGCGCAATTTCGGCCCCGGCGCGGGCGGCCAGGCGCTCGCGGTAGACGGCGGCCACGTCGGCGGCGGTCAGGGCGTCCTGACTGAGGAGCGCCCCGGCGGCCTCGGCCGCGCCGCGCTCCGTCGGCCGGTCGGACTGGCTCACGAGGGCGCTGGGGCGGTAGAGGACGCGCAGCGCGTCCTGGCCGCCGGTCAGCTCGCCGTAGATGAGCGTCCCCCACGTTTCGAGGCGCCGCAGGAGGGCGTATCGCCGCGCGGTGACGACGCTCCCGTGCTCGATGAGCTGGTCATCCCAGTAGCTCAATTCGTCGCGCCGCCCACGCCCCTCCCCAATCACGTGCAGCAGGTGGTTGCGCTGCGCGACAACGCGGCGGTACTGGGCGAGGGCGTGGCAGTAGCGCGCGTCAATCTGGCACAGGGTCGCGTCTAGGTAGTGGCGGCGCACGGACGGCCCCCCGGACACAAGCTCGATATCGTCGGGCGAGAAGAAGACGACGTTGACCTGACCGAGGAGGTCCAGGGCGCGGCGGGCGACACCGTCAATCTTGACGCGCTTCTCCAGCGGCCGCCCGCCCCCCGGCGGCTGGACGACGACAATCTCGACGTGGACGCCGCGCTCCTGGCGGGCGATGGTCCCGGCCACGCGGGCGAACGGCAGCGGCTCGTCGGCGGCGCTCCAGCTGACAAGCTCGCGGTCGGTGGACGTGCGCGGGGAGCGGCTGGTCGCCAGGTAGTAGATGGCTTCGAGGAGCGCCGTCTTGCCCTGGGCGTTGTCGCCGACCAGGAGTGTCACGCCCGGCGTCAGGGCCAGCTCCAGTCGGCGGTAGATGCGGAAGTTCGTCAGGCCCAGGTGCGTGAGGCGCATGGCTCGAAATGGCGTCAGAAACACACAGAACGCGGAGGGGTCGCGCGGCCGGTGGCCGTCGCCCCGCTCTGCGTCCTGTTAGTCCAACGTGGTAGCGACGGACGTCGCTACCCACACCCTAAGAACGGCTGAAATCGTCACGACGCCTCCCCCAGCCCGACGATGTTCCTCGCCGACGCCACCGACTCAAGTTGGTGGCTGATATAACGAAGCCTGCTGAAGCAGGCTTAGACGGCACGACGCTGGTCTACGTGTAACAGACAGCCAGTGGGTCGCCAAACTGATTTCGACTGTCACCCCGAGCGAAGCGAGGGGTCTGGACTGCGGCAGAGAGGCGGCCCAGATGCTTCGCCTTCGGCTCAGCATGACATTCGGCTGTCGTCTTCTGTGTGGCGAGTCACTAGCCGCCGTTGAGCCAGCGGAAACGGTCCCAGAAGTAGCTGCTGTCCTCGTCACCGTAGAGGAATTTGTGGACCCGCTCCCACTCGGCCTGGCGTTCGGCGGAGTGGCGGTCGAGGTATGGCTCGCTGGGGCCGCAGTCCCAGTCGGCCAGGGCCGCCTGCTCCTCGGCGTATTCGAGGGCCATGCGCTGCGCCAGGGCGAGGGCGATGGCGAACTCGTCGCGGTGCTCGTGCTCGCTGCACGCCCACTCCAGGCCGCGGATGAGGCGCGGCCAGCGCGGGGCGGCGTAGGGCGGCCATAGGCGCTCGACTGTCTCGAGCACCAGCTCCGGCTGCCAGGGCGCGGCAGCGGGCTGGAGGCCCTGCGGCGGCGCGGCGCGCTCGAGCTGGTGGCGCAGATAGGCGACGTAGGCGTCGTACCAGATGTTGGTGTCTTCCATAAGAAACTCTTCCCGGCCGGAACGAGGCAGCCTCCCTGTTTCGCTCGCCCCGACAGTCCATAGCCCACTGAGTCTATGATACGAGCCGGGCGGGCGTCTGTCAAACGCGCTTCATGATCGCGCCCCGAATGCCGAATAGCCGCCCGATCTGTCCCATTCCGAACTTGGCGCGGAGTACCCAGGGCATGTCGCGCCAGCCAATCTCGCGGAAGCCGAACTTGCGGTAGTAGGGGGCGCGGGTGTCGCGGCACACCAGGTACAGGTCGCCGCGCTCCGGGGCCATGAGGGCGCGGATGAGGGCGCCGCCCACGCCGCGCTCGCGCCAATCGGAGACGACGACCAGGCTGCCCAGTTCGCGCGCGCCCGGCAACGGCTTGATCTGCCCGATGCCGACGATGCGCCCGGCGTTATCCTGGGCGACGAGGAAGTTGGGCCACTTCAGCGTCGTCGGGTCGAGATGCTCGGCGCGGACGAGGGCGCGGATTGTCGGCTCGTCGGCCGCCGTTGCGCGGCGTATGCTCACTCCTGGCGGCGCTTCTATCATCCTGTCATGCCTCACTGATGGGTTCCCTTTGCGTCTTTGCGCCTTGGCGTTACCACCCTCTTCTTACGGCGGTGAAGTTGATGCCCGATACCCGCCGTAGACGGCGTGGCCGGCGCGCACCCAGAAAGCGTCTGCGCCGACGTAGCCAATGTCGGCCAGCCAGTGCAGTTGGTCCGCCAGCGGCGACGGCATATCCACGGGGTCGGGGGTGTCGAAGAGGTTCCACTGGGTGGCGACGAACTCGTCGTAGGCCGCCGTGTCGCCGGTCAGGTCGAGGGACTGGCGGCGCACGGCCGCGTCCCACGAGCGGGCAGCATAGCGTCGCGCCGGCTCGCTCGTGGGCGCGACGAGGTCGGCGACGAGCAGCGCGCCGCCCGGCGCCAGGCGCTCGTGCAGGGCGGCGAACAGGGCGCGCTTGCCGCCGTCGTCGAGGTGGTGGATGACGAGGCAGCTCACGAAGGCGCGGATGTCGCGCAGGTCGGCCAGCCAGGCGTCGTCCTCCAGGCGGAACGGGCGCACGTCGGCGCGCGCGCCGTAGGGGGCGAGGCGGGCGGCGGCGGCCTGGCGCATGCGGGGGGAGCCGTCCCGGCCGACGACGGCGGCGTTGGGGTAGGCGCGCAGGATGGCTTCGCTGAGCCATCCTGCGCCAACGCCAATCTCGACGACGGTGAACGCCTCGTCGTTGTGGGCGGGGATCAGGGCGAGGAGAGCGGCCTCGATCTCGTCGCGCGCCGGGGTGAACACCGCGCCGCGCTCGATGAACGCGGCCGAGTCCGTCTCCTGCCAGGGAATCGCGCCCTGATCATCGTGGGTCATGGGTACAGGCTTAGCGAGTCTTGACCGTCTTGTTGTAGGTCTCGATCTCCTTCGTGACCGAAGCGGCCGCCGCGTCGAGCATGTCCTTCGCCTGCTTCTTGCCCAGGATCACATCCTCCCAGCCGGTCTCGATGGTCTGCCGCGCCGTCGGGAAGACGCCGAGCAGCGCGCCGGAGGTCACGTTGGACTGGGGCGTCTTCTGGAGCTGCTGGATGGCGGTCTCGAACTGGGGGTACTTCGCGCGCCATTCCTTGTCAAGCGCCTGGTCGTAGGCCGACTTGCGAATGGGGAAGTAGCCGGTGGCCGTGTGCCAGAAGGCCTGGCGCTCCGGCGCGGCGACATACTTGATGAACTCCCACGCACCCTGCTGCTCTTCCGTCGGGCGGTCCTTGAGGATCCACAGCGACGCGCCGCCGGGGATAATGCCGGCCTTGGCGAAGTCGTCCTGACTCTGGCGCGGGAGATAGGCCGTGCCGACCTTGAAGGCGTTCTTGCCCTCGGTGTTGTTCACGACGCCGCGCAGGCGGGCGGTCGATTCGATGTACATCGCGGCCTTCCCCTGCTCGAAGAGGGCCTGGCCGTTGTCGCTGCCGCCGGCGGCGTTGCGGCCCGCGTTGCAAAACGCGCTGTTGTCCACGTTGTCCTTGGCCCACTTCAGCAGCGCCTCGGAGTAGGGCGTGTTGTAGACGACCTTGGTGGCGGGCTGAGCGCGGCCGTTCTCGTTGTCGGCGTAGAGGTTGCCGCCCGTCGCCTGCCACTGCTCGAAGAACCAGCCGTAGATGACGAGGGCAAGGCCGCACTGGAAGTTGTCCACGCCCTTGAACTTCTTGGCCGCGTCGGCGACCTCCGCCCACGTCCGTGGCGGCTTCTCCGGGTCCAGCCCGACCTTCTTGAAGGCGTCCTTGTTGTAGTACAGGATGGGGCTGGAGGCATTGAAAGGCATCGAGTTGAGGGAGCCGTTGAGGCGGTAGTAGTTCAGCAGCGCCGGCTCCAGGTCCGAGGTGTCGTACTTCTCGGCGTCAATGAACTTCTGGATCGGCGTCGTCACGCCCAGGTCCGTCATCAGGCGCGTGCCGATGTCGTAGACCTGCATCAGCGTTGGCACGTCGCCGGTGGGCAGGCCCGCACGCAGCTTCGCCAGCGAGTTGTCGTAGTTGCCCTGGAACGTGGCTTCCACGACGTACTTGTCCTGCGAGGCGTTGAAGTCGTCCACCATCTTCTGGACGGCCTCGCCGTTCGTGCCGCCCATGGCGTGCCAGAACGAAATCTTCGTCTGGCCCGGCTTGACCTCGACCTTCTTCGTCACACCGGTGGGTAGGGCGGCGGGGGCGGCCGTCGTCGGGGCGGCGGGCTGCGCCTTTGGCTGCGCCTGCGCTGCCGGGGCCTGGGTGGCCTGCGCAGCGGGCGGCGGCGCGGGCTGTTGCGCGGCGGGCGCGACCGTCGTGGGGGCGGCGGGCTGCTGCGCGGCGGGCGCGGTCGAGCTGCCACCGCACGCCACCGCGACCAGCGCCACGACGACGAGCGCCAGCGCCAGGAGCATCAATTTTCGATTGTGCATGGCTCGTTCTCCTCCTTGTGAGAGCGGCAATTTGAACACGACAGAATCCAGTCATCTGAGAAGTCTATCACCGTCGCGTTAAACGGCGATTGTTGCTGCGTTAACAGCGGTTAATGGGCGCTGCGGCCCGTTTTGTACCGCTTTTTGTACCGCTTTTGTATCTCAGGCAGCGCGAAACTGCGATACACTGGTGTTAGGTGGCTCAGCCCTTGAGCGCGCCGGCCGTCAAGCCCCGGATGAGCTGCTTCTGCCCCAGGATGAGCAGGGCGAAGGTCGGGATGAGCGCCAGCACGGCCCCGGCCATCACGATGTTCCACTGCGTCGCCTCTTCCTGTTGGAGCATCGAAATGCCGATCTGCACCGTGCGCATGTTGACGTCGTTCGTCACCAGGAGGGGCCAGAAGAATTGATTCCAGGTGTTGACGAAGGCGTAGATCGCCAGTGTGCCGAGGGCCGGCCGCGAGAGGGGCAGCACGATGGTCAGCAGGTAGCGGAGGTGGCTCGCCCCGTCCATGATCGCCGCGTCGTACAGGTCCCGCGGCAGGGTCATGAAGCTCTGGCGCAGCAGGAACGTGCCGAACGCCGTCGCCAGGAACGGCGAGGTCAGCCCCTGGAAGGTGTCGGTCCAGTGCAGCGCGCGCACAGTCTGGTAGTTGGGGATGATGGTCACTTCCCACGGGATCATCAGCGTCGCCAGGAAGAGGAAGAACAGGACGTTGCGCCCGCGAAACTCGATGAAGGCAAAGGCGTAGGCGGCGAGACTGGCGGTGACGAGCTGGCCGAGGGTCACGACGGTGGACTGCACGACGCTGTTGGTGAGGAAGCGCGCCACCGGCACCTGGCGGAGAACGTCGGCGTAGTTCTGCGGCTGGAAGTGTAGCGGGATGAGGTTCAACGGCGGGTTGAAGACATCGGCGCTCGGCACCAGACTGCTGCTGAGGGCAACCCACAGCGGCAGAATGACGCCCATCGCCGCCAGGAAGAGCATGGCGTAGATCATCGCCTGCGTCAGGGGAGTGCTTCTCATCCGTAGTGGACCCTTCGTTCGAGGACGCGGAACTGGAGGATGGTCAGGACCAGCATGATCGCAAACAGGATCATGGCCTGGGCCGAGGCAATGCCGAACTGGAATCGCTGGAAGGCGTCGAGATACAGGGAGAACACAATCGTGTTGGTGCTGTTGCTCGGCCCGCCCTTCGTCATGATGTAGATCTGCGTGAACGCCTGGAATACGGCGATGGTGGTCACGACGGCGACGAAGAAGAGGGTCGGCGAGAGCAGCGGGACGGTGATGTGGCGGAACATGGGCCAGCCGCTGGCCCCGTCGAGGGCGGCGCTCTCGTACAGCTCATCCGGGATGCCCTGCATGCCGGCCAGCAGGACGATGAACGTGAAGCCCAGGGTCATCCACACCGTGGCGATGGCGACAGCGATGGGCGCCCAGAACGCATCGAGCAGCCAGGGGATGGCCGGCAGGCCGACCAGCCCTAGCAGCCAGTTGATCGTACCCGATTGGGGGCTATACAGCATCAGGAAGATGTTGGAGGCGATGGCCGTCGAGACGGCCACGGTAGACGCGAACAACAGGCGGAAGACGCCGATGCCGCGCACGCGCTGGTTCGCCAGGACGGCCAGCGCCAGGGCCAGCAGGATCACCGAGGGAACGATGAGCAGGGCCAGCTTGAAGCTGACCCAGACACTCTCCTGGAAATCGGGGTCCGTCAGCAGGTCGTAATAGATGTCCAGCCCGACGAAAACGCTCGGCCGCCCCAGCGGGTCCGTCAGGTAAGTGCTGAGGTAGATGGACTTCGCCAGGGGGTAGAAGACAAAGACCGTGAATATGAAGAGCGAAGGGAGCAGGAAAGCGAGGGCCGTCAGAAAGTTGCGCACATCACGGGCGCGGCGGCGCGCGGCGCGCGCGCGCGCGTCGGTGGCCGACATCGCGCGGGGCGCTGGCTGCGTCACTTGCATAGCTTCTCCTGATCGTGTCGGCCGCTAGAATACATTGGCTCAATCGGGGAGCCACCTGCTGCGGATTCTAGGCCCCGCCAGCGGTGATGTCAAATCAAGGTGGCGCGCATAGATTTGTGCAGATTCGCCGGTACAAGTATGTCTCACGCCACATTTGTGGTATCATTTCGAGTTACTGGGCAGCCAGCGTAACGGCTCGAGGGGGTGAGAGCCTGGCCCGGAAAGTCATCGGGCCGACGTGATATGCTGCCAGACGCGGACTCATCCTCTTCCAACAGTGCTATTGGGGAGTGCATGCACGAGGAGACGCCGCGCGAGGGGCCTGGGACTGTTGTGACCGGCCCGTCGTTCATTCGTCCAGCCACTAACCTACCGCTGCAGCTGACGAGCTTCGTCGGCCGCGAGCGCGAGATGGCCCTGGTGCGCGCCCACCTGGCCCGCGCCCACCTCGTCACTTTGATCGGGGTTGGCGGCGGCGGCAAGACGCGGCTGGCGCTCCAGGTGGCCTTCGACTGCCTGGACGACTTCCCCGGCGGTGTGTGGTGGACCGAGATGGCCGCGCTCGACGATGGCAGCCTCGTTCCCCAGGCCGTCGCCGCCTCCCTCAACCTGCGCGGCGAGTTTGGCCGCGATCTCACCGAGACCGTCCTCGACACCCTGCGCGACCTCCGCGCCCTCCTGATCTTCGACAACTGCGAGCATGTCGCCGCGAACAGCGCCCATCTCGCCGAAACCATCCTCCGCGCCTGCCCTCACATCACCATCCTGGCGACCAGCCGCGAGCTGCTCAACATTCCCGGCGAGACCCCGATTAGCGTGCCGTCGCTGTCCGTGCCAGAGGTCGTGGCGAGTCGCAACGGCGCGTCGGGCGGTGGCCCGGACCAGATCGCCGACTACGAGGCCGTGCGGCTCTTTGTCGAACGGGCGGGCGTCACCGACCCGACGTTCGCGCTCACTGAGGCGAACGCCGCCATCGTCGCCCGCATCTGCCAGCGCCTCGACGGTATCCCCTTCGCCATCGAACTGGCGGCGGCGCGGGTCAAAGTCCTGTCGGTGGAGCAGGTCGCGGCGCGGCTCGACGACCGCTTCCACCTCCTGGTGGGTGGCAGCCGCACCGCTCTGCCCCGCAACCGCACGATGCGGGCCACGCTCGACTGGAGCCACGATCTCCTCGCGGCGGACGAGCGCGTGCTGTTCCGCCGCCTCTCGGTCTTCGCCCGCGACTTCACCCTGGACGCCGCCGAGGCCGTCACGCCAGGGCTTTGCCCAAACGACCCCATCCGCCACAGCGATGTGCTCGACCTCCTCTCCCATCTTGTGGACAAGTCGCTGCTGGAACGGCGCCAGCGCGTCGAGGGCGCCGCCGCCCGGTACCGCATGCTGGAGACCGTGCGCGAGTATGCCCGCGAGAAGCTGCTCGCAGCGGGGGAGGTCGAGACGGCGCAACGCCGCCATCTACAGTGGTTCCTGGCCCTGGCGCAAGAGGCGGCGGCGGGGATGCGCGGCCCGCGCCAGGGTGAGTGGCTGGATCGCCTGGAGCTAGAGCACGAGAACCTGCGCAACGCCCTGGCCTGGAGTCTCGACGACGCCGAGGCGCAGCTCGACGCCATGCGCCTGGGCGCGGCCCTGTTCTGGTTCTGGTATCTCCGCGGCTACACGACCGAGGGCCGCGGCTGGCTCGAGGCGATCCTCAATCGCGGCCCCTTCTGCGACTATCAGGACCTGTCGCGGCGCTTCAACGGCGACGCGCCCCGTATCCGCGCCGAGGTTGTCGAGCTGCATCGCGCCCGCGCCGAGGCGCTGCTAGGCGCCGGCGTGCTTGCCGCCTTCCAGGACGACTACGCGGTGGCGCGGCGGTACTTCGATGAGTGCATTGCTATCTACGAGAACTTCGGGGACCGCACCGGCCTGGCGTACGCCTGGATGTTCGCCGGCCTGGAGGCCGACTTCGAGGCCGACTACGAGCGGGCGCGGGAATTGCAGCCGCGTAGCGTTGAGCTGTTCCGCGACGTCGGCGACCGCTGGGGTCTGGCCTGGGCGCTCAACTTCCAGGCCATGTCGTTGCTTGTGTCCGGCGACTATGCGACGGTCCGCGCTCAGCTCGAAGAGAGCCTGGCGCTGTTCTACGCCATCGGTGATCACGCCAGCTCGGCCATGCCCCTCGGCCTGCTGGGCATGGTGGACCAGCGGCAGGGCAACTACGCGCGCGCCCGCCAACGCCTCGAGCAGGCGTTGGACACCTATCGCCACAGCGGCGACCGCTGGCACATGGCGTTCATTCTCACCAACCTGGGGTTGACGGCCTTCCGCCAGACGGAGTACGACCACGCCCGCCGCTGGCTCGAGGAAGCGGTGCAGCTGTACAGGACCCTGGGCGACAAAGGGGCGCTGGCCGGCGCGCTGTGCGACCTGGGCGATGTGGCGCTGACGCAAGAGTGCGACGATGAGGCGGAGAGCCTCTACACGGAAAGCCTGGCGCTGTGGGAGCGCCTGAACATTCCCGGCGGCATCGCCTGGGCCAGGCACAACCTGGCCTATCTGAGCCTGCTGCATGGACGCCTCGCCGAGGCCGAACCTATCTTCCAGTCCAGCGCCGCTACGCTGCGGCTGGTGAACGATCGCTATAATCTAGCCTCGGTGATTATCGGCCTGGCGATCGCGGCGAACCTCCGCCAGGACTACGCTCTCGCCTACCAGCGAAGCTGCGAAGCTCTTGAGATTCGCTTGCCACTCGGCGACCGGCGCGGCATGACGGATTCCCTGGTTCTGGCGGGCATGACTGCCCACGATCAGGGCCAAATGGCCGCTTGCGTCCAACTGTTCGCCGTCGCCAAAGCGACCCGCGACGCCATGGGCGGGCCGCTGGCCGCGCGATACGTACCCTGGCACAACCAATATCTCAGCGACGCGCGGGCCGTGTTGGGCGAGCGGCGCTTCGAGGCGCTCTGGCGCGCGGGGCTGGCGCTGCCGCTCGATCAGGCTGTCGAGGCCGTCTGCCGCAGCCGCTACGACGCTATTGAGCTGCCCGAGCCGCCGGAGGCCGCCGATAGCGAGACGGGCGAGGCGACGCCGCTCCCGACGCCGAGCGCGGCCGTGGAGCCTGTCCGCCTCTTTGGCCTCGGCGCCGGCCAGATTCGGCGGGGCGAGTACCAGGTGCAGCCAGCCGACTACACCTACACCCGCGCCATCGAGATGCTCTTCTACCTCCTGACGCAGCAGAATCGCTCGCTGCACGCCATCGGCGCGGCGATCTGGCCCGAAGCCAGCCCGCAGCAGATGCGGGGACGCTTCCACAACACGCTGCACAACCTGCGCAAAGCGCTCGGCGACAAGAATTGGATCCTCCGCGTCAACGACGAGTACGAGTTCAGCCGCACGATGCCCTACTGGTGCGACGTGGAGGCGTTCGAGGCGGCGGCGGCGGAAGGCCAGCGCCTGGCGGCGGTCGCGCCGGAGGAGGCGGCGGCCCACCTGCAGCGCGCGATTGACCTGTATCGCGGCCCCTTTCTGAAGGATACGGACAACGCGTGGACCACTCAGCTGCGCCAGGTGTTGGACCTGACGCGCCTGCGGGCGCTGCTCACCCTCGCCCGCCTGCACTTCGACGCCGGCCGCTATACCGAAGCCGCCGTCTTTTTCCGCCGCGCCGCCGAGCACGACGACTACGAGGAGGCGGCCCATCGCGGCATCATGCTGTGCCACGCCCGCCAGGGCGAGCGCGGCCAGGCCGTCCGCCACTATCAAACCCTGGCCGCCGCCCGCAAGCGGGAGCGCATCGGGCCGGAGGTAGAGACGACGGCGCTCTACGAGAGGCTGCGCGGCGGCGAAGAGATGTGACGCGCCACCAGGGTTTGTCGGGCGTTCCCCATGGACTTGCGTCCACCACCAGACGGGTGAAAATCGCCTTCGCACCACCGCCGGAGGGGCAGGCGGCGGCGTCATTGCGAGACCCCCAAGCCCGCGACGGCATGCGCCGACACAAGAAACGTCGGCTGTCGCCCCGAGCTCGCAACGACGGCTTGGCAATGTTCTCGCGCTGGCGCATGCCGCTACGGGCATAGGGTTCTCGGCATGACAAGATAGCGTGGAGTTTCTGGGCGGGCGGGCTTTGCCGCTGAAGCAATCTCACGCCCGCTGAACGAGACGCTACGCCTGCTGTGAACGTTGTTCCGTGGCCGCCTCGTCGCCCGCCGTCGCCACCGACTCGAAGTCGGTAGCTGAGAAGGCAAAGCCTGCTCAAGCAGGCTCGGTTGGGCACGGCGCCGCACAGCCAGCCCCCTTCAGCAGGCTTGACCGTACCAGACGCCGATTTCAATCAGCGGCGACGGCGGGCAACAACGATGCCGTGTCCTGCGAAGAGCCGACTGGAAGTCGGCGCTACAGGAGACGGGAACGCAACTTTCATCCGTGAGGATGCGCCATCGGCGGCAGCGTAGCGCCGACTTATGAGGATTTACAAAATAACCGCGCCATCGCCCGACGGCGCCGGGCTAAAGCCACGGCGCTAAGGAGGCAAAGTCCCTGCGGGACTCAAGCAGTCCGCAGGACTTCGTCTTCTCAGCGCCAGTGCTTCAGCCTTGTCTTTTACACAGAACGTTTGAGCGGGGCTAGCCGCCTGAGAAAACATCGTGCGCCGTCCAATTCGCGTCCTTCGCTGCTCCCAATACAGCCCTCGGTGTCGCTGCGAGGAGGACGACAGGACGACGAAGCAGCCCCTCGCCAGGCGAAAGACACGTCTCCGTCACAGAGACGGTCTTTAGCAAGGGCGGGAGATTGCTTCCCCTTCGCGTTGCTCAGGGCTTCGGCACGCTGCTCAGAAACTCCACGCCATGCTGTCATGCTGAGCCGAAGGCGAAGCATCCCCCGTCGCTCCGGAAGGCCCTTCGACAAGCTCAGGCCTCCTTGCTTCGCAAATTGGTATTAGGTTGAGTAATGCGCATGAGGGAGCGGCAGTTTTTCGGCACAACTTCGGCACGATCATCGGCCGGCTTGTGGCATACTAAATAGGACGAACGCACGGATGTCGTGCCATCGCTAGGAAGTGCATTATGATACGTCTTACCGCCGGTCTCACCCTCGTGTCCACCGTGATGATCGCGTTGGCCGTCGCCGGCTGCGGCAGTATCGCGCCGGTAGCGCCCCCACCGCCCGCCCCGCCCCAGGCGGCGTCGCCGGCCGCGCCTACTGTCGCGCCGGCCGTACCCACTGCGGCCGCTCCCGCCCCAACCGCCGCGCAGCCCATCCCCGCCACGCCGGCGACCGAGCCGGTGACGATTGCCATCAACTGCGGCTGCGCCCAGGGGGGCGACGGCGACAACAGCTACCGCTGGCTGACCGAAGTGGTTGCCCCGCTGTACGAGGGGAAGATGCGGCAACAAGGCAAGAACGTCCGCCTGGCGGTGATCCAGGGGATAGTGGACGATGAGGCGCTAAAGCAGCAATACGCCCTGGATATCAAATCAGGGCGCGGCGCCGACATCCTGGCTTTCGACGGCTTCTGGACGCCGGAGTTCGTGGCCGCCGGGCTGCTGAAGCCGTTGGACGAGCTAGCCGGTCCGGACGTGAACGCCTGGGAGGGCTGGCAGCACATCCCTGAACCTTTGCAGCGCGTCATGGGCTACCGCGGCCGGCGCTACGGCCTGGCGGAAGGCACCGACGCGCGCGTGTTGTGGTATCGCAAGGACATCTTCAAAGAGGTCGGCCTGCCGGAGCCGTGGCAGCCAAAGAGTTGGGACGACATCTTCGCCGCCGCACGGCTCATCAAGGGGAAGCGCCCGGACGTGACCCCGCTCCAGGTCATCGGGGGAACGGTCAACGGCGAGGCGACGACGATGCAGGGCTGGTATCCGCTCCTGCTCGGCGCCGGCGCCAACGTCTACGACTTCGAGACGAACGAGTACATGGGCGGCGGTCAGGCCGTCGTTGACGCCCTGACGTTCTACAAGCGGCTCTACGTGGACGAGCAGCTGGGCGACGCGCGCCTCCAACTCGTCAAAGGCGGGCGCGAGCAGTCGCAGCGCGACTTCCGCGACGGCAAGATCGCCATCTACGCCGAGGGCGACTACCTCTGGCGGGCGGTGTTGGCCGAGGGTGACACGGCGCTGCCGAACAAGACGGCGCTCATCGGGTGGGCGCCGATGCCGGCGATGGCGCCGGCGAAGGGCATCCGCGGCCAGGATTGGGTCACCGTCTCCGGCGGCACGGGCTACGTTATGAACCCGAACACGGCCCACCCGGCCGAGACGTGGGCCGCGCTGGCGACCATGTTTAGCAAAGAGGCCCTGGACGCCTTCCAGACAATCGAGCCGCGGCTCCGCGTGCGCGATGACGTACCCGTGCCGAACGACCCGGTGATGACGGGGCTGGCGCAGAAGATTCTGCCCCTCACGACGACACGGCCAGCCGACCCAGCCTACCCGGCGGTCTCCCTGGCAATTCAGCAGGCGACGGAGAGTGTCATCGCCGGCGACAAGACGCCCCAGGAAGCCGCGGCGGCCTACGAGAAGCGCCTGATCGAGATCGTCGGGGCCGACCGCGTGGAGCGCTCGGCCCCGTGACCGCCCCGCGCACGGACGAGCAAGCGCGGCCGTGGCTGCCCTGGCGCACCAGCGCCGTCATGCTCGTCCCATCCCTCTTGCTGATTACCATGTTCCTCATTCTGCCCTTCGTCTGGACGATGGTCATCAGCCTGTCGAATCTGCAACTTCTCGGGGACGAGGCCGCGGCGCCGCAATGGGTCGGCCTGGCGAACTACGCGCGCCTCTTCAACCCGGACGGTTGGTTGAGCCGCGGCGGCTTCGGTTGGTCGCTGTGGGTCACATTCCAGTTCGTCATCGGCTCGGCGATCATCGGGCAGGCGGGCCTGGGCCTGGCGCTGGCATGGGCGCTGCACGGCTGGCGCAGCCCGCTGCGCGAGCTTGTGTTCAGCCTCGCGATCCTGGCGTGGATCCTGCCCGATACCGTGGTCGCCTTCGCCTGGTTCGCCGTTCTCAATCCGGGCCAGGGCGCGCTCAACACGGCCCTGGCCTGGCTCGGCCTGGGCCGGCCCGACTGGCAGCTCGACTACGCCTTGTTGTCGGTTATCCTGTTCAACACCTGGCGCGGCGCGGCGTTCTCCATGCTACTGTTCTCGGCGGCGCTCGCCACGATCCCGCCCTCGTACCTCGAAGCCTCGACCGTCGCCGGCGCCTCCGCTTGGCAGAGGTTCCGCGACATCATCCTGCCCCTCCTGCGCGCCTACATCATCACCGACCTGCTGCTCGTGACGCTCTGGACGCTCAACACGTTCACGCCATACCTGCTCACCGGCGGCGGCCCCGTCGAGCGCACCGAACTGCTCTCGATCTACATCTACCTGACGGCGTTCGTCCCGCCGTTCCGCTTCGGGCAGGGCGCGGCCATCTCTATGGTCGTGCTGGCGTTCAACCTGGCGCTAGGCCTGTGCTTCCTCGGCTACACTCGCCGAAACAGGGTCCAGGTGTGAACCCGCGCCATCTCGCCGGGCGGCTCGCGCGGGCCATCTTCATCGCCGCCGTCATCGTCTTCTACGCGACGCCGCTGCTCTGGGTGGTTCTCACCCCGTTCAGCCCCCGCGCCAGCCTCAGCCTTCAGATTCCCGCCCCGCCGACCCTGGCGAACTTCCGCCTGGTGTTCGCCAACCCGGCGGCGGCCGGCGCCCTGTTCTGGAACAGCCCGGTCATTGCTCTCGGCGTGACGCTGGTCACCCTGGTCGCGGCCGCCCTCGCCGCCTACGCTCTCACGCGGGGAGCGATCAAAGGCCGCGATCTCATCCTGTACAGCCTCATTCTTGTGGCCGCCGTCGTGTCCGGCCCGGTCGCCATGATCCCGCTCTACCTCATCGCCGCCAGGCTGAACCTGCTCGGCGGCCACGTGGGCGTCATCCTGATCCTGGCCGCGCTCTTCATCCCGGCCGCGACATTCCTCGTGCGCGACTTCCTGCGCGGTGTGCCGCGCTCGTGCGAGGAGGCGGCGATCCTGGCCGGGGCGTCGCCGATGCGCGCGCTGCGCGACGTCGTCGTGCCGCTGATCCGGCCTGGCCTGGCGATCGTCGCCGTCTGGGTGTTCGTCTCGGCGTGGGGCGAGTTCTTCGTCCCGTTCGTCCTGCTGCGCGCCCCGGAGCTTTATCCGGCGTCCCTCATCATCTACGGCTACCGCGACGAGGGCGGCATCTATCGCCTGCCGCTCACCTCGGCGTTCGCCCTGCTCTATGCCCTGCCCGTCCTCATCCTCTACCTGTTCGTGAGCCGCCGCTTCGGCTTCCGCTTCTTCGGCGGCTATCGCGGGTAGCCCGCCCGGTGGAGGAATCTTCACGCCGCGCCTGGCTGGCCTGGTGTACAATGGAGAAGCGCCCACCTGAGAACGGCCGACGACGGCGTCGGCGGGGGCGCGACAGGGAGGAGCTATGGCGCGCATTGATCCCTTGCGCTGGCTGGCGCTGGCGCTCGCCGTCGTCGTTGCGGGCGGCCTGAGCATCCTGCTGTTCGACGCCGTCGGCCGAAGCGGCGCCCGCGCCGCCCCTATCGGCGCGCCCAACGCCAACGGCCAGTACATCGTGTTAAGCTGGAACGACCTGGGGATGCACTGCTACAACCGGGACTTCCAGGACCTCGCCGTCCTGCCACCCTTCAACACCCTGTGGGCGCAGGTCATCCGCGTCGGCGACCCGCCGCAGATCGTGACCAGCGGTGTCACGGTCAGCTATTCCTTCCCCGACAACACCTACTCCGTGGGCAAGTCCAACTTCTGGACCTACGCGCCGGCGCTCTTCGGTGTCACCCTGCCGCCGAATATCGGTCTCAAGGGCAAGGGCCTGGCCGGCGACATGGACCTGAAGGGCGATCACTTCACCGCCGAAGGCATCCCGCTCACCGAGTTCCGCGACAGCGCCCCCACGACGCCCTACCCCTACCAGCTCGCCACCATCATCGTGCGCGACTCGGCCAGCGGGCAAGAGCTGGCGCGGCAGACCGTCGTCGGCCCCGTCTCGACGGAGATGCACTGCGACTCGTGCCACGCCGACGGTGGTGTCGAGGGCATCCGCACCGGCAAGGTCGAGACCAACATTCTGACGCTCCACGACCGCGAGGAGATGGAGGACTACCCGGCCGGACACAGCGGCGCGCTCATGGGCCGCCGCCCGGTGTTGTGCGCGGAGTGTCACGCCTCCAATGCCCTCGGCTCGCCCGGTGTCCAGGGCCTGCCGAGCCTGTCGCGGGCCATGCACGACAAGCACCAGGACGTTGTGCCATCCACCCTGGCCGGCTGCTATAGCTGCCACCCCGGCCCGCAGACCCAGTGCCTGCGCGACGTGATGTCGTCACAACACGGCATGACGTGCATCAGCTGCCACGGCCCGCTGAGCCAGGTGGCCCAGAATCCGAACCCGTGGCTCAACGAGCCGCGCTGCGACAACGGCCAGTGCCACGGCAGCGCCTACCCCCAGAACCAGGCGCTCTACCGCATGTCCCAGGGCCACGGTGGGGTGTATTGCGAGGGCTGCCACGATAGCACCCACGCCATCGCGCCGAGCACGCAGCCCAACGATGCCATCAAGTTCGTCAATCTCCAGGGCCACGGCGGGCCGATTGACACGTGTACCGTGTGCCACGCCACCCCGCCTACATCGCCCGGCCCCCACGGCCTGCTTGCCCCGACGCCGGGCGCGACGCCCGCCCCGACGGTCTCGATGACGCCAGCGGCAACCGTCACGGTCACTCCATCGCCGACCATCACGCCGACGGCCACCGCGTCGCCGACCCTCAGCCCGTCGCAGACGCAGCGGGTGTATCTACCGTTGGTGTCCCGCTAAGGCTCGTTCATCAACCTTGTAGCCGCTAGAGAGAGAGAGGGGAACAATGCCAAAGGTCTCCGGATTGGGCGGTCTATTCTTTCGCGCCCAAGACCCCGACATGTTGGGGCGCTGGTATGAGGAGCACTTCAGGATCAACTCGGCGAGCACCGGCTACATCTGGTTCCAGGAGGCCGGGCCAACGGTGTTCTCGCCGTTTCCCGCCGACACGGACTACTTCGGCCGTCGGGAGCAGGCGTTCATGCTCAACTTCCGGGTGGCCGACCCGACGCCGCGATCGAGGAGCCAGCGCGCGGCGGGGGTGCGGGATTGACGACCAGCGGATGGACGAACCCTACGGACGCTGCGTGGGTGTACGACCTGGAGGGGAACAAGATCGAGCCAGGGAGCTGTGGGACCCGAGCGCGTAACCAACGCGCGCCTACGTGCCGCGGGCGCCCAGGAGGTGGGCCGTCGCGCCGAGGGCGGCCTCCCGGCCGACCTTGACCGTCTCCGCAGGCTGGGTGCGGGGTAGCGTCTCCGCCAGTCCGTGAGCGTCGCGCCCATCTCCATCGCCAGCGCCACTTCGCCCACCAGGCCCTGCCCGCGCCCCGATGATCGTCGCTGAGCAGCACGCCGCTGTCCTTCTCTGCGACGGCGCCCGCACCGCGCCGTCGGCGCGGCGAGGGTCAGCGCGGCCCCGCTGGCGGCCAGGGGGAAGCGCCTGGCCACAATCTGGTAGCCGGCGGTCTCGGCCTCGGCGGCGGTCATGCCGACGGCGGCGACGGGCGGCGCAATCCCCAGCCCCACGGCGACCGCGCCTGCATCTCGCCGCCCCCGACAGTGACACCGACACCGACACCGACCATCGGCCCGGACCAGACGCAGCGAGTTCATCTGCTGCTCGTGACGCGATAAGGTGAATGGCTGGCCCCCCCTCAGCCCCCCCGCCCTCTCCCAAAATGGGAGAGGGGCCAGAAATGGGAACGAGACCGGTTGTAGTCGCGAAGAGCCAAGAGGCCTACCATGGAAGGCACGGAATACACGGAACGGGATGCAAGCCTGAGAAGCTAACATCAGCCGCGCGAACCCTAGGGCGCGCGATAGTGGTAGATCGAGCCGTCGTTGCCTGCTACCCAAACGTCGTTGGAGGCGATGACCGACAAGTTCCACAGCGTCAGCCCTGGCAGCGTAGCTACCGTTTTCCAGCTTTGACCATCCCATTGGTCGAGGTAGCCTATATACAGGAAGTTAGGATACCCCGCGAGAGAGGCCTGTGCCCCAACCGCCCAGGCGTTATTCGGGGCAGTGCCCTGGATGTCAAATAACCCATGATCTCCCATCCGTGTATGATCCCACCCCGATCCGTTCCAATGTGCGATGCCAGCCTTAGTTTTGGCAAAATGACTGCATATGAGAAGGGTTGTAACACTCGGCTTGCCCGCTCTCACGAGCTTATCCACCATGTGGGCTGTGGTATCGAATATATACCAACGCCCTCCGAAGGTGCGTATTGCTTGTACCATCGCGCGCCATCCCAATGCTCGGCAATTGCTCAAATTCGCCAACCACAGGTCAGCTGAGGACGTGCCCGACAAGCAACCAGGAAAAGTAAGTGCTCGGCCGGGGCTGGGGAACCTCGTTCCAGGCATCGCCGGCCCAGTGATAGATGATCGTGTGCACCGGAATAGATCCTGTTGCAAAGCAATCCAAATATCAGAGGCGTTGAATCAAGCACAACGTAGGGGGTGCGACCTCCCAGCGCGTGACGCTCCAGCCCGACCCGTCCCAATGAAAGATGGCGCCTTTGAGTTCGGAAGCGAATAACGACGTCCGAGTCGCTGACTACATACATATTCGCCGAACCGCCCAATGGGGACGTGTCCATCATGCGCCTCCAGTCCGAGCCGTCGAAACGCCAGATTATGACTGAACAGTCTTGCCCCCACCCTGCCGCCCACCCGCGCATGAAGACAACATGACTACTCCATACGCTCCGAGGCTCACCTGGGCGTGTAGCGTCCACTGGCCTGCGGGGTCAGGGCGGCAGGGCGAGCGGAGGACGGGGAGATAGAGGAGGCAGCCGCTTGGTGTCAGATCAGGGGCGGCGGGCCGCGGCCGCGCTGGCGGCGTGGGGGACGGCGACGGGCAGTGCGGCGGGCAGAGAGAGGACCAGGGCGACAAGCGCGAGTGTGAGGGCGGCGCTCGCGGCGAGCCATGTGGTGCGCAAGAGTGTTTTCATGGTGTAAGCTCCTGTAATGAAGACGACAAAGGAGCAGCATGAGATACGGGCAGACTGCCACCGGAAGGAAGTTACGGCGTTCCGGCTGGTTGCGCCAGATCGAAGCAGGCTGGCTAACCTGAATTATTCTCACTTAGCCTGCCTCGGCAGGCTTTGTTAATCAGCCACCGCGAGTTTGCGGCGTCGGCGGGCGGCAACGCGGCGAGGCGCGCGAGCCGAGTGTTACACCCCGGTGGGTTTCAGGAGGTGGACCGTCGCGCCGAGGGCGGCCTCGGCCGACTCCTGGACCGTCTCCGGCAGGCCGGGGTGCGGGTGCAGCGTCTCGGCCAGGTCCGTGAGCGTCGCGCCCATCTCCATCGCCAGCGCCACTTCGCCCACCAGGTCCCCCGCCCGCGCCCCGATGATCGTCGCGCCGAGCAGCACGCCGCTGTCCTTCTCTGCGACGGTCAGCACCGCGCCGTCGGGCGCGGCGAGGGTCAGGGCGCGGCCGCTGGCGGCCAGGGGGAAGCGCCCGGTCACAACCTGATAGCCGGCGGTCTCAGCCTCGGCGGCGGTCATGCCGACGGCGGCGACGGGCGGCTCGGACCACACGACCTTTGGCACGGCCTGGGGCGCGTACTGGGCGGGCAGCCCGGCGATGCTCTCCGCCGCGACCTTGCCTTGCTTGATGGCGACGGTCGCCAGGGGAATCCCGCCGGTCACGTCGCCGACGGCGTAGATGGTCGGGTTGTTGGTGCGCAGGCGGTCGTCTACCGGCAGGAAGCCGCGCGCATCGGTCTCGACGTGGGCCGTGTGCAGGTGGAGGTCGGCGGTGCGCGGCGCAAGGCCCTCGGAGACGACGACCGGGCCGTCGCCGTTCAGCGCCGCCGACGGGTCGGCCACGTTGATCTCAACCTTGACGCCGAGCTTCTTGAGGCCGGCCTGAACCATGCGTCCCGCCGTGGGGTCGAAGTCGTCCAGCAGCTTGCGGCCGGCCGGGATGAGCAGCCGCACCGCCACGCCCAGCTTGCCGAAAATCGTCGCCAGCTCGGCCGCGACGTAATCTGACCCCACGACCGTCATGCCGGCGGGCAGATCGGCCAGTTGGAGCGCCTGGGCCGGCGTAAGGACACGCTCGCCGTCGAAGGCGAGGCCGGGCAGGGGCGCGGGCGCGGCGCCGACGGCGATGATGCAGTTGTCGAAGGCGTAGCGCAGCGAGCCGTTCTCGCCCTCGACGCGCACCTCCTTCTCGGCGAGGAACCAGCCGAGGCCGTGGACGATCTGCACGCCGTAGCCTTCGAGAAGCTGGCGCACTCCCTTCGTCAGCCGCTCGACGATGCCGCCCTTCCACGCCTGCATCCGCCCGTAGTCAATGTGGACGCCGTCCACGCACACGCCCATCTCGCCCAGGGCGCGCGCGCGCCAGAAGTTGTCGGCGGCGGAGAGAAGCGCCTTCGAGGGGATGCAGCCCTCGTTCAGGCAGGTCCCGCCGACGGGGCCGGGGTCCACGATGACGACTTTGCGGCCGAGCTGGCCGAGGCGGATCGCCGCCACATAGCCACCCGGCCCGGCGCCGAGCACCACCACATCTACCGCCGTCGCCAGGTCCCCGACCACCATACACCCTCCAACGAAGAAGCCGACTGAAGTCGGCGCTACAACAAGAGATACTTTTCCGGAAACGTAGCGCCGACTTCAGTCGGCTCTTGCAACCGGCGCAAACAGGCTCCTACATCATGTCGAGCATAAGTGTTTCTGGGTGCGCCAGGAGCGCCCGCACCCGGCCCAGGAACGCCGCGCCCGCCGCGCCGTCAATCAGGCGGTGGTCGAAGCTCAGGGCCAGGGGCAGCATGGGCCGCGCCTCGATGCGCCCGTCCACGACCACGGCCTTCGGCTCGATGCGCCCGACGCCCAGGATAGCGACCTCCGGCGGGTTGATGATGGGCGTCCCCTGCTGCCCGCCGAAGCTGCCGAAGTTGGTGATGCTGAACGTGCTGCCTGACAGTTCGGGTACCGATAGCCGCCGCGCCCGCGCGCCCTCCGCCAGCCGGTTCACCTCGGCCGCCACCTGGAACAATGACAGACGGTCGGCGTGGCGGACGACGGGAACGACCAGCCCCTCCGGAATGGCCGCCGCGACGCCGATGTGGTAGTAGCGGCGGAGCAGAATCTCGCCCTTCTCCATGTCCAGCGTCGCGTTGAAGTAGGGGTTCTCCTTGAGCGCCTGCACCACGACCTTGACGAAGATGGGCGTGTAGCTCAGGCGGAGGCCGCGCCGCTCGGCTTCCGGCGCGAGCGCCGCCTTGAGCGCGACAAGCCTGGTCGCGTCCACCTCCTCGAAGCTGGTCACGTGCGGCACGCGCCACGCGATCTCCATGCGCTCGGCGATGCGCCGCCGCAATCCCTGGAGCGCCTCGCGCTCGACGCGCTCCTCAAGGGGCGCGCCCGGCGCGGTGGGAACGGCGGGCGTCGGAACGGGCGCGGTGACGGGGGCCGGCGCAGCGGCCAGGCTCTCGGGCGCGGGCGGCGCAGCCACGGCCTCCGCCGTCTGCGGGCCGCCCGCGGCGAAGCGGCGCACGTCCTCCGGCAACACGCGGCCGACCGGCCCGCTGCCCGGCACCTGGTTGATGTCAATGCCGAGTTGGAGCGCGAGCTTGCGCACGGCCGGCGCCGCCAGGACGCGCCGCGGCGGCCCACTCGCCGCTTCACGGGCGACCGGCGCAGCCACGGGCGGCGCGGACGGCGACGCCGCGAGCGTGCGGTTCGGGGGCGCGCCGTCGGCGACGGTCAGACGACCGTCGGTAGACTTGCCGTTGCTGGGGGTGGGCTTTGGCGCGACGGGTGGTGGGGCCTGGGGCGCAGGCGCGGGGGCGGGAGCGCCGGCCGGCTCGATGACGAGCAGAACGTCGCCGACGTGGGCCACGCGCCCGGCCGGGGCGCGCAGCTCCTGCACGCGGCCGGCGACCGGCGACGGGATCTCGACCACCGCCTTGTCGGTCTGAATCTCAACGATGGGCTGGTCCCGCTTGACGACATCGCCGGCGGCGACCAGCCAGCGCAGAACCTCGGCCTCGTGGATGCCCTCGCCTACGTCGGGCAGCTTGAACTCAACCACGGCGATGCTCCTTTGCGAGACTCCTCCCCCACCAACCCCCGCCTCGCGGTGCTCGGCACCCCCTTCCTCCCCCACCAGTGGGGGGAGGAAGGGGGTAGGGGGATGGAGGAGGGGCGAAAGCGAGAGAGGGACGACTTATGGCTCCAACGTGCGGCGGATGGCGGCAGCGATGCGCGCCGCGTTGGGCAGCACCACGTCCTCGACGCTCGGCAGCGGGAACGGCATGTCGGGCGAGGTGACGCGCTCGACAGGCTTGAGCAGCGAGTACAGGCATCGCTCGTTGATGACCGCGATCACCTCGGCCCCGACGCCGCCCGCCCGCGCCGCCTCGTGGACGACCACCGCGCGCCCGGTCTTGTTGACCGACTGGGCGATGCACGCTTCGTCCATCGGCGCAATCGTGCGCAGGTCCAGCACCTCGACCGACGCGCCGTCCGCCTTCTCGATGTCCTCCGCCGCCGCCAGGCACGCCTGCACCATCGCGCCGTAGGTGACCACGGTGACGTCGCTGCCGGGCCGCACGATGTTGGCCTCGCCAATCGGAATCGTGTACCGCTCGCTCGGCACGTCCTGGCGGAAGGAACGGTAGAGCTTCATGTGCTCCAGGAAGATGACCGGATCGGGGTCGTCCACGGCGGCGTGGAGCAGGCCCTTGGCGTCATATGGGGTGGACGGGATGACGACCTTGATGCCCTGGAGGTGCATGTAGAGCGCCTCGACGTTGTCCGAGTGCATCTCCGGCGTGCGGACGCCGCCGCCGAACGGGGCGCGGATGACCAGCGGCACGGTGTACACGCCGCCGGAGCGGTAGCGGAGGCGCGTCGCCTGCGAGGCGATCTGGTTGAAGGCGGTGAAGGTGAACCCGGCGAACTGGATCTCGGCGATGGGGCGCAACCCGTAGGCCGCCATCCCGACCGCCGTGCCGATGATGCCGGACTCCGCCAACGGCGTATCGAACACGCGGCGCTCGCCGAAGCGCTCTTGCAGCCCATCGGTGACCCGAAACACGCCACCGTTGCGGCCGACGTCTTCCCCGAATATCAGAACGCGCCCATCGCGCTCCATCTCCAGCGCCAGGGCGTTGTGGATGGCCTCGACCATCGTCATGCGTGGCATGGCCTACTCCCCCTTCCCCATCTCGCGCAGCAACGCGGCGCGCTGGGCCGCCAGCTGCGGCGTGCGCGTGGCGAAGGTGACGTCGAACAGCTCCAGGGGGTCCTGGGGCGGCAGGGCCTCGACGGTTTCGATGGCAGCCTGGATGCGCTGGTCCGCGTCCTCGTGGATGCGCGCGTCGAGACCGTCGTCCAGGAGGCCGCGCCCGACCAGGTAGGTCTTGAAGCGGGCGATGGGGTCCCTGGGCAGCCACTCGGCCAGGATGTCTTCGTTGCGGTACTTCTTCGGGTCGTCGGCGGTTGTGTGCGCGCCGAGGCGGTAGGTCAGCGCCTCGATGAGCGTCGGCCCGCCGCCGGCCCGCGCCCTGTCCACGGCTTCATTCACGATGCTGTACACCGCCAGCACGTCGTTGCCGTCCACGACGTGGCCGGGCATACCGAACGCCGGGCCGCGGTCGGCGATGTAGCGCGCGGCGGTCTGCTTGCGGCGCGGCACAGAGATCGCCCAGCCGTTGTTTTGCACGACGAAGACGATGGGCGCCTGGAAGACACCCGCGAAGTTCAACGCCTCGTTGAAATCGCCCTCGCTGCTCGCGCCGTCGCCGCACACCGCCAGCACCACATCGGGCTTACCCTCGTACTTGATCGCCATCGCCACGCCGACCGCGTGGAGCATCTGGGTCGCCAGGACGATCTGGATGGGCAGGCAGCGCGCCTCGCGGGGGTAGCCGTCAGAGACATAGCCCTTGTAGACCTCGACGATGGACTCGGTGGGGACGCCTTTCATGAGGTAGGTGAGAATCTCGCGGTACGAGCCGATGACCCAGTCGTCGGACTTGAGCGGCGCCGCCATGCCGACGGATGCCGCCTCCTGGCCGTTGAGGGGGCCAAAGGTGCCGATGCGCCCCTGTCGCTGCAAGGCGACCATGCGGTTGGAGAAAATGCGACCGTAGACCATCCAGCGATAGAAGTCGAGGAGTTGCTCGGGGGAAAGGTCGGGGAGCGGGCCAATCACCTGGCCTTCGGGGGTCAGGACCTGAAACACCGAATCCGAGAGCACTAACTCTGAAGTCGGCACCATTGCCTCCTTGTACATAAGACACACGTGCCAGGATGCAAGAAAACGCGACGGAAATTGTAGTCCGAGCGGCCCGAAACTGCCAATCAGAGAGCGGGGCGAGGGACAGTCGAAAGGACGAGGCCGGCTAAACTATCTAGAGGCAGGACAGATTAGGCATGTGGGCAAGGGAGAGCAAGACGATGTTCAACGACATGGAGCAGGAGTATCTCAGCAGCCAGCGCCTCGGCCGCATCGCCACAGTGTCGCCGAGCGGACAGCCCGACGTTGCGCCCGTGAGTTATCGCTTCGACGGCGAGGCGTTTCTGATCGGCGGCTTCGACAACACGCGAACGTTGAAGTACCTCAACGTCAAGAAGGGGCAGCGCCTGGTCGCCTTCGTTGTGGACGACCTGGCGAGTACGCAACCGTGGACGCCGCGCGGCATCAAGATTCACGGCCACGCCGAGATCGTGGACACGCCCAACGGCCCCGTTCTGCGCGTGACGCCGGACAAGAAGTGGAGCTGGGGCATCGTGCAGCCGGCCTTCGTTGACGGCAAACCCGTCTCCGAGCGGGCGCAACGCCAGTAGACCATTCGCGCCTATGCTACAAGGGAGCAAAACACGTACCACGAACGACTCGCGCACCGCCAACTGCCAGCGCGGCGACCAGCCCAACCGGGGGTATACACCCTCACCCGCCGCGCTGGCAGCACGCGACAGGCGTTTGCGATTTGATAGCCTGTCCCCTATAATGCCCAGATACGCTGTTTGAAACGGAATTCCAGGAGCAAGGCGGTGGGCGGCCAGTAGGGTGAAGCCAACCCGAAGTTGCCAATAAGCGACCTATCACATGCTGCCAAACGATAGGTTGGGCGCGCAGAGGAGATATTCACTTGGAAGCGAAATGGCTTTACACAGCTGACCGGATAACGATCGCGCATGGCGACGCGGTTCAGCTTCTAGACCAAGTCGTTGACGATGGACAGGCCAAACTCGTCTTCGCGGATCCGCCCTACAATATTGGAAAAAGCTTTGGGACGTTTCGCGATAAGTGGCCATCCGACAAAGCCTACTCGGAGTGGTGCTATGAGTGGTTAGATATCTGTCTGCGGAAACTTGCTGCCGATGGCAGTCTCTATGTCATGACGAGTACTCAGGCAATGCCGTATCTCGACTTGTGGCTGCGTGACCGCTGCTCAGTGCAGTCGCGCATCATTTGGCACTACGATAGTTCTGGCGTGCAAGCCCGAAGGCAATTCGGCTCGATGTACGAGCCGATCCTTTTCTGTGTCAAAGACCCGAAGAACTACACCTTCAATGCCGACGAGATTTCGGTCGAGGCGCATACCGGGGCAATTCGCCGACTCATAGACTACCGCAAGCCAAAACCATCCTTGTATAGTACAACTAAAGTCCCTGGTAACGTGTGGTATTTTCCTCGGGTGCGTTACCGGATGGATGAGTACGAGGAGCATCCAGCACAGAAGCCAGAGGCTCTTCTGACCGCATCATCCGAGCGAGTAGTAATGCAGGTGATCTTGTTGTTGACCCGTTCGCCGCGGCATTTCTACCGCAGGCGCAGCCGTTAAACGCCTGGATCGCGCTTTTATTGGTATCGAGCGCGAGAGAAGTTACGTTAAGATAGGCCTGCGACGCTTGGGGCTTGAGAATGAACTCGACGGAGAATGCTTGCTCCCACCGCAGAATCTCATACTCGCCGTCATCGGCATGGGTCTGATGGAGATGATAGCGGGACAACACCCAGCCTCTTTTGGAACCGTGAATGAACCATCCATTCGCCCAGGTTATTCTCGAAATTCTCGAGGGTCACTCGGAGACGACGCTCAAAAAGCCTCCTTCCAAAATAGTCCTTTGCTGCAATACCTGAATATCAAACACGTTCCGCCAATAGAGGGTCGAAAGCTAGAGGTGCGTTTGCCAATCACTATGCTCTCTACGTTTTAGTGAGGACTATATCCTCAAGGGGTATCTCGGGGCTAACAAAGGGAGCTACCACAAGGCCGAGGGCGCACGCTATACTGAGCTATTGCGACGGCAACGAGAACTCCCATTCGGCTCTAAGCTCTGTATCATGTTGAACTCGCGTCTCAACGACGAGTTCGCCAAGTACTTTCCGCAAGTGATCTACGCCCCGTCGTGCGTGACCAGGCAGAGCAGCGATACTGGGTCAACGTGTGAGCGTCTTCTGGTGGTCGAAATGGGCTGGTCATGAGAAGCGAATTGTGAATATCGCGGAAGTGGTCATCGAGATTATCGACAGATACGTCCAGGCCAAGAGATCAGCTGAACAATTTCTCGACTTGCAGGCAACTGCTACCCTGCCCACGTCGACCAACGAGCTGTCAAGTTTATCGAAGTCCAATTGCAGCCGAACGTTGACGCCAGAATCTTCGAGATTGTGAGCTTTGCCATTCTCAAGGCGCACTATGGCGAACAGGCAATCTATTGGGGCTGGCCCACTTACGAACTGAAGCAGGACTTCCTAGTCCTCTACAAGACAGGCAGGACAAATGCCAACGACGGCGGCATAGACTTCGTGATGAAGCCACCGGGCGGTTCTTTCAAGTCACCGAAACCCTTGACGTCAATAAATACTTCCTGGACATTGACAAAGTCCATCGTTTCCCTGACCTTCGTTGTGAAAAGCACAGAGTCAGAAGCCGCCATACGCACGCAACTTCGTGTGGTGGCGCATCGCAAAGTACGGGGTTGATGCCATTGTTGCGCGATATAAGGAAGCCGTAGAAGAAGTGATTAACATCCCTCGCCTGACAGGCGTGTTCGAAGACTCCCTGTCGCTGCTGGCAAATCTGGGCAGGTTATGGAGGAGACGTCCTGCAAAGCCGCATTGAAATTCAACGCTGACGATGGGAGCGACGAGAGCTTGGCATGATGAATTCGATGCTGAAGGCCGGGCCGAGCCGTTTCAGCTACACGCGCTCCCAGGAGCCGCCGGCGCGAATAGCTCCGCCACCAGCGTATCGAGCAGCCTGGGTCTCCGTCGCCAGGTCGAGCACCGAGTAGCGGCTGCGGATGGTGCGCGACAGCAGATAGCTTCCTGAGCTTCGCCGCCGCGTCACGCCCACCTCGGCCGGCGTCGTCGGCGCGCCGACCGCCCTCAGCCGCTGCGCCAGCTCGTCCGCCGTCATCAACTGCCTCGCCAGCCGCCCTTCAGCGTCGGCCACAGCCGTTGAATCAGCCGCAGGCGCTCGCGCAGCTGCTCCGGCGTGATGTACTTGACCAGGCTCTCCTTGACTGCGCTCTCCCCTAGCCAGCCAATCTCGTGCGCGTCCCGCACCTGCTGCGCCAGCTCGTCCGGCGACGGCCAGGCGGCGGCTAGGGCGTCAATGTCCAGCCGCGTCAGGTCCCGTTGCAGCAGACGCTCGTAGAGGGCGGCTGAGGCGATGGAGCCGACGCCGACCTTGAAGCCATGCGGGACGGGCGGGTGGCCGTGCTCCGCCGCCTGCATCTCCCACAGGTGGCTGAAGCGGTGCTCGCTACCCGACGCCGGCCGCGACGAGCGGCTGATCTGCATCGCCAGGCCGACGAGCGTCAGCCCCTCGAACAGGTCCGTCATCGCCTTCGCGTCGCCCGCCCGCAGCTCCGCCGGGTGCGCCGTCCACGCCCGCAGCGAGTCCTGCACCAGCGGCCAGGCGCGCATATCTATCAACTCCGAGCCGACGGCGTCGGCCAGGATCCAATCGGCGCCGGCGGTGATCTTCCCCAACAGGTCGCCGTAGCCGGACGCCGTCATTCCCTCCGGCGCGCGCATCAGCACGTCCAGGTCGGCCAGCACGGCGCGGGGCGCGGGACATTCCATCGTCTGCTTGAAGCCGTCCTTCGCAATGGCCGCGCCGTAGGACGTGTAGCCGTCCATGGACGCCGCCGTGCCAACGATCATGTACGGGCGGCCGACGCGGTGCGCGGCGAGCTTGGTCAGGTCGTTGAGCGTGCCGGAGCCGACGGCGACGGGGATCGCGTCCACCGGCCGCAGCCGTTCCTCTAGCGCGAGAACGTTGTCGAAGTCGGCGGCGAGCGTCGGCCGGCCGGGGAAGATGATGGGCGGGGCGACGGCGCGGCCTGCCGCCCGCAGCCGCTCATCCATGTCGGCGCCCGCCGCGGCATACGTATTCTCGTCGGCGACGACGACCGCCGCCGCAGCGCCGAAGGCGCTGGCAAACACAGCGTCGAGCTGCGCCAGGACGCCGCGCCCCGACACGAACTCGCGCGTATCGGTCGCGTCGTGCAGGGCGGCCGCCACTCTATCGTCTGTCATGGGAGTATCCTTTACGACATTCCTGAGTACGTGGACAGCATTGTAGGTCCGCGCCGCGCCCCTGTCAACGCCTGGCGCGTCATATATGGCTGGACCGCAGGAACCAAAGACGAGACGCTCCGACGATGTTTCTATCGTCGGAGCGTCGTCGCTGCCAGGGAGCGTTACCGCTCCATCCCCGTCGGATGCGTCGTGACTACTTTGGCGCGCAAACGACATAGGCTGTGAGCGTTCCGTTGCCAGTGGCCGGTGAGGCGGAGACGCCCCAGCGAGTGGGGCTCTCCCCGGCCGGCGGCGGTCCCCAGCCCTTCATCGGGAACGAATTCTTTATTGACGGGTAGTTTGGAGGAGATCCAGGAGAAGTAGTCGCCGGATCCCACGTCCAGCCGCCACCCGTCGCCACCTTGCCGGTCGGACAGTCCGCGTAGGCCGATCCCCCCTGCCCAGCCACAGTAGGCATACCGCTGCTCCAGACAACGATCGTGGCCGCTACACCAGCGGGACCCTGGTCGCCCTTGTCACCCTTGGGGCCAACAGGGCCAATCGGGCCAATCGGGCCAATCGGGCCCGTGTCACCCTTCGGGCCGGCGGGGCCGGTCGGGCCAGCGGGACCGGTCAAGCCCGTGTCACCCTTCAGGCCCTTGTCGCCTTGCAGGCCTTTGTCACCCTTGTCACCCTTGGGGCCAGCGGGGCCAACGGGGCCGATCGGGCCAATCGCGCCGATAGCGCCGGTGTCACCCTTGGGGCCAGCGGGGCCAACGGGGCCAATCGGGCCAGCCGGGCCGGTCAAGCCGGTGTCACCCTTCAGGCCCTTGTCGCCTTGCAGGCCTTTGTCGCCCTTGTCGCCCTTGTCACCCTTTGGGCCGGCCGGGCCAATGGGGCCAGCCGGGCCGATCGCGCCCGTGTCACCCTTGTCGCCCTTGTCACCCTTCTCGCCCTGGCCGACGATCAGGGGCTGATAGCCATAGGGACACGGGCCAGATGGGTTGTACCTCACGAAGTGCCAATAGCCATCGTAGCAAAGTGTGACGGTACCATCAGAAGGCTCCGCCGCGCTGGCGACCACCACACCTAGCAGCGCAGCCAACGCGCCCGCGCTCACCAGGAGCCACAGCCATTTCCGTCCAATCATTCGGGATTTCATCGCTTTCCTGCCTTTCCTCTATCTCTTGAGTAGAACCCCTACGTAACCCAGCTATGCCTAACCATCTCGTTCGCATACACGCCAAACCGGGGCAACCACGCATCTCGCGTAGCGCCCCGGATCTCCGAGACAGGAATGTGGAGGATGAGGGTGTTGCGCGACGTGGCGCAGTACAAGAACCCGATACCTGATTCCAGTATACCCCCATTTCCCTTGATTGTCAATACCTTCCCGATAGAGCGCCGCGAGGGCTGAGAACTCGTTTGCCGTCTACTCGCCGGTCGCATATAATGACCTCTATGTTTGCAGTTTGTGTCCGGTGGGGAGGCTTGGAGGGCGCAGCCCTCCAAACCACCCCCTTTCCCCTTCTTCAGTGGGGACTCCGCCCCTGAACGACGCGAAGGAGAGAGGGTTCGGGGGGGCCGCAGGCCCCCACACCCCCGCTGCACAGCAAAGTGCAAAGATAGAGAATGACATTTCCTGCGAGTGTCGCGGACGGTGCGATTGGAGAAACGCTATTTTGAGGGCTGCGTGAGTCTCGATCCCCTTGTTCCAGTAAACACGGTTTCCCTCTTTCCTGGGCTGAGCGAGGCGCTGCTGGGCCTGCTGCGCGAGCTGTCCGCGTCCGACTGGGCGAAACCAACGGCGTGCGCCGATTGGTCCGTCAAGGATGTCGTCGCGCACCTCCTGGGCGGCAATCTGGGGCGGCTCTCGCATCAGCGCGACCGTCTGCAACGCGAACCCGCCGCCCCGTGGACGACCGCCGCCGAGTTGACGGCTCTGATTAACGCGCAGAACGAGGCCTGGGTGCGCGCCGCCTGCGGCATCAGCAGCCCCATTCTTCTCGACTTCCTCGAGCGAACCGACGCGGAGTTGCACACCTTCTTCAAGTCTCTTCCGCCCGACGCGCCCTCGCCCATTGGCGTGATGTGGGCCGGCGAGGCGGCGTCCGCCAACTGGTTCGACATTGGCCGCGAGTACACCGAAAAGTGGTTCCACCAGCAGCACATCCGCGAGGCCGTCGGCGCGACGGAGTTGACCGAGCGCCGCTGGCTGCGGCCAGTGATAGACATCTGCCTGCGCGCCCTGCCCTACACCTACCGCGACATCGAGGCCGCCGAGGGGACGCTGATTGCCGTCCATATCACCGGCCGCGCCGGCGGGACATGGACGCTCGTCCGTGAGAGCGCCTCGTGGACGCTCTACCAGGGGACGCGCGACGAGGCCGTGACGGCCATCACGATGACCGACGACACCGCGTGGCGGCTGTTTTCCAGGGGGCTGCGGCCGGACCAGGTGCGCCGCCGTATCGGCTTCGCCGGCTCGGTGGCGCTGGGGCGGCCCATCTGGGACCTGATCTCGATCATGGCATAGGAGGTCGGCGTGAGCGACGACGCGCTGGTGTGGCAAACGCGCCTCTTCATTTACCGCACCCTCACCGACACGGCGCAGCCGCCGACCGCAGCCGACATCGCCGGCCACTTCGCCGTCTCCGTCGCCGACGCCGAGCGCCTCCTGCGCGATCTGCATGACCGCCACGCCATCTTCCTCGACCCGGACAGCGGGGCGATTCGCATGGCGAACCCGTACTCCGCCGTGCCGACACCGTATCGCGTGCTGGCGCACGGGCATTCGTACTGGGCCAACTGCGCCTGGGATGCCTTCGGCATCGCGGCGATGCTGGGCGGCGATGCTCAGATCGAGGCGCGGACCGCCGACGATGACGCGCCCATTCGCGTCACGATCCGCGACGGCCAGATCGCGGGTGGCGGCGCGGTCGTCCACTTCCTGCTCCCCTTCGCCCGCTGGTACGACAACCTCATCTTCACCTGAGCCAACATCGCCTTCTTCCGGTCGGAAGACGCGGTGGAAGCCTGGAGTCGCGCGCGCGGCGTGACGCGCGGCGAGGTCGTATCCCTTGACCGGGTATGGGCGCTGGGGCAGGCGTGGTATCACAACCGCATGGCCGCCGACTTCCGCGGCCGGACGATTGCGGAGGCCGAGGCGGTGTTCGCCGCCGTCGGTCTCACCGGCCCCTTCTGGCGCGCTCCCGCCTGAGAACCCCGCCGATTGCTCTCGGCGTGACTACCTCACGGATTGCTCCCGCTGGAGTGTCAACTCCAGCGGGCTGAAAGGAAAACGTGGCCGATGTCAAGATGGCGGGCCGACTTCAACCCTGAGCATCTCTACTTCGTGACAACTAAGGCCGCCCAGTATGCCCACATATTCCGCCGCGATATGGTGAAGCGTCTCCTCCTCGACACCCGTGATTGCATGCGGCATCAAGGGTGTTTCAGATTGTTCAGTTTCGTGATAATGCCCAACCATGTCCACTTCATCGTCCAGTGTTCGGCAGAATACACTGTTGCCGATGCGGTCCGCGACTTCAAGCACACTACGTCCGACCGTCTGGTCCGACAACTGGAAGTCGAAAACGACACTACTGCGCTGGCCTTTCTCGCAGCGAACGTGACACGTCCGACTCGACAGCGCCATAAGGTCTGGGAAGAAGATTACAGTGCCAAAGATGTCTTCTCCCCGGACTTCCTACGTCAGAAGATACTGTACATTCACAATAACCCGTGTCAGTCACATTGGAACCTGAGCGAAAGTCCCGAGGCATATCCGTGGTCGAGCGCGCGCTACTACTTATCTGACCTGCGATGCATCATTCCGGTGGATGATGCGCGAGAACTGCTGTAATGGCGATGCGCTATCTACCGCTGACGATGGAGTTGGCACTCCATCGCCAAGCCTCGGACGGTGGAGTTGGCACTCCACCGGGAGCAGACCCCGCTCCACCGGGAGCAGGTGGCGCCCCACCGCATGAGATCAGATGGCGGCGGCGGCGATGGCCGTTTCCATCCCCTTGACGACGCGGAGGGCGCGGAGGGTGACCCACTTGCTCGGCCGGCCCTTCTGCTCGATGTCCACCCACATCTTGCCGTTGAGTGAGTTTTCGAGCTTCCACCGACCCTCGGCGTCCTGCTTGCCCAACAGCCAGTGGTAGGCGTCCGTCAGCCGCTCGTCGCCGCCGCAGCCGAGGGCGACCAGCACACCGAGCGTTTCCAGCACATCGCTCCAGTAGCTCAAGGGGAAGCCGAGCTTGAACCACGTCGCGCTGATATTGCCGGTGTAGGGGTAGTCCGCTCTCGCCAGGTCGTAGCGCAGCAGGAACGCGACCCCTTGCTCGATGGCGCGCTCCATCGCGGGCGTGCGCCCCTGCGGCGAGACTTCGGCCAGCGCCTTCAACGCTTTCGTCGCGCCCCACCCGCATGGCTGGCCCTCGTTGACAGCGCACGCGAAGTCGGGGCCGCTCGTGCCAGACTTGAAATACGCCACGCCGTCGCCGGTGACCGCGCGCGCCTGCCAGTCCAGCGCGCGCTGGACACGCGGGTCGTCCAGGCAGCCGAGGCGAATCACGGCCTGCAGGAGGTTGCCGTTCAAGCAGGGGACGACACCGCTGGGTACAGGGTTTCGGTTGTAGGCGAAGGCGCCGGTGCTGGCGATGCTGTGGGTCAGCAGGTACTCGCAGCCGAGGCGCACGCGCTCATCGGCCGGGTCCGCGCCCATCTCCCCAAGCAGGATGATTTGCCAATGGGTGCCGCGATACTTGCCGTAGCCGAAGTCGGGGCGCTCCCAGTAACCGTCCGGGTGCTGCGCGGCCAGGATCGCCGGCACCGTGCCGCTGCTCATGATGGCGGCCCGCGCCGCGATTACCTGCGGATCGTCGGGCGGGCGGGCGAGGAGGTCGCGCAAGGCGAAGTAGCGAATGGCGGGGTTCGCCGCGTCCGGCTCCAGCAGCCAGGCGAGCGGGTCGCCGTTCACGTCCACGAGCCAGGGTTGGTGATGGGTGGGCATAGGCCCTCCTTGTGTTGCCACGCTGTCTTAGCTTGTGTTATACTCCTGTTGAGGACAAAGCGCTAGTCGGCGTTCCAGGAGGGCGTTCCATGGACCAATATCGAGGGGAGACATTCGGCGAGCGGTTCGCGGATGTGTACGACGACTGGTTCCCAGATTGCGATGAGCGCACTATCGAGCGGCTGACCGAGCTGGCGCGGGGCGGGCCGGCGCTGGAGCTGGGGATTGGCAGCGGACGGGTGGCGTTGCCGCTCCAGCGAGCGGGTGTGGCGGTGCAAGGGATTGACATATCGCCGGACATGGTGGCGCGGCTCCGCGCCCGGCCCGGCGGCGACACCATCCCCGTGACGATGGGGAGCTTCGCCGATGTGGCGGTCGCCGGCGAGTTCGCCCTGATCTTCGTCGTGTTCAACACGTTCTTCGGGCTGCTCAGCCAGGATGAGCAGGTGCGCTGTTTCGAGAACGTTGCGCGCCATCTCGCGCCGGGCGGCGTGTTCCTCATCGAGGCGTTCGCACCCGACGTGGCCCGCTTCACAGCCCGCCAGACAGTGCGCACCGTGAAGGTCGAGGTGGACGCCGCGCACTTGAACATCGCCGAGTGGGACCCGCTCAACCAGCACATCATGATCCAGCACGTCGTCCTATCCGAGGGGGGCGTCAGGCTGCGTCCAATGAAGATCCGCTACGTGTGGCCGTCGGAGATGGACCTCATGGCGCGGCTGGCCGGGCTGCGCCTGCGCGAGCGATGGTCCGATTGGGACCGCGCTCCCTTCACCGCCGACAGCACGAAGCACATTTCCCTGTACGAGCGCGACGCTTGAGGCGCGGATTCCGAAGTTAGCTCGGCGCCTGAATTCTGTGTTGAAGCGGCAGAGGAGGGATAACCCCGTCGGCCGGCCTGGGCATACGTGGATCGGCCGCCTGTTTCGCTTTGTTTTCGGGGCTGAGCAGAGTAGACTTCCTTCCTGAGGGCATGGAGTCGCACGAGAAGTTGAACGATGGTCAGTTTACTGGAAAACAAGCGGGACCAACTAGCCGAGCTATGCGCTCGCCACGGCGTCGCGCGTCTCGATGTCTTTGGCTCGGCCGTGCGCGACGATTTCGAGGAGAGCAACAGCGATCTCGATCTACTTGTCGAGTTCCGCGCCATGGAGCCGTATGCGCGCGTTGATGCCTACTTCGATTTGCTCGCCGAACTACGCACCCTGTTCGACCGTGAAATAGACCTGGTCATGGTTGATGCTGTCAAGAACCCGTACATCGCCCGCGACATCGAGCGAACGAAGCAGTTGGTAGTTGAGGTTGCCCCTAGACCAGTTCCAGCCCTGGCACGACCTGGGTGTCGCCGTTGCAGTACAGGGCGTAGAGCAGGCCCAGGATGTTCTTGTGGTTGAAGTAGAAGTCGCGCCGCAGATCGAGGAAGATCTGGCCGAGTGACTTCTCGCCTTTCAGGAACTCGGTAAAGAACGCTTCGGCCCAGCTCTCCGCGAATCGCGCCGGCACCTGGCACTCGGTGCCGATCATCCCCCGCGCCCCCTTCCGCACTAAATACGGCATGAACCCATTGTAGAACAGCGGCGACAGGTCCGCCGACTCGCACGCGTTGATGAACACGAGCGGCGCGCCGGCGAGCTGGTCGGTCGCCGGCGCCGCTGTCTGGAGGTCGTCCAGCGTCAGGCGCTCGCTGCCGGTCAGGAAGAGGGCGGCGCCGGCCGGACCGAGCGGGTCGTTGGCGGCGGGGGCGCCGGCGTGGCAGTAGAAGTAGACGAGCTGGTCGGGCGTGGCGGTGTCGGCCAGCGCCTGGACGACTTCCGCCTTCGTCGCGCGGACGACGACGTCGGCGAGGTGGGCGTCCTTGATCCCCGTCCAGAAGGCCACCTGGTCGGCGATGATGGTCGTGTGGAACTGGGTGTCAATGTCCTTGTTGACGTTGACGCTGACGGTGAACGTCGGCTGCGTCGGGATCGTCTGGCCGGGCGGGTTGTCGCTCGTCTGGAGCGGGAGGTGCTCGATGATGTGCTTGAGACCCAGGAACATCTCCGGCGCAATGTTGTTCTCGTCGAAGCGGTCGGCGACGTAGAGCAGGCCCCACGGCATGAGGAACTGGTTGGAGACGATCTGAATCTTGAGCGTGTCCGTCTGCGCCAGGCGGCGGAGCCACGTCCCGAAGCGGTTGGCCTGAGCGTCGGCGGCGGGGCCGAAGAATAGGCCCTGGTAGAGCTGCCAGCCCACCCGCGCCAGGGTCTTGAGCGACTGGCGGTTGATGTCCGCCGGGATGTCTATCCCCGCCTGGTAGACTTTCCGCCCGCTCGCGCTGTCTTTCGTGTCCACGATGCTGAACAGCGCCTGCCGCGCCCGATCAATCATCTGCGCCAGCGCCGTCTCCCGCAGCGGCAGCGTCGCCGTGGATACGAACGCCCCGGTCGCGGTGATTTTGAAGCCGTCGGTACTTGGCTCAATGAGCAGGTTCAGATCACGCGGCTGCAAGCCGTGCGCCCCGGCCAGCGGGCGGCTCTGCGGCTGAACGTCCACCATCGGCGTCGTCTGGGCCGCGCCCACGCCGAGCTTCAGGGTCAGCAGGAGGACGAAGTTGTTGTCCTTCAGGACCACGGCCGAGATGACGCCCTGGCCCTCCAGCTTTGGCGTGATCGTGAAGCGGGCCGGCACGAGAGAGGGGCCGCTACGCGGCAGGCGCAGCGTCTGCTGGGGGGCCGGGCCGATGTCGAAGTCCTGGGAATCCAGCCGCACGGTCAGGTCAATCTCGTCCTCTGTCGGTAGGAACAACTGCCCCGCCTCCGGCAGGGGCGCGGCGAACCTCGCGCGGCCGAGGTCCACGGAGAAGGCCAGGCTATACGGCTGGCCGACACGGAGCGGTTGGTCCGCCGGCTGATTCTCGATGGCCGCGTTCAGGAAGCGCGGCGCCTCGGCCGACGGCGGCGCGATCACAATCGCCGTATCGGCGCCTGCGCCGCTGAGGACTCCAGGTTCTTCGTCCAGCCCTCGGCTCACGTCATCGCCACCGCTCCCTCCTTTGCCCAGGTCGCCGAAATTCGGCGGCGGACCTTCGTCAAGCCCGCGTTCGACCGAGGGCGGCAGTGGCGGCAGCGCGGGCGGCAGCCCCAGCACCATGTCTATCTCGTCCGGGGTGGCGGCCGCGCCGCCGGCCGCCTCGTGGTCGGCGCTCGGCAGCGCCTCCACCGCGACCAGCTCGCCCAGGCTCACCGGCGGCAACCCCGGCGCGGCCACCGTCGCCTCGACGCGGTAGTAGCCCTCGGCGCCGGGCGCAGTGAACTCGCCCTCGTACCGCCCTGCCTCGCCTGGGGTTGGCGTCAGGCGGATAGTGTCGGTGTCCGCCATCGTCACCGGGCTGCCCGGCAGGGCGTCGCGCCACACGAGCGCGGCGGCGATGTCCGCGTCGCGCACCGCGCCGCCGCCTTCCACCTGCCGCACCGTCGCCACGACCCGGATGGCCTCGCCGGGACTGTAGGTGTCCTTGTCCGGGTTGAAGGTGATGTCGAGGCCGCCGACGACAAGCTGCGCGAGCGTCCCCGCCTGGAACTTGCCGATAAGCTCCCACTCCAGCTTCTGCAGCACGTCCGGGTTGACGTAGATCTCCCCGTGGGTCACCGCGAAGGGCAGCTGCTCCTGGCTCGTCGGCAGCACCGCCGCCCGCTCCGGCACCGTGCCGTCGCCGTCGTCCGTCGTGCGCCAGTCAATCCGCTCCCAGTCGCCGACCGCGTCGGTGTGCAATAACCCGCCGGTGGCCGTCGGCTGCGCCCGCCCGAAGAAGCACAGCGTCTCGACGCTCGTGGCCTTGTCAAGCTCCGTCGTGAACCGCCGCGCGTCCTCCAGGAGGGCGCGCTGGCCCTCATCCAGCCAGCCCAGGTCGCCGGTCAGCTCGACCACCTGGTCGCCCTCCGCCCGCAGGAACGGGTCCACGTGGGGCAAAAGCTGGTAGGCGCACGGCCAGCCGCGCACCACCTTGCGCGTGCGCTCGGCGATATCCAGCAGGCCGGGCCACTGCCGCAATAACACCATGCCGTCGAACAGCATCCGCAGCGCCTTCGGCGAGCCATCCCAGGGCGAGCCGAGCAGGAACAGGCGACCGACACGCTCCTTGCCGCCCAGCTTCTCGATGTACCAGCGCGCCACCAGGCCGCCGTTGCTGTGGGCCACGATCCACGGCTTGGCGTCCGGATGGAAGCTCTGCCAGCGTTCGATGGCCTCGGCCAGCAGCGCCGCCGACCTGCGGTTGTCCTGCCGCCAGTCGTAGTCGAAGCAGTACAGCGTGCGATCCGCCTCGGCGTACTGAGACGGATCGGCCTTGTACCCCATCCCTTGCAGAGCCGTGACGAAGCGGCTGTAGATCTCCTGTTTGGCCCACGGCGGCACGAAGATGAGCTTATCCATGACGCCGGCCGGCTCCAGGTCGTCGTTCGGGTAGGCCAGCTCGCCGAGGAGGTGGTCAATCCAGGCGTTCCACTGAAACGGGTTCTTGGGAACCCCGCCGGGGTCAATCCAGACGATCTCACCCGTTTTCTTGTTGCGCAGCTTGCTGCCCATGATACCGGGGATCATCACCAGGAAGTGCGGCGGAACCTGACTCTGAGCCTCTGACATGGCGGTCCTCCTTGCGGTCTGGCGCGGTGGTCAATGATCGGCGGGCGGCTTGCGCGTACTCTTGCGGGTCGTCTTGCGGCGCGCGGGCTTCTTCGGCGGCGCCAGGACGCCGCGGTCGCCGCCGGGGGCCAGCTGCGCGGTCGCTACAGCCGCCAGGCCCTGGATCACGCGGTCGAACAGGCTCGCGTCGAACTGCGGCCCGAAGTTCCCCAGGCCAAACATGTTGTCGCCGACATCGCGATCGCGGCGGTCGGGGAAGCCGGAGAAGCCCCACGGCAGGAAGCCGGCCGCGCCCACCCCGAAGGCGTACGTCGCCAGGTCTTCCAGCCGCGTCATCTCCGGCGGCATGTAGCCCGCCTCTTCGACGATGAGCGGCTTGCCCGCCGCCCCGGCGAGGCTGAGTTGATGGGCGAGGTAGGCGCGGCGGCGACCCTCGTCCGGGTTGTCGCCGAACTCGGGCAGCGGCGGGAGATGGGGGAAGTCCGCGCCGGGGCCGGCCAGGTGGAGCGTGGCAAAGTCGAGGTTGGTGTTGGCGTAGAACGCGCCGCCCTGCACGTCGTCGAAGGCGCAGTGGAGCGTGCTGATGATGCCGGCGCCGACGAGGTGGTTCGGGTCCAGCGTCTTGATGGCCGCCGTGACGAGGGTCATGAAGTTGAGGAACGTCGCCGGATCGGCCGGCAGCTTCAGCTCGTTGCCGACTTCCCAGGCGAAGATGCGCGGGTCGTTTCGGAAGCGGCGCACGGTGGCCTCGACCAGCGGCCAGTAGTTCGTGCGCCACTCGCCGCCGTACCAGGCCCCGCCTTCGAGGAAGCCGGCCGGGTTGAAGAACGGCTCATCCTGCCGAGGGTAGTAGCCGCGGCCCTTGTTGTAGTCGGTGAAGGCGACGAGGAGGCGAATCGGGTCCGAGCGCAGGTTATCTATCGGCCCGCAGGCGATGTCCAGCGCCCTGGCGAGCCGGTCGCCGACTTCGGCGGCGAGGGAGTCGGGGTCGTAGGCGCGGTGCGCCAGGAAGACGCGGGCGACGCTGGCGCCCATCTGGCGGGCGGCGTCGAGCTGCTGCCCAATCTGCTCTTCCTCGCAGAACTGAGTGACGGCGTGGTTGCCGTAGTGGAGCAACTCGCGCGTGTTGACGCCGACGAACTTGAACGGCTGCGCATCCAGGCGCAGCGCCCCGTTCTCCCGCCGGACGAAACCGGCCAGGCGCGTCGAGATCGGAACCTCCGGCGCGGCCTCGCGCCCGCCCAGGGTTTGGTCGAGGTGGTCGCGCTTCAGCTCCTCCGGATGCAGGACAACCTCCAGCCAGACCACCTGGCCCGTCTGGGGGTCGCGCTGCGCCACGCCGGCCGAGAAATCCTGCCGCGCCACGATCTCGCCGCTGTCGAGCTTGACACTGTATTCGGGCGACAGGGCCGGGCCGCGCGTCTCGCCGCGCCGATAGGCCAGGGCAGCCGCCTTGATGATGGCGCTGCCCATGTCAACGCTCTGCCCCCCCTTCTTGAGGTATTGCTCGAGGTACGCCTGGAGCTGGGTATCGTTGATCGCCGAGTCGACGGGGTCTATCAGCATGGGGGCGGCGGCCGGCGCGGCGGCGGCCATGTCGCCCACGACGAAGGCGTCCACCTCGAACGACAGTCCTTCGTCGCTGCGCAGCTGCGCGACGGCGCGGCGGACACTGTCCCGCGAGTACCGCACCAGGTCGCGGCGCGGGAAGGTCAGCGGGTCGGCGGCGTCGTAGTGGGTGTCGGAGTAGCCGAGCAAGACGATGAAGTGCTTCGACACCCAGCCCGGCCCCGCGCCGTAGGCATACGGTTCGAGCGCGCCGTTCCACAGCCGCAGGATCACCGGCTGTCCGGCGTCGAGCGTCTGCTCCACCCCCTGCCAGGTGCGGACGGCACGGTGGGCGATGCGCCGCCCGTCCAGGTAGCGCCCCATGCCGTCGAAGTCGGTGAAGACGGGCGTGCTCCAGTCGGCCCCCTTCAGCTCGGTCGCCACCTGGTGCATGATGTCGCGCAGGGGCGTCTCAGCCGCCGCCGCAATCTGCCCGATGGACGACAGGGCCATGGTCAGGCAGCAAGGGCCGCAGTTGTCGTGCCCGCTGCCGTCGGCCTCGATCTGATTGATGTAGCTGACCCTGAGGGGGAAGGAGGGGCGGGCCAGGCTGCTGACAAGCTGTGTGGGCGGCAGCGCCGTCCCGCTGGCCGTTCCCGTCAGCCAGCGGCGCAGGTCGTCCCGCGAGCCGCGGAACACGTCGTAGTCCACGACGCGGCTGAAGCCCGGCACGCTGTCGGCCTTGTACTGCCAGAAGAACCAGTTGTCCCAGCCGTCCGGCAGCGCCGGCTGCGCCGTGTTCCAGTTGGCGACCCACAGCGGGTAGCGGGCGGTCCAGGTCGGCGCCCGCCCCGTCGCGTCGCGCAGGTGCGCCCACTCGCCCTGGCTGGTGTAGATCATCGGGCGGCGGCCCAGGCCCGCTTCGACGATGTCGAGCCACGTGCGGACGCCGTCAATCCACTGCTCGTTGGGGAACGGCGGCGCTTTGGGCCTGGCTTCGACATCTATGATCGGCGGCAGGTCGTCGGCGTTGAGCTGCTTGACGGTGGCGACGAATAGCCGCGCCTGCTGCTCGTGGTCATCCTCCGGCCAGAAGAAGTGGTACGCGCCCCGTAGCAGGCCGTTGTCGCCGGCGGCCTGCCAGTGCGCCGCAAAAGCGGGGTCGGTGTAGTCGTCGCCCTCCGTCGCTTTGACGAAGGCGAACGAGAACCCGGCCTGGGCGATGGCCGCCCAATCTAGCCCCTGCTGCCAGACGGCTACGTCAAGCCCTTTGGCCCAGTCGCTCGGTAAAGGCGGGTCGAACGGGGTGGTCGGCGTATCAGGCATAGCTCACCTCCTCGGCAGGATTGCCTGTGACACATGCAACGTTACACGCGATTATACCAGACCGACTCTCACAGATTCGCTACCAAACTCGCTTATAGACAGGGGATGTGGGGTGGGGTGTCTGGATCACGAGGATCACGGAAGACGGCGACAAACGCGAAAGCGGCCATGACGCGGCTGCCGCGTTATCGTCGCTCAATTCTATCCAAGCGCGCGCCGCGTGCAACTGCGATTATCGCTTTTGTATCCCTTCAGGGCACTTTCGACGGCCCGCGCCGCCGTATACTGGAGCGACAGAAGACGCGCAACCGACATTGCAAGGGGGTACGCATGGCCGCTTCACGTTTCCCTGGGCGCAGCCCCGCTTCCGCCATCCCGAAGTCCCGCGCCATCCGCCAGCTCCCCCTGGCGCAGTTGCACAGGCTGCATGACTTCATCGCGCACAACCTGACGGAGAAGCTGACCCTGGCCCAGATTGCGCGGGAGATGCATTTCAGCCCCGATCACCTGGCGCGGCGGTTCAAGGTCACGACGGGGCAATCCCTCCGCCAATACATCATCGCCTGTCGCCTCCAGCGGGCCAGGGAGCTTATTCTGACGAGCGAGCTGCCGATTGCCGAGATCGCCCTCGGCGTTGGGTTCACCGACCACAGCCACCTGACGCGCAGCTTCAAGGAACGCTTTGGCGTGACGCCGCAGTCGGCGCGGGGCTTGGATCCGAAATCGCGCGATTCTACAAGACAAGGAGGCGAGACTACTGTACCATAGTCACTATCACGTCTATCAGGCGTGGTCGTCAACAACTACAGACACAGGGAGGATCTTCAGTATGAGACGAATCGCCGCACTCGTGATGCTCGGTCTTGTCCTCGCGCTTCTGCAAACCTCCGTTGGCTTCGCATCCGAGCCAGCCTCAGGCCCTGAACTTCTGAACGTCACGCGAGAGACCAAGACCGAGACTGTGAACTGGACCATGAAGCCGGGCTTCAAGGGATGCTGGGCCATCCAGCGCCAGATTGACGGCGTGGGCCAGCGCCAGCAGGAAACGGTCACCGTCACGTCCCCGAATGGCGACAAGACCGTGACCATCTACGATGTGGTGACCGGCACCGCCCAGGATAGCAAGGGCAGCTACACGTTCGACTACGTCAATTTCAGCTCAGAAACGACGCCGGCCGGCGGCACGGTCCACCAGATCACCATGCTTGACAGTTTCGTTCTGAAGAACAACTCAGGCGTCAAATTGAACGTTAACTTCAACTGGCGCTGGACTTACAAGGATCCGGCCGCGTACTGGCCGCCGGTGGATAACTTGCAGAAGTTCAGTACGCATGGTGATCCGCTTACCTGCGATCCTATCTAGCGCCTCACCTCACAGAAAGTGACAGTCGCATGTCGTGCTGAACCGAAGGCGTTCTTTGACCTGAGCAACGACTGATGAACTTTACCGAATTGTCGCCGCAATTATGCTGGCGCTGGAGAGCCATCTCCAGCGCCTCCGTCGGGCGGTGGAGTTGGCTCTCCACCGCAAGCGGAGTGCGCCCGGGGAACCACCGAAGTCGTCACGACGTTCGTATCATCACTAGAGCAGGGACAGCGGACCTCGTAGGCTACCCAGGCCCGC
>JAXLWJ010000021.1:0-89968 GCA_046328535.1 Anaerolineae bacterium
ACATGTCCTCTGACTATGCCCTAGCCTCAGGGCGCTGGAAAGGACCGCCGTGGTCGTTCGCCTCGTCTCGCTCCGCGTCCACCCCGACCGCCAGGCGGAGCTGGCCGATGTTCTCGCCAGCTCCTATCCCCAGGTGCGCGCCGTCGCCGGCTGCTGCGCCCTCTACATTCTCCGGGACAACGATGACCCGCTGCACTACCTGACGTGGAGCGTCTGGGACGCGCCCGCCGACCTGGACGCCTACCGCACCGGCCCCGTCTACGCTATCGTCTGGCCGCGCATTCGCGCCTGCCTCGCCGCCCGCGCCTCCGCCCAAACCTTTGCGATTGTCGAGTAACGCCCCCTCTGCAAGCCGTTGAGAGAAGGTAACGCAAAGGCGCAGAGACGCAAAGGAAGAAGAAGAGTCGCGTGAGCCTTTCGCGTTCTTCGCGCCCTTTCGTGGCCTTCGTGTTCCAGAGCCTCACGTTAGCGGAGGATCAGGGGCAGGGCGAGGCGCGACCAAAGGGCGCGCCAGACGTAGAGGCCGCCGGTGCGGTCGGTTGCGACGACCAATGAGCCACTGCTGGCCGTCGCCGTCGGATAGTTGGCGACGGGCTGCTGCGCGACACAGGTCGGGGATGTGGGGTCCGCCACGTTGACCCAGTCGAGCGTCCCGGCCGTGTCGGTCACGAACATGTTGCTACCGGCCAGGCTCACGCCGGTCGGTATGCCGATGGTCGGGTACGTGCCGACGAGGGTGGGCGATGCGCCGGCGACCGAGAGCAGGTCTACCTGGCGGTCGTGGGCGAGGGCCACCAGGCTGCCGTCCACGTCCACCCCGCGCACAGTCCCCGCCACACTGTACTGCCCCAGCGGCGTCACACTCCCGCCCACCGGCCACGCCACAATCTGCATGCCCCCCTGCCCCGCGACGTAGAGTCGGCTGCCGTCCGTGGCGATGCCGACAATGTCGCTCACGCTCACCGTGGCTGTCGTCGCGCTCAGTGTCGCGGGCTGGATGCGGTACAGGGTGTTCGCCCCGCCGCCAACGAATGTATCGCCGTCGGCGACGACGGCGCGGGCGAAGCCGCCTAGCACGGTCAGGGGGTTGAGATACGTCGGGTGCGCCGGGTCGGTGCGCGCGAAGACGTGGAAGCCCGCGTCGCCGCCGGCCAGGACGACGTACCCGGCGTTGACCGCCACGCCCCAGATGTCCGGGGCGATGCGAACCTTCGGTGTGTAGTACGAGCTGACGACGCGCGGGTGCGCGCCGCGCAGATCCACCACGGCGAGGCCCAGCCGCTGCGCGCCCACGTAGGCGTAGCCGTCGGCCAGGGCCACACTCGACGGCAGGGTGAAGCCCGGCGTCGTGCTGAACAGGGTGAATGGCTGGCCGCTGGTGAACGTGACCGTGCGCAGCGTGTCGCCGTCGGCGATGTAGACCTTGTCGCCCGTGGCGGTGATGTCGCTCAGGTTGGCGCGGCTCCAGTCATAGGGGAAGGTTTGCAGGCAGGGGGGGCAGACGGGCGTCGGGTTGCCCGCCGCATCCAGCGCGAACTCCTCGACGCCGTACTGATAGTGGCCGACAAAGATGTGGCCGCCGTCCAGCGCCAGCGAGTAGACCTCGTAGTAGTCGGCGCTCGTCGCGGGGTAGCGGCCGGACTGCGCCGGGTGAGCGGGGTCGGCGAGGGAGTAGACGCGCAGCCCCGTGGGGATGCCGACATACAGCCGCCCGTCCTGGGCGACGACGACGCTGGCCGGCCCGTCGTCGCTGATGGTACTGACGCTGGTGGGCGCCTTGGGCTGGCTGACGTTCACGACGCGCACCGTCGTGTTCTGGTCGGCGAGATAGACATAGGAACTAGCGGCGGCCACGGCGATCATGCGGCTGCCCGTCGTCAGGCTCCCGATCTCCGTCGGCTGGGTCGCTTGCGTGACATCCACGACACGCAGGCCGCCGATATCAGCGGCGACGTAGGCCGTCGCGCCAGACACGGCCACACCGCGCGCGTTGCCGGTAAGCGTCACGCCGCCGACCAGGGATGGCCCAGGGGCGGCCTCCAGGTCCACGATCTGCAGGCCCGCCCGGCTGGCCGCGACGTATGCCTTGCCGCTGTCATACGCGACATCCTGGGCGACGCCGGGCAGCGGAACGGCCGCGCGCCACTCTAGACTGCCATCCGCCAGGCGATTGTAGACCACGAGCTGCGCGCCCTCGCCGACGAGCAGGCGGCCGGGCGCGACGGCGACGGCGCTCAAGAGGCCGCCGGCGCGGCCGACCGGCGCGAGGGTTCCCATGCCGAGGGTGTTGGGCGGTGGGGGCGCGGCCTGGGCCGCGGGACCACCCGCCGCGAGGAACAGCAGGCATAGGGCTAGAACTGCCGTACCGAGCCACGTCCAACGCAAAAGGGACAGGGTGGACACCGAGCGCCAATGTATCACTCTCCGGCGCCACCGACTGAAGTCGGTGGCTGACTCGACAAAGCCTGCTGCAGCAGGCTCCGTGGCCCACTTCAGTGGGCTTCGTGCTGCCAGTGGCTTGTCATACGTAAGTTGCGATTCTTGTAGTGACGACTTTAGTCGTTCTGCTGCCGTGTCACTGGAGTGGCAGGCGTCGCGCGGGCGTGACACGGCTTCGCCGCGATGCTCATGCACGTCACGCTCGCTGTCATGCTGAGCGCAGCGAAGCATCTGGGCCGCCGCAGTCCAGACCCCTCGCTCGGCTCGGGGTGACATTCGAATCTCCTGACACCGCGTCGGACGCGAATCCATGGGTAAGTCTCCTAGCGCGTAAGTTCGGGCGGCTATGCGCCGCGCCCAATTATCCGGCTGACACGGGAGTGGCGCAAACTGAGCCTGGCGCCTTACTTGCCCGCTCGCCGCGTCCGCGCTACAATCCACCCACTGATTGACGAGGTGAGACCCATGAAAGTAACGGTCTGCGAGCTTCACAATGATCCGGCGCGGCTGCGCCAGGGGTGGGATGGGCTGGTGGCGCACGTCCGCGACGAGGGGAGCGAGCTAGTCTTGCTGCCGGAGATGATCTTCGCGCCCTGGTTCCCCGGCTCGGCCGCCTATGATCCGGCGGTGTGGCAGGCGGCGGTCGAGGCGCATGCCGCCTGGCTGGAGCGGCTGCCAGAACTATCATCCGCTATCGTCCTCGGCTCGCGCCCCGTCAACCAGGGGCCGCGCCGTCTCAACGAGGCGTATATCTGGCAGCCGAATGGCGGGTACCGCGGCGTTCACGCGAAATACTATCTCCCCGACGAGGTTGGTTTCTGGGAGGCGTCCTGGTATCAGCGCGGCACCGGCGACTTCGTCCCCGTGTCCCTCGGCGCCGCACGTGTCGGTTTCCAGGTCTGCACCGAGCTGTGGTTCCTCGAGGAGTCGCGGCGCTACGGCAAGCAGGGCATCCACATCATCGCCAACCCGCGCGGCACCGAGGCGGCGACGCGCGACAAGTGGCTCGTCGCCGGGCGGGCGGCGGCTGTGCTGGCGGGCGCCTATTGCCTCTCGTCCAATCGCTCAGGGGCGAACAGCGCGGGCGGGCCGTTCGGCGGCGTCGGGTGGGTCATAGACCCGGACGGCGAGATTCTGGCGCTGACCTCGGAGGACGCTCCATTCGCCACGGTGGATATTGACCTGAGCGCCGCCGAACACGCGAAGGCCACGTACCCGCGCTACGTGCATTGGTAAGCCCCACCATTCTTCGGTTGATCCTTCGCGTTGACTTTATTATAAAGGCGTGCTAATATCTCGCCTACCTCTTTGCCGACTGTCGACAACCGCGCCGTTCGTCGTTCAATTCTATCCGCGATGTTCTCGTCCTGGAGCCTGGCATGCCCGAGTCGCTCGTCGTTCTTATTGCGTCCTACCTGGAGCCGGAATACGTTGACCAGATTCGCGCGGTGGACCCGCGTATCGAAGTGCTCTACGACCCGAGTCTGCTGGCCACTCCGCGCTATGTCGCCGACCACGGCGGCGGCCCGCTGAACCGCTCGGCGGAGCAGGAGGCGCGCTGGTCGGCGATGCTGGCGGGGGCCGACGTCCTGTTCGACTTCGACCGCACGCGCCTGGCCGACCTGCCGGCCGCCGCGCCGCGCCTGCGTTGGGTGCAGGCGACCAGCGCCGGCATCGGTCAGATGGTGCGCCGCCTGGGGCTGGACAAGACCGACATCATCTTCACGACGGCCAGCGGCGTCCACGCGCGCCCCCTGGCCGATTTCTGCCTGATGGCGATGCTCATGTTCGCCAAGGACTATGGGTGGATGGAGCGGGATAAGCGGCAGAAGCGGTGGGAGCGCTACTGCGGGGAGGAGCTGACCGACAAAACCCTGGCTATCGTCGGCCTGGGGCGCGTCGGCCAGGAAGTTGCCCGCCACGGCAAGAAGATGGATATGCGCGTCATCGGGACGAAGCGCACACCGGAGGCGGTGGCGGACGTGGACGCGGTTTATGGGCCGGCCGACCTGGACACCGTTCTGCGGCAGGCCGACTACCTCGTGCTGATCGCGCCCCACACCGGCGAGACTGAGCGCCTGATTGGTGAGCGCGAGCTGGCCTTGATGAAGCCAACCGCTGTGTTCATCAACATCGCCCGCGGCACGCTCGTGGACGAGGCGGCGCTGATTGACGCTTTGCGCGAGGGCCGCCTCAAGGGCGCGGCGCTGGATGTGTTCCAGGAAGAGCCGCTGCCCGCCGCCTCCCCGCTGTGGGACATGCCCAATGTGATCATCAGCCCGCACTCGGCCAGCACGGTGACCCAAGAGAATGGGCGCATCACCGCGCTCTTCTGCGATAACCTCGGTCGCTACCTACGCGGCGAGTCTCTGCGCAACGTGCTGGACACGGCGCGGTTATACTGAGCATTCCGATAACCTCACTTAGGAGCAAGACGTAATGAAAGACGGGAAATTGCGCGTGGGAGTGTTGGGCGCAGGCGCGTGGGCGAAAGGAGCGCACCTGCCGGGCTATCGCCGCGACGCGCGCTGCGAAGTCGTCGCCATCGCGGACCCGCAGCTCGACCTGGCCCAGGCAGCGGCGGCCATGTTCGACATTCCCCAGGTGACCGACGATCACCGCAAACTGCTGGAGCGCGATGACATTGACATCATTGATGTTTGCACGCCGAGCTACACCCACTTCCAACTGGCGTGGGAGGCGCTGGAGGCGGGCAAGCACGTGCTGTGCGAGAAGCCCGTGGCCTACGACTACCGCGACACGCTGCGGGCGCGCGATCTGGCCGCGTCGAAGGGGTTGAAGACGAAGCTTGGCTTCACCTTCCGCTACAGCCCGGCGATGCAGTACATGAAGCACCTCATTGACCAGGGCTATGTCGGCACGCCGTTCATTTATAACGGTTACGAGCAGAACTCCCAGTGGCTCGATCCGCGCACGCCCCTGCGCCAGATTCCCGACCCCTACGCCGACCAATCGCAGATTCACGTCTCGTCGCTGGAAGGCTACGGCGCGCCCATCATTGACCTGGGCCACTGGTTCATGAACTCTGATCTGGAGCAGGTCGTCGGGACGATGCGTAACTTCGTCCCTGAGCGCATGGTGCGCCAGACCGGGCAGATGATGCGCATGAACATAGACGACGGCGACATTTTCCTCGGCGAGTTCGCAAGCGGCGCGATCTGCTCGATCCAGACGAGCTTTGTGACGGTGGGCAACTACCCCGGCCTCGAGGCCCGCGTCTACGGCAGCGAGGGCGCGCTCATCTGCCGCCTTGTCGAAGAGAGCGGCATCTGCGAGACGCTCAAGGGCGCGCGCCCGAACGCCGTGGAGTTCAAGACCCTGCGCGTCCCGCGCAGCTTCTACCCGCCGGGCGGCTCGCCCCGTGAGAGCTGGCGCTCGCTGTTCTACGCGAACCTGGTTTCCAATTTCATCACCGAGATTCTGTCGGACGGTCCGCAGAACCAGGGCAACTTCACCGACGGGGCGTGGGTGCAGGAAGTCATCAACGCTGTCGAGCTGTCGTTCCGCGAGCGCCGCTGGGTCAGCCTGCCGCTCGAACGCTCGACGCAGCAAGAGCTGACTGAAGTCAGCGCTACATAGAGGGGAAGCGTATTGTAGCGCCGACTTCAGTCGGCTCCCCGAAGGAGGCCCGATGGCGGCCACTGACCCGTGGCTGGACGACTTTTTCGCGTCATACTATCGGCATCGCCCGGTGAACGCGACGTTCATCGGCGTTCACGCCTACGACGACCGCCTGCCGGACCTCAGTCCGGTCGGCGTCGCCGCCCTGCGCGATGACGCGCGCCGCCTGCTTGCGGCCCTCGACGTCCCCGCGAGCGGCGACCTCTCGCCGACGGACGCGCGCGACCGTCAGATTGCCGCCGGCTTCCTCGAGATTCAGCTTGCCGAGTTGGACAGCGGCCACTTCCAGGCCGGCAATCCGGCGCTCTACACCGGCGAGGCCATCTTCGGCGTCATCGCCCTCTTCCTGCGCGATTTCGCGCCGCTGCCGCAGCGCATCCAGTCGGCGGTCGCGCGCATGCGGGCCATTCCGGCCTTCCTGGCCCAGGCGCGGGCTAACGTCCAGGCTGCGCCGCAAGAGTGGACGCGCAAGGCGCTGCGGGAGTGCGCCGGCGCGCGCGCCTTCTTCGGCGAGGGCATTGAGGTGATCGCGCGGGACGCCGCGGCCGACGGCGCTGCCCTTCGCGCGGCCGCCGATACCGCCCTGGCCGCCTGCGCCGCCCACGAGCGCCATCTCCAGGACGAGCTTCTCCCGCGCCCCACGGACGGCTACGCCGCCGGGCGCGCGCTGTTCGACCTCTATATGCGGCGGGGTCACTTCATTGACATGGACGGCGACAGGGTGGCCGCCTACGCCGAGCGCCGCTTCGCCGAGATCGCGGCCGAGCTGGACGAGGCGGCGCGGCGGCTGCGGCCCGACGGCGACTGGCGCGCACTGCTGGCCGCGCTGCCGGACGCCCACCCCTCGGCGGCGGCCTACCTGGACACATTCGGGACGGTATGGAACGGATGCAAGAAGCTCGCGGAAGCGGCCAACCTTGTCACCTGGCCCGACTACCCTTTGCGGTACACGCCGGTTCCCGAGGCGTTCCGCGCCTGCGCTCCCTACCTCTATTTCCTGCCCTATCGGTCGCCCGCGCCCTTCGACCCCGCCGACGTGTACGACTACCTCGTGCCGCCCGTCGCCGATCTCCCTGCGGCGGAGCAGGCGGCGCGGCTGCGGGCGACGAACCACTCGGTGATCAAGCTCAACCACGTCGTCCACCACGGCGCCCTCGGCCACCACGTGCAGAACTACAACGCTTACCACGGCGCGTCGCGCGTTGGGCAGATCGCGGCGGCGGACTGCGCCTCGCGCATCGCCATGTTCTGCGGCGGCACGCTGGCGGAGGGCTGGGCGTGCTACGCGACGGATGTGATGGGCGAGGTCGGCTTCTACACGCCGCTCGAGGCGCTGGCGGGACTTCACGCGTCGCTGCGCCAGGCGGCGCGGGCCGTCGTAGACCCGAATCTCCACCTGGGGCGGTTCTCATTCGACGACGCTGTGACGTTCTACACGGAGCGCGTCGGGATGCCGGCAGACGCGGCGCGGGCCGAGGTCGTCAAGAACTCGATGTTTCCCGGCGCGGCCATGATGTATCTGGTTGGGACGGATGCCGTCCACACCCTGCGGCGCATGGTCGCCGCGCGCGACGGGGGCGCGTTCAGCCCTCGCCGCTTCCACGATGCCTTTCTCAGTTACGGGTCTGTCCCGGTCGCCCTCATCGCCCAGGCTATGTTGGGGGAGGGCGTCGGGTTGACGGTGTGAGCGCGGGGCGCTTTGCCCCGCATGTGAGCTTCTTCACCCGCCACGGGCTTCGGCCCACCAGCCATCTCAGGAGGAGAACAAGGGATGCAGACACGACTATCCAGGATAGGGATTGTCCTTCTCGCGCTGGCCGTGCTGGCCCTCGCCGCGGCGTGCGCGCAGCAGGCCCCCGCGCCCGCGCCGGCCGCCCCCGCGCCGCAGCAGGCGGCGCAGCCGACGGCGGCCGCGAAGGCGGCGGAAGCGCCGAAGGCCACCGACGCGCCGAAAGCAGCGGCGCCCACGGCTGCGGCGGCTGCCGCGCCCGCCGCCGGCGGCAAGGGTGGTAACCTCGTCTACGGTCTGAACACCAAGTTCGATACGCTCGACCCGACCGTCTCCACCTTCTCGGTGGTCAGCACCATCGGCTACAACCTGTTCGACCCGCTCGTGTGGGAGACCGCGCCGGGCAAGTTCGAGGGCGGCCTGCTCGAGTCGTGGGACGTGTCGCCGGACGGCAAGGAATACACCCTCAAGCTGCGCAAGGACGTCAAGTTCCACGATGGGACGCCCCTGAAGGCCGACGCCATCAAGTTCACCTTCGACCGCATCGTGGACCCCGCCACCAAGTCCCAGAGCGCCCTCTCGGCGATCGGGCCATACGAGAGCACGACCGTTGTGGACGACTACACCGCCAAGGTGAAGTTCAAGCAGCCCTACGCGCCGTTCCTCAACTCGATGTCTACGCCGGTCCTCTCGCCCCAGTCGCCGACGGCCGTGCAGAAGGCCGGCAAGGACTACGGCGTGACGACGGTGGTTGGCACGGGGCCGTACAAGCTCAAGTCCTACAAGCCCGACCAGGAAGTCGTGCTGGAGAAGAACCCCGACTACAAGTGGGGGCCGAAGTTCCTGACGGCGAATGGTGGCCCGTTCCTCGATACGATGACCTTCCGCATCATCCCCGAGGACAGCACCCGCTCGGCGACGCTCCAGTCGGGCGAGTTGACCTTCGCCGACTCGCTGCCGGCCGAAGAGTTCAAGAGTCTGTCGGCGGACAAGAACCTCCAGATTCTCTCGCCGGTGCAGGCCGGCTCCGGCTGGTCGGTCATGCTGAACGTGACCAACCCGCCGATGGATGACCCGAAGGTGCGCCAGGCGCTAGAGTGGGCGACGGACAAGCAGGGCCTCATTGATACCGTCTTCAGCGGCGTCTTCAAGCCCGCCTGCTCGCCCCTCACGTCGAACATGGCCGGCTACGACCCCAAGACGTGCGACAAGTACAAGTTTGACCCGGCCAAGGCGGGGGCGCTGCTCGACGAGGCTGGCTGGAAGCTCAACAGCAGCACCGGCATCCGCGAGAAGGACGGCAAGCCGCTCAAGATTGACTTCTACTTCCGCTCGGACAGCCCGGTGGCGCGCGGTATGGCGACCTTCCTCCAGTCGAACTGGAAGAAGTCGGGCATTGACGTCAACCTCCAGGGCCTGGAGCGGGCGGGCTACTTCGACGCGGTGCGTGCCGGCAAGCACCACGCCCAGTTCTGGTGGGAGACGGGCGGCGACCCGGACGTCGTGCGCGTGCTGTTCCACTCGGCGAACGCCGACGGCGGCACGAACCGCAGCCGCTACAAGAACCCGGAGATGGACAAGCTGATTGACGACGCGGCGGCCCAGGCCGACCCGGCCAAGCGCGCTGCTCTCTACAGCCAGATTCAGGACAAGGCGCTCAACGAAGCCATCATGATCTACCTGGCCGACCCGCTGACCATCGTCGGCGGCAGCAACAAGCTGAAGGGGGTTATGATGGACTGGAGCGGGAACTACCCGTTCTTCCACCAGGCGTACATCGAGAAGTAGTGTTTCGCTATATTCTCCTGCGCATCGGGCTGGCCTTGCCGACCATCTTCCTGGTCAGCGTGCTGGTCTTCCTGATGCTCTATCTGACGCCGGGCGACCCAGCCTCGATCTACATCGGCGACCGCCAGGCCACGCCAGAGCGCCTGGCCCAGGTCCGCCACGAGATGGGGCTGGACCGCCCGATCTGGGTGCAGTACGCCGATTTCGCCACCGGCATGCTGCGTGGCAGCGGGGCGCGTTCGCTTCAGACGAACCGCCCCGTGAGCGACGAGATCATGGAACGGTTGCCCAGCACGCTGGAGCTGACGTTTTCGGCGTTTGCTATCTCGGCCATCCTGGGCCTCGGCCTGGGCATCCTCGCCGCGCTGCGCCCGAACTCCTGGTTCGATACCTCGACGCGCGCCGTCGCCATGGCCGGCGTCTCCATGCCGGTGTTCTGGCTCGGCGCGCTGGTTATCTTCGTCTTCTCGGTGCAGCTGCGCTGGTTTCCGGTGACCGGCGAGGGCGGCTGGGAGCGGCTGGTCATGCCGGCATTCGTCCTCGGCCTCGTGACGGCGGCGCCGCTGATGCGCCTCGTGCGCGGCTCGATGCTCGAAGTGATGGGGCAGGACTACATCACGACGGCGCGCGCCAAAGGGCAGCGCGAGCAACACGTGGTCATCGGCCACGGCCTGCGCAATGCCCTCATTCCCATCATCACCGTGATGGGCTTGCAGCTGGGCGCGTTGCTGGGCGGCGCGGTCATCACCGAGGCCGTGTTCGCCCGGCCGGGCATCGGGCGGCTGATTGTGGACTCGATTCTCAGCAAGGACTTCCCGGTGGTTCAGGCGACGATTCTGTACGTGGCGATCATCTACATCGTCATCAACCTCATCGTGGACATCTCCTATGGTGTCCTCGATCCGCGCATCCGGCTAGGGCAGGGGCAGCGATGACGACCTCGTCCACCAGCGCCGTCGCGCCGACGGTTAGCGCCCTCCGGCCGCGCACCGACTCGATGCTGCGCATCACGTTGCGGCGGCTGCTGCGCAATCGCGGGGCCGTCATCGGCGGCGTCATCCTGCTGATCCTCATCATCGGCGCTGTCGCCGCGCCGGTCATCAGCCCCTACGACCCGGTCGAGATGAACCCACCGGCGCGGCTCCAGCCGCCGAGCCTGTCCCACCCCTTCGGCACGGATAACTTCGGCCGCGACATCTTCGCCCGCGTCCTGCACGGCGCGCGCCTCTCCCTGCCCATGGGCATGATCGCCGTCGCCATTTCCCTTGTCATCGGCCTGATGGGCGGTTTGCTGGCCGGGTACTACGGGCAGTGGGTGGACGGGGGCATCATGCGCGGCGTGGATGTCATGCTCGCCTTTCCCGGCCTGCTTTTGGCCCTGGCAATCGTGGCGACCCTCGGGCCGAGCCTGGTCAACGCCATGATCGCCGTCGGCATCGCCGCCGCGCCCATCTACATCCGCGTGGTGCGGGCGAACGTGCTGAGCGCGCGGGAGCATGACTATGTCGAGGCCGCGCGCTCGGTCGGCGCGCCCGAGCACGTCATCATCATGCGCCACATCCTGCCTAACGTGAGCGCGCCGGTCATCGTCTTGGCGACCCTGGGTGTCGCGGGCGCGATCATCACCGCCGCCGCCCTGAGCTACCTGGGGTTGGGCGTCAAGCCGCCGACGCCGGAGTGGGGCAGCATGCTCCGCGAGGCCAGCAACTACCTGCGCCTGGCGCCATGGACGACCACGTTCCCTGGCCTGGCGATTGTCGTCGCGGCCCTCGCCATCAACCTGCTCGGCGACGGGCTGCGCGACACCCTCGACCCGCGCATGAAACTCTGAGAGGCTGCCGTGTTCGATCTGCTGAAGACGCTGTGTGAGCTGCCCGGTCCGGGCGGCGATGAAGGCCCCGTCCAGGCGTGGCTGGCCGACCATTGGGCGGACCGCGTGGAGAGCATCGAGATGACGGGCGTCGGCAACCTGATCGCCCGCGTCGGCGGCCGCGGCCCGCGCCTGTTGATTGGCGGCCACGCCGACGAGATCTCCTTCGTCGTCAAGCACATTGACGACGAAGGCTTCGTCTGGATCGCCAGCGGCCAGCGCGACATCGAGCAGCGCCCGAGCCTGCGCAGCCCGTTCTTCCTCCCCCTCGGCCATCCGGCCCTGATCCTGACCACGGCTGGCGCGGTGAGCGGCTTCTTCGCCACGCTGACCGGCCATATCCTGACGCCGGCCCAGCGCAAGAAGACCGAGCTGGACTGGAACGATGTCTGGGTGGACATCGGCGCGGGCAGCCGCGCCGAGGCCCGCTCGCGCGGTGTCGCAGTCGGCGACCGCGTCATCTGGAACCCGCCGACGCGCCAGAGCGGGCCGTTCGCCTACGGCAAGGCGATGGACAACCGCGTCGCGTTGGCGATCATGGATCGCTTGCTGGACGAGCTGGACCGTTCGCGGCTCGCCTACGAGCTGGTGTACGTGTCCACCGTTCAGGAGGAGCTGGGCTTGATTGGGGCCGAGTCGGTCGGGCGGGGGGTGGACGCGGACCTGGCGATTGCCCTGGATACTGGGTTGGCGGGCGACGTACCGGGCGTGGACGGGCGCGACGTGTCGAACCGTTTGGGCGACGGGCCGGCCCTTGTCCACAAGGACCTGTACGCCTATAGCCGCCCGCTGACACTGGCGCTGGCGCGGACGGCGCAGGCGGCGGGCCTGCCGGTGCAGCACGCCGTCTACGGCGTCTACGGCAGCGACGCCGGCGCCTTCATCCGCCAGGGGATACCGGCGGCTCTGCTCGCCGTTCCCTCGCGCTACACCCACAGCCCGTTCGAGATGGTCCACCTGGGCGACGTGATGGGCGCGGTGGCCTTGCTCAAAGCGTTCCTCGAAAGCCCGCCGCCCGGCCTTGCTTGACTCTGAATACCCTCGCCCCTTGTGGGAGAGGGCAGGGTGAGGGTCTTCATGCCGACACCAGGTTTCAAGGCCCTCACCCCAACCCCTCTCCCATAAGGGTTCAAGGGCCAGAAATGGGACAAGATCGCCCCGAACTCGCGCCTGTCCGCCCTTGAACCCACAAGGGGCGAGGGGCATGTCAACGTGGCGCTGCGTCATGCACAGCGCCCAACCTAAACTGGTGCAACTCTTAAGAAGAGGTACCGTGACGCCGCGAAACGTTATCATTGACTGTGACACCGGGGTGGACGACGCGCTGGCGCTCCTGCTGGCGCTGCGCTCGCCAGCGTTCAACGTTCTCGGCATCACATGCGTGGCCGGCAACGTGTCCCTGCCCCGGGTCGTGCGCAACACACTGACCGTCGTCGAGCATTCCGGTAAGCGCGTCCCCGTGTATGTCGGCGCAGCCACGTCGCTCATCGGCTGGGGGAAGACAGCGGAACACGTCCACGGCGACGACGGCCTGGGCAACCTCGGCCTGCCCCATCCGGCCGGCCGCGCCGAAGCCGAGTCGGCGGTCGCGTTCCTGATCCGCGCGTTCATGGCGGCGACGACGCCGGTCGAGCTGGTCACGCTCGCGCCGCTGACCAACATCGCCCTCGCGCTGATCCAGGAGCCGCGCCTGGCGAAGCGCATCCCATCGCTGGTCATCATGGGCGGCGACATCACCGGCGGCAACGTGACACCAGCCGCCGAGTTCAACATCTACATTGACCCGGAAGCCGCCGATGTCGTGCTGCGGGCGGGCATTCCCACGACCCTCGTGCCATACGATGTCATCAAAGCCTACGGCACGCTGGGCGCCGACGCCATTGCCGCCATCGAGCGCACGCCGTCGCCGTGGGGCCAGATGGGCGGGCGGCTGATGCGCTTCCTCCTGGAGCGCGACACCGACCACCTCGGCGTCAGCGACAAGATCGGCCCGGCCGACCCGGCGGCGATGGCTGTCGCTATTGACCCCGGCATCGCCACCATCGGCCGCTACCACGTGGCGGTGGAGACGCGCGGCCAGCACACGCGGGGCGCGACAGTGGTGGACCGCCGCTCGTGGGTGCGGCCTGGGAGCGGCGCTCACCCCCCCAACGTGGGTGTCGTTACCGCGATGGATACGCGCGCTTACGAAGCCCTTGTCCTCGACACGTATCTGCGCTCTGCATGATGCGCAATGTCGCTGTTTTGTGACAGCCTGCGTGGTTATCGTGTTGTTTCATACATATCCTGTAACCTGGCGGTATTAACGTCTGAGCGCCGCAACCGGGCATTCCCAGTGTATCGGCGGCAACCTTACAGTATTCGCACGCAGCCCCAAAAGCATCGAGTTACGCGAATTTGCACGTAATACTCGTGTCGTGGTATTGTTCAAACAGACTAGGACCGTGCGCATCGGCCACATTCAAGGTTCGGTGCGCGCGCTCTGTCCGGGAAGTCCGGCGCTGCGCCGGCTTTCCCCTGGCATGGGTTATCCGGGGGGAGACCATGCATTTGCGGCATTCTGTGGCCGCCAGTTTCTTGCCAGGCGCGCGATCGCTTCCGCCGCGTTGATCGCCGGCGAGCCGAGCCTGCGCCGCGATCGCGAGGCTGTGGTCATTCGACGACTTCGGCTCTCGCCTATCTCCATTGTCTTTCCCCCATTTCCACTAACTTAAGAGCCAGGAAGATTCGGCGCGCGCGCTGCTAGCCGGGGCTGCGGTAAATGCGGCGAGATGCGTGGCGCAGCGCATCGCTCGGGAGAGTCGTGGCGCGTGTAGCCGCGCCGCTACGCGCTCGGGGGGGAAACGAAATGACGCCGTCCGAAGAAGACACGAAGCCGGCGGGCAGATGGCCGCTGAGGCTGTTGCTCGCGCTGGCGCTGTTGTGCGTTGTCGTCTGCCTGCCGACGCTGACCCTGTCGGCGCAGGCGCAAGGGCCGGGGGCCACGCCAACGCCAACAGATACACCAACGCCGATGGACACACCGACGCCCACGGATACACCAATGCCAACGGCGACGTTCCCCGTCTACGCTACGCTGCCACCTCTGCCAACCGCGACGCCCCTGCCGCCGGCCAATAGCGTTGTCGTGCCGGATACGTCGCCACCGCTGAGCGGTATTCCGCCGGAAGTTCCGACCGGCCAACCGCCGGCCATCACCGAGATCGAAAACCCGCCGCCCATGCCGACAACGATGCCGCGACCAAACGCGAAGCCCGGCGGCCGCGGGCAGGGCAAGACTCCCGATGTGCATTGGCAATCTCCAACCTTCATTGACGCGATGCCGACCCCAGCCGTGAATTGGGACGGCACCACGAACACCAACACCTCGATGCCGGCGGATGTCGCGGGCGCTGTTGGCCCGAATCACTTTTTTCAGCTTGTCAACGTCCATCTTCAAATCTTCAATAGGGCGGGCGTCTCTCTCTACGGTCCGGCGAACACGAGCACGATCTGGACGGGGTTCGGCGGGCAGTGCCAGGCCGCAAACAACGGCGACGGGGTCGTGCTCTATGACGCCCAGGCCAACCGCTGGCTCCTGGCCCAGTTCGTCACGCAGCCGACGCCGTACGGCGTCTGTATCGCTGTCACGGCGACAGGCGACCCACTTGGGTCGTGGTATCGCTACTTCTTCCCGCTCACCAACGGCGCGACGCAGGTGTACGACTACCCCAAGTTCGCTATCTGGCCCGATGGATACTACTTGACGGCCAACCGCTTCGACGGCCCGACGATGACCACGTTCTACGGTCCGGCCGTTATTGCCTTCAATCGGCAGCAGATGCTGAACGGCCAGGCCGCGTCCTACCAGGAAGTTGACCTGGGGACGAACTACGGCACGATCCTGCCGGCCGACATGGACGGCCTGACCCAACCCCCGACCGCGTCGCCCGCCTTCTTCGTCGAGAAGTCGTACGATGGGTTTGGGACCCCGATTCTCCACGTGTTCAAGTACCGCGTAGACTGGGCGACGCCCGCCAACTCGACGTTCACCGGCCCGACGACGCTCTCGATTCCGGCCCTGGCGGCGCCATGCAACGCGGCGACGAGCTGTGTGGATCAGCCAGGGACGACCATGAAGCTGGACGTCCTGCTGGACCGCCCGATGTACCGTCTGTCGTATCGTAACTACTACGACCACGAGGCGCTGCTGGTGGTCCTCAACGGCGGCGTCACGGCCGCCAGCTCTCAGGCGGCCTTCCAGTGGATTGAGCTGCGCAACCCGAACACTACCCTGACCGTCTACCAATCCGGCGTCTATGCGCCCGACTCGAGCGTCTCTCGTTGGATGCCGAGCATCGCGCAGGATCGCGCCGGCAACATCGCTGTGGCGTACAGCGCGTCCAACGGTAGCACGGTATATCCAGGCCTGAGGTATGCCGGCCGTCTGTCCACCGACACGCTCAATCAGTTGCCGCAGGCCGAAACAACGCTGGTGGCCGGGGCAGGCTCCCAGACGTACTCCTCGCGCTGGGGCGACTACCAGATGATGACCCTTGACCCCACCGACGACTGCACGTTCTGGTTCACCGGCCAGTACTACAAGGCGACAACGCCGCCCGGCATTCCGCCAGGTTACGGGGCGAACTGGGTGACGCGGGTCGGGGCGTTCCAGTTCCCCGGCTGCGCGACGGCGGCGGCGTCGAGCGTACCCCAGAGCGCGGCGACGACACCCGGCAATCAGAACGTCAGGCTGACCTGGAGCGCGCCGCCGACCAACAACGGCTCGCCTCTCAGCAGCTACCGCATATACCGCGGCGTTTCGAGCGGCGGGGAAACGTTCCTGGCGTCCGTCGGCGCGGGTGTCACATCGTATACCGACAGCGCCGTGAACACAGGCACGACCTACTACTACACCATCACGGCCATCAATGGCCTCGGCGAGAGCGGCCAATCGGGCGAGGCGTTGGGAGCGCCGAACACAGCGCCCGGCGCGCCGCAGAACCCCTCGGCTGTCGGCGGCGCTCAGAGCATGGCGTTGAGCTGGCAAGCGCCCGCTCCCAACGGTGGCGCGCCGGTGACGGGTTACAACATCTACCGTGGTACGACGAGCGGGAGCCAGACGTTCCTGACTAGCGTTGGCAACGTCCCGTCGTACACCGATACGGGCCTGGCATTTGCCACGACCTACTACTACAAAGTGACTGCGGTGAACAACATCGGGGAGGGGCCGGCGTCGAATGTGTTCGCCGGGACGACCGCGCCGCCGCCGCCGCCCAGCGCTCCGCAGAACCTGGCGGCGACGGCGGGCAATGCCCAGGTCGCGTTGGGCTGGCAGGCGCCCGCCTCGAATGGCGGCTCGCCCGTGACGAACTACAGGGTCTACCGCGGGACGGACAGCCTCAACCTGGCGCTGTTGACGACGATGGGCAATGTCCTATCGTACACCGACAACAGCGTGACGAACAACACAACCTACTACTACCAGGTGACGGCGGTGAACGCGGGCGGCGAAGGGCCAGTCTCCAACCAGGCGCCGGCGCTGCCAACGGCGCCGCCGGTCCCGAGCGCGCCGCAGAACCTGACGGCGGCGGCGGGCAACGCCCAGGTCGCGCTGGGCTGGCAGGCGCCCGCGTCGAATGGCGGCTCGCCCATCTCGAACTACAAGGTCTATCGCGGAACGGCGAGCAACAACCTGACCTTGCTGACAACGCTCGGCGCGGGTCTGTCGTACACCGACATATCAGTGACCAATGGCACGACATACTTCTACCAGGTGACAGCGGTGAACTCGGGCGGCGAGGGCGCGGCCTCCAACCAGGCGCCGGCGCTGCCGTTCACGCCGGTTCCGCCCGGCTCACCGCAGACCGTGGTCGCGACGGCGGGCTATCTCCAGAACGCGCTGACGTGGGCGGCGCCGGCCTCGAGTGGAACCGGGACCATCACCAACTACAAGATCTACCGTGGCACAGCGAGCAACAACATGCCGTTGTTGACGACTGTGGGGACTATCACGTCATACACGGACACAGGTCTCGGCGGCGGAACGACGTACTACTACCAGATCAGTGCGATGAGCAACGCGGGCGAGGGGGCAAAATCCACCACGGTGTCTGCAAGACCGCTGACACCGGCCAAGCCCGGCGCGCCCCAAGTGTTCGCGGTCGCGCCCGCCAACGGCGGGGCGAGCCTGACGTGGGCGGCGCCAGCGTCAGATGGCGGCGCGGCGATTACGAGCTACAAAGTCTACCGTGGGACGTCGAGCAATAGCCAATCGCTCGTGGCGACGCTCGGAAACGTCCTGACGTACTCGGACAGCGGCCTGACCAACAAGACGACCTACTACTACAAGGTGACGGCGGTGAACAGCGTCGGCGAAGGGACGGCGACGGGGGTCGTCTCGGTTGTGCCGGGCCTGCCGACCGTGCCGCTGAGCTTCGCCGTCCAGCCTGGCAACACCCAGGTGACTCTAACGTGGGCGGCGCCGACATATAACGGCGGCGCGGCGCTGACCAATTACAAGATCTACGATGGCACGACGAGTAGCCCAACGACGCTGGTGGCGACAGTATCCAGCAGCGTCACGAGCTACACCGTCGGCGCGCTCACGAATGGCAAGACGTACTACTTCAAGGTGACGGCGGTGAACAGCGTCGGCGAGGGGCCGGCGACGGCTGTGCTATCGGCGGCGCCGTCCGCGCCCGCGCCGCCGGGTCAGCCAACGGGCCTCGCCGCGACGGCCGGTGTCAGCCAGGTGAGCCTGAGCTGGACCGCCCCCTCCTCCGGCACGTCGCCCATTACCAACTACAAGGTCTATCGCGGCACGTCCAGCACGAGCCAGTCACTGTTGACGACGATTGGCAACCTGACGAGCTACGCCGACGCGACAGCCGCGAATGGCGTGACCTACTACTACAAGGTGAGCGCGGTCAACGCGGTGGGCGAGGGGACGGCCTCGACCGTGGGTCAGGCGACGCCGGGCCGACCGAGCGCGCCCCGGAGCCTGGTGGCGACCCAGAATCCGTCGAAGGGTGTCAACCTGAGCTGGACGGCGCCGGCCTCGATCGGCGCCTCGGCTATCACCGGCTACAAGGTCTACCGCAGCACGACGGCGGGGGCGGAGGCGTTCCTGGTGCAGCCGAGTGGCACGGCGACGACGTACACCGACACGACGACCGGCGCCAACAAGAAGTATTACTACAAGGTGAGCGCGGTGAACGCGTTTGGCGAAGGTCCGCTATCGAACGAGTCGTACGCGACGGCGAAAGATATACCGCTAGGCATCGGGGACGATGGGGCGCTGCCAACTTCGAGCGACGACACGATAGACACAGCCCCGCCGGATATAGCGCCGGTTGAGCTGCCCGCGATACCATCTGACAATCAGAAGTAAGGGGCGACCAGGGGAATAGGGCGGTCGTCGAGAGGGGAGTCGCGGCCGAGAGGCCATCAACGAGCGGCCACAGGGCCGCAGGGGAGGTCGGCGTATGGTCAGGCGCATCACACTTGGAGTCGCGGTCATGGTGGGAGCGCTCCTACTGCTCGCGGCCCTCGGCTGGCAGCGGGCGGAGATGGCGACAGACACATTCGTCAGCTACACGGCGCTGCCGGGTGGCAAGCTGGACAAGATCAAGCCCGGCGACTATCTCTCGGTGGGTTACATCTACAAGGTGACGGACACGACCTACCCGGTGGACATCGCCATCATCAACCCGAAGGTCATTCTTGCCCTGCGCTGCAACAACGGGGCGGGCGGACGCAATCTCGTGATCCCGGCGTGGGACACGAGCGCCAAAGCGCCATCGAGCCTGAACATCTACCGCGATACCGCGACGAACGACAAGATCAACCCCGACATCTTGCAGGGCGCGCCCGACGTGGACGCCCAGGTGTTTGGCTATCAGGGGTATCGGGTGGTGCCGGACCTGTGCGGCGGCAACAGTTCGATGACCCTCGACGACCACTCAGGCAGGGCCACCTTTACGGCCGAGGTGCAGGGCAACAAGCCCCAGGCCCGCGTGCGCCTGCGTTTCCACCTGCGCGATCCCCAGGCAAAAGGGTTCAAACCGGAGATCAACTGCGCTGACCCGGCCATCAACCCGCCGAAGAAGCCGCTGGGAGCGCCATGCTCCGGCCCGTGGAGTACGGAATTCAGCATCTACCCCAGCGCGTTCGCGACGGCTGTCCCCACCCTCGGTCCACTCGTGTCCGTCAGCGGGACGGTGTTCAACGACCTGGACGGGAGCGGGAATCGGTGTCCGTCTGGCGGTATCGGGCAATGCGATCCAACGATCAGCGGCGTGACGGTCAAGGCGCTCGATAGTGACAACACGGTCGTGCTGACGAGCGCGAGCGCAGACGGCGGCATCTACGCGCTGCCCTTTGGGATCGCTTCACTGCCAGCCGGGCCATACACGGTTCACGTTGACATTCCGCCGGGCTACACCCTGACCACGGCGAATGACGTGCAGATTCAGGTTGGCAGCAATGGCGCCTCGGGGCCGGACTTCGGGCTGCGCTCGATCTGGACGCCGACGCCGACAAGTACACCGCTCGTCCTGACCCCAACGCCGACCAGCACGCCCGTGCCGCTGCTGCCAGGCTGGTCCTCGATTAGTGGGACCGTCTTCGGCGACGTGAACGGCGATGGACAGCAGTGCCCGCCGGGTGGTCCCATCATTCAGTGCGAGACCGGGGTGGCGGGCGCGACTGTCAAGGCGATAGACAGCAACAACAACGTCGTGATGACGACCACGAGCGACGCCAACGGCTACTCGCTGCCCCTCGGCTTCGTGTCGCCGCGCCTGCCGCAAGGGGTGTACACCGTTCACGTTGATCCGCCGCCAGGCTATGTCCTGACGACGCCGAACGACTTGCAGATTCAGGTGATGACAGGCAACTACGCGGCGAGTTTCGGCATCCAGGCTGTTGCGACGCCGACTCCATGAAGAGCGCGGCGTAACGGGATGTTAACGTAGATGGGGCGCGTGGTATTATTACTGTATTCTCTGCGCCCTTATCTATGCTTGTCAGCGTGTAACGATACTATTGTGAGACATCGCTGAAATGGGGCATAACGCCTTAATTGGTGTCGTAATATCGGCGATGTAGAATACGTTGAAGAGTAAAGAGTGCGTGTTCACGCACACCAAACAGGACTTGTAACCGTATCGTTCTGGCGCCTACAGGGACGATACTTGCTGCCATTTGGCGCACGCGGCCGTAGGCTTCTTGTACACGCAGATTGGGGGGAATATGTTGTCGGAACCCAGGCGTTGGCTTTCGGCTTTTGTCACAGCATCGCAGCGCTATATCCGCCGACGGTCGAGGCATTGGCAGGCGATCCTCGCGATCGCCGTCATTGCGGCAACCGTCTTGCAGCCGATTGTACCCATCGTCCAGGTCTTCTTGAACGTCCCCGTCCCTGCGGCAGACGCGCACAACCTGGACACGGTCATGACGTCGGTTGACTACGACGCCCAAACCAGGGCGCTGATCAACTCGCGCCTGGCGGTGAATGACACCCCGTTGCTCCGCAACGGCGACGAGGTGGGCATGATCATCAAGGTCACGCCCACGGACGGCACCGCGACCGGCGCGGGCGGCTACGTGGACTTCTACGTTCCCAACCAGGCGCAAGTGGTTGACGCGGGCTACATGCAGCCTGACGCGAATGGCAACCTCAACTTCGCGCCGATGAAAGGCCCGGCCCTCGATCCGCTCGGCTACGGGCCGATCTCACCCGCCAGCACGGCGGCCCTGATCGGCCTGCACCTCGGGCCAAACATCGCCGGCGTTCAGAGTGACGCCGTCAGCGCCACGGGCGTCCACCTGGGTACCCTGGCCGGGATTTACGCTGACACGGGCATCTTCTACTCCACCGACCCAACCACCGCGTGGCAGACCTGGGTGAACTCGAACCCGCCGCTCGGGACGAACATCACCAACAACCGGGGCGAAGTCGTGGTACCCTACAACAAGTGGGACGCCATGCAGCTCTACGCCTTCGGCATCAAATCGCCGGTTGCGCCCATTGTGGACCCGAATGGCCGCGGCAACGCGCCGTGGGGCATGGCCGGCGGCGTGGCCGGTCCGCAGAGCGGCTATGCCTGGAGCTTTGACAAGGACTACTGGGATACGCACCCGAGCGACCCGAATCGCATGAAGAACTCGATTGTGGTCGGGCCGTGGAAGCGCATCCAGTATCCAGGCAGCGGCGTCTCAAAGGACGTGCCGGGCTACACCAACAACAGCCTGGGCTACTGGACGGCGCCGGCGGCGACCCTCGGCGTTGCTCTCAACCCGTCCAACCCTCTGCCCCTCACGACCTCGCAGACGGACACGACCAGCCCGAAGACAGTTCGCTGGAGCCTGGGCGAGACGACGCTCAACAAGCCCGAGTACGTCTGGGTCAAGGTCAAGCTCTACGCCGACCCGCAGCTCCAGGCGGGCCAGTGTACGGTCAACTTCAACGCCGACACCTTCGGCGGCGATGCCGCGGCGTACAGCAACGGCAAGGACCATATCTGGCGCTACTACGAGCCGACGACTGTGGCTCAGAACGCCTGCATCTACACCGACAAGCAGGCCAGCGCCCCTGTCGGCACGGGGCAGTTCAACTACAACCTGACCGTCATCAACACGACCAGCACCGCCATCCACAATGTCGTCGTGACAGACCAGATGCCCAGCGGCGTGACCTACATCAGCGCCAACCCGACGCCGAACAGCACCAACCCACTGACCTGGAACATCGGCGACCTGCCGCCGGGCGGGAAGTGGAGCGCGACGGTCACGGTCAAGTCCACCTCGAGCGGTGTCGCGGTCAATACCATGTGCGTCGCCGGGTCGGACTACACCAAGCAGTGTACGTTTGAGGGCACGCCCCAGGGCAACGTCCCCATCATCCAGCAGTCGAAGACGGTAACGCCGACGACGGTGCAGCCCGGTGGGACCGTTCAGTACACCATCCAGGTCTCCAACATCGGCTCGGCGGCGAGCAATAGCCCTATCCCGATCACCGACTTCCTGCCAAGCGGCTTCACCTATCAGAGCCTCGACAGCGTGACGGTGAACGGGGCGGACGCCACGTCGGTCACCACGGTTAACGCGAGCAACCTGCAGCAGCCCATCTTCACCGTCGGCTCGCCGATCAACGCGGGCCAGGACCTGTTCTTGAAGTTTACGGCGAAGGTTTCTTCGACCCTGCTCGCCGGAACGTACTGCAACCAGTTCAACTCCAACGCCTACAGTGTCGTGACCAGCGGCCAGGTCGCGTGCGTAACCGTCGCGGGCGCAACGATTGGCGACACGATCTTCCGCGACTGGGACGGCAACGGCACGCAGACCCCGGCCACCGAGCCGGGCATTCCCGGCGTGACAGTCAACCTGTATAGCGGCGCCTGCCCACCGTCAGGTTCACCCCTCGCAACGCAGACGACCGACGCCAGCGGCACGTATCTGTTCAACGGTGTGCCGGCCGGGACGTACTGTGTCGCGCCGCCGACGCCGGGCAGCGGCGGCATTCCTGCTGGCTACACCGCGACGACCACCCCGAACCCACTTCAAGTGGCAGTGGCGAGTGGCGATCAGTTCCTCACGGCCGACTTCGGCTACAAGCCCGGCGGGGCCGGCGCCATCGGCGACACGGTCTGGAACGACGCCAACAATAACGGCGTCCAGGATGGCGGCGAGGCCGGCATCCCCTCCATCACCGTCGAGCTGTACGCGGACAACAACAACAACGGGCTGATTGACGCCGGCGATCCTCAGATTGGCGCCACGACGACGAACGGCAGTGGCGTCTATGGCTTTTCCGGCCTCGCCACGGGCCTCAGCTACATCGTCAACGTCAACCAGACGCAGACGAATCTCGTCAACTACCCTGGCTTTGGCGGCAACACGCCCGTGCCGACGACCCCCGACCCCATCAAGGTCCCGAATCTGGCCGGCAGCGTCACCAACGCCGACTTTGGCTTCCTGGGGGCGGCGCCTGGCTCGATCGGCGACCAGGTATGTGTCGACAACAACCGCGACGGGCTGTGTAACGCGGGTGACACCGGCATCAACGGCGTGGTCGTTGACCTGTACCTCGACCGCAATGGCAACGGTCAGCCCGACGCAAGCGAGTTCGTCGGCAGCCAGACGACCGGCATCAACCCGAACACCAACGGCGATGGCTACTACACCTTCCCGAATCTGCTCCCGGGCGCCTACATCGTCACGATTGACCCGAACCAGAGCAGCATTCCGTTCGGCTACACGCCGCAGGTGAGCAGCATCAGTGTGCCGCTGGCTGTCGGCCAGACGGTTGTCACGGCGGACTTCCCGTTCACGCGGTTCCTGACGAAGACGGTTGACAAGAACCAGACAGCCACGCCGGACACGCTGACGTACACGCTGTACCCCTTCAACCCCGGCCCGCAGCTCATGACCGGCGGCTTCGTGTCCGACCCGATTCCTGCCTCGACGACATACGTGGCGGGCAGCGCCAACGCCGGCGGCTACTACGACGCGGGGACGAACTCCGTCATCTGGCCGCTAGGCGATAACCTGCCGGCGACACCCGGCCAGACGGCGAGCGGCGGCGCCGCCCTATGTCCGGTGCCGTTTACCGCGCCTCTCCTGGCCGACACCTGGATTGACAAGGACAAGAAGAATAACAACAACGGCGGCAACGCCCTGCTCTTCACTCGTCCGGCCGATGCGAACCACTTGAAGTACACGCTGCTGAAGTTCGACGTGAGCGGCATCCCAGCCGGCGCGACGATCAACACCGCGACGTTGCAGCTCACGACGCAGACGGCCCGCGCCAGCAACCACTTCGACCAGGTTCACGAGCTTCTCACGCCGTGGACCCAGGGTACGGCGAACAACCAGGCGTGCAACGCAGGCAACGGCAACGGCGCGACGTGGAACGCGGCCAACTGCACGGGCAGCTGGGCGGCGGGGGCGTTCAGCAGCGCCGACTACGCGCCCGGCGTTCTCGGGACGATCATCCCGAAGGCCAACAACAAGCCGGCGACCGCGAACATCGCGGCGGCGGTCAACGACTGGGTGAACAACAACGTCGCCAACAACGGCATCGTGCTGGTCTCGACGGGCAAGGACGCTGGCGACGCCAAGTACTACAGCGGCCAGGCGTCGAACGCCAGCTACCGCCCGACCCTGACGGGTACGTACCTCGTCCCGACGCCTGGCGGCTGCAGCGGTACCGCGACCCTCACATCGGTCGCGGATACATTCGTGCAGAAGAACAAGCCGACCGAGGTTCAAGGCTCGGCGACAACGATGCAGACGAACCCGGGCAACAACAACACGACCAACAACACCAACTACAGCCTGGTGCAATTCGATCTGAGCAGCATCCCGCCGGGCGCGACCATCAACAGCGCGAGCCTGACCTTGACGGTCAACGCGAGCCGCGCCAACAACCATGTTGACGAGGTGCATCGTCTATTGACGTCATGGACTGAGGCGGCCGCGACGTGGAACAAGCGGGACGGCGTCGTCCCCTGGGCCGGCGGCGCTTTCAGCTCCCTCGACTACGGCGCGACGGTCTACGCTTCGATCACGCCCAGCCCCAACGGGGCGCAAACCCTGGACGTCACCGCGCTGGTCAAGAAGTGGGTGACGGACGGCGCGCCCAACGATGGCCTGGGCTTGATTTCGACGGGCAGCGACAACGGCGACGCCAAGTACGACACGCGCGAGGCGAACAGCGGCAAGCCGACGCTTACGGTCAACTGGGCCGTCAGCCCCGGCCCATCGGTCTCGACAGTGACGACGCTGCGCGCGACGCCGTATCTCCAGACGACGACATCGGGGTCGCCATTCAGCCAGATCCAGGTCACCATGACGGTAAATGCGACGGATGGCACGATCAACAACGTGACCCCGCCGCCCACCCTGAATGTGCTGACTGCGGCCGACGTGACCGCCAGCCTTGCCAGCGGCCCGACGCCAGCGGGGCCGGTGACGGTCTCGCCTGGCAACCCGGCCACCTTCACCTACGTCTACAACGTATCGCAGCCGGCCAGCTCGGTGCCGCGCCAGATTAGCTTCAGCGGCACGGCGCAGCCTAACGCCAGCTTCGCGCAGGCGACATCGGAAACGCTGATCGTCACGCCGCCGCTGACGTTCCAGGTGTTGACCAACAATCCGGCCACCACCTCGATCATCTTCAACCAGGGTACGCTGGCCGACAACGCGAGCTTCCCCGACACGCCGAGCAACCAGGTCCAGACGAGCCTCACCAACGGCGCCGGTGGCAGCGGCAGCATCGGCGACACCGTGTGGGCCGACCTCAACGGGAATGGCGTCCAGGATAGCGGCGAGCCTGGCATCCCGAACGTCACGGTCACACTCACCGGCGGCATCTGTAACCCGTGTACGACGACGACGGACGCGAACGGCCATTACCTGTTCACGCTCCTCAACGCAGGCAGCTACACGGTCTCCTATGACCAGACGACGGTTCCCGCTGGCTACATCCCGACGACGCCGACACAGATTAGCCACCTGCTGGCCCCCGCCGAGAGCTTCCTGCAGGCGGACTTCGGCCTCGAGCCACCCGGGACCGGCAGCATCGGCGACACCGTCTGGCTCGACTCGAATAACAGCGGCGCGCAAGAGGCGGGTGAGCCGGGGCTGCCCAACGTGGGTGTCACGCTGTATAAGGACACTGACAACAGCGGGACGCTCTCGGCGGGCGATGTGCTCTTGCAGCAAGACACGACCGACGCCAACGGCCAGTACCTGTTCACGGGGCTGGTGCCGGGCAAGTACCTCGTCGTGGTGGACCAGAACAGCAGCGTCACGACGCCTGAGAACCTGACCACGACCATCGGCGCGGCGATGAATCCGACGACCGGAACGGTCAACCCACGGTCGGTGACCCTGACGACGCCGGGGCAGAGCGTCCTGACCGCCGACTTCGGCTACAACTGGGGCGGTTCGATCGGCGACACGGTCTACTACGACAACAACTTCAACAAGCAGCAGGACAACGGCGAGCCGGGCGTGCCAAACGCTGTCGTGGACCTGTTCCAGGACAACAACGGCAACGGTGTCATTGATCCGGCCGAGCCGCAGCTGGCCGTCGCCATCACCGACGCCAACGGCAAGTACCTGTTCGCCAACCTGCCGCCGGGCGATTATGTGGTGGAGGTCGAAGATCAAACCATCCCGAACCCGTCGAACCCCAACCTGTTCAACATGGTGGCGACGACGGGCGAGACCAAGGCCATCACGTTGCAGCCCAACACCGCGGACCTCACGGCCGACTTTGGCTTCGCCGCCGCGGCGACGCTGGGTGACCAGGTTTACCGCGACCTGAATGCCAACGGGCAGCTCGATCCGGGCGAGCCGGGTATTAGCGGCGTCCAGGTGCAGCTGTACGATAGTACCGGCCTGACCTTGCTCGGCAGCACGACGAGCGCCGCCAACGGCTACTACGAGTTCCTCGTGGCGCCGGGAACCTACGTTGTGAAGGTCAGCCCGAGCGCCGTCGCCGGCAGCTACCTTAGCGCCCCACCAGGCGGCAGCTACACCAACACCGTCATCCCGGGCGACGCTGTGACAACCGACGACTTCGGTTTCGCCTACAACGGCGCCATCGGCGACACCGTGTTCAACGATGTCAACGGCAACGGTGTCCAGAACGTGGGCGAGGCCGGGATCCCCAACGTGACCGTCTTGCTCAAGGACGGCTCGAACAACACAATCCGCGTGCTGGCGACGGACGCCCTGGGCAAGTACCTGTTCAAGGGCCTGTCGGATGGGACGTACACCGTCGTGGTGGATACAACGACCCTACCGGCCGGTTGGGTGCAGACCGCTGATCCGGACCAGCCGGGCGTGACCTGCACGACGTGCGACAGCCAGGGAACGGCGACGATCAGCGGCGGCAACCAGGTCCTCACCCAGGACTTCGGCTACCGCGCGCCGAGTGTCACCACGTATAGCGTCAGCGGCACAGTCTGGAACGACGCCGACAAGAACGGCGCCATCAACGGCGGCGAGGCCGGGCTGGCGGGCGTGACGGTACGCGCCAGCGTGGATACCAACGGCGACAACGTACCCGACTACGTGTTCACGATACCGACGGACAACAGCGGCAATTACACCATCGGCGGCATACCCGCCGGCAGCAATGTCACGGTCACGTCGGACGCGGCGACCCTGCCCGCGCCGATATCCCAGTGGACGCAGACCGCGCCGACGCCGATTCCGCCCGGCGCGTACAGTATCACCGGCATCAGCGCCAACCAGACGCAGAAGAACTTCGGTTACGCGCAGGAGCTTGGCAGCATCGCCGGTAAGGTGTGCGTTGGTGACACCAACGGGCAGTGTAATGCGGGCGAGCCGGGCCTGGCGAACGTGCCGGTGTCCCTGATTGACACCACCACCAACACCGTCGTCGGTTCGACGACGACGGACGGGAGCGGCGCCTACAGCTTCACCAACCGGCCGCCGCTGGTGTACCAGGTAACGACCACGCCCCTCAGCGGCTACACGAGCGTGTCGGATGCCGACGGCGGCAACCCGAACCTTATCACTGTGAACCTGGCCGCGGGCCAGAATGTGACCGGCCGCGACTTCGAGGTCGCTCAGTTGCCGACGGCGACGCCGACGCCTTCCCCGACGCCGACCGCCATCATCACGGTGGCGCCGGGTCTCGGCGCGGTGCAGGGCATCGTGTTCAACGACGCCAACCAGAACGGCGTCAAGGACGGCGGCGAGCAGGGCGTGCCGGGCGTGACCGTGACCCTACTAGGGCCGAACAACACCGTGGTTGCGACGACGACGACAGGCCCGACGGGCGCGTACAGCTTCCCGAACCTGGCGCCCGGGCCGTACACGGTGCAGGTGACGACGCCCAACGGCTACTTCAACACCACACCCGTGACGCAGCCGGTCACAGCGCCGGCCAATGGCGCAGGCTCGGCCGACTTTGGCATCTCCCAGACGCCGCTGCCCGCCACGGCAACCCCGACCCGCACACCCACGCCAACCGCGACACCAACAGTCAGCCCCAACAGCGGCACGGTTGACGGAACGGTGTACAACGACGCTAACCTGAACGGGACGAAGGACCCCGGCGAGGGCGGCATCCCCGGCGTCACCGTCGGCCTGTACCAGGCTGGCTCGGATGGCATCTTTGGCACCGGCGACGACGTCCTGGTGGCGACGACGACCACCGACGGCCTGGGTAACTACGCCTTCTACAACCGGCCGGCCGGCACCTACCAGGTGCGCGAGACCGTGCCGTCGGGTTACAGCAGCACGACGCCCACCGCAGTGAGCTTCAGCCTGCCGGCGGGCGGCACGCGCACGGTGGACTTCGGCAACGTCCAACTCACCCCGACGCCGACGCCGACAACACCGGCGCAGCCCGCGACCATCAGCGGTACGGTCTACGATGACCTGAACGGCGACGGTGGGCGTGACACCGGCGAGCCAGGCATGGGCGGCGTGACGGTTGAGTTAATCAACCCAACCACGGGCGCGGTCATTGCCACGACCGTGACCAGCGGCAGTGGCGGGTACACCTTCCCGAACCTGACGCCGGGGCCATACGTGGTCAAGGAAATCCTGCCGGTTGGCTTCACCAACACGACGCCAAACCCGGTGACGCTGACGGCGCCGGCGGGCGGGACGGCCATCGCCGACTTCGGCAACCAGCAGCAAGGAACCGTCAACGGGACCGTCTACAACGACGTCAACGGCGACGGCGTCCAGCAGGCGGGTGAGCCGGGTCTCTCCAACGTCACGGTGCAGCTCATCAGCAGCACGAACAACACAGTTGTCGGAACGACGACGACCGACGCCAGCGGCTACTACAGCTTCGGGTTCGTGAACCCTGGTCCCTACGTCGTGAAGGAGACGACTCCGAGCGGCTACTCGGCGACGACGCCGACCAACGTGCCGGTGAGTGTGCCGGCTGGCGGCGCAGCGAGCGCCGACTTCGGCAATCAGCAGACGGCAACCATCGCTGGCCGGGTCTTCAACGACGTCAACGGCAGTGGTGTGCAGGAGCCAGGCGAGGCGGGCATCCCCAACGTCACGGTGCAGCTTGTCAACCCGGCCGACGGCATCACCATCATCGCAACGACGACGACGGACGCCAGCGGCGCCTACATCTTCACCAGCGTAACACCGGGCATCTACGACGTGCGCGAGACGGATCCAGCCGGCTATGCCAGCACGACGCCGAACGATGTCCTGGTGGCCGTGCCAGCCGGTGGTGTTGGGTACGCCGACTTCGGCGACCGACAGCTCGCGGCCATCGTGGGTGTCGTGACCAACGATCTCAATGGAAACGGCGCGGCCGACCCCGGCGAGAGCGGCCTCAGCGGCGTGACGATCCAACTCTACGGTCCAGGGACGGACAACACCCTCAACACCGTGGACGACGTCCTGCTCGCCACGACGCAGACGGCGACGGATGGCTCCTACGCCTTCACGCCACTCGTGGCCGGGACGTATCTGGTCAAGGAGACGGATCCGGCCGGCTTCGTGAGTACGTCGCCCAATAGCGTGCCAGTGGTCCTGCCGGCCGGTGGCGTCGGCATCGCCAACTTCGCCGACCAGCAGATCGGCTCGGTGAGCGGCATCGTGTTCAACGACCTGAGCGGCAACGGCATGCAAGACGCCGGTGAGCCTGGGGTGGGCGGCGTGACCGTCCAGCTCGTCAACGCTCAGACGAACCAGGTCGTCGCGACAACGACGACCGCCGGCGACGGCTACTACGTGTTTACGAGCGTGCCGTCGGGCAACTACAAGGTTGTCGAGACCGTTCCTGCCGGCTATGGGAACACGACCCCGACGACGGTGAACGTGGCCGTGCCGCCGGGCGGCGCCGGCTACGCCAACTTCGGCGTCCGCCAGAATGGGACAGTGTCCGGCATCAAGTTCAACGACCTGAACGGGAACGGCGCGCAAGACGCGGGTGAGCCGCCGCTCGGTGGCGTCGTCATCCAGCTGGCGACCAATCCGGGCGGTCAGGTCGTCGGCACGGCGATAACGGCGGCTGACGGGACGTACATCTTCACCAATGTCGCCCCTGGCAGCTACACCGTGTCGGAGACGGTGACGCCTCCGCTGGTGAACACTTCGGCGTCGTCGGTGACCGTGACCGTACCGTCCGGCGGCTCCGCGTCGGCGAATTTCTTCAACTGGCTGAAGGGCGCGATCTCGGGCATCGTGGTTAACGATCTCAACGGGAACGGCCAGCTCAACCCAGGCGAGGTCGGGATTGGCGGCGTCACTATCCAGCTTGTGGACCCCGTCACCAACCAGCAGCTGCGGGTGACGACCACGCTGCCGGACGGGACGTATCAGTTCCTGGGCGTGACGCCCGGCAACTACAAGGTGCTGGAGACCGATCCCGTGGGCTTCCAGAGCGTCACAGCGAACACCGTCTCGGTCACGGTTCCATCCAACGGCTCCGCCGTGGCGAACTTCTTCGACCAGCCGCGGCAGGCGCCGACCGCCGTCCAGCTCATGTCGTTCACGGCGGATGTCGAGAATGGAACGGTGATCGAGTGGGCGACGGCGACGGAGTCGGGTGTCACCGGCTTCCGCCTGCTGCGCAGCGCGTTCGCTGACGACGGCTACCGCCAGGTGGGCGAGGTGATCCAGAGCCAGGGCCTGGGCGGGGCCGGCAGCCTGTACCAGGTAACGGACCGCACAGCGCGGCCGGGGACGTGGTACTACCGGCTGGAGGCGCTTGGGGATGGCGGGCAGGTGATCGGAACGCACGGACCGCTGAAGGTGGAGATTGGGCCGCAGCGCACTTCGCGCGGGCCTAACCCACCGAAGCAGTAACCGGACTGGGCTGGGTCCGAACCAGCTAGAGGCCGATGTAGGGGGCGGGTTTCCCACCCGCCCCCTACGGGGCTAAACGCGAACACGATGTTGATCAGGAAGACGCGCCTATCCGGGTGAGTATGGCGAACCATACAGTCTGGTGCCAAAAAGGAGATTGGGGGAGAAATAGTGCTGCTGTCTTAACGCGGTTCGTAACGTGAGGGTCGTATAATCGTTACAGAATCAGGGTTGAACAGTCATCTTCACGCTCTTCACACATATTCGCTGTTTCGACCCCAAGCTGTCAGAAGTCCTTAAGTATCGCTGTCGAGCGGTGTACCCTGATGAACGATGCTCATCAGGGTAACGCGGTGGATCTGTTTATTCGTCCAAGAGGTCATCGAACGAGACGTGTCTCGCTGCGGCGCCCGACTCGTGTAAGCCGCCTTCTCGTCACCGGCCTGTTGCTTGCGTGTCTGTCTATCTGACGTGACTCGGTTGTCTGCGACCTGAATAGGGGGGGAGTTATGTCCCGACACACTTCATCTGTGCGTCGCACGGTTCTGACTGTCGCTGTCTGGCTTCTGGCGTGGGTGCGCACTCACATTGCCCAGTCCGAAACATCAATTCGGCAGGCGCTCCGTAGCTGCAAGAATCGTGCCTGGCAGCTGTGGCGGCCCGCGTCGCCCGCGCCGCAGCCGGTCGCCTGGCGCGACGGCAGTGTCGCGGCGCGATTCCGCGCCTCTGGCCCCGGCCGACGCTCCCGCCTCAGGTTGGGGGTCAGCCCGCGTCACGCCGCTCTCTCCCTGGCCTTGATGGTGGCCGTGCTCGTTCAGCCGCTCATCATGATCGGGCAGATCTTCGTCGGCCCCCAGGTTCCGTCAGCATCGGCGCACAACCTGAACACGACGATGGTCTACACCTCGCTCGATCCGGCGAGCCAGGCGCTGCTGGACAGCCGCGTCAATAATGTCGGCACGCCTCTCCTCCAGGTAGGCGACCAAATCGGCCTCATTATTAAAATCGTCGCCGGCCCCGGCACGACTACAGGCGTCGGCGGCTACGTTGACTTCTACGTGCCAAATGGCGTGCAGGTGACCGACGCCGCCTACGTCATTCCGGATGGGACCGGCAATTACCCGAAGGCGCCCATGAAGGGGCAATCGCTGATTGCTATTGGCGACGGCCCTATTGGCGCGAAGGCGCAGCCGGCGCTGGCGGGCCTGACCCTCGGCCCCAACATCAACGGCGTGAGCGCGCTGGCGGTGGAAAACGGCACCAACCTCGCCAACGGCACCATCGCCGGTGTCTATGGCGACACGGGCATCTTCTACTCGACCAGCCCGGAGACGGCCTACGGCACGTACTCGGGTGGCGCTCTCACCAACAATAGCGGCGACACCATCGGCGCGGCCACAAGCCTGGGGACGCTCCTTAACAAGTGGGACGCCGAGCAAGAGGCGGCCTACGGCATCAAAGGCTCCACAAATCCAGCGTACCCTAGCACGCCCATCATTGACAACGTGGATGGTCGCGGCAACGCCCCGTGGGGCCTGGCGAATATGGTGGCCGGCCCGCAGAGCGGCTACCAGTGGGAGTTCGACAAGGATTACTGGGACGCCAACCCGAGCGACCCCAACCGCATGAAGAACTCCATCAAGGTCGGCCCGTGGCAGCGCATCAAGTACCCCGGCAGCAACGTCTCGAAGGACCAGCCGGGCCTGCGCAGCACGACGCTCGGCCTGGCGGGCGTAGACGCCAGCACCCTGGGTGTGGCACTCAGCCCGGCGAACCCCCTGCCGGCCACGGTGTCCCAGAGCGACACAGGCAGCCCCAAGACCATCCGCTGGAGCATCGGCCAGCTCACCCTGAACCGCCCAGAGTACGTATGGGTGCAGTTCAAAGTCAACAACACCAGCTCGATTCTGGACCAGACGGGCTGCCCGATTTTCCACACCGACACGATGGGTGGTGACGCGGGCGGCGACCAGGGCGGCAAGGACCACATCTGGCGCTACTACGACCCGACTGACTTCGTCTGGAACGGGTGTCTCGCCGCCAGCAAGGCCGCCAACGTGCCTGTGGTCAAGGTGGGCGACACATTCCAGTACCCGATCAAGGTCTACAACCTCAGCCAGACCAAGACCCTGACCAACGTCGTCATCCAGGACACGCTGCCAAGCGGCCTGACGTTCATCAGCGCTGTCCCGTCGCAGAACAGCGGCCCCAATCCCCTCGTGTGGAACGTCGGCACACTGAAGCCCGGCCAGAAGTTCGAGACGGCGGTGACGGTGAAGGTCACCGGCACTGGCCCGTATCAGGATACGCTGACGATCACCTCGAACGAGCTGCCGCCGCAGACCGACAAGGATATCACGCCGTCCGGCTCGATACCCTATCTCATCCTGGAGAAGACCGCCTCGCCGACGAGTATCTCGCCCGGCGGCACGGTCACGTGGACGGCCATCGTCAAGAACAGCGGCAGCGGCCCGTCGGGCAACCCGAGCGCCATCACCGAGTTCCTGCCGGCCGGCTTCACCTATGCCAGTCTCGTCAGCGCGATTGCCAACGGCGCGAATGTCACCGCCGGCACGACCGTCAACTCGGCCAACCCGAGCCAGCCGGTGTTCACGATCCCCGCCGGTATCAACCCCGGCCAGCAGCTCGCGCTCACGTTCACCGCGACAGCCAGCGCCAGCATCAACCCCGGCCAGTACTGTAACCAGTTTTCAATTCTCCAGTCAGGTGTGCCGCTCCAGTCCGGTCAGCAGGGCTGCGTGACGGTCGGCGGCGGCCAGATTGGCGACACCGTCTACCGTGACTGGAACGGCAACGGCGCGCAGGACCCGGGCGACCTGGGCTTCTCCGGCGTGACCGTGAGCCTGTACGCCGGTAATTGTCCGCCGAGCGGCGGCCCGACAAACACGGCCACCACTGACGCCACCGGGAATTACCTGTTCACCGGCCTGACGACGCCGGGTAATTACTGCGTTGTCCCGGCGACACCCGGCGGCCAGGGCGTGCCATCGGGCTACAGCCTGACGACAGGCAACAACCCGCTGTCGGTCAGCCTGAGCCTGAACCAGCAGTACCTCACCGCCGATTTCGGCTACAAGCCAGGCGGGACGGGCAGCATCGGCGACACAGTCTTCGATGACCTGAACAACAACGGCACGCAGGATGGCGGCGAGGCCGGCATCCCGAACGTCACCGTTGACCTCTACGCCGACAACAACGCCAACGGTATCATAGACGCGACCGACCCGAAGATCGCCACGACGACGACCAACGGCAGCGGCGTCTACGGTTTCTCGAGCCTGGCGACCGGCCTGAGCTACCTCGTGGACGTGAACAAGACCCAGTCGGCGCTGACCACCTACTTCAGCCCCAACAGCTTCGTCGCCAGCACCAACGACCCGCAGCCGGTGGCGAACCTCAGCGGGAGCTACCTGAACGCCGACTTCGGCTTCTTCGGGCAAACGCCTGGCTCCATCGGCGACAAGGTCTGTATTGACAGCAACGGCGACAACCTGTGCAGCGCGGGTGAGACCGGCCTCCCCGGCATCACCGTCAACCTCTTCCGCGACGCCAACGGCGACGGCGTCCCCCAGGGCATCGAGCTGGTCACGGCGACGACGACCGACGGCAGCGGCCTGTACTCGTTCCCCGGCCTCGGCCCAGGGACCTACATCGTCACCGTCAGCTCGTCCGACCCCAACGCGCCAGCCGGCTACGTGCCGGGGCTGGTGCAGCAGAACGTGACGCTCACCGTCGGGCAGAACGTCACGACGGCTGACTTCCCCTACACCCAGCTCTTGAGCAAGACGGCGAGTCCCGCCAGCACGACCCAGAACAGCAATATCACATTCACGCTGAAGCCGAACTATACCGGCGGTGAGCTGCTCTCCAACCTCACCATCATGGACCCGATCCCAGCCGGGACGACGTATGTCAACAATAGCGCCACGGCCGGCGGCACAGAGGCCGCTTACTCGTCGAGCGCCGCCGTGGGCGGGAACGACGGCCAGACGACGGTCGGGGCGACCGTCAGCCCGATAACCGCCGCGGTCGGCGGCACGCTCAATGTGACCGTCAACCTGGCGAACCTGACCGGCCAGCCGACGGTTTCCAATGCCGCGCCGACACTGACGGTCAGCGGCGGGAGCGCGACATGCACCGGCCCGTCGCCGGCCAGCGCCACGATCGCGGCCAACGCCAACCAGAACTTCGCCTTCGTCTGCACCCCGACGACGGTCGGTGATTTCACCTTCACCGCCGATGCGACGGGTACAGTCTCCGGCAGCCCCTACGACTTCCCGGCCGCCATCTCGAACAGCGCCCTGGTGACGCCGACGGGCGGCTCGAACATCGTCACCTGGAGCCTGGGCAGCAACACGGCCGGCGTGCCGGGTATCAGCACGAGCAGCGGCACGCTGCCGGGCCTCTACGCCTTCCAGGGGAACAACAAGAACCCCTTCTGGCGCTATGATATCTCGCCTAACACCTGGACGGCGAAGGCAAACGCCCTGGCCAATGTCAAGCAGGGCGGCGCTCTGACTTACGACGGCTCGACGTACATCTATGGCTTCCAGGGCAACGGCAAGAACGTGTTCTGGCGTTACAGCGTTGCCGGCAACACGTGGGCCGCGCGCGCCAATGCTCCCGCCAACGTGTCCGACGGCGGCGCGCTCGTCTACCTCGCGCCCTACGTCTACGCGCTCCAGGGCGGCGGCAAGAACGTGTTCTGGCGCTACGACCCGACGGCCAACTCGTGGACGACGCGGGCGCCGCTGAAAGTGGGCAACACCAACTACAATGTCAGCAAGGGCGGCGCGCTGACGACCGACGGGACGTACATCTACGCGCTCCAGGGCGGCGGCAAGAAGATCTTCCTACGCTATGACCCGACGGCCAACACCTGGAGTCGCCTGGCCGACACGCCAGCCAACGTCAACGCCGGCGGCGCCCTCGTCCGCCTGGGCAACTTTATCTACGCCTTCCAGGGTGACTCCCAGGTGTTCTGGCGCTACGACATCGTCGCCAACACCTGGACGACGCGCGCCACTCTGCCGGTCAAGGAGAATTACGGCGGCGCACTGACCACCGACGGCACATACATCTACGCCCTGGCGGGCAACAACACCACCGGCTTCTATCGCTACGATCCGACGGCGAACACGTGGGTGGCCCGCGCGGTGACCCCGGCGCAGGTCAACCAGGGCGGCGCCCTGGTCTTCGTCAACGGCGCCGGCACCCTTGACACGTCGAACGCCATCACCGCCGTCCCGACCCTCATCACCCAGGGCGACACGGTGAACGTCGTGATGACGCTGCGCACCGGCGTGAACACCGTGACCAACGTCACGCCGAGCAGCCTGACCATCAACCGCACCAACGTGACCGGCGGCACGTGTACCGGCCCGACGCCGAGCAGTCAGCCAAGTATTCCGCCGAACACGCCGCTGACCTTCACCTGGTCGTGCAGCGGCTTCACCATCGGTACGACCCCTGGCAGCCTGACCTTCGCGGCCAGCGCGTCCGGCACTGGCGGCAGCTTCGCCTCGGCCACGTCCAACAGCATCATCACCGTCCCGACCCTGTCATTCCAGGCGCAGGTGGGCAACCCGACCACCGTCAGCACGGTGCAGAACGCTGCCATCATCATGGACGATAGCGGCGCGATCCCGGCGTCGCCGAGCAACACGACCCGCACGCCCATCACCGGCACGAGCAACCCGAGTGGCAGCATCGGTGACACCGTGTGCGTTGACAGCAACAGTAACGGGCTGTGCGATGTGGGTGAGCCGGGCGTTCCCGGCGTGACGGTGTATCTGAAGAATCAGACCGGCACGACGACGCTGGCGACGACGACGACCGACGTCAACGGGAACTACATCTTCCCGAACCTGGCAGCGGGTACGTACACGATCACCTACGACCAGACGACGCTGCCAGCCGGCGACATCCCCTCGACGCCGGTCTCGCTCCAGCGGACCCTTGTCGCTGCCCAGCAGGTCACGGACGCAGACTTCGGCGTCCAGCCGCCCGGTACATACGACATCGGCGACACGGTGTGGCTGGACAGCAACAACGACGGCGCGCAGCAGCCGGGTGAGCTGGGCCTGCCGAACATTGGTGTCAACCTCTACCGCGACATCAATGGCAACGGCTCGCTCGACGCGGGCGACGTCCTGCTCCAGACGACGACGACCGACGCCAACGGCCTCTACGACTTCACGGGTCTGCCGAACGGCAAGTACATCGTCCAGGTGGACACGACGAGTACAGTCACGGCGCCGAACGGCTCGACGCCGACCCTCGCCAGCGCCATGACGGCGACGACAGGCACGCTGAACCCGCGCGCCGTGACGGTCAACAACGCCAACATCCTCAACGCCGACTTTGGCTACAACTGGTCGGGCCAGATTGGCGACACCGTCTACTACGACGACGATGGCAGCCAGACCCAGAACGGCGAGCCGGGCGTCGCCGGTGTCGTGGTTGATCTGTACCTGGACAGCAACGGCAACAGTATCCTCGATCCCGAGCCGCTCGCGGTCATCACGGCGACGGATGCCAACGGCAACTATCTGTTCAGCAACCTGCCGGGCAACTACATCGTCGAGGCCGAGTCGCAGACGGTCCCCAACAGGAGCAACCCCGCCACGGCGCGATGATTTCGACCGTCGGCGAGGAAGCGCCCGGTGACGCTGCTTCGCCGGCGGCGATCCTGACCGCCGACTTGGCTTCATCCAGCGCGGCGCAGTGGGCGAGGTCGTGTTCAACGATGTCAACGGCAACGGCGTCCAGCCCCGGCAGCCGGGTGCCGAACGTCACCGTGCAGCTCCTGGACACGAACAACAACGTACTCCAAACGACGACGACCGACTCCAGGGCTACTACCAGTTCCTGGCCCCGGGAACCCAGGTGAAGGTCGTCCCGACCAACGTGCCGGCGAGCCTGCCCCAGGCGACGACGCCGACAAGCGTGCTGACGACGGTGGTCGGCGGGGCGCAGAACCTGACGGCCAACTTCGGGTTCGCCGCTAACGGCACAATCGGCGATACGATCTTCAACGATGCCAACAACAACGGCGTCCAGGACGCGGGCGAGCCGGGCATCCCGAACGTTACCGTCCAGCTCTACGACAACGCCAACAACCTCCTCGCCGCCCAGGCGACGGACGCGAATGGGAAGTATAGCTTTACCGGCCTGGCGACCGGGACGTATACCGTCCAGGTCGTCGCCGCGACCCTGCCGAGCGGCTGGACGCAGACGGCGCAGCCCGGCCCGTCCGGTTCTGTGTCGTGTAACAACCCAACGCCGACGTGCAGCACGGCCAACACGATCACCCTCGCCACGGGTGCGACGAACAACAACCAGGACTTCGGCTTCAAGGCTCCCCAGACGACGGTGAGCGTGAGCGGAACGGTCTGGAACGACGCCAACGGCGACCAGGTCATCGGCGGCGGCGAGGCCAAGCTGCCGAACGTCACCGTGAACGTCGCCATTGACTTCAACGCCGACAACATTGTGGACCAGACGGTCACGACGACGACGGACGCCAACGGCGCGTACTCGGTCAGCGGCATCCCGACCGGCAGCAACGTCAGCATCACGGTGGACACGACGACGCTGCCATCGCCGAGCGCCACATGGACGCAAACGGCGCCGACGCCGATCCCGCCGGGCGCCTACACCATCACTAACATCCAGGCGACCCAGACCCAGAAGAACTTCGGGTACAGGCAGCAGCCGGCTAGCATCAGCGGCACGGTTTGCATCGGCGACACGAACGGCCAGTGCAACAACGGCGAGACGCCGGTGCAGAACGTGACCGTTACCCTGGTGGACGTGTCCACCGGCCTCGTCGTCGCCACAACGACCACGAACGGCAGCGGTCAGTACACCTTCAGCAACCTCGGCCCTGGCACGTACCAGGTCAGCACGAGCAACCTGCCCGGCGGAACCATCAACATCTCCGATGCCGACGGCGGCAATCCGAACAGCATCCTGGTGACGCTGGCCGCGGCGCAGAGTGTGACCGGGCAGGATTTCGAGATCAACGTTCCGCCGACGAACACGCCGACACCGACCGCGACCCCGACAACCGGCGGCGTGGCCGGCAAGGTCTGCAACGACGCTAATAACAACGCCGTGTGCGACCCTGGCGAGTCGGGCATCCCCGGTGTTACAGTCAAACTGTACACGCCAGGGCCTGATGGCATCCTGGGTACCAACGACGATGTGCTGTTCGGGACGACATCCACGGACGGCTCCGGCAACTACACGTTCACCAACGTGTCCGCCGGTCCGGTGCGCGTGGTCCAGACGATTCCGAGCGGCTACACCAGCACCGTGCCATACCTGGACGTGACTGTGCCTGGCGGCCTGACGGTCACGGCGAATTTCCCCGACGTGCAGAACACGCCGACCCCGACCGCCACAGCGACGGGGACTGAGACACCAACGCCGTCGCCGACAATCAACAAGACGCCGATCATTCCGACCGACACACCAACGGCAACGCCGACGAACACGACCGTGCCGCCGACGAACACGCCGACGCCGACGAACACGACCGTGCCGCCGACGAACACGCCGACGCCGACGAACACGCCGACGCCGACGAACACGACCGTGCCGCCGACGAACACGCCGACGCCGACGAACACGCCGACGAACACGCCGACGAACACGCCGACGAACACGCCGACGAACACGCCGACGAACACGCCGACGAACACGCCGACGCCGACGAACACGACCGTGCCGCCGACGAACACGCCGACGCCGACGAACACGACCGTGCCGCCGACGAACACGCCGACGCCGACGAACACGGCGGTTCCGCCGACGAACACGCCGACGCCGACGAGCACCATCCCATCCACGCTGGGAAGCGTGCAAGGGACGGTGTTTGACGACCTGAACGGCAACGGCGTCCGCGATCCGGGCGAGCCAGGTCACCCGAACGTCACGGTCAACCTGCTCGACCCGAACGGCAACCCGGTGCCGGGCTTCACGACGACGACGGACGCGAACGGCGACTACATCTTCACGAACGTGATCCCTGGTCCGTACAAGGTTCAGGAGGTCACACCGACCGGGTACACACCAACCACGACGAACCCGCTGCCCATCAGCGTTCCGGCGGGCGGCACGGCGATCGCGGACTTCGGCATCCAACAGCTGACCCAGCCGCAGAAGTCCAACGTGAGCGGTGTGGTCTTCAATGACTTCAACGGCAATGGCGTCCGCGACCCGGGCGAGCCGGGCATCCCGAACGTGACCATCACGCTGCTGGACCAAAGCGGCAACCCGACGGGCCTGACGACGACGACCGACGCGAATGGTAACTACCTGTTCCCGAACGTGACGCCGGCGACGTATCAGGTTCAGGAGACGGATCCGGCTGGGTTCGTGAGCACGACGCCGAACAACGTTTCGGTGGTCGCGCCGCCGGGCGGGACGGGCAACGCTGACTTCGGCGACCGCCAGTCGCCGCAGCCGCAGACGAGCAACGTTGTCGGCAACGTCTTCAATGACGTGAATGGCAACGGTGTCCGCGATCCCGGCGAGCCGGGCATCCCTGGCGTGACCGTGACCTTGAAGGACACGAACGGTAACCCGGTCGGGTCGCCGGCGACGACCGACGGTCTCGGCAACTACCAGTTCCCGAACGTGACGCCTGGGCCGTACACGGTAGTGGAGACGGATCGAGTGGGTTCGTGAGCACGACGCCGAACAGTGTGGCAGTGAACGCGCCAGCGGGCGGAACGGCGGTGGCGAACTTCGGTGATCAGCAAGCGCCGACGCAGGGCAACGGCAATGTCACCGGCAACGTGTTCAACGACCTGAACGGCGACGGCGTGCGTCAGCCGGGCGAGCCTGGTATTCCAGGCGTGACCGTGACTCTGAAGGACGGAGCCGGTAACACCGTCGGGACGACGACGACAGACCCGAATGGGAACTACAGCTTCCCGAACGTGCCGCCGGGGACGTACACGGTGGTAGAGACGGATCCGAGTGGGTTCGTGAGTACGACGCCGAACAGCGTGCCGGTGGTGGTGACGCCGAACAGCACGAGCAACGCCGACTTTGGCGATCAGCAGCTGGCCCAACCTCTCAAGGCGAACGTGGCCGGCACGGTGTACAACGATCTCAACGGTGACGGCGTGTTCCAGCCGTCTATCCCCTGACGGTGACGTTGATGGCGCCACGCCCGACGACGTCTGTTCCCGAACGTGACGCCTGGGCCGTACACGGTGGTGGAGACGGATCCGGCCGGGTTCGTGAGCACGACGCCGAACAGCGTGGCGGTGGCAGGCGGAACCGCCCACGGCGACCAGAAGGCGCCGACGCGACGACGGTGTTCAACGACCTGAACACCCAGACCTCGTGACAGTGACGCTGAAATCCGCGACGACGACGACGCGAGGGACAGCTTCCCGAGCGTGCGTACACGGTTCGTGGGTTCGTGGACGCCGAACAGCGTGCGGTGGTGACGCCGAACACGAACGCCGGCCGGCAAGCGCCGCTGGGACGGTGTTCGCATCAACGGACGATTGCGAACGTGACGGTGACGCTGAAGGACGGGTCGGGGACCACGGTGGGGACGACGACGACGGACGGGGTGGGCAACTACCAGTTCCCGAACGTGACGCCTGGGCCGTACACGGTGGTGGAGACGGATCCGGGGTTCGTGAGCACGACGCCGAACAGCGTGGCAGTGAACGCGCCGGCGGGCGGGACGGCGGTGGCGAACTTCGGCGATCAGAAGGCGCCGACGCAGGGGAACGGGAACGTGACCGGGACGGTGTTCAACGACCTGAACGGGAACGGGACGCAAGACCCCGGCGAGCCGGGCATCCCCGGTGTGACGGTGACTTTGAAGGATCCGAGCGGCAACCCGGTGGGGACGACGACGACGGACGCGAGCGGGAACTACAGCTTCCCGAACGTGCCGCCGGGGACGTACACGGTGGTGGAGACGGATCCGCCGGGCTTCGTGAGCACGACGCCGAACAGCGTGCCGGTGGTGGTGACGCCGAACAGCACGACGAACGCCGACTTCGGCGATCGGCAAGCGCCGCAGCCGCAGAAGGCGAACGTGGTGGGGACGGTGTTCGAGGACATCAACGGGAACGGGACGCAGGAGCCAGGTGAGCCGGGGATCGCCAACGTGACGGTGACGCTGAAGGACGGGTCGGGGACCACGGTGGGGACGACGACGACGGACGGGGTGGGCAACTACCAGTTCCCGAACGTGACGCCTGGGCCGTACACGGTGGTGGAGACGGATCCGGCTGGGTTCGTGAGCACGACGCCGAACAGCGTGGCAGTGAACGCGCAGCCCGGCGACCACGACGCACGTGACCGGTGTTCGAACGGCACCTGGCATCGGCGTGACGGTGACGTTGAAGGACGCGGCAACGTACCACGACGACTACAGCTTCCCGACCTCGAGACTGGTTCGTGAGCACGACGCCGAACAGTGCAGCACCCGACTTCGAAGCGCCGCAGCCGCCGTGGTAGCGTGTTCGAGGACATCAACGCAGGACGGTGACGTTGAAGGACCACTGGGGACGACGACGTGTTCGAACGCGCCGGGCCGTACGGTGGTGGAGCGGGCGTGCGAACAGCGTGGCAACCAGCGGGACGGCGGTGGCGAACTTCGGCGATCAGAAGGCGCCGACGCAGGGGAACGGGAACGTGACCGGGACGGTGTTCAACGACCTGAACGGGAACGGGACGCAAGACCCCGGCGAGCCGGGCATCCCCGGTGTGACGGTGACTTTGAAGGATCCGAGCGGCAACCCGGTGGGGACGACGACGACGGACGCGAGCGGGAACTACAGCTTCCCGAACGTGCCGCCGGGACCACGTGTCGAGACGAGCACGACTGGTGGTGACGCCGCCGAGCCGACTTGGCCCCGCAGCCGACGTGGTAGGGACGGTGTTCGAGGACATCAACCGATGTTGAAGGACCGACGACAACGAACGGCAACTACCAGTTCCCGAACGACGCCTGGGCCGTACGTGGTGGAGACGCGGCTCGTGAGCACGACGCCGCAAGCCGGAACGCCAGCGTGGCGAACTTCGGCGACCAACGTGACCTGTTCAACGACCTGAACACAGCCCGGATCCCTGGCGTGACGGTGACGTTGAAGGCACACGACGACGACGGACGCGAACGACTACATTCCCGAACGAACGAAACGCCGCCGACGACCCTGCCCAACGTGCCAGTGAGCGTCACGCCGGGTGGCACCGTGAACGCCGACTTCGGCAACCAGCAGCTGACCAACCCGCAGAAGGGGAACGTCACCGGGACGGTGTGGAACGATATCAACGGCGACGGCGTGCAGCAGCCCGGCGAGCCGGGTGTGCCGGGCGTCAAGATCGAGCTGCGCGATCCGACTCAGACGTCGCTGTTCGCCGTGACGTACACGGACGCTAACGGGAACTACATCTTCCCGAACGTGACCCCGCAGGCATACGTGGTGTACGAGAACGTGCCGGCCGGGTTCGTGAATACGACACCCATCAGCGTGCCGGTGGCCGTACTGCCGGGCGGCGTCGCCAATGCCGACTTCGGCATCCAGAAGTCGCCGACCCCGGGGACGGGCAACATTGACGGGACGGTGTTCAACGACACCAACGGCGATGGCGTGCGGCAGCCCGGCGAGCCGGGTATTCCCGGCGCGACGGTGACGCTGAAGGACCAGAACGGCAACCCGGTCGCCACCACGACGACGGACCCGAGCGGGAACTACAGCTTCCCGAACGTGCCGCCCGGATCGTACACGGTCACTGAAACCGTGCCGCCTGGCTACACCCCGACCACGCCGACCACGGTGCCGGTCTCGGTGACGTCTGGCAGTACGAACAACGTTGACTTTGGCAACCAGCCTGCGCCGCAGCCGGGGACGGGCAACCTGACCGGCACGGTGTTCTATGACATCAACGGCGACGGCGTGCAGCAGCCCTTGGAGCCGGGCATCCCGAACGTCTCCCTCACGGCCCTGGGGCCAAGCGGCCTGCTGACAACGACAACGGACGCTAACGGGAATTACATCTTCCCAAGCGTTGCGCCGGGCAGCTACACGGTCACGGAAACCGTGCCGACGGGCTACACGGCGACGACGCCAACGACGAAGAACGTCACCGTGCCGACGAACGGCACAGCGAATGCCGACTTCGGCAACCAGCTCAAGGGGACCGTCAGCGGCATCGTGTTCAATGATGTCAACGGCGACGGCATCAACCAGCCAACCGAGGGCGGAATCGGCGGTGTGATCATCACACTCAAGGACAGCAACGGCAATACGGTGCAGACGACGACGACGGCCGCGGACGGAAGCTACCTGTTCTACGGTGTCACGCCGGGCGCGTACACCGTGGTGCAGACGCTCCCGCTCGGGTTCACCAACACGACGCCACTCAGCGTGTCTGTGACGGTTCCGTCAGGCGGGGCTGCCTACGCCAACTTCGGCGACAAGATTGTTCAGTCGCCCACGAACGTTGTCCTGACCTCCTTCACGGGCATGGCCGAGGGGCATGACGCCAAGCTGAACTGGGCGACGGCAACCGAGGTGGACGTGCTTGGCTTCCGGTTGCTCCGCAGTGACAAGGTGGACGGGCCTTACTCGCAACTGGGCGACATCATCCCGGCCACCGGCCTCGGCGGTGGTGATCTGTACCAGTATGTGGATAGCGGGCTGCCCACCGGTGCGTGGTATTACCGGATCGAGGTTGTCTCGTTCGACGGTGGTGTCATCACCACGGGCGGTCCGGTCTCCGTGACCATCGCGACGGCGTACCGCGTGTATCTGCCGCTGCTTATCCAGCGCACTGTGGTGGAGCGGCCGTCGGCGACGGATTAGTGGTGGACTCAGTAACAGATGCAGCAGAACATCGTTGACATTTATGAAGCTGCGAGAGACCTAGTAGAAGGTGTAGATGGATCAGCGGCAGTCTAGTGGACATGGGTTTCAGCGCCAGGCGCGCAACGCTTCGGGCCAGTCTCCGCGCGGAGGCTGGCCCGGCGCAAAGCTGGCCGCCCTGGTGGTGGCCCTCATGATATTCGCGCTGCTCCCGTGGGCCTCCTACGGCCAGGGGGCGGGGCAGGAGACGGCGCGGGCGAACAGCGCGCCCGATGTACGTGTGCTCAAATCGGACGACAGGAGCATCACCCTGGAGCTTCGTGTGCCGGAGTGGACGCTGCGCCAAGTGGATGTGGAGGGCGTGGCCCTGGACGAAATCGCCGTGGCCGGGTTCAGCTACCTTGACACACCGGATCAGCCACGGCTGCCGGTCAAGATGGTCACGCTTGGCATACCGGCCGGGGCGAAGCCGACGCTTGAAGTTCGGGCAGCCGATGGCCGACGGGTGCAGGGCGGGGTGCAACTGGCGGCAACCGCCGCGCCGACGTCCATTCTGGACGAGGCCGATCTGGCGCCCGGCGGCCTGCTCGATAGCGGCAAGAGCCTCGCGCCGTCGCCGCGACTGGCCGCCATCACCAGAACCCGGCTCACGCTCCCCAAAAGGGGCGGCCTCTACCCGGCGCAGCCGGCCGAGATCAGCCAGATTAGCCAGTTTAGGAGCCAGCGTTTCGTCCAGCTCCGGCTCGCGCCCTTCCAATACGACGCGGCAAGCCGCGAGCTTCAGGCGGTCGAGCGCTTGGAAGTCGTGGTGCATCTGGATGGAGGCGCGTCGGCAGTGGGCGGTGGCGTTGACGAGGGGCCGTTTGAGCCGGCGCTGCGAAACCTGCTTCTCAATTACGAAGACGCCAGGCTGTGGCGCGTTTCACCCGGCGCCGCGGCGAAAGGAGCGCCGAGCGCATATTCCGGCCGCCGCATTCGTATCGAAGTCAACCAGGACGGGCTGTATCAATTGGACACGACGACGTTGACGGCCTCGTGGCTGCTCGCCGCGCCGCTCAGTACGTACCAGTTGTTCAGCGACTACTCGCTGTCGCTGGCATCCGAGATTCCGCTGGAGGTTGTGGACCAGAACAGCAACAACGTCCTCGATGCGGGTGATACCATTCGCTTCTATGGCCGGGCGGCCGACCCTAGCCAGCAGCGCTACACGGGAACGCGCGTGTACTGGCTGGTCGCTGGCCTCGCCAGCGGCAAGCGCATGACCACGCGCAGCGGCGCGCCGGGCGTAGGCGCCAAAGCGCCGGATTTCCCGGTCACGGTACATACTGAGCAGGACAACCGCTACTACTGGAATCTGCCCACGGGCGGGGATACCCACTGGTATTGGTCGTACATCGTGCAGACCAGCGCGACGACGCCTATGGACCGCACGTATACCGTGACCCTGCCTAACATATCGCCCAGCGCCCACACCGCGACGCTGCGCGTCAAGCTGGCGGGCATTTCGAGCAGCTCGACCGTCAACCCAGACCATCATACCCAGGCATATCTTGGGAACAGCGCGACTTACCAGGCGATTGATGGCACGTGGGATGGCAGCATTGCCGCGTTGCTGTCGGGCGGCGGTATTCCGTCGTCGTCCCTGGTATCCGGGGCGAACACCGTCAAGTTGCGCGTGCCGGCCCTCCCGTCGGGGGTCACGTCCGACGCCTTCTTCCTGGACTGGCTCGAAGTGGATTATCGGCAGGCGTTCACCGCGGTGAGCAATGCCCTGGCGTTCAATGCCCCCGGCGGTTACTCCCAGTATCAGATTACTGGCTTCACCGGCTCCGCCGTCGGCGTTTACGACATCAGCGATCCGACCAACCCGGTGCGACTGACGGGAACCCAGACGGATGGCGCCGGCACGCTGACCTTCGGCGACGCTCCATCGGCGCAGAAATACCTGGCGCTCCTGCTCCAGTCGCCCGCGCTCCTGGCGCCCAGCCTCGTTACGGAAGTTGACAGCGGCCCGGACCTGCGGGCGGCCAACAACGGCGCGAGCTACATTGTCATCGCGCCGTCGGCGTTCCTCGCGCCCGCCGCACGCCTGGTCAGCTATCGCTCAGGCGCTTTGAGCAGCCGCCTGATCCAGGTGGAAGACATCTACAACCAGTTCGGGAATGGCATCCTGGATCCGGTCGCCATCCACAACTTCCTGGCGTATGCCCTGGCGAACTGGAGCGTTGCGCCGCAGTACGTCGTGCTGCTGGGCGACGGGACCTATGACTATCGCAACATTCTCAACAGTACGCGCAAGATGTACATTCCGCCGTACATGGCGATGGTGGATCCGTGGCTGGGCGAGACGGCCGACGACAACTTCTACGCGGCCGTGAGTGGCGCGAGCGCTGTGCCGGATCTCATGACGGGGCGGCTGCCGGCCAACAGCGTGGACGAGGCGAACGCGATGATTGACAAGATCATCGCCGCCGAGCAGGCCGCGGCGCAGACGCCGTCACCCCTCGGCGCTTCAGTGCTGTTCGTGACCGACAACTACGAGCCGTCAACCAGCGCCGGCAACTTCCCGGCGATTGCCGATAACCTGGCGGCGGACACCGTCCCCAACACCTTCTCGGTGCAGAAGATCGAGTTTGGCGTCAACTACAATTCGCCCGCTGCTGTCACAACTGCGATCACGAATGCCTACAACCAGGGGCAGCGCTTTGTGACGTACATCGGCCACTCGGCCATAGACCAGTGGGCTGCCGAGCCGTTGTTCGCCGTCGCCAATGTGGCCGGGCTGGCTAACAGCGGCAAGTATCCCGTGAACCTGGCGATGACCTGCCTCGAAGGCTCGTTCCAGGACCCAGGCAAGGATGCGCTGGGCGAGATGATGGTGCGAGCGTCCGGCAAGGGGGCAGTGGCGACCTGGTCGCCGACCGGTCTCGGTGTTGCGACAGGACACGATGTCCTCAATCGCGCTTTCAACAACGCCATCTTTACGACAGGCGTGCGGCGGGTTGGCCCGGCGATCCTCGCCGGGAAGGCTGCCCTCTACGCCTTCGGCGATAGCCTCGACCTGCTAAACACCTACACGTTACTCGGCGACCCGGCAACCGATACGGGTATTCAAGGCATCCCGCCGACAGTCACGCCCACGCCGACGAACACGCCGACTCGCACGCCCTTGCCGCCTACGGTCACGCCCACGCCCACATCCACGGCGTCGCCCACGGCCACGCGCACCGCCACGCCTACGCCCACATCCACGGCGTCGCCCACGGCCACACGCACCGCCACGGCCACGCCGACATCCACCGCGACGCCGACCAGCACACCGGCCTTGACTCACATCATGGGCAGTGTGGTACTTCAGGGGTTGGCGAGCAACGCCGGGGCTGTGGTGCAGGTTGGCGCCCAGTCGGCCGTGACCGCGTCGAACGGCGCCTTTGACCTGGCTGTGCCGCCCGGCTCCTACGTCGTGACGGCCAGCGCCCCGCACTATCTGAGCAGTCAGGTGTCGGTGGTCGTGTCCGCCAACCAGCCGAACCTGAGTCTTGGGCCGGTCCTGCAGCGGGCAGGGGACATAGACAACAATGGGGTGATTGACCTGTTTGACCTGGTCGTCGTCGCCGGCAATTACGGTGTCAGCCCGCCGTACAACACGGCAGCCGACATCAACAAAGACGGCGTCGTGGACCTGTTCGACCTGGTCATCGTCGGCGGCAACTATGGCTTGCAGAACTACCAGCCCTGGGCTGGGGCGGCTGCTGGCGCGGTTGCCGGCGCCAAACGGAACGCACTCTTCTCGACGCCGCTCGACAAGAAGCTTTCTGCTCTAGCGGCCGACGTGTGGGTCGAGGCTCCGCCGAGTCTGAAGGCGGGGGATGAGTTCACGGCTCGGGTCGAGATTGCCGGCGCGCGCGCCGCGGCCGGCGCCGATGTCACGTTGCAGTACGACCCGTCGGCGCTGGAGTTGCTGCCGCCGCAAGGCGCAGACGGGCTGCGGGCAACTGGCGACCTGTTCAACGCGGCGGGGGATTTTGTGGCCGTCAACACCGCTGATGCGGCTTCAGGCCGGGTTCGCTACGCGGCAGTCCACCTGGCTGATTCGCGCGGTAGGGCCGACACAGGGACGTTGCTAACCCTGCGCTTCCGCGCACGATTGGATGGCCCGCCATCCATTGTTCTCTCACGCCGCCTGCTCGCTGATGCAGGGGGCAACTCACTCATGTCGAGGTAACCGGAACACGCTGGCCGCAAGGCCGGGGACGAGGTGGAATCATGCGTCACTCCCTAATACGCCATTGGATCATCCTGCTAGTCGTGGTTCTCGTAACCCTTAGCCTGGGTAGCTGGGTCGTTGTGGCGTCCCAGCCAAGCCCGGATGGAGCCGATTCTGTTCAGGTGACGACGATTCCACTTGGGGACACACCTGGCATCCCAACGGACACGCCGATTCCTACCTCGTCTCCTACCGCATCGCCGACGCTGGCGAAGACACCGATCATACCCACCGATACGCCGCAGCCGACTGACACCCCCACCAGTACGGCCAGCTCGACGCCGACCAGCACCGCGACGGCTACTTTCACCCCGACGAGTACCTTCACGCCGACGAACACACCGACGGCCTCGGCGACGAGTACCGCGACGGCGACAGCTACAGCGACAAGTACGCCGACCAGTACGGGCGCCACGCCAACGAACACGCCGACACCAACGGGGACGTTGCTCACACCCACCAGCACGGCGACGCCGACGAACACGCCGACGAACACACCGACGAACACACCGACGAGCACGGCGACGCCGACGAACACACCGACGAGCACGCCGACGAACACGCCGACGAATACACCGACGAACACGCCGACGAATACGCCGACGAACACACCGACCAACACGCCTGTTCCGCCGACGAACACGCCGACGAATACACCGACGAACACGCCGACGAATACGCCGACGAACACGCCGACGAATACGCCGACGAACACGCCGACGAATACGCCGACGAACACGCCGACGAACACGCCGACGGCGACGAGTACGGCCACGGCCACAAGTACAGCCACGGCCACGGCGACGAGGCCCGCAACCGCAACCAATACGCCGACGAGTACGCCGACCAACACGCCGACGAACACGCCGACACCAACCAGCACGCTGCCGACGGCGACGAGTACGGCCACGGCCACCAGTACAGCCTCCGCCACGGCGACGAGGACCGCAACCGCAACCAATACGCCGACGAACACGCCGACGAATACGCCGACACCAACCAGCACGCTGCCGACGGCGACGCCGACCAACACCCCGACCTTGCCATCGGCTACCCCACTGGTCTCGGCTGACAAGACCTGGTCGCTGTCTACCGACGCCGACGCGAATGGTTTCCCATCGCCGGGCGACACGCTCCTGTACACCGTCGTCATCCGCAATACGGGCGGCGCGGCGGCCACCGGCGTGTCGTTCACCGACACGCCTGACCCCAACACGACCCTGGTGAGCGGCTCGGTCACGACCACGCAAGGCACAATCACCAGCGGCAATAGCGGGATTCCGCCGGTGACGGTCAACGTCGGGACCATCGCGGCGAACGCGAGCGTGACGATCACGTTCAAGGTGCGGGTCAACAACCCGCTGCCAACGGGCGTGACCCAGGTGGCGAACCAGGGCTTCGTCTCGGGTAGCAACATCCCGACGACGCCGACGGACAACCCCAACACGCCGCAGCCCAACGACCCGACCATTACGCCGATCATCGCTGCCCCGATCATCAACGCGTACAAGACCTGGTCGCTGTCTACCGACGCCGACGCCAATGGTTCCCCGTCGCCCGGCGACACGCTCCTGTACACAGTTACCATCGTGAACTCGGGCAACACGGCCGCAACGGGCGTGTCGTTCACCGACACGCCTGACCCCAACACGACCCTGGTGAGCAGCTCGGTCACTACCACGCAAGGCACAATCACCAGCGGCAACAGCGGCGTGCCGCCGGTGACGGTCAATGTCGGGACCATCGCGGCGAACGCGAGCGTGACGATCACGTTCAAGGTGCGGATCAACAACCCGCTGCCGACGGGTGTGACCCAGGTGGCGAATCAGGGCTTCGTGTCGGGCAGCAATGTCCCGACGACGCCGACGGACAACCCGCAGACGCCGCAGCCCAACGACCCGACCATTACGCCGATCATTGCCGCGCCAGTCATCAATGCCACGAAGACTGACTTCCTGCTTGTGGACGCCGACAACAGCGGCTCCGCGTCGCCGGGCGACACGCTGCTGTACTCGGTGGTCATCCGCAACAATGGCAACACGGCCGCCACCAATGTTCAGTTCAGCGACACGCCTGACCCGAACACGACGCTGGTTATCAACTCCGTTACGACGACGCAGGGAACTGTGACGGGGGGCAACAGCGGGACTCCGCCGGTGACGGTCAACGTCGGGAGCATCGCGGCCAACGCGAGCGTGACGATCACCTTCCAGGTGCGGATCAACAACCCGCTGCCGACGGGCGTGACCCAGGTGGCCAACCAGGGCTTCGTGTCGGGCGACAACTTCCCGACGACGCCGACGGACAACCCGAAGACGCCGCAGCCGGGTGACCCCACAATCACGCCGGTCACCGCGGCGCCAGTCATCAACGCGACCAAGACGGACTTCCTATTCACGGACGCCGACAACAACGGCTTCGCGTCGCCGGGCGACACCCTGCTTTACACCGTCCAGATTCGTAACACGGGCAACACAGCGGCGACGGGCGTCGTGTTCACCGACACGCCGGATCCGAACACAACCCTTGTCGTCGGCTCCGTGCAAACGAGCCAGGGTACGATTACCAGCGGTAACACAGGGACGCCGCCGGTGACCATCAACATCGGGACGATCCCGGCCGGCGGAACGATAACCATCTCGTTCAAGGTCACCATCAACAGTCCGTTGCCGACGGGCGTGACCAGGGTCAGCAACCAGGGCATCGTGACGGGGACGAACGTCCCGTCCACCCCGACAGACAACCCGAAGACCCCAACACCGGGCGACCCAACCGACACGCCGGTCACGGCCGCGCCGGTCATCTCCGCCGACAAGGCCGACTTCCTGGCCGTGGACGCGGACAACAACGGCGTCCCGTCGCCGGGTGACACAATCCTCTACACGGTGACCATTCGTAACTCCGGCAATACGGCGGCGACAGGCGTCGTGTTCACGGACACGCCAGACCCGAACACTACCCTCGTCGCCGGCTCGGTAGTCGCAGTCCCCGGCATCACGATCAGTGGCAACAATGGTGTGGCGCCCGTCGTCGTCAGCATCGGAACTCTTCCGGCCGGCGGCTCCGCGACCATCACGTTCCAGGTGAAGATCAACAACCCGTTGCCGGCGGGCGTGACTCAGGTGGCGAACCAGGGTGTCGTGAGTGGGACGAACTTCCCGAACGTCCCGACCAACGACCCGAAGACGCCGCAGCCGGGCGACCCGACAACCACGCCGGTTGTCACCGCGCCGATTATCAATGCGACCAAGACGGACCTCCTGTTCGTGGATGCCGACAACAACGGCGTGCCGTCGCCGGGCGACACGCTGCTGTACACCGTGCAGATCGCCAACACCGGCAACGCCGCTGCGACGGGCGTCGTCTTCACTGACACGCCAGACGCCAACACGACGCTTGTCGTCGGCTCCGTACAGACGAGCCAGGGGACGATTATCAGCGGCAACACGGGGACGCCGCCCGTGGCTGTCAATGTCGGGACGATCCCCGCCAATGCCAGCGCAACCATCACGTTCAAGGTGACGATTAACAAGCCGCTGCCTGCCGGGGTGACCCAGGTGGCGAACCAGGGCGTGGTGAGCGGGACGAACTTCCCGAACACGCCGACGGACAACCCGCGGACGCCGCAGCCGGGCGATCCGACAGTCACCCCGGTGACATCGGCGCCGCTCATCAACGCCACGAAGTCGGACTTGCTGGCGGTGGACGCGGACGGCAATGGCTCGCCGTCGCCGGGCGATACCCTGCTGTACACCGTGCAGATCGCCAACACCGGCAACTCAGCGGCGACGGGTGTCGTCTTCACCGACACGCCAGACGCCAACACGACGCTCGTCGACGGCTCGGTGCAGACGACGCAGGGGAGCGTCACCAGCGGCAACGCCGGCGTGCCGCCGGTGACGGTGAACGTGGGGACGATCCCTGTGAACGGCTCGGTGACGATCACGTTCAGGGTGACGATCAACAAGCCGCTGCCCGCCGGGGTGACCCAGGTGGCAAACCAGGGCATCGTGAGCGGGACGAACTTCCCGAACACGCCGACGGACAACCCGAAGACGCCGCAGCCCAATGATCCGACGGTCACCCCGGTGACATCGGCGCCGCTCATCAACGCCACCAAGTCCGATCTGCTCCTGGTGGATGCGGACGGCAATGGCTCGCCGTCGCCGGGCGATACCCTGCTGTACACGGTGCAGATCGCCAACACCGGCAATGCGGCGGCCACGGGCGTGGTCTTCACCGACACGCCAGACGCCAACACGACGCTCGTCATCGGCTCGGTGCAGACGACGCAGGGGAGCATCACCAGCGGCAACGCCGGCGTGCCGCCGGTCACGGTCAATATCGGGACCATTCCGGCTGGCGGGTCGGTGACCATCACGTTCCGCGTGCGCATCAACAACCCGTTGCCGACGGGCGTGACCCAGGTGGCGAACCAGGGCATCGTGAGCGGGACGAACTTCCCGAACACGCCGACGGACAACCCGCGGACGCCGCAGCCGGGCGATCCGACAGTCACCCCGGTGACCTCGGCGCCGCTCCTCAACGCCACGAAGGTCGACTCATTGGTGGTGGACGCGGACAACAACGGCGTGCCGTCGCCGGGCGATACCCTGCTATACACCGTGCAGATCGCCAACCTGGGCAACGCCGCCGCGACGGGTGTGGTCTTCACCGACACGCCAGACGCCAACACGACGTTGGTCAGCGGCTCCGTGACGACGACGCAGGGGAGCGTGACGGGCGGCAACGCCGGCGTGCCGCCGGTGACGGTCAATGTCGGGACGATCCCGCCTGGCGGGTCGGTGACCATCACGTTCCGTGTACGCATCAACAACCCGTTGCCGACGGGCGTGACCCAGGTGGCAAACCAGGGCCTGGTGAGCGGGACGAACTTCCCGAATACGCCGACGGACAACCCGCGGACGCCGCAGCCCAATGATCCGACAACCACGCCGGTGACCTCGGCGCCGCTCATCAACGCCACGAAGGCCGACTTCCTGTTCGTAGACGCGGACAAGAATGGCGTGCCATCGCCCGGCGATACGCTCTCGTATGTCGTGACGATCCGCAACAATGGCAACATTGCTGCGACCAACGTTCAGTTCAGCGACACGCCGGATCCAAACACGACCCTCGTGCCAGGCTCTGTCCAGACGAGCCAGGGCAGCGTGACCGGCGGTAACAGCGGCACGCCGCCCGTCTCCGTGCTCCTCGGAACGCTCCCGGCCGGCGCGACTGCTACGATCACCTTCCAGGTGCGCATCAACAGCCCGCTGCCGACGGGCGTGACCCAGGTGGCGAACCAGGGTCTGGTGTTCGGCGACAACTTCCCGAACACGCCGACGGACAACCCGAACACGCCGCAGCCGGGCGATCCCACGATCACACCGGTGACGCAGGCGCCGCTGGTGACGGCGACGAAGGCGGCGGCGCTCCTCGTGGACGCGGACGGCAACGGGTTCCCTTCGGCGGGCGACACGCTGCGGTACACGATGGTCATTCGCAACGTGGGTAACGCAACGGCCACCAACGTTGTCTTCACCGACACGCCCGATGCCAACACGTCGCTCGTGAGCGGTTCCGTGACAACGACGCAAGGCACAATTGTGGGCGGCAACAGCGGCGTGCCGCCGGTGAAGGTCAATATCGGGAGCATGCCGGTCGGGGCGACGGTGACGATCACGTTCGACGTGACGATCAACAAACCGCTGCCGTCGGGCGTGACCCAGGTGGCGAACCAGGGCGTGGTGTCAGGCGACAATTTCACGAATACGCCCACCGACAACCCGCGGACGCCCGCGCCCAATGACCCGACGATTACGCCGATCACGCCAGGGCCATTCATCACGGCGTTCAAGCTGGACACCCTCGTGGTGGACGCGGACAGCAACGGCTACCCATCGCCGGGCGATACACTGCTGTACACTGTGACGATCAACAACACGGGCAACGGCCCGGCGAGCGGCGTCGTCTTTACGGATACGCCGGATACGAACACGACCCTGGTCAGTGGCTCCGTGACAACGACCCAGGGTACAATCAGCGGCGGTAACGCCGGCGTCCCGCCTGTCGTGGTGAACGTCGGCAGTATCCCGGTCGGTGGGACAGTGACCATCAGCTTCCGCGTGACCATCAACAAGCCGCTGCCGGCCGGGGTGACGCAGGTGGCGAATCAGGGCCTCGTGAGCGGCACCAACGTCCCGAACACGCCGACCGATAACCCGCGGACGCCCGCGCCTGGCGACCCGACCGTCACGCCCATCACGCCGCCAGCGGGCCAGCCGAGCCTGTGCATCTACTGCTCGACCAGCAACACCGTGGGCGACCAGACCGTGCCGGGCGCGGAGGACAAGCCGTACACCGACCCCGAGGCGCCCTTCAACCCGCAGAACCCGCAGGCGCCCAAGAGTGACAGCGTGACCTGGAACCCGGCGTACATGTCCGAGTTGTACACGCCGGACGAGTTGCAGCGCGCGGGTCTCTACAATCTCATCAACGCTGGCGCTAGCCAGAACGCCGCCGAGAAGGTCTTTGCGCGCACCTGGGCGGAGTGCGACCATCTGGACAAGAACCAGGACTTCGTGACGGGAACGAGCAGCCAGGATATCCACTACCCGGCCATCATGCAGGAGTGGACGTACCAGTTCGTGGCCCCCGGCGACCCGGCGACCGCGCCGCCGCCCATCCAGGCTGTTCCCGGCGCCTCGTCCTTCGTCTTCCCGGTCGGAATGCGCAAGGCTGACCTGTTCGACACGAGCGGCAATATCCGCACGACGCCGGCCGCCTTCGGCTATGGCCTGACGAGCCTCGACGCCAACTTCGACGGCGCGCCCGACATCACCCACGTTGACAGCGAAGTCACTCTGGCGGCCAGGACGGGTGTCGGCCTCGATCTCAACAACAACGGCCAGCTCGATAACCTGGACAACAACGGCGTGCCGCTTGACAGTAACGAGCTGGCCGTGTTTAGCGTCAACGTCAGCGGGCTGACGGCGGGCAGCTATGCCCAGTTCCTCGACCACGTCGTCCGCGTCGACTCGTTCTTCAACGGCCAGGTGCGCCTGACGATCTTCTGGACGGGCAGCCTGACGCCGAAGCCGCTGACGTCCGTCCTGCTCGGCGCGGGTGACGCGGCTGTCGCCAATACCAACGGCTCGCCGCAAGTCGTACCCGCTGGCGGCAACAACCTGGGGGCCAGCCAGGGGGCGTGGTTCGTCTACGTGGACGGCGCTCCCGACTCCGTTGACGGCACGGTGAACCTGGTGCTTGGCCGCGGCCTCGGCGCGAGCCGGGCCGCAATGGAGAGCGCGCCGTACACGCCGAACACCGGCCCGAACCCGTGGTACACCAAGCGCTTCTACGTGGATGGGCACGAGTACAACACGGTCGCCGTGTACACCGAGGGCGCCGGCGCGAGCAGCACGTTCGGCTACATTACGCTGCGCTCGCCCGTGCCGCTCGGCCCCAGCGTGACCAACGCCCAGTTCTCCGTCATTCAGCAGGGCTACGCGAGTGACCAGAGTCTCGGCATGCTGCCGCCGTTCAACTACGAGCACTTCATCTTGACGGACGTGCAGTCGAACGCGCAGTTCGCCACCAACATCGCCAATGTCGCCTTCTGGGGCAAGCTGCGCGGCCCGATTGCGCCGGTCTTGCAGGCCAACCAGCCGCTGCCATACCAGGCCGGCCCCAACGGCCCGATCTACGCCGACCCGAAGCAGACCAGCTTCATCTACAAGGGAACGTCGCGCAACCCGCAGCTTCTCGGCGAGCTGGCCGAACGCTATGGGCAGGCCGTAGACGGCACGGTGGATAACGAGTACTGGTACAATGAGCAGTTCAACGGCCAGCCCAACTCGTGTACCGCCGTCGTCCTGCCGCTGAACCCGCCACCGACCGGCGAGACACTGCCATCGCTCTATCTGGTGACGAGTAGCTGGAACGCGCCCCAGGCGCAGTACCGCATGTGGACGCAGGGCGACCCGCAGCCGACCGATACCACCGGCGGCCGCGCCAAGTTCTGGTTCGACCCGAGCGGCGCGACCACACCGGGCGGCATCAAGCTCTGGTCCGATACGGCGGGCTTGCGCGTGTACGGGCAGAACAGCGAGACGGCCGGCGACCTGACGGTGCGCAACTCGACGGCCGCTCCCGGCGCGTCGGCCCCGTATGTCGAAGTCCCGCCCTACACGGATGCGTCGAGCATCATTGACCCGCAGGGGCCGCAGGCGCCCAGGAAGGATACCCTGACGCTCAACCCGGCCTACCTGAACGAGTTCCGCAACGGCGGCGAGGCGCTGGCGGCGGACTACGGGCGCATCAACACCCAGCCGGGCGGCTCCGACGCCGGCGAAAAGGTGTTCCCGCGCCTGTGGTACGAGCCGAACTACATTGACAGCGCGTTCACGGCCTCCGTCCAGCCGGGGGGCGTGATCTCGCCGACAACGTTCCTGAGCTACCCGGCCGTGATGCAGGACTACACCTACATGCTGCTCGACCCGTTCGACCGGCCGACGAGCACGCTGCCAGGCGGCCACTTCCTGTTCCCGATGTCCACCGGGCGGAGCGAGCTGCCGATACCGCCCCTGACCGCAACTCCGGGCTGGTTCCCGACTCCGCCGAGCTTTGGCTACGGCTTGCTCGGCTTCGACGCCAACGGCGATGGGCAGACCGACGTGGTGCGCATCGAGACGGAGCGGAGCCTGAAGACCCTGACCGGCATCAGCGCCGACTTCAACGGCAACGGTTCCCTCGACAACTTCAACCCTGACAACACCATGCTGAGTGGCGACGAGTTGGCCGTCTTCATGCTCGACCACGTCAGCCTCGACCGCAGCGCCGAGAGCCGCCAGTCGGTGCAGTTCCTCGACTACATGGCGCAGCTCATCAACGTCAACTACCTGGGCGGCCAGGTGACGTTGAGGATCTGGAACACCGGCGGCGGCCTCCACTCCGTCAGCGGCGGCTTCTCGTTCTACCCGGACATGGTGCAGGACGTGACCCTCAGCCCAGGCGAGATGGTGATCGTCAATCGCAACATCGTCACCAAGATTCCGAAGAACGGCGGCAACCTCGGCCAGACCAACGGCGCGTGGTTCGCCTACGTCGAGGGCGTGCAGGCGCCCATCCCCGGCGACCCGACCCGCGAGGGCGTCATCCTCTCAGTCGGCCGCGCCCTGGGCGCCGCCCGCGCCCCCATCTTCAACGGTACGGGCGGCCTCAACAACGCCGCGCCGACGCCGTGGTACCTCAAGCGCTTCTACGTGGACGGCCACGAGTACAACGTGACCGCCGTGCTGACCGCCTTCCAGGGCGGGCAGCAGTCGTTCAAGGCGATCACCATCCAGACGCCGACGCCGAAGCTCCAGAACCCGGTGAACCGCAACCTGTCGCAGGCGCTCCAGGGCTACTTCCTGAGCGGGACGCCCTCGAACATCCCGGTGATGCCGCCGTTCAACGTCGCGCATACTATCCGCGACGACATTCGCACCATCACGCCCGACCAGTTCGGCGTGCCGCCGACGGACCCCAACCTGAGCCAGTGCCTCGGTCCCTGGCGCGGTGTCGAGCCGCTGACGATGCGCATCAACTCGGAGTCCGTCGAGCCGCGCTTCGGCGTCGAACTGCGCGAGTTGCTCACGGTTCAGGGGGAAGGGCCAACGGTGTGGAGTACGGAGCAGATTCACACCCTTCCCGATCACTACACCGACATTGCGCTGCCGCCGGGCCAAAGCTCGGTCCTGACGACGGACTGGACCTCCGATACGAGTACGTTCGCCTACAAGGGGTGCGGGACGGGCTACACGCAGCCGTCACCGGCCCAGCCGTCGCGCCTGCAATTCGTGTACGCGCCCGAAACGGCCCGCGACCTGTACGTCAATCCGACCGCCGGGGCGACGGCGCAGAACCAGCTCTTGACGGGCAAGGTCTCGCTCCAGGGTCGCAGCAGCGGCGCCGGCGCGCAGGTCCAGGCCGGTGGCGGTGGGACAACTGTCGGGCCGGACGGTACGTACTCGCTCATCGTCCCGACCGGCGCCATGAACATCACTGCCGGCCACACGAGCTACCTGAGCAGTAGCACCAGCGGCGGTGGGAACACGCCCTCGGTGGTGAAGCTGCCGCAGGCCATGCTCGTGGCGGGTGATATCAACGGCGACGGGACCATTGACCTGTTCGACCTTGTGTATCTCGCCAGCGTCTACGGCACGACGCCGCCCGGGAACCCGAAGGCAGACCTGAATGGTGACGGGGCCGTGGACCTGTTCGACCTGGTGCTGCTCGGCGTGAACTACGGCCGAAGCTCGGCCAGCACGCCGTGGATAGGGGCGGCCGCGGGCGCCGCCGCCAGCAGTGAGGCCGCGGGGAGCGCGTCGAAGGCTGGCGGCCTCGACGACGCCGACTTGATCGGCGGCCTCAAGCGCGCGCCGAGCCAGGCGAGCCGCGCCGGCGGCCTGGGCAAGCGCCTTGCGCCGGAGGCAGGGGTGACGTGGAGCGCGCCGGCCTCGGTCGGCGCCGGCCAGGAGTTCGAGGTGACGGTGGATGTCGCGTCGCAGCGGCCGGTCGTGGGTGTGGACGCCGCTCTGACCTTCGACCCGAAGACGATGGAGGTTGTCGGGAGCGCGGCGCCGGCGCAACGCGGCAGCCTGTTCGGTGATGTGTCGCCCTACGTCGTCGTGAACCGCGTGGAGCAAGATACGGTGCGGTTCGCCGCGACCAGGCTCTCGGCGGACGGCGCGGAGCAGCATGGCAGCGCCTTCACGGTGCGCTTCCGCGCCCTCGCCGACGGCAAGCCGTCGGTGGCGCTGAGCCAGCTTCGGCTGGCCGACGCGGAGGGACGCGCAGTCCGAACCGCAGCGCAATAAGCGAAGGCAAGAGAGCAGCGGGGGGAGCGGCAACCGCTCCCCCCGCTGCTTGTGTTGGCGCGGCAGTTGGCGCTCATCGGGCGTCCGTGGTACACTAGAGGTCTGTTACATACGAAATAGTAGCACCGTAGTAACGACTTCAGTCGTTTCCCAGGCTGCACAACGACTAAAGTCGTTACTACGAAAGGTCGAGCGAGCTATCGAAGGCAATGTCAGGTGGGCCACCAGCGATCTCTACGGGAGAGCCTCCTCCGCATCCCGCTGTTCTACAAAATCCTTCTCGCCAACTCCGCCATCGTGGCGTTGGGCGCGATTGCCGGCACCATCATCACGGCGCGCACGGTTGACCGCTTCCCTGACATTCCCGACATCAACCTGATCCTGGGTTTTGCAGCGGCCGGTCTCGCTATCAGCTTCGCCGTGAACTTTGTCGTCTTACGTTTCGCGCTCCAGCCGGTGGACAATCTCCAGAAGGGCGTCGATGCCGTGCGTCAGGGCAATCTCGATGTTCACATCGAGGCTGGGCCGCTCAGTGACGAGCGTTTCGACAGGCTCATTGACACGGTCAACCAGATGCTCGCCACGCTGGAGCATGACCGCAGCGAGCTGCACCGCCTGTCGGGCGAGATTCTCGAAGCGCAGGAGGAAGAGCGCCGCCGCGTGGCCCGCGAGCTGCATGACGAGGCCGCCCAGGCGCTCACCTCGCTGCTCGTGCGCCTGCGCCTCCTGGAGCGCTCGCCGAACCCCGAAGAGGCTCGCCAGCATGTGCAGGAGTTGCGCAAGCTCACCGCCGAGGCGCTGGAGGAGGTGCGACGCGTGGCCCTCGAGCTGCGGCCGACGATTCTGGACGACCTGGGCCTGGAGGCGGCCCTGGCGTGGCGCGTGGACGAGTTCAACGACACCTCTCCGACGCGGGCCACGTTGCAGGTGACGGGGCTGAGCGGGCGGCTACCGAGCGCTGTCGAGTTGGTCTTCTATCGCGTCGCGCAGGAAGGGTTGACGAACATTGCCCGCTATGCGCGCGCGACAACCGCGAGTATCACGCTGGTCCGGGACGGAGACCGGCTGACAATGGATATTGTGGACAACGGCGTCGGTTTCAACCCATCGGCTCTCCGCGCCGATGGCCGGCATGGCCTGGGGCTTGTCGGCATGCGGGAGCGCCTGACACTAGTGGGCGGTGAGCTGACAATCACCTCGCAGCCTGGCGCCGGCACGCGCATTGTGGCGTCGGCCCCGCTGGCGACCACGCCCTGGAATGGCCTATCTTATGAGCAAGCTACACGTGTTGCTGGCGGATGATCACCCCGTGGTGCGCCTCGGGCTGCGCGCGCTCCTGGAGAGCGAACCGGACATGGCGGTCGTCGGGGAGGCGGGGAATGGGCTGGAGGCCGTCACGCGCACCCAGGAGCTTAAGCCAGATATCGTGATCATGGATATCTCGATGCCGGAGATGGATGGCCTGGAGGCGACGCGGCGCATTCGCGCGCTCGACCAGGATACCCACGTGCTGATCTTGACCGTCCATGCCCAGGAACGCTATCTGTTTCCGGTGCTCAAGGCGGGCGCAGCCGGCTACGTCCTCAAGTCCACTGTGGATACCGAGCTTGTCAACGCCATCCGCGTTGTCGCCCAGGGTGGCGCGTTTCTCTACCCTTCGGCGACGCGCATGGTGCTGGAGGACTACCTGAATCGCTTGCAACAGGGCGAGGCTGGCGATACGTATGAACAGCTCAGCGACCGCGAGCGCGAGGTGCTGCGGCTCATCGCTCTGGGCTACACGGCGGGCGAGATCGCGGAGAAGCTGGTGCTCAGCCCCAAGAGCGTGGAGACGTACCGCACGCGCATCATGCAGAAGCTCAACCTCCACAGCCGCTCAGCGCTGGTGCAATATGCCCTGGCCCGCGGCCTGCTCGCCAATAGTTGAGAACCCTTCACGCGGCGGTGGCATTTCTGTTCTTTGCAGACCCAATAAATGGGGTATGATGTGTCAAACGCGAGGGCTATCGGGCATTTGATTCCCTCCGTCTCGCCTCCACATCGAATTATGTGAGGCACAACCGGCGGGCAGGGCAATGGCGCCCTCCCGCCGTTTGCTAACCCTGTTGTCGGGCCATTCTTCCCTCACACCCGTTCTGTATTTCCCCTGATCAACTGTACAGACTATATCCGCCGCGTGACGGTATGTCCCTGACAGACACCCAGTCGTTCCTCTGGTACACTGGGAGTGCGCGGCGCCCTTCGTCATCGCGCTGCGCTAGAGAGGGAGGGGGGCATGCTCCTCCGAGCAGTGGTAGCGGTTCCCGATCAGGAATCGCTAAGTTTGATGCGCGAGCTATTGCAGGCGGCGCTGACGCTTGTGCGTCACGATGTACAGGTCGCTCACGCCGACTCGCGGCAGGCTCTGCTGGCGCGCGCCCTCGCCGACCAGGACGATGTCATCTTCCTCGACTGGGAGCTCGTGGGGCCGGAGACGCCCAGTCTGGTGCGCGAAATCGTGCGCCTCAACCCCAAGTTACGCACGGTGGTGCTACTGCCGCTGCATCTGCGCCAGTACCGCCAGTGCCTCTGGGAATCGGGGGCATGCAGCAGTATTCCCAAGGAGTACCTGGACCAGGAGTGGTTGTCCAGCGTCTTGTGCCTCATCCGCCGCGCCATGGATCGCGAGGCGCGCGCCGCGAGATTGGCGGTGGCGCCGCCAGTTGCTGAGGTCGAAGCGCTGCTGATATGAGGCTGATTGGTTAGCAGGAGACCGAAATGGCCGAAAAACGATTTGCGGTGAGCCGCCGCGCCTTTCTCAAAGGCTCGACACTGAGCGTCGCGGCGTTGGCCCTGAGTGACAGGGCGTTAGATCCGGTGTGGCAGGGCCTCACCAAGCTCGGCGTCCCGACACCCTGGTACCGACAATCCCCCATCAAGACCACGTACAATTACTGCGACATGTGTCCCTGGCGCTGCGGCGTGATTGTCCAGAGCGTCAACGGGCGCGTCGTCAAAATTGACGGCAACCCGAAGGACCCTAAGAGCCGCGGGATGCTGTGCGGGCGGGGCCAGGCTGGTGTCTCGTTCACCTATGACCCTGACCGGCTGACTCAGCCCTTGATACGGACGGGCGCGCGTGGCGAAGGTCAGTTCCGCAAGGCCTCCTGGAGCGAGGCGCTGGACTACACGGCCGAAAAGCTAAACAAGATCAAGGACGAGCATGGTCCCGAGGGCGTCGCGTTCTTCGGCCATACCTCCGGCGACTTTTGGTTCACCGACTATCTCCCCCAGGCCTGGGGCAGCCCCAACGCGGCCAAGCCCTCGATGTCGCTCTGTACCAGCCCGCGCGAAGAGGCGGCGCTGCTGACTTTCGGCCGCTCTATCGGCAACCACGAGCCGGTGGACTGGGACGCGGCGCGCTGCATCGTCCTCATCGGGACACACATCGGCGAGGACACGCGCAACACGACGATGCAGGACTTCGCGAATGCTCGCGGACGTGGCGCGCAGGTCATCGTCGTTGACCCGCGCTTCTCCTCTGCCGGCATGAAGGCTGATACCTGGCTGCCCATCAAGCCGGGGACAGACATCGCGCTGCTGCTCGCCTGGATGAACGTGCTGATTGGCGAAAACCTCTACGATCGGGAGTTCGTCGAGCGCTGGACGGTCGGCTTCGACCGGCTCGCTGCCCATGTCAAGCCGTTCACGCCGGAGTGGGCGGCGCCGATGACCGACATCCCCGCCGACCAGATCCGCGCGGCGGCGCGCGTGTTCGGCGCGGCGCGGCCCCAGGCCGTGATCGTCCCTGGCCGCCACGTCACCTGGTACGGCGACGACAGCCAGCGCATGCGCGCCGTGTACATTCTCAACGCCCTGGTCGGCGCGTTGGGGCGGCCGGGCGGGCTGTACTTCAACAAGCCGCCTTTCGTGGACGAACACTCGCACCCACCCTACGCCGTCACGGGCGGCGCCGGCGGCTGAGGGGCCGAGCCAGGTAAGGAGGCCGGGTTGCCTCCTGGACCCACGGGCAAGGTGCGAGCCGACGGCGCGCGCGACAAGTTCCTGCGCGGCGCAACCGCGATTCAGGAGCTTGTCGAGCCGATGATCACGGGCAAACCATACCCCATCAAGGGCCTTGTGGTGTATGGCACAAATCTTCTCCACACCGTCCCCAACGTTCCACGCACGAAGGAAGCGTTGAAAGCGCTCGATTTCACGCTGGCGGTGGATGTCCTGCCTCAGGACCATATAGCCTGGATGGACGTGGTCCTGCCGGAAGCGACGTACCTCGAGCGCTACGACGAGCTGTGGGCCTGCGCGCACAAGACGCCCTACATCGCCATGCGCGAGCCGGCAGTGGCCCCGCCTGGCGAGTGCCAGCCTGCCTGGTGGATCGCGCGCGAGCTGGGCATTCGGCTCGGCCTGGAGGACTTTTTTACCTGGGAGACGGCGGAGGACTACCTCAACGAGCGCCTCGGCTCGCTCGGCCTGACCCTTGACAAGCTGCGGGAGCAGGGTGGGATCGCTATACAGAAGGGCAAGCCCTACCTGAGCGATTTTGAGGCCGAGGGCAAGTCACCTTTCGCAACACCAAGTGAGAAGGTGGAACTGTACTCCGAGACGCTGACCAGGGACGGCCTGCCGCCGATGCCGGAGTACACGCCGCAGAAGGAAGCGCCGCAAGGCTACTTCCGACTGCTCTACGGCCGCCACCCGCTGCACACTTTTGCCAAGACCCAGAACACGCCCGTCCTGAACGAGCTATATGGTGAGAACGAAGTCTGGATCAACGCCGACGTAGCCGCCGGCCTCGGCGTGGCGAATGGGCAGTATGTCTGGCTCGAAAACCAGGATGGCGCGCGCAGCGGGCCGATCCGGGTCAAGGCGACCCAGCGCATCCGCCAGGATGCCGTCTACATGGTACACGGCTTCGGACACGACGCGCCGGGCATGCGGCGGGCGCACCACAAAGGCGCCAGCGATACCGCCCTCCAAACGCAGTATGCGCTCGACCCGGTCTCCGGCGGCGCCGGCCTCCGGGTCAACTTCGTGCGTCTGGTGAAGGAGGCGTGACATGGGCGCGAATGCCATCCTGGCCGACATGGGGCGGTGTATCGGCTGCCAGGCGTGCGTCGTCGCGTGCAAGACGGGGCGCGAGCTGGGGCCGAACGAGACAACGATCTACATTCGAGAAGAGATTCAGGGAACCTACCCCAAGTTGTGGGGAACGTTCATGCACCACCGCTGTTTCCACTGTGCGGAGGCGGCGTGCGTGGCGGTTTGCCCAACGGGGGCGCTAGCGAAGGTGGACGGCCTGACGGCGGTGGATCTGACGAAATGCACCGGCTGCGGCTACTGCGTTGACGCCTGTCCCTACCACATCCCGACCATGTACGATGGGCGCGTGTCGAAGTGCGCCGGCTGCACGGATGTGATTGCCGACGGAAAGGCGCCGTTCTGTGTGCAGACCTGCCCCTCCCACGCACTCGAGTTTGGGCCGCGCGATGAGATGGTGGCCCTGGCCCAGGAGCGGGTGGGTGAGCTTCAGCGGACGCAGCCCAACGCCCAGGTCTATGGCCTGACGCAGCTTGGCGGCCTCGGCACATTGTTTGTCCTGCCCGCGGCAGCCACCACGTTTGGGTTGCCGGACAATCCGGAAATACCGAAGAGCATTACGGTGTGGAAGCGTGGCGTGCAAACGGGCGCCGAAGGGTTTGGCCTTCTCGCGCTGCTCGCCGCGGGCGTGGCTTTCCTGCTCGCCCGTCGAAACCACCTACGCGAGAGAGCCGGGCGGGAGGCGCTGCCGTCCGCCGCCGCAAAGGAGCGTTAGCATGGCAACAACGACGGCGGCGCGCTCGCGCCTGATTCTGCGCTATCGCTCAAACCAGCGCCTCGTGCATTGGCTCGGCGTCATTGCCGTCGCGGCGCTTCTGGTCACGGGCCTGGCCCTCATGGTGCGCCCACTGTCGTTCCTGGCCTACAGCGGCATCTCGCCCTATGTCCACCGCGCCGCAGCTGTCGTCTTCATGGCGCTCCCCATCGTGTATGCGCTGGCGAACCGCCGCGCCTTCGGCGAACTGCTTAAAGAGAGCTTCACGTACACGCGCGCCGATCTGGCGTGGCTGCGCCGCTTTCTCCCCTACGCCTTCGGGCATACCGAGGGCCTGCCGCCGCAGGGCCGCCTCAACGCTGGGCAGAAGCTGCACCACGCCGCGACGTTCATTGCCTTCATCGTTGTGACACTGACCGGCCTGGTTCTCTGGTTTGGCAAAGGCAGCCTGGGGCCGACCGGGCTGGCCGCGACAGCCGCCCTCCACGACGTGGCGATGTTCCTCATCGTTGTCTTGCTGGTCGGCCACGTCTACTTCACGTTCGTGTATGACGCGCTGCCGGGCATGACGACAGGCTACGTCACCGAGGACTACGCGCGGATGGAACACGCGCGCTGGCTGGAGGCCATGACGGATACTGCGGCGCAGGCAGCGCAGCCTGAAACGCCCGAGGATGGGCCGCCACCAGGCGCCCACTCTACATAAAGATCATCTCGCCGTCGGCGAGAACGACCTCAAACGCAAAGGAGAACCATCAATGTTCGCGAAATCCCGCTTGTTCATCGCCGTTATCGGCCTCATGCTCATCGTGGCCGTCGTCGCCGGCTGTGCATCATCCGCGCCCGCGCCGTCTGCGCCGCCCCAGGCCCCCCAGGCCCAGCAGGCCGCGCCCGCGCCACAGGCGGCTCAGCCGCAGCAAGCCGCTGTCCCGGCGCCCTCGAAATTCGACACGAACGCCGCTGTGACAAAGTATGTCTCGACGCTCCCGGACGGTTTCAACGGCATCGCCCCGGCGAAGGCGAAGGAGCAGATGGATGCCGCCAAGCCGTTGATCCTCGACGTGCGCGAGCCGCAGGAGCTTAAGGATAACGGCTACCTTGCTGGCGCCGTCAATATCCCGGTCCGCTCGCTGCTGAAGAACCTCGACAAGCTGCCCACAGACAAAGCTGCCCCGATCCTGGTTTACTGCGCTGTCGGTCACCGTGGGGCGCTGGCGCTGGAAGCGCTGAATCTGCTCGGCTACACCAACGTCAAGAGCATCAGCGGTGGCTTCAACGCCTGGAAGGCCGCTAACCTCCCCGTCGAGACTGGTACGCCCCAAGTGGCTGTCGCGGGCAAAGCGGCCGATGTTGACCCGGCGGCCCTGGCTGTGATGGACAAGTACATCTCGACACTCCCGGACGGTTTCAACGGCATCGCGCCGGCGAAGGCGAAGGAGCAGATGGACGCTGCCAAGCCGTTCATCCTCGACGTGCGCGAGGCCAAGGAGTTGCAGGACAACGGCAAGATCGCGGGCGCAGTGAACATCCCCATCCGCGACCTGGTAAAGAGCCTCGATAAGCTGCCCCAGGACAAGGCCGCGCCGATCCTGGTCTACTGCGCTATCGGCCATCGTGGGGCGCTGGCGCTGGAGGCCCTGAATCTGCTTGGCTACACCAATGTCAAGAGCATCAGCGGTGGGTTCAACGGCTGGAAGGCTGCTAACCTGCCGACGGTTGCCGCGAGCTGAGACGGCTGATTGCGGACAGAGGCGCAGGGGCGGGACCTATGCCCGCTCCTGTCTATGCCTCGTCTGGACCCGCACCCGACCTGAGACTTGCCTCGTGTCAGGGTTTTCCCCCACCAGACTGTAGGCGGTTTCCCGCTCCTCTGACGGGTATTCCCTGATACCAAATCGCGGGGCTTCGCGGTACACTTTTGTTCATAAGAAGAGCGCGCGTGGGTGGCGCGGCTGATCCCGAATCAATCTTATTCTCGGGCGGCGCGACCAGCCGGGCGCATGGTAGGGGCGTGGCGACTGCGCTCAATGTGTGAACCTCGTCCCTACCCCTCTTTCTCTTTAGAACTCATCCTTCCTCCTGAGACCCCGAAGGGGGCGCCGCGCAAGCGACGCCCCCTTCGGTCATCTGATCGTCTTTGCAGCAGGCCGCCGCGCGGCGTCAGTCGGCCAGGCAGGCGCGGATACGGGGCAGAGCCTCCTCGGCGGCCTGCTGGCCGGCGGCGATGATGTCGGCGGCGCGCTTGAAGCCGAAGAACAGCGTCACGTCGGTCGGTAGGTCGGGCCAGATCATCACGTCGGGCGGCGAGATCTTCAGGCGCAGGTCGGTCAGCGCGGAGACCATGATCATCTGGATGTCATACGCCTCCTGCATCATGCCGAGGGTACCCGGTAGCGTGATGGAGCGCACGGCCGGGTCAGCGCCCGGCTCATTCGCGCTGTAGTGGGGGAGAACGTCCACGGCGATCACAATGTCGGCGCCCATGTCGCGCGCTACGTCGACCGGGACATTATTGAGAATGCCGCCATCTACCAGGCGATACTTGCCATAGGTCACCGGCGTGAAGACGCCCGGCACCGAGATCGTGGCGCGCAGCGCGTCCACGACCTTCCCGTCGCGCAGGACGACCTCGCGGCCACTGATTGTATCCGTGGCAACCACGGCGACGGGCAGCTTGAGGTCGGCGAAGGTGCGCTCCGGGCCGAGCAGCGTGGCGATAAGGTCATAAACCCGCGCGCCCTGGACGAGACCGCCGCTCAGGATGCCCACGTCCATCAGCTTGAGCAGGCCGGACGTGCGCTGCCCGAAGCCGAGCATGTGCGTCTCAATGTCGTCCAGGGACATCCCACTGGCGTACACCGCGCCAATCAGCCCGCCCATGCTCGTGCCGGTCATCAGGTCGGCCGAGATGCCCTCGCGCTCGAGGACGCGCAGCACACCGATATGAGCCAGCCCGCGCGCGCCGCCGCCGCCGAGAGCCAGGCCAAGTTTGGGAGATGTTGGGCCGTCGTGCATCACCTGACTCACTTTCTGAGGTTGCTAGAACCGCTGGGAAACGCATTCGGGTCGCGCCACGCACGCTCGAAGGCCACGATGCGCCGTCGGATGTGCCAGGCGTAGGGGTCGGCGCGGCTACGTTTCTGGCACACGAGCGCCATGGCGTCGCTCGCCGTGTAGCCCATAGCGATGAGGATTGCGCAGGCCATGGCGACGCTGCGATGGCGGCCGTGGCGGCAGTGAACCAGCACCGAGGAGCCGTCGAAGATCACCGGCAGCGCTTCCTGCACGCCGCGATACAGGATGCGCAAGGGTATCGGGGTGAATGGCGAGTCGATGGTTGGCAGCTCGACCAGGCGCAGCGGTTCCTGCGATAGGCCGTGGGGATGCGGCCCGCGCATCATCGAGACGATCAGGCGAATATTGCGCGCCTTCAACCCCTCGGCGTCGCGCCCAAGCGGCCACTCGCCCACGTAGAGATAGTCGGTAATCTGGGAGATGTCGTGCGGGCGGCCGTTGGGCCGCCGCCGCATGGCTTCCGCAAACCTGTGACTCAATCGTGGCATCGCAATCGCCTCAACTCCTTTCGCGCTCCCACGCCCTGCTGCCCCAAATCATAACCCCGGATGGCGGCGCGGGCAACTGGTGCGGCCAAGCCTCTACCGTTCGTTGCGGCATCTCCACGTCCAACGTGCCCATTTCCTGGTATACTCATAAAGGGGATGTCTGCGCGAATTCCGACGTGGTCTCCAGGGAGACGATGATGGCTGACCAGACCTTCGCGCCGCTTCTTGCCATCAAACAGAAAGAGCTGGCCGTCGCCGACCGGATCGCTGCTGCGCGCCAGGCCGCCGAGCGCGCTGTTCTCGACGCGCGTCAGGCGGCGTCACAGGCCCGCGACCGGGCCGAGCGCGATGGCCGGGCGCAGGCCGAAGTCACCTACCGCGCCGAGCTGGATGCGGCGGATAGGGACGCGGCCAGGATGCTCGAGCGGGGCGACGCGGCAGCGGCGGCCATCCTGGAGCGCGGTGGCGTGGCTTTGGACGATGCCGTGCAGCGGATTCTGGCGGTTGTCCTGCCGGGTGCGGAGGAGGCATGAGCCATGTTGCTCAAGATGGTTCGCGTCCAGATTATCGGGACGCTGACCCAGCTCGACGCGACCGTGGCCGCCCTCCAGCGCCTCGGCGTTCTCCATGTTGAAGAGGCGGCCCGCGCCCCCGCCCTCCACAGCCTGTCCGTGGACGAGACACTCTCCCGCACCCGCGAAGACCTGGCCTTCCTCGCCGCCCGCCTCGATGCCTTGCTGGCTCTCCTCGCTGTTGACGAGCACAGACGGGACGCGCCCTGGCAGCCGCCCGCTACCAGCCGCGCGCTGGCCGACTGGCTGCGGGCGCGGCTCGACGACATCGTCCCCCCGATCCAGGAACTGGCGCAGCGGCGTGACGCTCTGCAAGCGGAGGCGGTGTCCCTGCCCCGCTACGGCGCGACCCTCCGCAAGCTCTCCCCCCTGACCATCGAACTGGAAGACCTGAAAGGCTACGATACGGCGGCGCTCCTGATTGACCGCCGCCACGCCGCCGTGCTCGATCTCGTGCGCCTCGAAGTGGAGCGCATCACCGGCGGCGAGTTCGAGATGGTGGAGCAGGCGCTCGATGAGCACACCGTTGCGGCCATCCTCGTCTACCCGCGCACTCGCGCCGATGAGGTGCAGGGGGTCCTGGGCAACGAGGCGATCACCCAGGTGCGCCTGCCCAGCGATCTGGCAGGGCGGACATTCCGCGACGCGCTGGCGGCGCTCGACCGGCGGCTGGCCGAGATTCAGGGCGAGCTGGCGAACATTGAGGCGCGCCTCGCCCAGGCCGCGCGGGACCACGGCGCGGACCTGGCGGCGTGGCGGCGCGAGGTCCGCAACCGCCTGGAAGCCCTGGCGACGCAGTCCCACTTCGGTGCGACGGACTACACGTTCGTCATCGTCGGCTGGCTGCCCGCGCGGGACCTGGCGCATCTGCGTGAGGCGCTGGCGCGTGAGGTGGGCGGGCAGGTGGTCGTGGAGGTCGTCGAGACAGCGGCGGAGGAGACGCGCCTCGCGCCCGTTGCCTTCGACAATCCCGCCCCGCTGAAGCCTTTTGAGAGCATGGTGCGCCTCATGGATATCCCGGCCTACGGCGCGCTCGATCCGACACCCCTCGTCGCCGTCTTCCTGCCGCTCTTTTTCGGCCTCATGCTCGGCGACATTGCCTACGGCGCGCTCATCCTCGTCATCGCCCTTGTCCTCAAGCGGCTCGTCGCGCGCGGCGCCATGATCCACGACATCGCCCAGATCTGGGTCTACGGCGCGCTGTGGGCCATCTTCTTCGGCGTTCTTTTCGGCGAGTTCCTGGGGCCGGTCGGCGGGCGCGTCTTCGGGCTGCGCCCGCTGTGGATGCCGCGCGAAGGCGAGTACATCCTGGCGCTGTTTCTGTTCGCCATCGCTCTCGGCGCGGTTCAGGTCGTCCTGGGCATCTGCCTGGGGCTGTGGGAGGCGTGGCGGGCGCGGGAGCGGCGCGAGTTCCTGTCGAAGCTCGGCATCCTGCTCGCTCTCATCGGTCTGATGATGCTCGTCGGGGCGCTGGCGGGCTATCTCCCGCCGGCCTTCTTCACGCCCACGCTGGTGGCGATCCTCGTCGGCATGGTGCTGCTCATCGTCCCCGCCGGCCCCCTCGGCCTGCTGCTCGGTCCGCTGGAGCTTGTCGAACGGGTGGGGAACGTCCTGTCCTACCTGCGTATCGCCGCCATCGGGCTGTCGTCCCTCTACCTCGCCCTCGTCGCCACCGAGATGAGCAGCCTGGTCGGCAGCATTGTTCTCGGCGGGATCGTCGCCCTGCTGCTCCACACCCTCAACCTGGCCTTGAGCATGCTCAGCCCGACCATCCAGTCCCTGCGGTTGCAGTACGTGGAGTTCTTCGGGCAGTTCTACCACGGCGGCGGCCACGAGTACCGGCCCTTCCGCCTGGATTGAGCGTTGTCCTTCAAGGAGGTCTTGCATGAACATCGGGTTGCTTGCTATCGGCGCCGGACTGGCCGTGGGCCTCGCTGCCCTCGGCACGGGCCTGGCGCAGGCGCGCATCGGCGCGGCGGCGATGGGCGCCCTGGCCGAGAAGCGCGACCTCCTCGGCCCCTCCCTGGTGCTGGTCGCGATTCCGGAGACGATGGTGATCCTCGGCTTCGCCGTCGCCGCCATGATCATCTTCCTGCTGCGCGAGTGAGGAGCGCCTATGCCGCTGGCGGATATTCTCAAGGCGATTGACGCCGCCGGCGACGCGGAGGTCGCGCGCATCGCGGCCGACGCCGAAGCGACCATCGCCGCCATCCGCGACGACGCCGACCGAGAGTGCGCCGCCATTCGCCAGCGCCACGGGCGCGAGATGTTGCTGCCGTTGCAGCACGAACGCGCTCGCCGCCTGAACCGCGCCCGCATCGCCGCCGCGCGCGCTGCCCATCGCGCCCAGGAGGAGCTGTTCGCGGCGGCGATGGGCCGGGCGCAGGCGCGGCTCGCCCGGCTACGCGACGATGGGGCGTATGAGACCGTGCTGGCTGCCCTCGTGCGCGAGGCGACGACCCACATCGGCGGCGACGCGGTGTTGCGCGGCGACCCGCGCGACGAGGCGCTGCTGCTGCGGCTCGCGCCGGGAACGCCGCTGACCTTGGACTTGACGACGTGGGGCGGCGTCGAGGCGCGCTCGCCGGATGGCCGTATCACCGTCATCAACACGCTCGAGGTTCGCCTGGCGGAGGCGCAGCCCATCCTGCGCGCCCAAACGATGCCCCTGTTCGCCGTGGGGCCGGCCGACGAGGAGAGCGACGCCGAGGCCGCCTATGGGGAGCCGCCGATACCGCTGGCGGTCACCGCGCCGTGAGCGACTACGCCTACGCCAACGCGCGTTTGCGGGCGATGCGCAGCCGCCTGTTCGACCGGCGCGCCTACGAGGATATGCTTGGCCTGACGCGCATTGACGATGTCATCGCGTGGTTGGACCAGTCCACGTGGGCGGACGATATCGAGGCCGCCCTGGCGCGCTACGTCGGGGTGCGCGTCGTCATGGAGGCGGCGCGGCTGAACGCGGCGCGGACGTACCGCCGCATCCGGTCGTTTCTCGACGGCGACGCGGTGCGCCTGCTCGATATTCTGCTGGCGCGCTGGGACCTGGCGAACCTCAAGGCGATCCTGCGCGGCCAGCGGGCCGGCGTCGCGTCCGAGACGATTCTAGGGACGCTGACGCCAGCCGGTTCCCTGGACGAGGCGGCGCTGCGCGTCCTGGCGCAGCAGCCCGACGCGCCAGCGGTGGCGGCGGCGCTCAGGCTGTGGAACGGGGAGTACGCCGCTGTGGTGAGCGCGGCGTGGCAGATGGCCGGCGCGAGCGGCGACTCCCACGCCCTCGACGACGGCCTCGACCGCCTCTTCTACCGCCGTCTGCTGGCGCGGCTCAGGCCAGACGGCGACGATGACGTCCTGGTGCGCCAGGCGCTCGGGCGGGAGATTGACTCGGCCAACGTCGTGGCGGCGCTGCGCATGCGGGCGGGTGGCCTGGTCGCGGCTGAAGACGGCGCGTCTTTCCGGCCCGGTGGGACGCTGTCGGCGGCCTGGCTCGCGGCGCTGACGCGGACCGAGCGCGACGACGAGGCGCTGGCGCGGCTGCGCGAGACGGCGCTGCGGGAGGCGGTGGCCTCGGTCGAGCGCCTCGACATCGCGGCTATCGAGCGGGCGTTCGACCGGGCGCGCGTGGCGTATGGGGTGGGCTTCTTCCGCCGCGATGGGTTGTCTATCGCCCCGGTGATTGGGTATATCGCGGCGAAGGACGCCGAGGCGGCGAACGTGCGCCTAATTGCCCAGGCGGTGACGCTCGGCGTGGCGCGCTCGCGCGTCGAGCCGGACCTGGTGCTCGAATGAAGTAAGGTCACATGGCGAGACTGGTGGTGGTGACGGACTCTGAGACGGCCCTGGGGTTCGCCCTGGCCGGCGTGGAGGTGGTCGCGGTGGACGACGACGAAACCGCGCGCGATCGGCTGCTCGACCTCCTGGCCGACCCCGGCGTCGGGCTGATCGCGGTCGGCGAGGGAATCGTGCGCCGCCTCGACGATGGCCTGCGCCGCCGCATCGAGACGAGCTACCGACCCCTCGTCGTGAGCTTGCCGGCCGGCGGCCCGGTCGCGCCGTTCGCCACGCGGCGCGAATACCTGGCGGCCCTGGTTCGCCGCGCCGTCGGGTTTCAGATCACCTTCCCAGGCGAAGAGACTCGTTGAGGTAGGAACACATGGGCGCACCGAACGGGCGTGTTGCGGCGGGGATTGGGCGGCTGGCGCGCATTGCCGGCCCGGTGGTCGTGGCGGAGGGCTTGCCCGGCGTCGCCATGTACGATGTGGTGCGCGTGGGACGTATTGGGCTGGTTGGCGAGGTGATTCGGCTGGAGGACGGGGCCGTGACGGTCCAGGTGTACGAGGACACGAGCGGGCTGCGCGTCGGCGAGCCGGTCGTGTCCGGCGGCGGCCCGCTGTCGGTCGAGCTAGGGCCGGGCCTGCTCGGCATGGTGTATGATGGCGTTCAGCGGCCCTTGCCCGCGCTCCTGGCTCGCCAGGGACCCTTCATCCAACGCGGCGCGGTTGCCCCGCCCTTGGACCGCCGCCGCCGCTGGCGCTTCACGCCCCACGTTCGCCAGGGCGTCGCGGTGGAACCGGGGATGGCGCTTGGCGTCGTTCAGGAAACACCCACTCTCGCCCACAAGATCATGGTTCCACCTGGTGTCGCTGGCATCGTGGAGCGCATCGCCGCCGGGGTTTTCACCGTGGACGCTGAGGTGGCAGTGGTGCAAGACCCGGCGACGAAAGAGACGCGCAGCGTGACTCTGGCGCAGCGGTGGCCGGTGCGCGAGCGCCGACCGTACGGGGCAAAGCTCGACGGGGTGACGCCATTGGTGACGGGCCAGCGGGTGATTGACACATTCTTCCCACTGGCGCGGGGCGGGGCGGCCATCATTCCCGGCGGCTTTGGAACGGGCAAGACGGTGATCGAGCAGACGCTGGCGAAGTGGGCGGACGCCGATGTCGTGGTGTACGTGGGCTGCGGCGAGCGCGGCAACGAGATGACCGAGGTGCTGGAAGAATTCCCAACGCTGACCGACCCGCGTAGCGGCGCGCCCCTGATGGCGCGCACTGTGCTCATCGCCAACACATCCAATATGCCGGTCGCGGCGCGCGAAGCCTCGATCTACACGGGCATCACCATCGCCGAGTACTACCGCGACATGGGCTACGATGTGGCCCTCATGGCCGACTCGACATCGCGCTGGGGCGAGGCGCTGCGGGAAGTCTCCGGCCGCCTGGAGGAGATGCCGGGCGACGAGGGCTATCCGGCCTACCTGGCGACGCGCCTGGCCGACTTCTACGAGCGCGCTGGCCGCGTCGCGGTGCTCGGCCGCGCTGAGCAAGGCTCCGTGACGATCATCGGCGCGGTCTCGCCGCCCGGCGCCGACTTCTCTGAGCCGATGACCCAGAACTCCCTGCGCGTCGCCGGCGCGTTCTGGGCGCTGGACTACGACCTGTCGCGCCGCCGCCACTTCCCGGCCATCAACTGGATCGGCTCCTACTCCCTGTACAACGTGAGCGATTGGTTCCGCGACCACGTCGCGCCCGATTGGAGCGCCCAGACGGCGCGGGCCATGTCCATCCTCCAGCAGGAGGCCGAGCTGCTGGAGATCGCCCAGCTCATCGGAGCGGATGCGCTGGCCGAGTCGCAGAAGGCGCTGCTCGCCGTGGCGCGGCTGCTGCGCGAGGACTTCCTCCAGCAGCACGCCTACGATAGCGTGGATGCGTTCTGCCCGCCGGAGAAGCAGTATTGGATGCTGCGCGCCATCCTGACCTTCGACCGCCTGTTGTCGGAGGCGCTGGCGCGGGGCGTGAGCCTGGCGGAGGCGCTATCTACACCTGAGATCGCGGAACTGGGCCGCATGAAGGAGTGGGCCATGCCGGAGGCGCGGGGCCTGATCGCCGATCTCATGGTGCGGCTCGAAAAGGCGTTTGTGATGCCCGGCGTGCCGCTGTAGCGCCGACTTTAGTCGGCTCGGCGCGACAAGGAGTCCAGGAACGATGGAAACCACGGAACGACCCCCGCTGTTCGTCAAGGAGTACCGCACCCTCTCGTCGGTGAGCGGTCCTCTGGTGACTGTGGAGCGGGTCGGGGATGTGGGCTACAATGAGCTGGCCGAGATCTACACCGCGGACCGCGCCGCCCGGCGGGGGCAGGTGCTCGAAGTCAACCGCGACCGCGCCGTGATTCAGATGTTTACCGGGACGCGGGGGGTGGGCGTGGCGACGGCGCGGGCGCGGTTCAAGGGCGAGGCGCCGCGGCTGGATGTGTCGCTGGACATGCTTGGGCGCACGTTCAACGGCTCCGGCCAGCCGATTGACGGCGGCCCCCCCATCGTCCCGCAGGCGCGGCTGGACGTGCAGGGCTACCCCATCAACCCGGCGGCGCGTGACCACCCATCGGAGTTCATCCAGACGGGCATCTCCGCCATAGACGGCCTGAATACGCTGGTGCGCGGCCAGAAGCTGCCGTTCTTCTCCGGCTATGGCCTGCCGGCGAATGAGATCGCCGCGCAGATCGCCAGCCAGGCGACGGTGTTGCAGACCGGCGAGAAATTCGTCGTCGTGTTCGCCGCGATGGGCATCACGTCGCGGGAGGCGTCGTTCTTCAGCCACCAGTTCGAGGCGAGCGGCGCGCTGGAGCACACCGTCCTGCTGCTCAACCTGGCCGATGACCCGACCATCGAGCGCCTGCTCACGCCGCGCGTCGGGCTGACGTGCGCCGAGTACCTGGCGTTCGAGCACGACATGCACGTCCTGGTGATCCTCACCGACATGACGAACTACGCCGAGGCGCTGCGGGAGGTGGCGAACGCGCGGGAGGAGGTGCCGGGGCGGCGCGGCTACCCCGGCTACCTGTACACTGACCTGGCCTCGCTGTACGAGCGCGCTGGCCGCATCAAGGGCAAGCGCGGCTCCATCACCCAACTCATGATTCTGAACATGCCCGACGACGACATCACTCACCCGATTCCCGACCTGACCGGCTACATCACCGAGGGCCAGATCGTGCTGTCGCGCGAGCTTCACCGCAAGGGCATCTACCCGCCGATTGACGCGCTGCCGAGCCTGTCGCGCCTCATGAACGCCGGCATCGGCGTCGGGAAGACGCGGGAGGACCACCGCGACGTGGCCGACCAGCTGTACGCGCTGTACGCCCAGGGGCACGACCTGCGGCGGCTCGTGGCGATCATCGGCGAGGCGGCGCTCGGTGACGCGGACCGCCGTCGGCTGGCCTTCGCGGACACCTTCGAGCGCACGTTCATTCACCAGGGGCCGGCCAACCGCAAGCTCGGCGAGACGCTGGACATTGCGTGGTCGCTCCTGGCGGATCTGCCGTCGGCGGAACTGAAGCGTATCAAAGCGCAGTACGTGGCCCGCTACCGGCGGGGGGGTACCCCGTGAGCGCCCGCGACCATGTGGACCCGACCCGCATGGAACTGCTCGCCCGCCGCGCTCAGCTGGCCCTCGCGCGGCAGGGCCGCGATCTGCTCAAGGACAAGCGCAACGCCCTGTGGAAAGAGCTGCTGCGGACGATGGACGTTGTCTCACGGGAGAGCGACGCGTTGGAGAAGGTGGCGGGGGAGGCGCGGCAGGCCCTGGCGTGGGCCGAGGCGTTCGATGGCCGCGAGGCCGTCGCGTCGGCCGGGTTCGCCGCGCGCCGACCGCTGAGCATCGAGGTCGCCGAGACGAACGTGATGGGCGTGCGCACACCGCTGATCGAGCGGCCCGCGCTGCGGCGGTCGAGCGCCGAGCGCGGCTACAGCCTGGCGACGACATCGGCGCGGATTGACGCCGCCGCCGAGCAATTCGAGACTGAGCTGGAGGACGTGATTGACCTGGCGGTGGACGAGCTGCGGCTCAAGCGGCTGGCCGAGGAGATTCGGACGACGACGGTGCGCGTCAACGCCCTGGAGACGGTGCTCCTGCCGCAGCTCCAGGCGCAGTGCGCCTATATCGAGCGCGTGCTGGAGGAGCGGGAGCGGGAGGACTTGTTCCGCTTGAAGCGGGTCAAAGCCGCCATGCGCCGCCGCGACACGGACCCGTCGGCTTAGCGCCGCTGGCCTCTGAAAATAAACCTGGGCTGACGCGGTAGGGCAAGTGGTTGGACCACGAAAGGCGCGAAAAGGATACGAAAAACGCGAAAAAAGAGTCGCCCAGCGTGGGCCTTTCGCGCCTGTCGCGGCCTTTCGTGCTTTCGTGGTCCGCAGCCTTAGCGCCCGGGAAACTGTCGTGACAATAAGCCTGGGCTGTCATGCCGAGCGCCGCGAGGCATCTGGGCCGTCTATCGCGGGCAGGCACGGGGGCCTGCCCCGACGGCTAGCGGGGCGACGATGCCCTAGTGCATAGTCAGGGGGCATGCTCGGCATCGTGCGCCCGCGCGACGCTCGAAGCGTCGCGCTACTGGATGGAAGCCCGAGGGGCTGAGAGGTAGCCTCTCAGGCTTGCACTTTGTAGCCTGCCCGTTCTACGGGCAGGCGAGCGTGGGTAGCCGACGAGGTCCGTTGTCCTTGCACTAGACAGCCGCCCGGCGCTATGGTAGACTCGGCCACCATGAGATACTACATCGTCGCCGTCCTTCTGATCGTCCTTTTGCCTCTCGCCGCGCGCCCGGCGGCGGCCGACGCCCCGCCCCTGACGCTGGACGACGTGTTCCCGCCGCGTGATCTCTCGGCCCTCGGCCTGGACGAGTCGCGTCTGCGGGTTCTCGTCGCCACGGGGGATGTTATCCCGGCGCGCTCGGTGGACATGCGCATCCGTGGTCGCGGCAACGACTTCTTCTACCCCCTGGCGAAAACGGCCGACCTGCTTCACAGTGGTGATCTGACGGTGGTCAACCTGGAAGCGCCGCTGATTCGGAATTGCCCGCCCCACGATGAGGGCATGCAGTTCTGCGGGCAGCCCGGCTTCGCGGCGGCGCTGAGGAAGGCCGGCGTGGACGTGGCGACGCTGGAAAACAACCACATCAGCAACTACGGCCAGAGCGGCATCCAGGAGACGGTCAAGAACCTGGAGGCGCAGGATGTGGCCTGGGCCGACCGCGACACGCCGGCGATCGTGGATGTGCGCGGCCTTCGCTTCGGCTTCCTGGCGTTCAACGGCGTGGGCGAGCGCTTCAACCGCCGGGCGATTGCGCGGCAGATCGCCACGCTGCGCCCGCAGGTGGACGTGCTGGTCGTGGCGATGCACTGGGGCCGGGAATACGTGGACGTGCCAGATCGGTCACCGGGCATTGCCAACGACGCCCCGACTGACATCGCCCACTTCGTGATTGACGCAGGAGCCGACCTCATCATCGGCAACCACCCGCACCGCGTGCAGGCAGCCGAAGTGTATCATGACAAGTTCATCACCTACGCCCACGGCAACTTCATCTTTGACCAGATGTGGAGCGAGGAGACGCGCATCGGCGTTGTGGGTCGCTACACGTTCTACGATAACACGCTGGTCGGCGTCGAGTACACGCCGGTGCAGCTCTACGAGTATTCGCAGCCGCGGGTGATGACGGGCAAGGCGGCGCAGGCGGTGTTGGGGCGCATGGCGGCGGCCAGCCGAATACAGGCGAAGCAGGCGGCGGCTAAATAGTGAACTGAACCAAACCCCGGTGGCGCTCCGTCCACGGCGCGCCACCGTGCCACACTGTTGCCGTAGCCGGTGGGGCGAGCAACAGCTGCCTCAGAAGCCTATCTTGGCGGCATGTCTTCCTCGATCAGAGGCAGGTAGAGGGTGTGAGGGCGCGCCATCGCACACTGTAGCGCCACGTCTACGCGTTGCGCTTGTGCGGTGACGATCTGGACTCGCACCATCTGGCTGGCGCACTGGAGTTGCCCCGGGCATTCCGGCATATGGGCGACGAGGGAGTAAGGGCCGACCGGGACGTTGGCGAAGCAGTAGTGACCCGTGGTGTCGGTGACGGTGTGGGCGATGACAACGCCTCGCTCGTCGAACAGCTCGACGATCGCGCCCACCATGACGGCGCCCGTGGCCTGGTTGGTGACGTAGCCGCACAGCGATCCTGTCGGCGCGCCCGCCGCTGGCGTCGCCGTGGGAATCGGAGTCGGCGTGCCGACGTTGAACGGGGTCAGGAACAGGTCTACCGTCGTGGTGTGGTCGGGCGTGGCCTGGGCCGGGCGCTGGTCTGGGTTATAGTTCGGGTGCGAACCGATGGCGACGTATGACCCGGGTGGGACATTGTAGAAGCAGTAGCGGCCGTTCGCGTCGGCGGTGACGCTGCCCTGACTGCTGCCGGATGCAGTGAACAACTCGACTGTCGCGCCGGGAATAGGCTGATGCGTGACGGCGTCGTAGACTGTGCCGCACACGTTCGACAGGCCCGGCATCGGTGTCGGCGGCGCAGTACCGGTGGCCGTGGCAGTGGCAGTGGCCGTCCCGCCGGGAACAGCGGTGGACGTTGCTGTGGCAGTGGGGGTCGCCGTTCCGCCGGCCGCACCTGTCGCTGTCGCGGTGGGGGTTGCCGTTCCGCCGGCCGCACCCGTCGCTGTTGCTGTAGCCGTGGCGGTCTCGCTGGGGACGGCGGTCATCGTAGCCGTGGCGGTCGCGGTGCTGCCCGGCGAGGTCACGGTGATACACGCCGCTTGCCCCGCGCCGTTCAGGGCGAGAGTCACGGTCGCGCCAACGCCGACGTTGCCGCTGATGTTCGCGCTGGGGGCAAGGGGGAATGTCTGGCCGTTGACGGTGATCGAGAAGCCAGGGGCGTAGGCCGTAACAACGCCGCTGACCATGGCGGCGGCATTGACGGAGACGCTAATCACCTGGCCGGCGGTGTTGATCTGGGCGCACGCCGAAACGCATGCGCCGACGCCCGGGCCGACCGTCGCATTCGGCGCGAGCACGAGCACCTGGCCGTCAATGGTGATGCTGTTGGCTGATAGGGCGGTCACCACCCCGCAGACCTGGCCGGCGGCGTCGAGCGTCAACGTTCCGTTGCTGAGTTGGCCGCTGGCGTTGAGCGTGCCACTCAGGCAGTAGGAGCTGCCGAGGTTCACGTTGTCCTGGCCGGTCAGCGTTGTGCCGGCGGCGATGGGGAAGGTCTGGCCGCCGATGGTGATAGAGCCGGGGACAATGGCTGTCGCAGCCTGGAAGGCGGTTACGACGCCGCAGACGTTGACCGTCCCACCGGCGTTGGCAGTGACGCCGCCGCTGCTAACCTGGCCCACCCCGTTGAGCGTCCCACTGAGGCAGACGTTGCTGCCGATGGTGAGCAGGTCCTGGCCGGTCAGCGTTGTGCCGGCGGCGATGGGGATGGTTTGACCACCGATTGTGACCGAGCCAGCCGTCAGGGCCGTCGCCGCTGTGTAGGCCGAGACCACACCGCAAACGTTGACATTGCCGCCGGCGTTGATGGTAATCTGGCCGCCGCTGATCTGCCCGGAGGCATTCACGGTTGCTGAGAGACAGACGTTATCCCCTGTCCGCACCGCGTCCTGGCCTTGCAGCAGCGTGCCAATAGCAATCGGATAGGTGACGGCCCCGATGGTGATCGAGCCTGGGGCATTCGCCGTCGCCGCCTGGAAGGCAGTCACGACGCCACAGATGTTGATCGTCGTGTTGACGCCAACCGTAGACGTTGGAAGGGGCAGGGTCGGGATGGGCAGGGTGGCTGTGGCTTGGGGAGTCTGGGCTGTCACCTGGGCGCTCGTCACCAGACCTAGCCCGTTGGTGGTGTACGCAACGCAAACGTTCGCGCCGACCTGGAGCAGGTTAGCGCCGTTGATCGTCGCGCCGACCGCGAAATTGAGGAGTGTGCCGCCGACGGTGACTGACACGGTCGGGACGTAGGCGGTTACCGTTCCACAAACCTCAGCATCTATTTTGTTGGCAGCGACGACAGGTGAATAAGCGGGGGAAGCTCGGAGCGGGTTGGGATCGGACATCGCGCTGACCTGACCTCCATAGAACAGGAGCGCCAGCATGGCGATGACGCAGACAGCCATTACGAAGGCCTTGGGACGTGACATCGCAGTAAACCCCCCTTCTGAAGATATGACAGACCACGTCTCGCCGAGGGATAGGACGGCGTCCTCGTAGAGCGCAGTGCTGGTTACCCGATGAATAGCAATGCGCATGCCATAAAGTTAGTTTGTCTAGAGACTCTGGGGATAGCGAGAGGGTAGAGAGGTGAAAGGTAACAGAACTTACAAAGGACGAGGCGGGCGGTGGCTGCTATGGGGCGTGGCGGCCGTGGCGCTGGTTGTCGTCCTGGCCGTGGTCGGCACATGGGCCTACGTGGCCGTGTCGGGGCGGCCGATGCCCGAGGCGGTCGCGGCGCTCCAGAGCGACGACAAGGTGCGCGTCACGACCGGCCCGTGGTTGGCGTTCGAGCCGACGCACGACGCGCGGCCTGTCGGGTTCATCTTCTACCCGGGCGGGCTGGTGCAGCCGGAGGCGTACGCGCCGGCGATGCGGGCGCTGGCGGAGCAGGGGTACACGAGCGTCATCGTGCCGATGCCGCTGAACCTCGCCGTCCTGGCGCCGGACCGCGGGAAGGACGTTGTCGCGGCGTACCCGCAGATTCCGCGCTGGGTGGTCGGCGGCCACTCCCTCGGCGGCGCTATGGCGGCCCGCTTCGTGCTGAACAATCCGGACCTGGCGCAGGGGCTGGCGTTGTGGGCGGCGTACCCGGCTGACACGGACAGCCTGGCCGAGCGCAACGTGGCCGTGACCTCGATCTTCGGCACGCTGGATGGGCTGGCGACGCCGGCGAAGATCGAGGCGACGAAGAGGCTGCTACCGGCGGACACGCGCTTCGTTCCCATCGAGGGCGGCAACCATGCTCAGTTCGGGTGGTACGGCGCGCAGCGCGGCGACAACGCGGCGACGATCAGCCGCGAGGCGCAACAGGCGGCGACGGTAGCGGCGACAGCCGAGCTGCTGGGGAGCGTCGCCACCCGCGCCCCGTAGAGGGTGTCATGCTGAGCGCAGCGAAGCATCCCCTCTGGCCTGGAGGCTCTTCGCTGCGCTCAGAGCGACACGCCACGTATCCTGTGCTGGGGGATGCGGAATCTTTTGACCCCGGTCGGCCATGATTAGGACCGGATTAAGACCACCAATTCTGAAAACTAGCTTAAATTTATGGGTGTTCGCATTTGCCTATTCATCCCAGTCCGGTATAATCCGTGAGAACCATTCTAGACGACATTGATGCCCAATTCTTTACCTCTAGCTTTCCAAATCTCGGCGCCAATGCTGCCGTCCCCAAAATCAATTGCAACCGTCCGCGAATCGGAAGGTAGGGCCTGGTTGCCTTGCCAGCGGAAGGGGAAGCTCACCAGCAGTTCCCATTTTAATCGTGCGTGTCAGGCTGCGGCGGCGTAGCCGAAGCAGGTGCTTATCATCGGCGACTCCAAGCCTTTGAGGAGACGCAATGGGTCAACTTTTCCATCGCAGCACTAATACCATCGCCAAGGCGACCATCATCGCCATCGTCATTCTGATCGGCCTGCTGGGGACGGCAGCGTTCTTCTTCGTGCGGTCGCCCTACGTGACGTGGGTCGGCGAGGCGGTCGTCCAGCCGATCCAGTTCAGCCACAAGCACCACGCGGGCGAGCTGGGTATCTCGTGCCTCTACTGTCACCAGAACGTCGAGGACTCGTGGTACGCCGGTATCCCGCCGACGAAGACGTGCATGAACTGCCACGTCCAGATCTGGAACCAAAGCCCGTATCTGGCGCCGGTGCGCGACAGCTACACCTCCGGTAAGCCGCTCCAGTGGAACATGGTCAACGTGGTCTCGGAGTTCGCTTACTTCAACCACAGCATCCATATCGCCAAGGGGGTCGGGTGCGAGACGTGCCACGGCCGCATTGACGAGATGAACCAGATCTACAAGGCCAACTCGTTCCAGATGCGCTGGTGCATGGAGTGTCACTTCAACCCGGAGCAGTATCTGCGGCCGAGGGAAGAAGTGTACACGTTCGGCTATCAGCCGCCGATCCCGCAGGCCCAGCTCGGCGCGCAGCTTGTGAAAGAGTACAACATCAACAAGGGCACCTTGCAGAACTGCGACACGTGCCATCACTGAGCCAATTCCAGGGAAGATGACTATGACCGAGCCTCTCGATCTGGAAGACGTTGCGACGAAGGTAACTGCCAAGCAGGATCGAAAATACTGGCGCACCCTGCAGGAGCTGGCGGATGGCGAAGGCTTCCAGTCGCTTCTGGAGCGGGAGTTCCCGCGCATGGCCTCGGTCTGGACCGATGGCGTGACGCGGCGGCGCTTCCTGCAAATCATGGGCGCGTCGCTGGCGCTGGGCGGCCTCGCGGCCTGCTCGCCGCTGGACATGAAGAAGATCGTACCCTACGTGAAGCAGCCCGAAGGCATGGTACTCGGTATGCCCATGTACTTTGCCTCGGCCATGCCGCTCAGCGGCTTCGGCAAGGGCGTGCTGGTCGCTAGCTACGAGGGCCGGCCGACGAAGATTGAGGGGAACATAGACAGCGCGGCCAGCCTGGGCGCGACGGACGCCTTCATGCAGGCTTCGACCCTCGTGCTGTACGACCCGGACCGGGCGCAGGCCATCCGCAACGGCACGCGCATCCGCCCGTATGAGGCGTTCTCGACGACGCTGCGTAGCGCCCTCGAGCTTCAGAAGGCGGCGGGCGGCAGCGGGCTGCGCATCCTGACGGAGACGGTCACGTCGCCCACGCTGGTCAGCCAGCTCCAGGGCATCCTCAAGGCTTACCCGCAGGCGAAGTGGGTGCAGTATGAGCCGGCGCTGACCTCGATCGAGTTGGCCGGGACGCAGCTGGCATTCGGCGCGGCGCTCCAGCCCGTCTACAGCTTCGACAAGGCCAAGATCATCGTCTCCCTCGACTCGAACTTCATGGGCGAGGGTCCGGGCGACCTGGCCTATTCCAAGGCGTTCGCCAAGGGGCGCAAGCCGGACGCCAACATGAACCGGCTCTACGCGGCCACGCCGATGCCGACGGTGACCAGCGCCATCGCCGACAACCGCCTGCCGATCCGCGCCAGCGACATCGAGCCGCTCGCGCGCATCATCGCCAGCCGCGTCGGCGTGGCGGGCGTGAGCGCGCCCAGCGCCGTCCCCCAGGGCCTGCGCCAGTCGTGGGTGGATGCCGTCGTCACCGACCTCCAGGCCAACAAGGGCGCTAGCATCGTCATCGCGGGCAACGGTCAACCGCCGATTGTGCATGCCCTGGCCGCCGCTATCAATGATGCGCTCGGCAACACGGGCAAGACGGTCGCCTACATTGACCCGGTGCAGGCGAACCCGACCGACATGCTGGCCGACCTGCGCGACCTCGTCGCCGACATGAACGCGGGCAAAGTATCGGTGCTGCTCATCCTGGGCGGCAACCCGGCCTACGACGCGCCGATTGACATCCCGTTCGGGCAGGCGTTGGCGAACGTCAACCTCAGCGCCCACGTCTCCCTGTACAACGACGAGACCTCGGCGCTGTGCAAGTGGATGATCCCCGAGGCCCACTTCCTCGAATCGTGGGGCGACGTGCGCGCCTTCGACGGGAGCGCCAGCATCATCCAGCCGCTCATCGCGCCGCTCTACGGCGGCAAGTCCTACATCGAGATCCTCAACAACTTCAGCGATGACCCGACCGTGTCGGGCTACGATACCGTGCGCGCCTACTGGAAGGGGCAGGCCAACGCTGCCGACTTCGAGACGTGGTGGCGCAAGGCGGTGTATCAGGGCGTCGTGCCGGATACGGCATCGAAGCCGAAGCCGGTCACACTGCGTCCCAACTTCACCAGCGGCGCGGCCCCCTCGACGCCGCAGCCAGGCATCGAAATCGTCTTCCGCCTAGATCCGTCGGTCTACGATGGCCGCTTTGCCAACGCCGGCTGGCTCCAGGAGCTGCCGCGCCCCATCCACAAGCTGACGTGGGACAACGCGGCGCAGATGAGTCCGGCGACGGCTCAGCGGTTGGGTATCAACGTGCCTGGGTTGTCGGCCGGCCCGCAGGACAGGCCGAGCGAGGCGCTGACGTCGGGCCAGACGACGACGCAGACGGTGACGCTGACGTACAAGGGCAACCAGGTGACGGCGCCGGTGATGATTGTGCCGGGCCACGCCGACAATGCGGTCACGGTCAACCTCGGCTACGGACGGACGCAAGCGGGCAATGTGGGCAACAACGTTGGCTTCAGCGCCTACGCGTTGCGCACGTCCGACGCGCCCTGGTTCGGCGGCGGCCTCCAGGTCGCTGTGCAGCCCGGCTCGTCGTACCCGCTGGCGATGACCCAGGTGTCCTACGCCCTGGTGGGCCGCGACTACCTCGTGCGCTCGGCGACCCTCGAGGAGTACAAGAAGGACCCCGAGTTCGCCCGCCTGGCCCACGAAGCGCCGGCCGTCCCGGCCGATGTTGGCAAGGAGCTAGAGTCAGGGTTGCCGTCCATGTACCCGCCGTTCCTCTACGACGACTACAAGTGGGGCATGTCCATTGACATGACGGTCTGCATCGGCTGCAACATCTGCTCGCTCGCCTGCCAGGCCGAGAACAATATCCCGGTGGTGGGCAAGGAAGAGGTTCACCGCGGCCGCGTCATGCACTGGCTGCTGATTGACCAGTACTACAAGGGCGAGGCCGAGAACCCGGAGACGTACTACCAGCCGCGCCCGTGCATGCAGTGCGAGCTGGCGCCGTGCGAGCCGGTCTGCCCGGTGGCGGCGACGGTGCATAGCAGCGAGGGCCTGAACGACATGGTCTACAACCGCTGCGTCGGCACGCGCTACTGCTCCAACAACTGCCCGTACAAGGTGCGCCGCTTCAACTATCTGCAGCACACCAACTACTGGCCGACCTCCGAAATCCCGCAGCTCAAGCTGCTGATGAACCCGCAGGTGACGGTGCGCACGCGTGGCGTCATGGAGAAGTGTACGTACTGCGTCCAGCGCATCAAGGCGGCGCGCATCGAGGCCGAGAAGGCTGGCCGCAAGATTCGCGACGGCGACGTTCTGACGGCGTGCCAGGCGGCCTGCCCGACGAACGCGATTGTCTTCGGCGACTTGAATGACCCGAACAGCCAGGTGAGCAAGCTCAAGGAGCAGCCGACCGACTACGCGCTGCTGGCTGAGCTGAACACCCGCCCGCGCACGACGTTCCTGGCGGCCATCCGCAACCCGAGCCTCCAGGACAAGAACGCATAGAGTTGAAGAGTTGGACCAGAGTAGTTGGCTGGGGCCTCTGATCTCGAGCGTAGAGGGAGACGTGTAATGGCAGAACCAACGGTCAAAGAGCAGCAGACGGTGGTTGTTCCCGTTGATGGCGGAACAGCGAACGGCCACGACCCCGACCCCTTGATCGCACCTGGGCAAACGATGCGGTCGGTGACCGACAAGATTCTCGGCATCATTCTGCAGCGGCACACGCCCTGGGGCTGGGTTATCGGCTTTGCGATCGCGTTCCTGTTTACGATGGGCCTGCTGATGACCATCACCTGGCTGCTTTGGCGCGGCGTCGGCATCTGGGGAAATCAAATCCCCGTCGGCTGGGCCTTCGACATTATCAACTTCGTGTGGTGGATCGGTATCGGCCACGCCGGCACGCTCATCTCCGCCATTCTGTTGCTTCTCATCCAGCCCTGGCGCACGGCCATCAACCGCTTCGCCGAGGCGATGACGCTATTCGCTGTGGCGTGCGCGGGCCTGTTCCCGCTGCTGCACACGGGCCGTCCGTGGTATGCCTTCTGGATGCTGCCCTACCCGGCGACGACGGGCATGTGGCCGCAGTTCCGCAGCCCGCTGCTGTGGGACGTGTTCGCGGTGACGACCTACCTGCTGGTCTCGATCATGTTCTGGTACACCGGCCTGGTACCCGACCTGGCGTCGCTCCGCGACAAGACCAAGAGCGTCTGGATCGCGCGCACGGCGGGCCTCTTCGCCCTGGGCTGGCGGAATTCGGCGCGCCACTGGGCGCGCCACGGTCGCGTGTATTACCTGATGGCGGCCATCTCGACGCCGCTGGTGCTGTCTGTCCATAGCATCGTGAGCTTCGACTTCGCCGTCTCGATCCTGCCGGGCTGGCACGCGACGATCTTCCCGCCGTACTTCGTCGCGGGCGCGATCTACGCTGGCTTCGCCATGGTGCTGACGCTGATGATTCCGCTGCGGCGCTTCTACGACCTCAAGGGTCTCGTGACCGCTCGTCACATTGATAACATGGCCAAGGTCATGCTGCTGTCCGGCCTCGTCGTCGCCTACGGCTACACGATGGAGTTCTGGGCGGCGTACTACAGCGGCAACATCTATGAGCGGCAGCTCTTCTTCTGGTACCGCCCCTTCGGCCCGTACTGGATGGTGTTCTGGGGCATGATCCTGTGCAACATCCTTGTGCCGCAGCTCCTGTGGTTCCGCTTCTTCCGCCGCAACACGGTGTTGCTGTGGATCATTGCGATGTTCGTCAACTTCGGTATGTGGTTCGAGCGCTTCAACATCATCGTGACGAGCCTGGCGGAAGGCTTCCTGCCGGCGACGTGGCGTACCTACGCCCCAACGCAGTGGGACTTCAGCATGTACTTCGGCACCATCGGCATGTTCCTGGCGCTGATCTTCCTCTTCGTCCGCTTCCTGCCGATGATTTCGATATTCGAAGTGCGCGAGGAGATCCAGGAAGACAAAGAGCACGACGCTGCGCACGCCGCGCCCCAGGCGCCGGCGCTCGCCCCGCAGCCCTCGGGCGCGGATTGACAGTGGCGGGTGGGCGAGTGTGACGAAGTGACGGAGTGACGAAGTGACGGAACGTAGCGAAGTGGGTCTCCCATCGTTACATCGGCGCTCCGCCACATCATCTCGGAGAGGCATCCATGAGTAACCAAGAACTGGCATTGGAAGCTCCAGGCGCCAAAGATATCACGGCCCCTGTGGGACACGACGACTCGGACGAGGTAGCGGAGCCGCCCTACGGGCTGATGGCCGAGTTCGACGAGCCGCACGACCTGATCCAGGCCGTCGAGAAGGTGCGGGCCGCCGGCTATAAGAAGTACGACGCCTACAGCCCATACCCGATGCACGGCCTCAACCACAGTATGGGGCTGAGCCAGCGGCCGATGTCCTGGATCATGGTTGTCGGCGGCATTGTCGGCATCATCACCGGTATCGTCCTCCAGTACTGGGTGGCGGTCATCGTCTATCCGCTGAATGTCGGCGGTAGGCCGCTGGTGAGCTGGCCGGCCTGGGGGCCAGTCACGTTCGAGCTGATGATCCTCACCGCCGCGATTTGCGGGTTCCTGGCGGTCTGGATCCTGAACGGCCTGCCAGAGCCGTATCACCCGACGTTCAATGTCCCGCGGTTCGCGCAGCACGCCAGTATCGACTCCTTCTTCCTGGTCATCGAGGCGAAGGACCCGCTCTATGATCCAATCAGGACGAGGAGCTTTATCGAGAGCTTGAAGCCCCGCGAGGTGTTCGATGTTCCGAGCTAATCCTTCTTCATCGCCGTTACGGTCGCGATACGTCTCGGGGCGACTCCTGGTTCTGGTGGCGCTGGGGCTGCTGCTTGTCGTGACAGCCGGCTGCTCCAACAGGTACGAGAACCAGATGAGTTTCCAGTTCATGGGCAACCAGCCGAAGTACCTGCCGCTGGGCGAGACGGACTTCTTCCCGAACAACATGCAGTCGCGCCCCCTGGAGCCGGGAACGGTAGCGCGCGGACCGCAGGGCCTCGACGCCGCTTTCACGAACGGCAAGGCCGCGGCGGCGGGCGCGCAGGCGACCCCGGCGGCGACGGGCGCGGCCGGCGCGCAGGCGACCCCGGCGGCGACAGGG
>JAXLWJ010000022.1:0-89173 GCA_046328535.1 Anaerolineae bacterium
TCTGGCACGAGACGTATCTCGTGAAGGCCGGGCAGTACGAGTCGGTCTACAACAACATGCCCGCGTTTGGCCTGGGCAAGGCGACGGAGCTAGTGACGGCGACGGGACGGCGCGAGAGCGCCCGTAGCCGGGTGGGGACAGCGATGCCCGAACCTGCCGATGAGGTGATACCAAGCGGGTACTGATCCATTGAGGAAGAAGCCATGCGCTCGGGGTGCTTGTCCAGCGTAAAGCGCTACGGCGTCTGCCCAGAACACACGGCTACCCTGTCGCTGCGAGGACAACGGCAGGAGGACGAAGCAGCCTCCCGCCAGGCAAATGACACACTCTCGCTGAACAAATCGCCTTGCACAAGGGCGAGGGATTGCTGCGCTCTGCCGCTATGAACATTGGTCGGGCCGCGTCGTCGCGGAGACAACCACACCGGGTAGTGCGGAGAGCCGACTAAAGTCGGCGCTACACATTCCTTGTCGCCTGTAGCGCCGACTTCAGTCGGCATCTGGGCCGCCGCAGTCCAGACCCCGCCTATGGCGCGAGCAGCGTCTCGGCGCGGCGCAGGTCGCGAGGGGCGCCGCAGGCGGCGAAGAGGTCGCGGGCGCGGGCGGCGTCGGCGCGGGCATCGTCGTCGCGGCCGAGGCCGTGGCGCAGGCGGGCGCGGTGGTAGAGGGCGCGGCCGAGCTCGAGCCGCGCGCCGCTTGGCTCCAGAATGGCGATAGCGGCGGCGAAGGACGCTTCGGCCTCGTCGAACAACCCTTGCGCCGCGCGAATCTGCCCCTGCACCCGCAGGGACAGCGCCTCGAAGTGGCGCGACCCAGCCTCGCGGGCCAGGGCCAGGTGCTCGTCGTTCATGCGGGCCGCCTCATCCACGCGGCCAAGCCCCAGATACGCCTCAGCGTGGGTCGGCCCGAATTGCAGCCCGCCTTGCCGATGATCCGTTGCGGCCACCTGGCTCACGGCCTCATCGAGAATGCTCGCGGCGGCGCCCCACTCCTCACGTTGGACGTGGCAATACGCGGCGGCCCACCGCGCCAGGCAGTACGGATAGATGTGATTCATCGTGTTGGCTGCGGCCAGAGTTTCGTCAACATGCGTGCGCGCTCGCTCATCAAGACCCAGGTCAGTCTCGATCATGGCGTGCAGATAGCCAAAGTGAGTGGCGCCGCGAAGGTCGTCAATTCGACGAACGCGGTCGTGGGCCTCCCTGGCTTTGGAGCGCGCTGGGCCTAGCTCGCCCAGAGCATGCTGTATCTCCGCCTCACCAAACAATCCCCACGCGAGGACACGCTCCGAGCCGAGCTTCTGCGCCAACGACCGCTGCTGGGCGAGATAGTCGAGCGCCATCGGCCAGTCGCCCGTCAGGCGGGCGTTCTCGCCGAGGTACATCAGCGCGTGCAAGGTCGCCACAGAATTGCCGTACAGCTCCCCCAGGCGGAGATCTCGACGCGCGTAATCAACGCTTTCTTTGTAGCGGGCCATCTGCACGTAGTTGCCGGCCAGGTAGAAAAAGATGAATACCAGAGTGGACACGTCGTCGAGCGGCTCCGCCAGCGCGTGCGCTTGCCGGAGCAACTCGATGGCCTGTCGGTGTTGGCCCCGGTAATGACGGAAGCGGCCGAGGTGGGCCATCGCCCGGGCCAGTTCACCCTGCTGAGTCTGGGCATCAAGCTCGCGCAGCGCTACTTCGAGAAACTCTTCGCCGCGCCGGTCACCGATCTGCGCACACACAGCGCCAATGCGCGACTTCAGCACCGCGCGTTTCGTGGTTGACTGAGTCAGCTGCAGCGCGGTAAGGTAATTCTCCACCGCCAGCGTCGCCTTGCCACCGTAGTAGAGATCGCCCAGTCGTTCGGCGATCGCCGCCTCTGCCTCGCGGTCGCCCAGCGCCATCGCGCACTCGCGCGCCATCGTCAGGAACTGGATCGCCTCGTCGTGGGCGAACAGCGCCTCAGCATTCTCCGCCGCCTGCTGCGAATAGGCCAGGCCGCGCGGCCAATCCTTGCCCTCGACGAAGTGATACGCCAGCGTCGCCGCGTGGTCATCGCACTGAGCGGCGTACAGCGCCTCCAGCCCCTCCCCGATGCGCTGATGCAGCCGCCGCCGCCGTACCGGGTTCAGCCCGCCCAACAGCGTCTCGCGGATCTTGTCGTGGGTGAAGCTGAAGCTGTCGGCCGGGTCGGCGCGGAGGACCTGCGCCGCGCTCGCTTCGTCCAGGGCGTCCAGCAATACATCCTCGGCGCCCGACGACACGGCGGCCAACTCGGAAAAGGCGAAGGTCTTGCCCAGCGCCGCCGCCGTGTGGAGCATCTCGACGCACGGCTTGCTCAGGCGATCCAGGCGCCGCCCGATGGCCTCCTTGATACTCTGGGGGATCGCCAGTTCGGCGATGGCCTTGCGCCCCCAGCCCTCGCCCTCGCGGTAGACCTGCCCCCCCTCGATCAGCGACTTTACGACCTCCTCGGTGAAGAATGGATTGCCCTCGGTCTCCTGGTAGACCGCCGCGGCGAACTCGGCCGAGACGCCTTCCTGGTGGAAGAGCGCCGCCAGGAGCGCCGCCGTCTCCCTCTCTGTCAGGCGAGCCAGGGCGAGGCGCGTGGCGATGCGCGCCCGATACCAGGCCACCAGGGCCTCGGCGAGGGGGTGGCTGCGGCCCAGGTCGTCCTCGCGATAGGTGGCGAGCACGAGGAGGCGCTCGCTCGACAGGTTGCGCAGGAGGTAGCTCAGGAGGGCCAGGGTTGCCCCGTCAGCCCAGTGGAGGTCGTCAATGAAGAGGAGCAGCCCGCTGTCACCGGCCAGGGAGGCGAAGAAGCGGGCGACGTTGTCGAACAGGCGCAGGCGTTCCTCATTCGGGGATAGGGTCGGGTTGGGGGGCAGCGGGCCGATCTTGGCGTCAAGCTCGGGCGCGAGGCGAGCCAGCTCCGGCGCGGTTGGGCCGAGGCGCTGGCGCAGGGTGGCGGCGGGTTGGCTGCGGACGTAGGCGCGCAGGGCCTCGACGAAGGGCAGGTAGGGGGTGGTGGCCTCATACTCGTAGCACCCGCCGCGTAGCACCGTCCCGCCGTCCTGGGCAATCTCGGTCAGAAGCTCCTGGGCCAGCCGGGTCTTGCCGATGCCGGGCTCGCCAGCGAGCAAGGCGATCCGGGCGTGGCCGCCCCTGGCCTCGGCCCACATCTGACGGAGTGTCTCTAGCTCATGCCCTCGCCCGACGAGCGCGGTCGCGCTTGCCAGCAGAGGCGGCGGCGGCGGGGCGGCGGCGGGCGGGCGCGACGCAAACGCCAGCTCGATATAGGTCGGCCAGTCCGCCTGCGGCACTTGCAGGGCTTCCAGCAGCGCATCCACGATCGGCCGCGTTGGCGGCCGCTGGCCGGCCTCAATCTTCTTCAAGTAGGTCGCCGAGCAGCCGGTCAGCCCGGCCAGCACGTCCTGGGTGAGGCCCTGCTCGCGGCGTTTTCGCTTCAACCAGGCCGTGAAAGTGAGGTCAGCCGGCACACGCCCACCTTGTGGTAGCTCCGCAGTTTGCGGTGGAAGAGCGTATCGTGCTGGCGCTGGAGAGCCGTCTCCAGCGCCTCCCTGTTGGTGGTGGAGGTGTCACTCCACCACCAACAGGGGTCTCGACACTATTGTGCGGAGCTACCGCGTTCCTTAGCATACTCCGCAACAGCAACCAGGAGTAGCGCCTGGGGGCTAGATATTCGCGCCGCGGCGGCGGCCGATGGCGAAGCCGCGCCACGCCGCGACGACCGCCATCGTTACCAGCGCCGAGAGGACGGCTTCGCCCGCGCCGTTGACCGCGCCAATCGGGATGATGACCGACGGCGCCAGCTTCCCGGTCAGGATGATCATGCCCACCACCAGCACGGTGTTGGTCAGCGAGCCGGCCGCGCCGCCGGCCGCCGCCGCCAGCGGCTCCTGGAAGCGGCGCAGCGCGGCGTAGACCGCCCACGCCACCGGGCCGATGAACAGGCGCGGCAGGATCGAGATGAGCGGGTCGGTGAAGATGATGTTGCCGCCCGGCTGCCCGGCGCGGATGAAGCTCGTCACACCGAAGCCGAGGCCGGTCAACAGGCCGGCGATGGGGCCGCCGATGATGCCGGCCAGAATTGTCGGAATCTGGAGCGTGGTGGCGCTGACGCCCCAGGGCATCGGCACGAAGCCCAGGAAGGGAATCTGGCCCAGAAGCAGGGTAATTGCCAGGAACACAGCCGCAATCACCAGGGTACGGGTCGTAATCTTCACGTGAGGTCTCCTTGTAGCGAGAGTCAACTCCAGAGTCTCGTCCAGATGGCGGCGTCGAGGCCCTGCCACGGGCCGCGCATCACGACGAGGGCAATCACCACGGTCGCGCCGACGGCCATCCAGTCCGATGGGCGCGCCCGTAGCTGAACGAAGTGGGAGCGGCCTTTGCCGCCAACATAGCCGCGCGACTCCATCGCCTCGGCCAGGTCCTCGGCGCGGCGCAGGCTGAGCAGGATGAGCGGAACCATCAGCGGCAGCAGGCGGCGCACCCGCGTCACGAGGCCCCCCGCCCCCTGCCCGAAGTCGGCGCCGCGCGCCGCCTGGGCCTTCGCCAGGCGCTCGATCTCCTCCGCCAGCACTGGCACGAAGCGAATCGCAATCGTCGCCACCAGGGATAGCTCGTGGGCCGGGACACCGATGGCTTGCAGCGGGCGCAGCCCGGCCTCGATGCCGTGGGCCATCTCCGTCACCGACGTTGTGTACGTCAGCAGGCCCAGCAGCAGGATGAGGGTGACAAAGCGCAGCGTCGAGAGACCGACCAGGTAGAGGGCGCAGTCGCTCAGGCCGAAGAAGCCGACCCGCGCCACGTCGCTGCACGTCATCCCCTGCGGCACAACCGGCACGATGAGCTGCAAGACGGCGAAGATGAGCAGGAACGGCAGCGCCGCGCGCACGGTTCGGAAGGCGAAGCCGAGCGGGATGCGGCCGGCGACGGTCAGGGCAATGACGAGCGCCAACACCATGACCGCGCCCGTGTACCCCTGCACGATCATAGTCGCGGCGAGCAGCGCCAGGAACCCCAGGATCTTAGCACGCGGGTCCAGGCGGTGGATGATCGAGCCAGTGGGGAGGTACTGCCCAATCGTGACGTTGCGCAGAAACTCGAACTCGGTCATAGAGCCTCCGGCGTGGGAGCAGAGGCGAGCAGCGGCAGCAGCGCCCGCTCGGCCTCGTCAACGGTAAGGATATCGGCGGGGATGGCGCGGCCGCGGCGGCGCAGGGCGGCGGCGATCTCGGCGGCTTGCGGCAGGCCTAGGTGGTGCTCGGCCAGGCGCTCCGGCTGTCCAAACACCTCGCGCGGCGTGCCGGTCAGAATGACCCGCCCCCCGGCCAGGATCGAAATGCGGTCGGCGATCTCGGCCAGGTCGTCCATGCTGTGGGTGGCGATGACGACCGTCAGGCCGGTGTCGCGGTTCAGGCGCGTCAGCTGCTTCAAGAGGGCGGCGCGCGCGCCGGGGTCCAGGCCGGCTGTCGGCTCGTCCAGAACGAGGACGCGCGGCTTGAGGGCCAGAACGCCGGCCAGGGCCACGCGCCGCCGCTGCCCGCCGCTCAGGCTGAACGTCAGGCGGTCCTTAAAGCCGTCGAAGTCGAGGCCGACGAGCGCCATCGCCTCGCGGACGCGCTCGCGCACCTCGGCGCGCTCCAGCCCCAGGTTACGTGGGCCGAAGGCGATGTCGTCGCCGACGTACTGCTCGAACAGCCCATCCTCCGGGTTTTGGAACACCAGCCCCACCATTCGCCGCGCCTGGCGAATGTCCGTTTTCGGGGCGCCAAGGTCCAGGTCGAGGACGCGCACGCGCCCCACCTGCGGCCGCAGCAGCCCGTTGAGGTGCTGGAGCAGGGTAGACTTGCCGCTGCCCGTCGCGCCCACCACCCCCAGAATCTCGCCGTCGCGCACGTCGAAGTCTACGCCGCGCAGCGCCGCCGACGCCAGCGGCGTCCCTTTCAGGTAGACGTGCTCCAGCCCGCGCACCTCGATGAGGCCCCTCACCCCCGGCCCCTCTCCCATACTGGGCGAGGGGAGAACGACGGAAGAGCCGTTCTTGCCCCCCCTCTCCCCTTGTGGGAGAGGGGGCAGGGGGGAGAGGGACGAGACGGAGGAACACTACTATGCTGAACACGACACCAATGGCCTCGCCGGAGGTGCAGCGCCACGCCGAGCGCACGCTGGCGCGGCTGCTGCCCCGGCTGGCCGACGAGTTCGCCGACTATGCGCGGGCGAACCCCGACGAGTGGGCGACGTTCCTGCGCCGCCTGGGTGCGACGTTCCCGCGCCTGTTTCGGCTCCTGCTAGGCCTCTACGGCACGCAGTACGACTTCTTCTACTACCTGGAGCGGCTGCTGTCGGCGATGGCGCGCGCCTGGATCGCGCGCTCGCCGGACCTGAAGACGCTGGACGGGGAGCGCGAGGCCCACCCCGACTGGTTCCAGTCGAACAAGATGCTCGGCGCGGTGCTGTACGTGGACCTGTTCGCCGGCGATCTGGCCGGCGTGCGCGAGAAGATACCCTATTTCAAAGAGCTAGGACTGACGTATCTGCACCTTATGCCGTTCTTCAAGGTGCCGCCAGGGGAGAGCGATGGCGGCTATGCCGTTAGCAGCTACCGCGAGGTGCACGGGCCGCTCGGCACGATGGCGCAGCTGGCGGATCTGGCGGCGGCGCTGCGTGGCGAGGGCATCAGCCTGACGGTGGACCTGGTGTTCAACCACACCGCCCTCGACCACGAGTGGGCGCTCAAGGCGCGGACCGGCGACGCCGAGTACGAGGAGTATTACCGTCTGTTCGCGGACCGAACCATGCCGGATCGCTACGAGCTGACAATGCGCGAGATCTTCCCGGACGAGCATCCGGGGGCGTTTACGTATGAGCCGGACATCGGCAAGTGGGTGTGGACGACGTTCCACAGCTACCAGTGGGACCTGAACTACGCCAACCCGGCCGTCTTCAACGCCATGGCCGAGGAGATGCTGTTCCTGGCGAACCAGGGCGTGGAGGTGCTGCGGCTCGACGCCGTCGCCTTCATCTGGAAGCAGCTGGGCACCAGCTCGGAGAACCTGCCGGAAGCGCACGTGTTGATCCAGGCGTTCAACGCCGTGGCGCGCATCGCTGCGCCGGGCTTGCTGTTCAAGTCCGAAGCGATTGTCCACCCGGACGACGTTGTGCGCTACATTCGCGCCGACGAGTGCCAGCTCTCGTACAACCCGCTGCTCATGGCGCTGCTCTGGAACTCCCTGGCGACGCGCGAGGTGCGACTGCTGCGGCAGGCGCTGCGTGAGCGGCACCGGCTGCCCCCGGGCTGTGCCTGGGTGAACTACGTCCGCGTCCACGACGACATCGGCTGGACGTTCTCCGACGAGGACGCGGCGCTGCTCGGCATCAGCGGCTACGATCACCGCCGCTTCTTGAACGACTTCTACACGGGGCGGTTCGAGGGCAGCTTCTCGCGCGGCCTGCCGTTCCAGGAGAACCCGAAGACCGGCGATTGCCGCATCTCCGGGACGTGCGCGTCCCTGGCCGGGCTGGAGAAGGCGCTGGCGGAGGAGGGGCCGGAGCAGGTCGAGCTGGCGATCCGCCGCATTGCCCTCATCCACGGCATCATCATGACCGTGGGCGGCATCCCGCTGCTCTACCTGGGCGACGAGGTCGGGACGCTGAACGACTACAGCTTCCAGGAGGACGAGACGAAGGCGCGGGACAGCCGCTGGGTGCATCGCCCCGCGACGAACTGGGACAGCGTCGCGCTGCGCCACGACTCCAGCGCCATTCAGGGGCGGGTCTACGCGCGGATGCGCCACCTGATCGAGGTGCGCAAGACGCACGCGGCGTTTACCGACGGCGACTTGCAGGTGATCGAGACGGGCAACGACCACGTCCTCGGCTACGTGCGGCAGCACGGGAAACCCGGCGGCGGCTACGAGCGGGTGCTGGTGTTCGCCAACTTCAGCGAGCGGCCGCAGAGCCTGCCCCCGCACCTGCTACGGCTGTACGGGCTGAGCTACACCTTCAGGGACCTGATCACGGGCCAGGCGCTGCCGTCGGGCGAGCTGACGCTCGAGCCGCTGAGCCTGGTGGCGCTCGCGCCGGAGCGCAAGAGCGGCGGCTGAGGAGTTTCTCACGGACGTGCGTCCACCATATGACAGCCCAGGCTTGTTTTCAGGAAAGCCGTTCATGAACGCGCAGGGATTCGAGATAAGGGCAACGCAAAGGCGCAAAGACGCAAAGGGGAAAGATCAGACCATGCTCTTTCTTTGCGCCTCTGCGCCTTTGCGTTGAGGTTCATTCTCAGAGGAGTTTCCCGTGGACTTGCGTCCACCACCAGACGGATGAAAATCGCTGTCGCCCCGACAACCCCGCCTGTCACCCCTCACTCCGTTCGGGGTCTGGACTGCGGCCCAGATGCCTCGTGCCTCGGCATGACAGCCAGGCTTATTGTCACGACAGCTTCTCGGGCGTGGATCTGCGGACCACAAAGGCCACGACAGGCCGCGACAGGCGCGACAGGCTCACGCTGGGCGACTCTTTTTTCGCGTGTTTCGTGTCCTTTTCGCGCCTTGCGTGGTCCAACACTTCACTACGTCCCGCCGTCTTCGACGAGCCACACCGCCATCTCAGCCGGGGCGCGGTTGTCCCAGGCATAGTAGGGGATGGCGGTGAGCGGCGTCGGACGTAGGCTCGGCGGCCCGGCGCGATACAGCCCCTCGCCCCAGCCGTCGCTCGCGGCGGCCAGCGCCTCACCCCGCAACGCGATCACGCCGCCCAGCAGCCCTTCCTCGTACACTGGCGCGAACTCCGCGCCGCGCGGCAGCCGCAGCCGCCGCAGGGGAACACCCACGTCCACGCCCTCCACGCAGTAGACCAGCGGCCCGCGCCGCAGCGCCACCCGCCCGGCGTCCGCCGCGATGTCCGGGTGCGCGTAGACGCGCTCGACGGGCATGGGGAACTCGACTGTCACCTCGTCGCCCGGCCTCCACGTCCGTTCCAGCCGCATGTACCCGCGCACCGTGACACCGTCCGGGTCAATCTCCGCGCCGTTGACGCGCAGCGTCGCCTCCCGCGCCCAGCCGGGCCGCCGCAGCCAGAGGCGGAACGGCATCGGCGCCGCCATCTCCAGCGTCACCGACACGCAGCCGTCCCAGGGGTAGCCGGTGTCCTGGCGCAGCGTGACGGTTCCCCCACCGAGGGACAGCCGCCCGCGGCCGTGGGCATACAGATGAATGACGGCGTCCGCCTCGCCCTGGGCGTAGACGTAGCCGCCGACTGACGCGATCAGGCGGGCAATGTTGGGCGGACAGCAGGCGCAGCTATACCACGGCTGGCGCAGATGTCCGCCGTCGCTGGCGAGGGGGTTCTCGTAGAAGAAGGTCTCGCCGTCGAGGGACACACCGCTGAGGACGCCGTTGTACAGCGCCTGCTCCAGCACGTCGGTGTAGCGGCCATCGTGTTCCAGGCGCGCCATGCGCTGCGCCCAGAAGACCAGGCCGATGGCGGCGCACGTCTCGGCGTAGGCCGTCTCGTTGGGGAGGTCGTAGTCAGCGGTGAAGCCCTCGTTGTCCCGCGACGGGCCGATGCCGCCGGTGATGTACAGCCGCCCCGACGTGAGATGCGTCCACAGCCGCTGGCAGGCTTCGGCCAGCGCGGCGTCGTCTGTCTCCCGCGCCAGGTCGGCCATGGCGGAGTAGAGGTACATGGCGCGCACGGCGTGGCCGACGACCTCGGTCTGCTCGCGCACGGGGATATGGGCCTGGTTGTAGGCGTAGCTCCCGGCCCAGAACGCCGCCGGGTCCTCGCCCCGCGCCCGCGCCTCCTGGTCGAAGTAGTGGGGGCGGCGGCCGCGCTCGTCCACGAAATACCCCGCCAGGCGCCGGTAGCGGGTGTCGTTCGTGGCGTGGGCGAGGCGGATTAGCGCCAGTTCGATTTCCTCGTGGCCGCAGTAGCCGCGCTTCTGGCCCGGCCCCGCGCCGAACACGGCGTCAATGGTGTCGGCGTAGCGGCGCACCGGGGCGAGGAGGGTCGTCTTGCCGGTGGCGTCGTAGTGGGCGACGGCGGCTTCGATCAGGTGGCCCGCGCAGTATAGCTCGTGCATGTCGCGGAGGTTCGTCCAGCGGTTGTGCGGCTCGACGGCGGTGAAGTGGGTGTTGAGGTAGCCGTCCGGCCGCTGCGCTGAGGCCACCAGGGCGACGGTGTCGTCTACGAGGGCGGCCAACGCCCGGTCCGGATGGCTTCCCAGGCTATAGGCGGCGGCTTCGAGCCACTTGGCGACGTCGGAGTCCCAGAACTGGTGCGGAACGGGCTGCCGGCCCGGCTGCCAGTCGAGCCGGAAGGCGTCGAGGCGGCCGGTGTCCTTGAGCTGGCGGTAGACGGCGGGGATGGTGCGCTCGCGGTTGACGCGCTGCCGCTCGCCCCACAGGCCGCCGTCCAGCGTCACCCGCGTCCACGGGACCGGGGTCCAATCTACCTCGTGATGGGTCGCCATGAGTGCCTATCCTCCTGCGCGTGCTGTGGGCTAGAGTATAACACGCTGGCAGGGAGAGTCAACGCGCCGCGTCTGGTTGACAGGATGCGCGGTGTCAGTAAGCTTTGTAGTATCCACAGGAGGATGCCATGGCCGAGAACTACCTGCCCCAGATTCTATCCAAGGGCGGCTACACCGCCCTGATGCGCGTTGTATTGGACCAGGACGACCTGGTGCTCGACGATCTGCAAAGCGAGCCGCTGCCGTCGGCGCGGCCCCACGATGGCCCGCTGTACCGCATCCACCTGATTGGCAGTGGCGAGGCTGGCCGTGCCGAGCTGGATGTCGTCCTGCGGGTGCTGCCGGGGCCGACGTGGAGCGAGGCGTTCAACCCGCGCCTCGACGCGCCGGCCGAGATATGCGCCCTCGAAAGCGATCTGCTGTCCGTCCTGCCCTCCAGCATCATTGACCCGACGATTGCCAGCGCCCGCGCCCGCGAGGGGCGACCGGCGTGGATCATGACGTCGCCCCTGGCTGAGACGCTCGGTCCGGCGCGGCTGGCGACGCCGCTGAGCGAAGACGAAGTGCGCCTGATGCTCTACCGCCTGGCGGAGATGCACGCGCTCCACTGGAACGCCGGCGAGGTGCTGGACTTCGTCTACCCCTGGCTGACGCGCCAGGCGGAGTGGGTGCGCAGCGCGACGGCGCTCTACGCCGGGGCGATGGCAGGCGACCTGCCGGAGGGGCTGCCGAGCCTGGTGCTCCAGGCCAACGCGCCCAACGCCGGCGAGAATCTGCGCGCCCTGTTCGACGCCCTGCCTCTGGCGGACGCCGAGGCGCTGTATCGCGTCCTTCAGTCGCCCGACGCCCTGATCGAGCGCCTGGCCGCCGCGCCGCCGACCGTGGTGCATGGCGCGCCAACGGTCGCCAACATCGGTCTCACGGACGATCATTTGCTGGTGGTGGACTGGGCAGGTATCCAGGTCGCGCCGTCGTCGTGGGACGTGTGGGCGCTGTGGTCGAGCCTGCGCGAGCCGGCGCTATCGAGCGCGGACGCCGCCACGTTCTACCTGGACGCGCTGCACGTGCTGTTGGAGGAGGGCGTAGACCGCGAGGCGTGGGGGCGGAGCTATGGGGTGACGCCGGTCGCGGCGTTCCTGCTGCGGGATCTGGCCGATGTCGCCGCCGCGCCGCCGGATGGCGCGCCGAACCCGGCGGCGATTGAGCGGGCGAAGCACGCCGCCGCCGCCGCCCGCGACACGGGCCTGTAGAAGTCGTCATAGCCTCTTCCAGGCGCTGTTCGGCCAAGAGGTCTACCACGGAACACACGGAACACACGGAAAGATGGACCCATGCTCAATTTGCCGTACTCGCTGGTGATCGAGGCCACCGACGAGCCTGATTTCTTCGGCTTCTACTCGCCTGAACTGGAAGGGTTTTCGGGTATCGGCCATTCTATCGAAGACTGTTTGTATCAGGCTCGTCTGGGCATGAACGAACATGTCGCGTTGCTGCGGGAACAGCGACTGCGTGTGCCGCCAGTCAACTCAAACCCGACGGTGACAATTCAGAACGAGCAGCGCCAGCCGGTCGCCTGACGCGCTTTCCTTTTGAGGATCGTCTCCAGGCGAATGACACTTGAACACCAAAAGGCCATCCCCATGTGGGGATGGCCTAGTGTTTGCAGCTATGAAGACGTCGCGATGACTGTGTCATGCTGAGTGAAACGAAGCATCCCGACGTAGATGGGGACGCTTCGCGCTGCTCAGCGTGACAGCGGCAACTGGCGTCTAGCGCGTGGCGCGGGCGGGCGCTGCCGCCGACTTCGCGCCCGACGCGGCCGCGGCCTGGGCCTGCTTGATGCGCTGCGCCAGCCGCGACTTGTGCCGCGAGGCGTTGTTCTTGTGGATGATGCCCTTCTCGGCGGCCTTGTCCAGCGCGCTCTGCGCCTCGATGAACGCGGCCTGGGCCTCGTCCAGGTCGCCGGCGTCAATCGCCTTCAGCGTCTTCTTCATGAAGGTGCGCGAGCGCGAGACGAACCAGCGATTGCGCTCGCGGCGGCGATCGTTCTGGCGAATGGCCTTCTCAGCAGCTTTCGTGTTAGCCAACTTCAATTCCTCCAGGTGCGACATGCCGACGGCATGAAATGAGTCCGTGTGAACGACAGGTAATTCTACGCCGATTCCCCCGCCCTGTCCAATTTCGCGCCGCTACTTGCCGCGCCGCCAATCTGGTGTTATAGTCACGGATAACCAGTTGTGGCGGCAACAGCCCCGGCTATTTTCTTTTGGAGGGGTAGTATGTTATTGGCGGATCAGACGGCGCTCGTGACCGGCTCCAGCCGCGGCATCGGCCGCGCCATTGCTGTCGCCTACGCCCGCGAGGGCGCGCGCGTCGCCATCCACGGGCGGACGGCGGACGAGCTAGAGAAGACGCGCGCAGCGATTGACGCCGTCGGTGGGCGGTGCGTCCCGATCCTGGCCGACCTGGGCGAGCCGGGCGCGGCCGACGCCGTCTTCGAGGGGGCGCGGCAGGCGCTCGGCGTCCTCGATATCCTCGTCAACAACGCCGGCATGGGCAGCTCGGCCAGCCTGCGGCCCGTGGTGGACTACGACGACGCTTTCTGGGAGCGGACGCTGTACGTCAACCTCACCGTTCCCTACCGGCTGACGAAACTCGTTCTGCCGGACATGCTCGCGCGGCGCTATGGGCGGATCATCAACGTCTCCTCCATCAATGGCCGCGTCCCCGCGCTGCACGCCGCCGCCTATGTCGCCAGCAAGCACGGGCTGCTCGGCCTGACGCGCGTGACGGCGCTGGAGGTGGCGCAGGACGGGGTCACCGTCAACGCCATCTGCCCCGGTCCGGTGCGCACGGCCATGAACAACGCCCGCGTCGCCTACGACGCCGGGCGCCTCGGCAAGGCGCAGGATGAGTACGAGGCGGGGATGACGCCGCTCGGCCGCCGCCTCGACGCCGACGAGATCGCGCCCCTCGCCGTGTTCCTCGCCAGCCGCGGGGCGGCGGTCATCACCGGCCAGTCCTACGACATTGACGGCGGCGTCGTCATGGCGTAAATGCGACATCCGTTTTGTGGTACAATAGAATCACACCCATAGGAGAATCGTGCATGGAATTCCGTTACCTCGGCCGCACCGGCGTGCAGGTCAGCGTTCTCTGTCTCGGCGCGATGATGTTCGGCGGGCGGACAGAGCCTGAAGACTCGTACGCCATCATTGACCGCGCTCTGGACGCGGGCATCAACTTCATAGACACGGCCAACGTCTACAGCCGCGGCCGCAGCGAGGAGGTCACCGGCGAGGCGCTCAAGCGCAACGGCCAGCGAGGGCGCGTCGTCCTCGCCACCAAGGTCCACGGCGTCATGGCCGACGACGACCCCAACATGCAGGGCAACAGCCGCCGTCACATCATCGAGCAGTGCGACGCCAGCCTGCGCCGCCTCCAGACCGACTGGATTGACCTGTATCAGATTCACCGCCCCGAGTCGCAGACCCCGATTGACGAGACGCTGCGCGCCCTGGACGACCTCATCCGCGCCGGCAAGGTGCGCTACATCGGCACGAGTACGTTTGGCGCGTGGCAGCTCATGGAGTCGCTGTGCGTGTCGAAGGAGCTGGGCCTCAACCGCTTCGTGTGCGAGCAGCCGCCATACAACATCCTCGACCGCCGCATCGAGCGCGACCTGATCCCCCTGGCGCGCACCTACGGCGTCGGCCTCATCCCGTGGAGTCCGCTGGCCGGCGGCCTGCTGACGGGCAAGTACACGCGCAACGCCCCGCCGCCGCCCGACACGCGCTTCGCCGGCATGGCCGACAACCCGATCTACCAGCGGCGGTGGCGCGAGGGCGTCTTCGACGTGGTGGAGGCGCTGGCGCCGATGGCCGAGGCGAAAGCGTGTACGATCTCGCAGATTGCCTTGCAGTGGACCGTCGTTCAGCCCGGCATCAGCAGCTCGATCATCGGGCCGCGCACGATGGAGCAGCTCGAGGACAACCTGGGCGCGCTGGCCGTCACGTTCAGCGACGAGGACCGCGCCGCCATTGACCGCATCGTTCCGCCGGGCGGCATGGTCTCGCCCTTCTACGAGGCCGACTTCGGCCCGCATTGGTATCGCTAACCCGCCCGTCCCTGTCCCTCACCCCCAACCCCTCTCCCAGAACGGGCGAAGGGCTTGCGGCCCCCTTTCTCCCATTTTAGGAGAAGGGGACGGGGGTCAGGCCCCTCTCCCTGTGGGAGAGGCTGGGTGAGGGTCTTTATACACTCGCCAGGTTTTAAGACCCTCACCCCAACCCTCTCCCACGGAGAGAGGGCGCCAGAAATGGAAGGAGCCAACGATGATTCCCAAATTTCCGTTCGGCGCGACCGGCCACGAGAGCACGCGCATCATCTTCGGCGCGGCGGCGTTCTGGGACGTGACCCAGGACGAGGCCGACCGCACCCTGGACGCTCTCCTGGAGTATGGCATCAACCACATTGACACCGCCGCCAGCTACGGCAAGTCTGAGCTACGCGTCGGCCCGTGGATGCCCCGCTACCGCGACAGGTTCTTCCTGGCGACGAAGACCGGCGAGCGCACCTACCAGAAGGCGAAGGACGAGATCCACCGCTCCCTCGACCTGCTGAAGACCGACCACCTGGACCTGATCCAGCTCCACAACCTGGCGACCCAGGAGGAGTGGGATGTGGCGATGGCGGCGGGCGGCGCGCTGGAGGCGGCGATTGAGGCGCGGGAGGCGGGGCTGACGCGCTTCATCGGCGTCACCGGCCACGGCGTCGGCATCGCTGCGATGCACCTGCAGAGCCTGGAGCGCTTCTCGTTCGCCTCGGTGCTCCTGCCCTACAACTACATGATGATGCAGAACCCGCAGTACGCCGCCGACTTCGAGAGGCTGTACGGCGTCTGCCGCGAGCGCAACGTCGCCTTCCAGACGATCAAGGGCATTACCCGCAACCCGTGGGGCGACAAACCGCACCACACGACGACGTGGTACGAGCCGCTGACCGAGCAGGGCGACATTGACCGCGCCGTCGCCTACGTTCTGGGCCGGCCCGGCGCGTTCCTCAACACGGCGAGCGACCCCAGACTCCTGCTGCGCATCCTGGATGCCGCGAACCGCTGGGATGGTCGCGCGCCATCGGACGCGGAGATGCAGCAGGCCGCCGCGTCCCTGGCCATGGCCCCGCTGTTTACGTAGAACGCGCTACCTTCCCGGAGGGTGCAACGATGCCCGCCTCCGTCCCGCGCCCGATCATCCGCATCCTCATCGTCTTCGTGCTGCTGGTCATCGTCAGCATCGGCGGCTACATGGCGCTGGAAGGCTACAGCCTGCTCGACGCCGCCTACATGACCGCGCTCGCCCTCTCGACGGTCGGCTTCGGCGAAGTCCGCCCCCTGTCCGCCGCCGGGCGCGCCTTCACGATCTTCGTCATCCTCATGGGCGCGGGGACTGCCGCGTATTTCTTCACCACAGCCGCCGAATTCACCCTGACCGGCGAGCTGGGCCGGACGCTCCGGCGGAGGCGAGTCATGAGCGCCGTGCGCGCAATGCGCGACCACTACCTCATCTGCGGCTTCGGGCGGGTCGGGCAGCAAGTCGGGACGGAGCTAGAGAGCATCGGCCTGCCCTACGTCGTCGTGGACGACAACAAGGACGCCATCCGCGTCTGCGTCCAGCGCGGCGTGCCGTTCATCGAGGGCGACGCGACCGACGACGAGGTGCTGCGCCACGCCGGCATCGAGCGCGCCCGCGGCTTGGTGAGCGTGCTGCCGAACGATCCCGAAAACGTGTTCGTTGTCCTCAGCGCCCGCTCCCTCAAGCGCGACCTCGTCATCGTCGCCCGTGCGACGACCGCCGACGCCGAAACCAAGCTCATCAAGGCCGGCGCCAACCGCGTCGTCTCGCCCTACGTCATGGCCGGCCACCGCATCGTCGGGCTGCTCGTGCGGCCCAACGTCGTGAATCTCCTGGACCCGACGTCGGTGACCGGGCAGTTGCCCTTGAGTCTGGAGGAGATCATCGTAGACGCCCTGTCGCCCCTCGCAGGCCGCCGCATCACCGCCGCCGACGTGCATGCCCAGTCCGGCGCCTATGTCCTGGCCATCCTGCGGCCCGACGAGCAGCGGGCCATCGTGGACTGGAGCGCGCCGGAGCAGATCAACCCCGGCGACATCCTGATCGTACTCGGCGGGCGCGAGCAGCTCGCTGCTGCCGCCGCCCTCGCCGGCGACCCCCGGATTGGCCGCGCGGCCGCCGCGCAGAACTGAGGAGCCAATGCGTCCTGGTCTCCGTATCGGCGCTTCCGCCGCCATCCACACCATCGTCACGGCGGACATGGTTGCGACGTTTGACGAGCTTGGCCCGGTCCACCCGGTCTACGCCACGTGGAACCTCGTCCGCCACATGGAGGAGGCCTCGCGCAAGGTCATCCTGCCGTACCTGGAGGAGGACGAGGACGCTGTCGGCCACTCCGTCGAGGTCGTCCATTTGTCTCCGACGCTCGTCGGGCGGCCCGTCGTCGTCACCGCCCACGTCGCCGCCGTCGAGGACCGCCGCATCACGTGCAACGTCGTCGCCCATAGCCACCCGCCGGGGCAGCCGGCCGATCACGCCGCGCTCATTGGCCGCGGCCGCACGGTGCAGATCGTGGTCGAGAAGGCGTGGCTTGCTGCGCGCCTGGCTGCCCTGCAAACACCCTCGCCCGACGCGCCATGATCACCATTCGCCCGGCGACTGTGGAGGACGCCGACGGTATCGGCCGCGTCAGCGCCGAGACCTGGCTGGCCACCTATCGCGGCCTGATGCCCGACCACATCCTGGACAATGTCTCGGTGGCGGGGCGCGCCGCGCGTTATCGGGAGAGTCTGGCCGGGGCTGCCGGGCGACGCACAACGTTCGTCGCGGTAGATGATGGCGGCCGCGTCATCGGGTTCGCGGCGTGCGGCCTGGCGCGCCTGGACCCTCCGCCGGCGCCCCCCGATGGCGGGGTTCAAGGGCGGACAGGTCATTCTGAGGTGGGGCTACCCCGTCCCTCCTCCATCCCCCTGTCCCCCTTCCTCCCCCCACATGTGGGGGAGGAAGGGGGGTCAGCGCAAGCGGAGGCGGGGGTTGGTGGGGGACGAACGCCGCCGGGGGGATGGGGTACAGCGGCGAGTTGTACGCGCTCTATGTTCTACCCGCGTGGCACGGCCTGGGCGTCGGGCGGCGCCTGGTAGCGGCCGTCGTGGCGCACCTGCGCGGCGACGGCCACCAGGCGATGTACGTTTGGGTGCTGGCCGGTAACCCCGCCAACGGCTTCTACCAACGCCTCGGCGGGCAGTTCTTCGGCGTGAAGGACCTGCCGGTCGGCGACGCGACGCTCATCGAGGAAGGCTACGGCTTCACGTTCGACGCCATGCGCCTGTGACGGCTACTGCCACATCACCCGCGACGGATCGCCGCCCCAGCGCAGCAGCGGCTTCGCTGCGTACTCGGGGCGCTCGACGCCGAACGCCGCCTCCACAATGACCGCCGCCTCAGCCTCGGCGAGCGTGTCATACATCTCCATGCGATACGGACGGGTCAACTGAATGTGCCGCCGCTTGCAGTTCTTGCACGATAGCAGGATCACGCGCCCGGCCATGCCGACGGAGTAGAACCAGGTGACGCTGCCGCACGACCCGCACGCCTCGACCGTGTTACGCCCAGTGTTGTGGACGAAGACGTCTTGTTCCAGCTTGCTCAACGGAATTAACCTTGTTACACTGTTCCTATCGCTTACCATTGCTAACTTGCCCTCTTTGTGACTCATTGCGGCGCGGCTCGTGCCGTCGCCCGCGTCCGCTCTACCCTGTGACAAACGTCACCGGCGGTATTGCATGGCCTATGCCACCATTGCGGGCGACCATACCCGTAACGTCCATGTGACACGAAAGGGACAGCATGCCTCCAGAAATGTATGTTGGCGAGACCGATGATCTCGCCAACGCCCTCATCCCCCTGCAAGCGCACCTGCGCGAAATCCTGCCGCCCGACCACCCGATCCTGGCCGAGATCGCCGACGCCCTGACGTCCCGCGACGTGGTGAAACTCCGCGCCGCCTACGACGCGACCGAGGAGTTGCCGGACCCGGTCAAGATCGAACTGATGCGGCGGGAGATGGACGCGGACGCAGGCTAGACGCCGCCATGCTATTCTTCATCGGCGGGGCGGCCCGCACAGGCAAGGGGATACTCGCCCGCCGCCTGTGTTCCGAGCAGCGCCGAAGCCCTGAGCAAAGCGGAGGGGAGGCATCTGGGCCGCAGTCCAGCCCCCTCACTTCGTTCGGAGCTTGCCCTGAGCCTGCCGAAGGGGCGACTAGCCCTGTCGTCATGCTGAGCGCAGCAAAGCATCCCCCGGTGCATCTGGGGGCCCTTCGTTCCACTCAGGGCGAAAGCCTATTTTCATCCGTCTGGTGGTGGACGCACGTCCATGAGGAACTCCTCCTCTGAGAATGAACCTCAACGCAAAGGCGCAGAGGCGCAGAGAAAGAGCATGGTCTGATCATTCCCCTTTGCGTCTTTGCGCCTTTGCGTTTCCCTTATCTCGAATCCCTGTGCGTTCAGTGCATCTTCGGCAAGAAAAAGTGGGGGCAGGCTTGCGCCCACCCCCACGCCACACACTGTTCAGTTGTCGGTCACCCCTCAGCCACCGATCTCACGATCAGGGGCGCGGCACGGGACCGCTGGGGATACCCAGTGAACCAGGCTCGATGATGCCAAAGACCGGGTTCACGAAGTACTTCTGACCAGGGATCGTCGCGTAGATCGTCGGGATCACCGCGTCGGTCGTCGTGCCGTTGAGGTCGCTGACGAACTTCAGCTCGTAGGCCAAGCACGGGTTCACGTTGTTGAACTGGAAGTAGCCTTCCGTGTTCGTGCGAACCGCCTGCAGGAACGTACCGCTCTGGTTGGCGGCCGTCGGGGCCAGCCACAGCGCGATGTACTTGCCCGCGTTCGGGAGAGTCGGGGTGCCAGGCCAGATCTCGCCACCCGGAGAACGCTCGCTCGGGTCGTAGCCCGTCACCGGGACGCCGCCAGGCGGGAGGTTGGGGTCGATCGGCGGAAGGCCGCTGAGGTTGTTCGTGGGGACGTAGTACCGTGGGCCTTGGGCTGTCGCGCCGCGATCCACGACCGCAGTCTCGTAGCCCTCGATGACGCCGGCCGGCGGGGTCACGGTCACGACGTAGGGCAGCGGGGTCACGCCGCCAGCCGCGCCGCTCTGGCACGGAACCAGGATGACCGTGTCAATACCGGGCAGGTCAGCTTCGAGGTTGGGCGCCCAATAGAAGCTATAGTGGCCCTCGAAGTTGGTGGCCAGCGGCAACTGGTGGTTGAACTCGCCGATGCGGATGCGGTAGCGGCGGCCGCTGATGATGCCATCCGCGCCCAGACCCACGATGTTCGGGCCAGTCGCCTGCTGGACGAAGTAGCCGATGAACTGGCCGTTGTCAAACGCCGGCTCGATGCCGTTGTCCGGATGGCCGCCCGGCACCCAGAACAGGACGGTCAGAGGATTCTCTTCATCCTGAACCAGGATCGGAGCAGCAACGCCGTCATCGCCTTGGGCGCCGTAGGGCGCGCAGACGCGGATGAGCAGCGGCACCGGGGCGCAGGAGGTCGGCACGCCGGGGCACTGCGGGATGTAGCCCTCGAAGTCGAAGCCCGGCGGGATCGGGAAGCCTTCGCTCGCGGCGGTTACGTCACCCGCGCTCGGCGCGCCACCCGGCACCACGCGCTCGACCTTGACCGCAGCCAGGCCGACCACGTTGCGCAGCAGGACGGGGATCTGCGGGTTCTGCGTACCGAACACCGGCACGCCCACGATCACGTCATGCTCCCAGTACACCGCCGAGATCACGGCCGAGCCAACGAACCCAGGCTGGATCCAGTTCCAGTTCGCCAGGTTGATGTACTCCACCTGCTTCTCGTTCAGCTTCTCGCACACATAGTCCAGCAGACCGTTCTGGTCGTACACGTACATCACGAAGTCCGTGAAGCCCGGCTTCGGCACCAGGTTCTGGATCGAGATGTCCGTCACCATGTTGTACGCGTTGCCACGCTGCATCAGCGACGGGATACCAATCACAGCCACGCCGCCCTGCAGACCACTCGCGTCACCCGCGCCGATCTGCCACACATAGCCCTGATCCTCGGGGAACAGGTTGTACGCCGTCGCCTGCGTGACCTTCGTCGGGCTGCTGTAGTTCAGCAACTCGGCCACCGCCGCGATCGGCACTGCGTTCACCGCCGGGTCACCAGGCGACTCCCACGCCTGGCTCTCGACGCGCACCGCGCCGACGTACTGCCCAGGCAGGTTGTTCACCAGCGCCAGCGGGAACTCCGTCTCACCGCGCGGGCAGATCCAGTCCACCAGCGTCGTGATGATGTCGCCGCTCTGGTCAACGAAGTACACCTTCACCTTCGCCGCCACGATGCTGCTCATGTTCTGCACGTGGATGACCGTGGCCCAGCCGTTGGTCTCGCGGTAGATCAGCGGACCGTAGGCGACCTGCGAGCCACCACCCGCGTCCAGGCACTGGCCGTTGAACACGTAGCACAGCTCAGCCGCGACGCCGGTGTAGCTCATCAGCACGTCCTGGCCGATCTGATCCACCACGATGCCCAGCGGCTGCGACGCGCGGATCCACACGCTGCCCGTGAAGCCGGTGCTCACGCAGCCAGCCACGTTGAACTGCGCCGTGTAGCCAGGGGACACCTGGGCCACCGAGCAGATCTGCGCGCGGAGGCAGCTGTCACGATCCTTGAACCACAGCTCGATGCTCGTGCACTCCGTGCCGCTGTTCTGGATGTACAGCCAGCTGTTCCAGCCGTTGTAGCCAGAGTAGACGACCGGGGCGTAGTAGGCGAAGCCGCCGAACAGCGGGTCGTAGCGGCCTTCCTGCATGGCGCTCAGACCGCTGTAGGCGTCGGCCATCACGAACGACGGGGTCGCGTTGCCCGGCATCTTGCGGACGACTTCGACCGCGATGGGCTGGCCGTAGAACGGGTTCCAGTTGAACGGGAACTGCCCAGGGGTCGAGGTCACGCTCGGCCAGCCCTCAGGCCAGGTGCGCGTGTTGAGGTCGGTCGTCCACTGCTCGCAGCGCCACCAGAGGTTGCCCTGCTGCGGGAACGGGTTGTAGCTGATGGCGATGGCGCTCTTGGCGCTCGACGGCAGCTGCGAGCTTGTCCACACCCAGCTCGTGCCAGGCTTGAGCAAGCCGGTACACTCGATCTTGAACGGGTTCTGCGCCTGCGGCTGGCAGAAGCCAGAGTTCTCCGCAAACAGCAGAAGGGCGATCTTGGTCCAGGTCGAGCCGACGTTCTGCGCCTCGATGGTCCAATCCACGCCCGCCTTCGTGTTACCGATGTAGCCGAGCACCGGCAGCTGGACATAGTTGCCAGGTGTCGGGCTGGCCTGCGCCGCGCCGCCGTCGAAGGCGAGCGCAACACCCAGCGCGAGGCCCAATGCCAGGGCCAGCGCCAGAACGGCGATGACGAGAATTCGTCTCATTGTGCCTAACCTCCCTCATGGTTCTCTGGTACTGCGATGAACGGTAGGACGAGCGGCCTCTCAGTTCCGGCATGTCGGGACGATACGAAGAAGAACTCCGTCGCCCCAAACCTTTCCGCCCAATGACTAAATATACAAACGCGGGATCGCGGGCCAAGATACTGGCTACCGGGACTATTTCTTAAAATCCGCTAAATTGGCGTGGTCGGCCTCCCCCTCTCCTCTCCCCCCTCACACATCCAAGCACCTCACCTGCGCAAACCACCCATACGCCCCGCCCGCGTTCGGACTCGGCCGCATCGCTTTCACCTCCACCTCCTGCACCCGCACCGCTCGTGCGCTCAGACCTTGCGCGCTCGTGTACGGGTCCGCCAGCTGCGCCACCTGCCCACTCGCACGCACCGCCAGCAGCGCCGTCAGCAGTTGCGCCGGCGTCCGCGCCTCCGTCGTCCCGTCCAGCTTCCGCACCACCGGCCCCAACAACACCTCGAACTCAGTCATCGGGATAGGGTCGGGCAGAACCACGTAACCGGCTGATACCTCCCGCACCGCCCCACTCATCACCCCATCCGTCTGTAGGTCCAGCCGCACAATCAGCCGAGTATCCACGTAGCCCCCGTTCGGTATCGTGACCGTCCCCCCATACGCCAGGTTCACCGACCCCGCACTCACCCACGTACTCCCGTTCCAGTACTCCACCCCCACCGGACGTTGCGCCGAGAAACCAGACCCACGGATACTCACGTACCGCCACAGCTTACTCTCCCCAGGCAGCCCCCCATCCAGCCCCGGCAGATAGCAATAGTTGCCCGTCGCCCCCGCCCCCGCCGCCGGACGGTCCCCAAACGTGTTCAAGTCCATCTTGTACGTTGACCACGTCGAGCCGTTGTAGGCGTTCGCAAACACCTTGTTCGCCTGCCCACTCGCGTGCACCCCCCCGCCAGCGCCCCGCTCCCCGCCACCACCTGACGCACCATCTCCCACCGCGCCCCATTGTAGGCCAGGAGGTATACCCCCGCCGGCGACTCATCACTCTCCGCCAGCGCCCACAGCCACCCCTTCCCCGCCGACAGAGAGCGCACCGCCAGCGCAATCGTCCCCTCCCCACTCGTCGACACGAAGAAGTTAGGAGGGCTGACTTCCGTGTACGTCGCCCCCCCGTCCCACCGCCACACCCGATCCGCCAACAGAAAATACATCGCGCCCGAGAACTCCACCCACCCCCGCACGCCGTCGCCAACTGAAAATTCCTATTCTCCAGCACCCGCGTCTGACTGCACACCGACCCACTCAGCATATCCCACCCCAGCTGATACACCCCATCCCGCCGCGCCAGATACATCTTCTCCTGATACGAAAACATCCCCTGCACCGCCGACACCACATCCCCCGCCGCAAACGCCGCCGACGCCGTCCACCCCGTCGCATTCGTCAACCCCTTCAAACTCGCCCCCATCACCTTCTGGCTCGCCCCCGCCCCCAGCGCCAGCCACCCATACGTACTATCCCGCGCCCCCACCGCCGCCCCATTCGTCGAACCCGCCGCCGCCGCCGCCCCACCCCCCACCACCGTCACACAATTCCCGCCCCACCCCCCGCCACACAGAACCACGCCGTATTGTTCGCCTGAAACGCAAACGTCAGCTGACCCGCCGCCGTCAGCCCCGTCTGTTCCGCCATCGTCCCCCCACCCAACGAATACCGATACACCCGCGACGCGCTCCCATTCGCCCCCGCAAACATCGGCTCCACACTTCGCCAGATCACCCCCGCTCCACTGCACCCCACCCCCACTCACCGCCTGCGACGCCGCCGCCCGCGGCCCATCCAGCCGCGCATCAATCCCCCTGACCCCGCGCATACTTCCGGCAGAAGCCTCCAGCCCATACCCCGCCCCCAGATACCCCGAACTCACCTCCGGCCCTGAGAACATCCCGGACTCAGCGCTCCCCCCTGACGCGGCACAAGAAACGGCGCTTTCCCCCGCTTCCAGACGAGGCCACTCTTTGCCGCGCCGTAGCATATACCCCACCCCATTCAACACCAGGTGATGACTCACCCCCCGCCACATCCGCCATAGTCCCTCCAGACTTCCAACCTCATCCGATCACTGTGAATCTCAGCGTCATCTCGCTGCCGTCTGGATAACGCCGCTCTGCCAGCCCATCCGCCATCCATGTCACCACGAGCGTCCCCCAGGCGTCGGCATACGTGATCGGGCCGACGGCATTCCAGAACGCGAGCAGGAAGTTCCGCACTTGCGCCGATGTCAGCCCATACGCCGCGCCACCCGGGGCGAGAAGCCCCTGACCCAGCCCGAGCGCCGTCACCTCCAACGCCGCGCTGCTCGCATCCGTCCCCGCGTCCGCCCAGACCCACGTGTCGTCGCGGCGATATGTCACCGCGATGAGCGGTCCGCGCCGGTCCGCCGCCGCGATGAACCCGACGGCCTGCCCGCCGTTCACTGCGTCGTGCCGCAGCGTAAAGTGACAATCCACACCAATCGTCGCCATATGCAAACTCCTCCATGACGAAGTGACGAAGTGACGAGGTGACAGGGTGACGGAGTAAGTGGGGCCTCACCTCGTCACATCGCCACCCCGTCACCTCTCCCTATCATCCCCACGTCACATACGCGCTTTCCGATTGCCGGGTGGACGCCAGCCACGCTCGCGCCTCGCGCTGCTGCTGGCGCGCCCACCCCTCCACCCGCAGCCGCGCCGCGCTCGTCACATTCTCGGCCTCGGCCACCTGGCGCTGCCGCGAGACCGCCGCCTGCGCCTGCGCCACGAGCAGCAGTCCGCGCTCGTGGGACGCGGGGACCGTTGTCGCGCCGGCGCCATCGAGACCGTTCAGCGTGTGGTCCGTCGTGTACAGGACGCGCACCACCTCCGGGTCGGCGAAGCGGTGGCCGTCCATGAGCACCAGCCCGTTCGGCGGCGCGGTCAACTGGAACGGGCGCGGCGTCATCTGCGCCGACGCCGGTCGCGTGGTATCCCACGGCGCCCAGAACGCCAGCGCCTCGCGGATCGCCCACGCCGACGGCAGCGTCACCTCATCCTTGCCCGCCAGCCCGGTCAGCGTATAGACCTGGCTTGTCACGCGCGGCGCGGCCTCGGCGTAGAGCGCGAGGGCATCCCGTAGCGCCTCCGTCAGTATCTCGTCCGGCCACGCCAGCCCGGACGGGTCCCGCAACTCGCTGCGAAGCGTGCTGATTGCCGTCGTCAGCGTCAATGCCATCTTTCAACTCCTTATGTGACGAAGTGATAAGCTCACGCTCACCGCGCCACCTATGTTGCCCCCGGTGCGACGCTTGTCGGCCCCGTGTGTCCATCCTGTCGCCTCCCTGTGTCTCCGCCCTTGCCAAAGGGGTGTATAATGGAGAAAAGGCATTCGCCACGTCATCCCGGTGAATCACCGGCGCGGCGGGCCGCAATCCGTAAAGCGTGGCCCGCGCAAAAGAAAGGATTCTCCCAATGGCCGCTATTGATACCCTCGTCCAGGACTTCCTGGCCCAAAAGAAAATCGCCGTGGTCGGCGTCTCCGATAAGCGCGAGACCGGCTGCAACGCCGCCTACCAGCGCTTCAAGGCGGCCGGCTACACCGTCTACGCCGTCAACCCGCGCATCACAACCTACGACGGCGACCCGTGCTACCCGGACCTCAAAGCCATCCCCGATAAGCCGGACGGTGTGTTCATCCTCGCCAACCCCGGCGTTACCGACCAGATCGTCCAGGAGTGCGTTGACCTCGGCATCAAGCGCGTCTGGATGCACTGCATGATGGGGACACGGCCCGGCGCGATGGCGAGCGCGACCAGCGTCTCCCCGGCGGCGGTGCAGATGTGCCGCGACAACGGTATCACCGTCATCCCCGGCTCCTGCCCGAACCAGTACCTCAACCCGGACTTCTTCCACGGCATGATGCGCGTCACGTGGGGCGCTCTCGGCTGGATGAAGGTACCCGAGCCGGCGTAATCCCTCACCCCTTCGCGCCGCCGTTGTGCTACGGACTGACGCCAGCGGCGGCTCCCCCCTCTCCCAGAACGGGAGAGGGGGACAGATAGAGGAATGCGGCCATCCAACAACGAACGGAGATGCGTCCATGCGCCGAACCCGCTGGTTGCTGTTGGCACCCGCCCTTCTCGCGCTCCTCGCCTGTGTCGCGCTCCTCGGCGGGGCGGGTTTTTCGTCTCAGGCCGAGGCCGGCCGCCCCCTGTTGACCGCGACCCTCTCGCCGACGCCGACCACTCCTACACCTGGCAACCGGCTCTTCCTGCCTCTAGTCCTGCGCGCCCGCGTCAGTTCCAGCACAGCCGTCACCGGCGCGGTCGTCCTGCAAGACGGCGCCTGCTGCGCCGGCGGCATCGCCAACCAGCCCCTGAACATCCACGCCGCCTTCACGGCGGCCAGCACGGTCGGCGTTGTCACCAGCATGCGGGTCGTCGCCGCCTGGTGCCCGTTAGCGGCCCAGCTCATCCCCGGCGAACCCTGGCAGCCTTTTGTGAACAGTATGACATACACCATCACCCCGCCCATCAACTGGAGCTCCTTCGATCTCGCGGCCCAGTTCCAGGACAACCACGGCAACGTCTCCCCTATCTACTGCGCCGACATCGCAGTCGAGGGCATGCCCCCGCTCCCCGCCACCGCCACACCGACGCCCACGGCGACACAGACGCCCATTCTCGACCCGCTGCCGCCGACCCACACCGCCACACCGACAGCGACGCCGACCGAGACACCCATCCTCGACCCGCTCCCGCCGACCCACACCGCCACATGGACGCCGAATTCAACCGATACTCCGACCGCGACCCCAACTCCCACCAGCACCACAACCCAGACGCGCGCGCCCGCCAGCACCAACACCCCGACGAGCGCCCCCACCGCAATCCCAACCTTCACGAGAACGCCCAGCAGAACGCCGACTCCCGTGCGAACGGCCACGCTCACGCCGATACCCACCGCGATACCCACAATCCGAGTCTGCTGTCGTTACTGCACCCCAGGCGTCAGTAAGCCGTGTGGCGATAGCTGCATTCCCTGGAGCAACACCTGCCATCAACCACCCGGCTGTGCCTGCTCCGCCTCCATCGGCGCCGGGGACAATGCAGGAGCATGTGGTCAAGAAGACCTGGGCAGCGCGCCGCCACCCAATTGGCTGGCAAGGCTCGACCCGTCCAACGGTCAGGCGAGTCATCTCGCAATACGTCTGGGACGGCTCGCCCTCGATTAGCGCGGATCGAACCACGAAAGGCACGCAACGAGCGAAACCCGCGAGAGCGAGGCCCCGCGCGATACCTTTTCGCGTCCTTTCGCGCCCTTTCGTGGCCTTCGCGGTCCAACACCCCACAATACCCCTGTAAACAGTTGCGCTCGCTCCACCGCATTGTTGCGGAACCTTAACGCAGCGTGTCAATGCTATCCGCTATACTACGATCAGCGTCTATGTCTGGCTGGCGTGGATTGGCTTGTTCGCAACTTGCGATCGAAGCCCGACAGTCGTATTCCGATCACAATCACAATCGTGAGGGGAGCAATCATGCCGCGCCTGGTATTGTTGGCCTGCCTGATCTCGGCGTTAGGATCGCTCATTCTTCTTGGAAGTGCTGTGCCAGCATGGGGAAATCCGTCGGTCTCTGCAGGAGCCAACCCGCGACCACAGAATACGCCGGTACTGACCACCTCCTTCGAAATAGTAGTCAGCGAGGGGCACGTCAGTTCAATATCGGGTTTCTACACCGTGAACGGAGTGATAAGGAATACGGGAACTGCCAACGTTACCAATGTGTATGTCCGAGCTCGCCTTTATTGGACTGGCGGCAGTCTACGGGCCGAAGGTACGAATCTCACCGATCTCAAAATCTTGAAGCCGGGCGAAACATCTTCATTTAGCGTAATGGTATCTTATGTTGCCCCTTCAACAATTGATTATTATGCTCTAGATGCAATTGGGACAATCACCGCAGAAGAGCCGAAGCGCGACTTAGTCGTCGTGAATGAGATGTGGTCAATACAGGACAGTTATCGTTATTTGCGTGGAGAGATTCTGAATGTGGGGAGCTTGACGACTTCTCAAAGCACTTCAGGTGGCCCCTCTTCTAATATATACGTGATGATTTACGATGCTCAAGGTAACATCATGAAGTACGAGTCTAAATCGCTTTCGGCTTATTTGAATCAGGGAGAGAAATACCCGTTCTTCTCCTACGTATCGATATTCGACCAGCCTGCCCGATGGGAATACTGGATACAGTATGATACTCTCCCCCCAGGAACTTACGCGCCACAATTGACGTTCAGCGAACTAAGCCTAGAGAAATCTCAATACAGTCTTGTACTACATGGCAAGATGACGAACCCTACCGATACCCCTGTACCAAGCTTCTGGCTGTGGGCGGTCTTTCGTGATGATCAAAATCGTGTGCTCTATTCGACTTTTGACATCATGTTTCTCTATAACAACCCCCTGTTGGCCGGACAGACGCGAACCTTCGAGGCGCTACTCTCTGGCTCTCCCAGTGCGCTACCACGAACCTATGCAGCTATGGATGTATATGCCTCTCTAGAGGTGACCACTACAATGCAACCCCCCACTCCTACACCCACATCAACAGGAACGTCGACACCAACGCTGACACCAACGAGAACAGTCACACCGACAGCCACGTCTACGCCTACGACTACCGCAACCGCAACCGCAACTCCCACGTCAACAGCGACTCCAACAGCAACACCTAGCTCGACACCGACACTGACCCCGACGATGACAACCACACCCACGATAACGCCATTTCCACCGCCACCTGGAGGATGGCCTTACGTCGTGGGCTTACCTCACATTGCGAACGGGATTGACGGTAGTTACTTCCAGCTTGTTGACCATGATGGTCATATTCTTAATCGTCGCCGTGCTGTCGCCCCAGTTGGGCCGTTTCGCCGAAGTGCTGAAACTGGTTCGATAGACTGACAGGCCGGGGCCGCAAGCCTCGGCCTCTGTGATCTGCTCGCCTCAGAAAAAGAGATTCAGTTGTTATGCTACGTGGAGGGGGCGCAGACACGTCTGACTCCCTCCCTCTGGGAGAGGCTGGGTGAGGGTCTTGAAACCTGGTGTTGGGAATAAGACCTCACCCCATCCTCTCCCACGGGGAGAGGGCGGACAGGCCCTCTGGGGTGGGGCCACAACGCCCCTCCTCCATCCCCCAACCCCTTCCTCCCCCCACAGGTGGGGGAGGAAGGGGGAGCCGAGCGCAGCGAGGCGGGGGTTAGTGGGGGACGAATCGCCGCCGCCGCCTGCCTGTCTGTCCTTGAACCCAGAACGGGAGAGGGAGCCAGACCTATGCGTTGCCGCGATACAGCGGCCGCCAGTCAATCACCCCAACGGCGTACACGAACCGCGCCTTGATCCGCAACTCGTCATTCACCAACATCCGATTCTGATCACCTCTGGTTTCCCAAACCAGAGACAGTTCTTGCGCTCGCGCGCGTTCTTCAACCGTGATCTACTCCGAGAGCCTCTGAAGCTCCGCGGACGAACAGGAAGGAGAAAATGGAAAAAGCAGCAGGGCCTGCTTTCAGAGATCTTGCCATAGCAATGAGGGATGCGAGCAGACTGGTACTGAGTGAAGGTAAGACAGCCAGAGGCGCAGCGACCATGTTGCCACGTTAGCCGTCAGCGAGTACAATTGCCGGACGTTGAGGTATGTGAGGGATAGGTTCAAGGAGTCTTCAAATGAGTGACACGGTCAAGCCACCCAACCGCCAACCGGCTGCGCGGCGCGTGAAGGAGGTCGCCGACCGCACGCACCGCCGACCGGAGGATATCCTGGATCGAATGGCTGGACCGGCCGCTGCTGATTTGTTCGTCGAGGTACTCTCGGATGATGAAATCCTCGACCTGTGTGATCTGCAGCCAGGACTCTAGTGGCCAAGCGGAACTGAGCCAACTGCTGGTGAGCAACCGTGAGGGGGTCTTGTCGGAAGTCGAACGCGATCGTCTCGAGAAGTTGATGAGAAGCTACCGACATGGCCTAGTCCGTAAAGCGCAGGCCTGGAAAGTGGCCGTCGAGCGTGGCCTCCGCGCCCCGCTCAACTGATAGCTGTGCCACGAATTCACATTCCATCCGATTTGGATCGCCGGGTTCGCCAGGAAGCGCGAAATCGATGTGGATATTGCCTCAGCCCTCAGCACCTCGTAATGGCACGCCTCGAAATAGAACACATCATTCCACTGGCCCGCGGCGGAACTAGCGCGGAAGGCAACTTGTGGTTATCGTGCCCGTTGTGCAACCGCTATAAGGCCGACAAGATTTCGGGTGTCGACCCTATCAGCGGTGATCAAGTTGCCCTGTTTAACCCACGCACTCAAGTGTGGGCTGATCACTTCCGATGGAGCGAAGATGGCCTACGCATCGTCGGGTTGACGTCTACTGGCCGTGTAACGGTGGACGTCCTCCACCTCGACAGTGATCCGGATGCGCTGCTTGTCCGCAGCTACTGGGTGCTAGCAGGTTGGCATCCACCACCTGACTGAGAGAAGGAGAATCTTATGGAGCGAGAAAGGTGATCGGCGCGAGTCCACTTTGCTGGTGCGGCTCGACAGTGGCAGTCATCGATGGCATCGTCGCCGACATAATCGAAGTCTGAAAGCAATCAACAGTCCCAAACTCACAGTTCACGAGGCGACGGCAATCAAGTTGAGTTGACAAAATACTCAACATGTGGTAAGATAAGATTATCGAAGCGGATCCCGCGAGGTTGCCATGACGTTAGGGCATAGGCTACACCAGTTGCGTCGGGCCAGCGGCATGAGTCAACGGGAGCTTGCTCAGCGCCTAGGGGTCAGCTTCACCTATCTCAGCAAGCTCGAAAACGATCGCATGGAGGGCCCGCCGTCTGAAGATCTCCTTCTGCGATTGGCGAGCGAATTAGGAGCAAATGCCGATGAGTTGCTGCTTCTCGCACGACGCGTTCCATCCGACGTCGTGAATACGATCCTTGAGCATCCGGAGGCTGTGGATCTCCTTCGGTCGATGCAGGATCGAAGCCAAGAGGACTGGGTCGAGCTAATGAAGCAGGTCAAGCGCAGGAGTGAGGGACGTTGAGAAATCAGGCGAGGTATTTTAGCCCAGCGATGATCGAACGGCGCGCCGACCAACTCCTTGTTGACTATGCAAGGCTGCACTCGCTTGACGGTATACCACCGATTCCGATTGAGAAGATTGTGGAGGATTTTCTCGGGCTCCGGATATTGTGGGAGCCTATTCCTGAGACATCCGGCGTTACTGTCCTCGCCAAACTAACACCTGCTGCACGGCGCATCACCTTGAACGAGACGCACGTCGAGTTTATCATGGCAAAGCCGTTTCTCTACAATACGATTCTGGCCCATGAAACAGGCCACTGGGACCTCGATATGGAGCGAGGGACCCTTCTTCAACGCACCACACTTACTGGCTTCACGGCACCTGAATACATTCTTCACGGGGCGGATGTTGTGAGTGCGCAACAGGAGAAGAATGCGCATCGCTTCATGGCCTATCTACTGATGCCCAAACGCCTTCTCTATGAGGCAGTGGAACAGATCCCCATCCATGGGTTCCCCGACCTCTACCGGCTCCGCGATCAGTTTGCAGTAACCGTGACTACTTTACAAATCCGCCTTGAGGAGTTGGGTCTCGTCTATATTGACGCAGACGGAAATTTTCATGAAAGTCGTCAAGTCTTCGATGGACAACTGCGCCTCTTATGATCGGAGGCTTATTTTTTCGCAAGGATGTTGAGTTGACTGTTAACACAACTACTCGGCCAAATGGAAGTCTGTCTGAGCAAGTGCCAATCTGCGAAGACACCATCGAACATCTCAAGATGATCCAGGCAACAGTTGCGAGATTAGCTGGAAATTCCTTTTTGGTGAAGGGGTGGTCAATCACTCTCTCTGCTGCGCTCTTTGCACTCGCTGCCAAGGATGCGAACCCGTTGTTTGCCCTGATCGCACTCTTGCCGGCCGTATCGTTCTGGGGCCTTGATGCTTACTATCTCCGCCACGAGCGGCTCTTCCGACGGCTCTATGATCATGTGCGCTTAGCCGCGCATGATCATGCCAAGATGGAGGATTCTTTTTCTCTTTCGACAAGCAGGTGTACCGCGGAAGTTCCTAGCTGGTTTCGGACTCTGTGGTCACCGGCTATTCTGTGGCTTCATGGCGCCGTCATCGTCACAACTATCCTGGTTGTGGTTGTTCTCAGCGCCGTTCAAGTCTTCAATTGGTTGAGGTGAAGGAGTAACGACTATGGCTCGACGGGTGTTCTTCAGCTTCCACTATGAGCGCGATATCTGGCGCGCAAACGTAGTCCGAAACAGTTGGGTATGCAAGCCAGATCGGGATTCAGCGGGGTTCTGGGATGCCTCCCTCTGGGAGGAGGCCAAGAAGCAGGGCGATGCTGCCATCAAGCGAATGATCGACGCTGGGTTGGAAAATACATCGGTGACGGCTGTACTGATTGGCGCTGAAACTGCCTCAAGAAAGTGGGTTCAGTATGAGATCATAGAGAGCTACAAGCGCGGCAATGGGCTGCTGGGCATCTACATCCATAACATCGAGGACCGCACGGGGATGACTGATGTGCAAGGATTGAATCCCTTCGACCAGTTGTATGTCAAGAAAGGTGGAGTTGACACCTGCCTCTCTCAGCTCTATCCGACCTACGACTGGGTCGGGAATGACGGGTACACCAACTTCGCAAAGTGGGTGGAAGCGGCAGCTACGAAAGCAATTCGGTCGGCATACCGGTGGTAGCAATGGCGGCGTGGGTTACGAGGCACGGTGCGGCGTCTCCCAGCCCATGGTGCCATTCGATCAAGCGCAAGATAGGCGTGCAGCTCGGCACCCACTGAGATGGTGTACATTCCTGTTCACCGACCTCCGATTCTGATCACCTCTGGTTTCCCAAACCAGAGACAGTTCTCGCGCTTGCCCGCGTTCTCCAGCCGCAAACCGCGCTCCGAAGTCCAGTAGGAGTGATAGACGATCAACAAGCGTGAGGAAGAGGGGTAGGAACAGCAGCCAGGCCCCCTCCTGGGAGCCCTGCTGTCGTGGTTAGGAACACAACCCAAACTGATCCCAAGGTCAGATCTAGATGCGGAACGCATCAAGCTGGGTGAGACAACTCGGAGCGAGAATCCGGATGACCGCAATCGATGAGGTTCTTCTTTCAGTCGCACGCTCCCATTCGCTACCATACCTTCCACCAAGGTTGACGACTTGAAGTACGCAACGAGGGCTTTCGACCCAACAGGGAAGCTACAGTGTCACGATCAACGAGGATAGACATCTCAGCCGTGGCGCTATTGACTTGCAGACCACAGCAGCAAGGATTGAGCAAAATCGCCTCCAGGACAGCGGTGCCGGACATCTCGGCGTTGAACTTGGCGCCGTAGTTCCGCGCGAAAGCAGGCGGATCTGCGAAGGCAAGAATCCTGGGGTGGCCATCGGGGTCGATCGTCGATGCAAGCGAGACGGGATGTTCAGCCGTTGAAGTAACCTCACCCATCGTCCCTTGAGGGATACCATACGCAACAACGCCAACACGGGCGTGCTGGAAGGCGTCCAGGAACCGAGCGAAGGAGTCTTGAGTTTGAGATGCGATCCAATCGGACATGAGATCGGAGAGGGGAGTCTCGAGTACGGCCCCGCCAATCTCGCGTTCCAATTCCTTGATCCATCTCTCGACCAAGGGTTCGTTTCCGTGAAGCTGTGGCCCGTCTAGTTGAAGACAGGTTCGGAAGTCTGCGAGCGCCTCACTCTTCCGGCCCTTAAGTCGAAAGACACACCCGCGGCCCATATAAGCTTCAGCCTTGAGTGGATCACGGTTGATTGCGGCAGTAAAGTCGGCAATTGCTCCATCCGGGTCTGCTTCGGCTCGAAGGATCCCTCGGTTGTAGTACGGGCGTGCATCCTCAGGCGCCAACTTTATTGCCCGTTGGTAGCTCGCCAGAGCTTCGCTCTTGTTGTCCAGAGCGACGAGGGTGGCACCTCGGCTCAGGATCGCCTCGACATCATCTGGCTGTGACCGGAGCTCACAGTCGAAGTCAGCCAAGGCGGCAATCAAGTCGCCCCGCGCGTACTGTACCATGCCCCGCTGGTAATGCGATTTCGGTAGCAATGGATCTGCCGCGATGCACTGCGATAGCAGGTCCAGCGCGCCATCGAGATCATTCCCCACGTAATGTAGCACCGCGAGGCTGAACAGGGCGTCGGCATTGTCGGGACTCCAGCGAAGCGCTTCACGAAACTGAGCTTCCGCACGCTCGATGTCGCCCCGCCGGGCGGAGTCAAGTCCCTCCTCAACGAGATGTTCCACTTGTGTTTTCATCATGTGCCTCGCCGATTTCTGCGTGTCGAACGGGGCTACTCTCCTCAACACGCAGGGGAGACGACCTTCGTCGGTCCGTTGCGAGTTGTTGGCGAAATGAGTAGACCAGGGTGCTAATTTCGACCACGGTCCCTCTCGGGTGGCTTGCTCCTTGCCGAAGGCCAGCCAGTTCCGATACACCGGACGCAGCGCTCCTGTACACCGTCGCGGAGATGCTCGCCATGCCCCATCTCATCATGCGAGCGAAGGGCGCCCCGCGCTCTCAACCGTCGCGCGACTTTCGATGACCAGGGAACGGTCATCCGTGGCCCTTCCCTGGCTGTGCTCACCAAGAACCTATGAACGCTATGGCTTCAGTTCGACGACGCCCGTTCGCAAGTCGGCAGCCGGGCCCAGGTTGCTGCCGCCGATGACGCCGCCGACGCTCTCCGCGAACACCGGCGAGGCCGTCAAGGATGCTGCATGCCGGCCTTGCCCCACGGGAACTCGAGCGTCACAGTGCATGAGCGGCCCTGGGCCGTTATGCTGAACGCCCCTTCCATGTCGGCCGAAAGGCCCTCATCCAGCGTACCATCGGCGTTTGCCTTGTCCGTGAAGCGATCCGGCTTGCCCTTAGGCAGCTGCATTGTGACCGCGACGTCCTCGCCCGGCTCAAACCCTTCACCATACATGGCCCACTTGGTCCCGTCAGTCGACATGAGTTCCGCTCCCATGCGGCACCCGCCGTCGCCCGTGGCCTCGATCGGGAATGGGATCACGACTCCATAGCCCTTGACCGAACCATCGTCCGACATCGCCGCGACTGCCAAAGGCTCTCCTCGGACAAAGCGGGTGGTTATGAACGAGACATCCTGGAATCCTCGGTCACCCAGGTGATAGCCGTCGAAAAGCTTCGTCACCTGCCTTCCTGTTGACATCAGATAGACACCGTACGTCTTGTCAGGCGGGAAGCCCTCCAGCCGCCATTTGTATAGAGGCATCGAGCCGAGTGGATTGTCACCGCTCTCAAGGGTGACGCTTACTCCAGGCGAGCTCTTGGAGGGATGCCAGGGATGATAGCGGCTGCCGGCTGAGAAGGGGAATGCGGCGACGGCCGACGCTTTTCCATGAGCTAGCGGCTGAGCCTGAGCTTGCGCCTGTGGCGCTGCCTTGCACGCGCTCGATACCACCGGCAGCCCCTCAGAATTAGCCTCCCAGGGGAACCGCTGCGCATTCAGCCGCATCTCCAGCCCGCACGGCCCGTTCACCCAGGACCGATATCCGTCAGTGAAGGCTGTGAAGTTGTCCGCCTTCCGCCACTCCATCAATCCGTTCGCCGTCTGCTGATGCGAGTTACCATCCGGGTCATACTGCTCGTTGGTCACGCACGGACCAACATCATCGGGAATCTGGTCATAAATGGCCCTGAAACCCATGGTGTATTGGCAGCCTTGGGCCTGCGCCGGCGGCGCTGCCGTGATGCTGCTAAGCAGCAATGCTCCTAGTGCCGCCATAACTACGACCCCCAAAACCAGAAATCTGCCGTTCATGAAACACCTCCCTCGTCCTCACTACATGCAACAGAACCAATGTTGTCAAACTGCATCTGGTCTCGCGCTCGAATGACGTGCAACAATGACATGGACACTTGTCCTGGAGACCTCACGGCAAGAGCTTGCTCGCGTACACCTCCAGAATGGGGCGATAGAAGCCTGCCAGCGGCGCCAATATGGCCAGAAGCGTCGCAGCCCATAGCGCCAGGGACTGAGATTGATCCAGGTGCAGCATCCACAGCGGAGCCCGTTGCGCTTCGCCGGGCTTTCGCAGGCGGTCCGTCACGGCGACGAGCAGCCACCACAGAGCTATAGCCTCCATCAACATGAAGACAATCACGATACCCGCTTCGCCGATCCCGTAGATATCGAATCGCCACGACCGAGTGCCGAAAAAGTAGGTGCCTATATCTGATACCAGGATTGTCAATCCGCCGTTCCACAGCCCATGGATCGTGACGGCGAGCGCGTACAGGGTTAGCAATAGGCGCTTTCCGTGGGGTTGTCCGGTGCGGAAGCTGTACCAACCCACGGCTACTAGGCCGGCCGTCAGCGGGTGCAGCACTCCACCGATGGAGCGCAGCACGGCGATACCGCCCCAGAGCCGCGGTCCGGCGCTCTCATAGAGCATATTCTCGAGAATGGCGAACCCAAGCCCGCCGGCCATGCCGACCAGGAATGCCTCGGCCGGCCCTGAAAGTCGTTTGGCCATGATCGCGGCGGCCATCGGCTTGAACAGCTCTTCAACGAGCGGCGCAACGACAGCCGCTTCTACAAGGACCAGGATCAGAGCCGGCGAGTAAAACATCTTCTCCAGGCTAGGCGCGGCGAGAATCTGCGCGGCCATCTCCCGCAGGGGCAGGATGAGCGCGAACGCGAGAGCTGTCACAATTCCGCTCACCAAGAGCGTCAGCATCGGCGCGAGGATCGAGCCTGACACAATGCCGATCAACGCGCGGCGCCACGTCGTCGGGTAGTTGAGTCGCTGATCGGCCAGCGCTACGGCGGCGAGGGGCGCAAAACCGGCCGCCAGAATGCCTGGCAGCCAGAAGAACCAGCCATTTCGAGAGAGAAGCAGGGACTGTCCGGCCACGATAGCTATCGGCGCCCCAACGGCGAACCAGACCCAGCTGGGAAGACGGAACACTCGCCGCCGCGAGTGTTCCCCACTTGTGGCCAAGATATAGATCGTCGCTGGAAGGCAGAAGCCGACCAGGTATACGCCGATACTGGCCGCCCCGGGCAGCCAGTACATGGCGTCGGCCAGTCTTATGGCGAGCACGCAGAAACCGGGCAGCGCCACGCAGGTGAAAAGTAGACCGAATAGGAGCCATAACACTTTTTTCGGAGAATTGTTTTTTCGCATGGCTGCCTCCTAATCCCAGGTCTCCAGCCGGTGCCGCCAGTCTCTGACCGTCGTCAGCAAGCGTTGCCGCTGCCGCTCGATGAACAGGACGATCGCGATCATCAGCAAGCCGATGATGCCGACGAGGTACCAGGTGTTCGTCGCGCGCACTGGATCGTCCAGAAGGACGACAATGTCGACAACTATTGCGAGTGTACCGGCGAGGAAGGACCGCTTCCAGTGGAAGATCACACCCACGCTCAGCAGCGCCACGGCTTCCAGTAGGAAGAACGTCGCATACAGGTGGCTGTCGATGTCAAGACCCAGGAAGCCGACGCTCTGCGCCAGGGACGTTACAAGCAACAGCAATAGGGCAGCAGTCTCTAGCCCGACCTTCAGCCGGTGGCTTCCGCCGTGACGCCACTCCAGGTACGCCATGCCCAGCATGTAGAGACCGGTCGGCAGGACGTACGCCTGCACCTGGTCGATGCCCAGGAAAGCCAGCTCGAACACGTAGCCCAGGTTGATCAAGGCCCCGCCCAGGTATCCCAGGCGCCACTGGTGGCGGTCGATGGCGTGGGCGATGAGAGCAAGCCCCACGACGGACGACGTGATTGCCAGCGCTTGCAGGCTCTCCGGCTGCCTAGTCAGGCTGTAAGCCATGACCGCCAGCATCATGGCGGCTGCTCCCGCCATGATGGAGCCAAGAAACAGGGGCTGCCGCCACACAGCCAGGGCTGCTCGCTGTACACGTCTGGCTAGTATCGCCAACAGGCTGATGGCCAGACCCGCGGCGGCCCATAGGGGCGCCTGGTTCGGCAGGCTCACGTCAAAGACGCGAAGCGCTTCCTCGAACGCCAGGGCCGCCAGGATGAGGCTGGCCCAAGCTTCTATCCGGCCGGAGTAGAGGAAAGTGAACGCGACCAGCAACACGAAGTACGCGCCGAACACCCACAGCCCCATCGCCGCATCCGTCGCGGCTCCCGCAGCCGAGAGCACGAGCGTGGCGACGCCTGTTGCCAGCGGCGGCGCCGCCCAGCGGTTCCGCAATAGCGGTTCAATGCCTACAAGTCTCGCTGCCCCAGCGCCCGAAGCGGCGGCCGGCGCCGGAGATTGCCGTCGGATCCGCCTGGTTCCGTAGGCCAGCCAGATCAACAGCCACGTGGGCGCCACCAGGGCGGCGGCGATGAAGGCAGTTGTCGAGGTTGGCCACAGGATGCGGCCCGCCGCCACATACCCTACCAGGGCCGAGAGGATAGTGGGATACAGCCACAGCGGAGCGCGGAACAAGAAGACCGATACACCGTAGATCGCAGCGATACCCCACCATGTCGGGGCTGCCAGAGCTGGGTCCGTTCCCGCTAGAATCGGCGCAGCGATTGTGCCGAGGTAGACGGCGACATAGAACGGCATCGACCACGCCCGAAGGTTGATCGAGTCCCAGGTCTTGAGCCCGCTTACCAGCGGCGCCGAGTGGTCGAGCCGACGCCGCAGGACTTCAGCAGCGACAAGGAACGCCGCGATACCGGGCAGGAGGACGGGGCCGTAGGCGCTCGGGCTGAGCGGTGTCATGGTCATGGCGAACACGTAGGCCGCAGCCAGGGACGCAGCGGTGGGGTAGGCGAATAGGCTCTGCCGGAACAACACCGCTGAGGCAGCGTAAACGGCGGCGATGCCGCCCCACGTCAAAGCAGCCATCGCCGGGTCAGTGCCCGCGAGAATCGGCGCGGCAATTGTGCCGAGGTAGACGGTGATATAGAACGGCATCGACCACGCCCGAACGTTGATCGAACCGGAGGTCTTGAGACCGCTCACAAGCGGCGCAGAGCCGTCGAGTCGACGCCGCAGGACTTCAGCAGCGACGAGAAACGCGGCGATGTCCGGCAGGAGGGCAGGGCCGTAGGCGTTCGGGCTGAGTGGCGTCATGGTCATGGCGACTACGTAGGCCACCGCCAGGGCTGCCGCGGTGGGGTAGGCGAATACTCTCTGGCGGAACAGCACCGCTGAAGCGGCGTAGAACGCAGCCCCGAGCAGGTAGCCGACAACGATAATCGCCTTGTCCTGGAAAACGACCAATGCGAGGGCGAGCGCGCCGATAACGTAAGCGCCGAGGAAGAACGGCAGCGCATAGCGGTTGATCACGCCAGAGATTGCGCTAAAGGTGAGCCGCCTGTGGTGGAGTATCACGCCGGCCAGCAGATACACACCGGCCAGGCCCAGCATCGCCAGCGGCTTGTACGTCGTAGGCATATCATTGCGCCCGAGCGCCTGCCAGAACAGCACCGCCGTGAGGCCGGCGACCGGATAGAGCCAGCCGCTCTGGCGGAAGATGCGCGCGGATGCAGCGTACAGGGAGATGGTGACGGCCAGCGTCACAAAGTGCCAGGTCGGGTCGGCCCAGGCAACTAGCGGGCCGACGACTGAGAGCGCATAGCCCGCGATATACCAGGGCATGGGGTACTCGGCCCGGGAGCGGCGGAAGAACAGCCCGACAGCGATATACGCCGGGGCGAGTAGCGTGAGCACGACGCCGGCCATGGCCAACGGCGCCGGTGGCAGGACCATGCTCAGGAAAAGCAGCAGCCACGGTGCGAATATGAAAGCGACCAGGTACAGGAAGCCCGCCTGTGCCACCCGAGACGCTGCCGATGCCGGGCCGCCAAACAACCTGTTCGTTACCCATAGGTATGCCGTATGCCGGCCGCGATACACCAGCCAGGCCGACGTGGCGAAAACGAGCAGCACCAGCCCAACAACCTGGACGTTGACGGCACGGTTCAGCGCCGAGAGCGGCATGGCCGCTAAAGTGAGGATGTAGCCTGCCAGGTAGATGGGCTTCGAGTAATGGCCTCCCGCCCGGTCGGTGACGAAGGCCACCGCCAGGTAGCCAACAGCCAGCACGGCGAGGCAGCGCGCCAATTCGTAGATGGGGAACGGCAACCCGGCCGCGGCGAACGCACTGCCGCAGAGAGCAATGGCCGGTAAGAGGAACAGCCAGGTCGCAGGATACAGGAAAAGGCTCGTCCGCCGCGTGAACGCGGACACGCTGTAGATGGCGACGATGCCCAGCATGGCGGCGGTCAGCATAGGCGTCAACAGGCGGACGCCATCGTGGGCGGGCACGGCCGCATATTGAACTAGCGCCAGGGCGAGGCCTAACACGCTCAAGGAATACCCTGCGACGAATAGCGGGCGTGCGAAAAGTGACCGGGGTGGACCGAGGTCCTTCCGCAGGTGAATCAGCGGACGCCGAGCCTCGCCGGCGCGCCGCACTTCTACCTCTGCCAGCGCCAGGTATACGGCAGCCGCGGCCACGAGAGCCAGGGTAAACGCCGTGGGCGGCCACGTGCGAGCCGACAGCCAGAACGCGTAGGCGAGAGGGGTCAACAGGACTGCCACCCACGCGAAGACGGGCCAGCGGAATAGCCAGGCGGCCAGCGCGTAGGTCAGAGCGACGACGGTGAGGGTTGCGGCGCGGCTGTCCGCTTCAGCGACAGGCCACAGACTGGCGAAAACGGGCAGCGCCAGAGCAACCTGATAGGTCGGCTGCGCCAGCACGTGGCGCAGGTCGCGCGTCTGGGCATCGGCCAGCAGCCGCTGGACATAGCGCCCGACAACCAGGTAGACAGCGGCCAGCACGGCCAGGCATAGGCTGTACCAGGCGACCGGAACGGGTGTCATGACCAGGGTAAACAGCATCGCAACGGGCGCTGCCCAGGCGGCGACAAGCGCGTAGATGCGCAGCCGGGAGAGCCGTGCGAGCAGGGCATAGAAGCCCACGCCGAGCCACCACGCAGTCGCGACCGCGTAGCCAGAGACGGCAGACACCGCGGGTGTGACCTTCAGCAGGTCGGCCGTGATAGCGACCGAATCGGCCGCCGTCAACGCGCAGATCACGGCCGTGGCAGTCGTAATCGCTGTGATCAACAGAGACCAGGCCAGGGGCGGCTGCTTCTGCGACAGACGGTAGCTCAGAGCGATGTACCCCATGCCGAGCGCGATCAGCGCCGCCAGGCTCCATTCTATGGGCGCGCCCGTCCGGTACAGCGTTGCCATGAGCGCGCTCTCTCCCATAATCGCCGTCAGCAGGCCAAATGTGCGCTCGCGAATCAAGGCGTAAGTGCCAGCGTAGATCGGCAGGCACAGCCAGGAGGCGACCATCCAGGCGGTGGCAAGCTCCCAACCCAGCAGCGTAGTCCCGCCAACCGTGAATGTCAGGAACGTGAAGACGGCGCCGACGCCCAGCAACGCTGTGCCGGCGAGCACGAGTCGCAGCCGCTGCCGCGTGAAGAAGCCAACGGCGTAGAAGAGCACGTTGGTCGCGGCAACGACGAAGACATGGAAAAGTGGCGGCAGGTGGGTGGGGTTGAAGAACGAGATGACAAGGCCCGAGGCCAGGATCAGGAAGACGCCCAGTCCGAGCAGGCCGTGGAGCGTTCGTTCGGACAAAATGTATGTGCCGATATCGCGCCAGGCGAACGCGGGCCGGCGAGGCGCCGGCGGTGCACTCGGCGCGGCAGCGGCGGCAGCCGCTGGCGTGGGTTTGGAGACGGCCACTGGCGCAGCGGCTACGACTGTGGGGGCTGGTGGCGGAGGCGGCGAGACGGCTTTGGCAACCGGCGCCACGACTACGGGAACCGCTGGTGGAGGAACGGGGGCGGCTTTCGGGGGCGGCGCTTCGACGGGCGCAGCGGCTGCGGGAGCCGCAGTCACGGGCGGTGGAGCAAGCAGGCCAAGCGCCACTTCCAATTCCTGGCGCCGGGCCTCAATTAGGGCCAGGAGCGGAGGCCCTGTGCTCTGGCTTAGCTGGCCCTGCAGCATGCGCGCTGATAGCCAGCTCTGCACATAGTCCACGTGGCCTAGCTCTTCGAGCAATCCAGTCTCGAAGACTTGAAAGCATGCAGGACACTGCGTTGCGCCAGGTGTGATCTCATGACTACAATGCGGGCATTTCATGGCGGCCTCCGCCGCCCGTCATCTTGGACGGATGAATTCCTTGGCAATGAGATCTGTATGGGCGACCCGATTCTCTTTGATATCGGGCCGGCCTGGGTTAGCGCCTGTTGTGCTAGATCGAACGGGTTCTCCCAGTTGAGCGTCCTATCGCCGCCAGCCGAGGTGAGGGTCTGGTCGCTGGGTCCAAGCGCCAAGCCCGTGAGGGGCTGGCCGATAGGATGCGACTGTTCTGGGTCGGACACGTCCCACAGGATGATCGTGCTGTCGTTGCTGGCTGAGGCGAGAGTCTTGCCGTCGGGGCTGAACGCGACGTTTTCGACAACGCCTGAATGTCCCTTCAGAGGCGAGCCGAGAGGGACGGCCTGCTGCGGATTGGACACGTCCCACAGACGGATCGTCTCGTCTGCGCTGGCCGAGGCAAGAGTCTTGCCGTCAGGACTGAACGCTACACCTTTGAGAGAGGACGAGTGACCGGGCGAGGGGCTGACCAATGGCGTGAGGCTGTTGCAGGTCGGACACGTCCCACAGGATAATCGTGTGGTCCCAACTGCCGGAGGCAAGGGTCTTGCCGTCGGGGCTGAACGCCACACTATAGACAGCGTCTGAGTGGCCTATGAGGGGCTGACCGAGGGCGCGAGGTTGGCGTGGGTCAGACATGTCCCACAAGCGTATCGTCTTGTCCTTACTGCCCGAGGCGAGGGTCTTGCCGTCGGGACTGAACGCGAGGCCGAATACAAAGCTCGAGTGGCCCGTGAGGGGCTGGCCAATTGAACGGGGCTGCTGCGGAGTGGACACGTCCCACAATCGAATTGTGTTGCCGCTACCGCTAGAAGCGAGAGTCTTGCTGTCGGGGCTAAAGGCCATGTACCACAGGTAAAATGAGGGGTCCGTAATAGGCTGACCGAGAGCGCGCGGCTGCTGCGGGTTCGACACGTCCCACAACACGATGGTGATATAGTAGCCCGTGGCAAGGGTCTTGCCGTCGGGGCTGAACGCGACGCTGTAGACGGCGCCTCCTGATCCCCTAAGTGGCGGGCCGATAGCGCGAGGCTCCTGCGGGTTGGACACATCCCATAGGAAGATCAGGGCGGGGTTGCTGCCAGCGGCGAGAGTCCTGCCGTCCGGACTGAACGCCACACTCAACATCTCCCACGTCTGGCGACTCAACGGCGGGCTGATCGGACGAGCTTCCTGCCCGGTTTGCGGGGTGCTGACCGAGCGAGCCTGTTGCAGGCTGGACACGTCCCAGAGGATAATCGTGTGGTCCCAACTGCCGGAGGCGAGGGTCTTGCCGTCCGGGCTGAACGCCACGCTCGCAACATAGTGTGAGTGGCCATCGAGGGGCTGACCAATGGCGTGAGGCTGTTGCAGGTCGGAAACGTCCCACAGGATTATGGTGTTGTCCGACATACCGCCCGACGCCAGCGTCTTGCCGTCCGGGCTGAACGCCACGCTGTCCACACCAGATGTATGGCCCTGGAGGGGCTGGCCGAGCGGGCGCGGCTGCTGCGGGGTGGACACGTCCCACAGGCGGATCGTTTTGTCCCAACCGCCGGAGGCGAGGGTCTTGCCATCAGGGCTGAACGCCACCCTCGTAACGTCGAATATGAGGGGCTGGCCGAGCGGGCGCGGCTGCTGCGGGGTGGACACGTCCCACAGGCGAATCGTCTTGTCCTGGCCTGCCGAGGCGAGGGTCTTGCCATCAGGGCTGAACGCCACGCTGTTCACCCAAGATGTATGGCCCTGGAGAGGCTGGCCAAGCGGGTTCGGCTGCTGCGGGTTCGACACATCCCACAGGATGATAGTCTTGTCCCCACTCCCCGACGCCAGGGTTTGACCGTCCGGACTGAACGCCACACTAGTGACATAGGCTGAGTGGTCCCGGACAGGCTGACCAATGGCGTGAGGCTGTTGCAGGTCGGAAACGTCCCACAGGATGACCGTGCCGTAGTCACTAGCAGAGGCGAGGGTCTTGCCGTCAGGGCTAAACGCCACGGTGGTCACCGCTTCCGTTCGACTCGTGAGAGGCATGCCGATGAGATGGGGCTGTCGTGGGTTCGACACATCCCACAGACAGATCGTCTTGTCAAAACTGGCCGAGGCGAGAGCTTTCCCGTCGGGGCTAAATGCTACGCCATGCACCTGGTCAGAGTGTCCCTCGAGAGGCGCGCCAAGGGGACGGACGGGCGGTGCACGGCGCGACTCCAGCGCAGGGTATAGAAGCAGCAGGACGGCCGCAGCGCACAGCCCGCCAAGCAGCAGGACGGCTGCGGCGCACAACCCACCCACCAGCAGCCAGCGTCGGCGCCTGCGTGGCCTCGCTGCTGACGTGGGCGGCGCGCGCGGGGGCGGCGCGCGCTTCGCCTCCGCCGCCTCTGCCGCCTGGTTTGCCCGCGGGATCAGGTCGAGGAAGCGGTCGTGGGCCGGACTCACCCACTCGCCATCGGCGCGCAGCACGGTGTGCAGCAAGAACTGGCTTTGCAGGCTATCTACGGCGGTGTTGGGCAAGCCCCCGGTCTGCTTTTCCCCGCGAAGCAATTCACTCTGCGTCCCGTCAGCCGTGATGAGCTGCGTCGCAAACCATTTGCGTACTTCCGGCTCCGTGACGTTCAGCCCAGGCGTCTGGGCCACGCGCCGCACGGCCGTGTCGTAGACGGACATCAGAGCGGTGTCCACGTCGCCCGCATTCTTCAGGTCGTCGAAGGTGAATTGCCCCGCTTCGCCGGGTGGCAGCGGCGCCAGGCTCTGCCATAATCGGTAGCACACCGCCTGGAGATGCATCGGCTCGACGTACTCGCCGCCGGCCTCTGCCTGACCTGCATGCGCCCGAGACAGGTCCTCCACCAGCGTCTCGGCGACACCCGGCGCGAAGGGGCGGCCCGCTGCCTGCGCCGGACACGTCACCGCCTCAAGCGCGGCGTCCTTGCTCAGCCGATCCATGTAGAACCGCCCGATCAGCCAATCTGACATGCGACGTATGTAGGGATCGATCGCGCCCAGGTATTCCACCCGGAATGCCAGCGTCACCGACAAGCGCGCGTCCGCTTGCAGGGCGTCAGCGAGCTGACTGAAGAACTCGTCGCGCTCACCCGACAGACCGGGGTGGCCCGCAATGATATCTTCGAACTGATCGATCACAAGAACGTAGGGATGCGGCGAGGCGGCCCAGGCCGGGGCGGTAGCCGTCCGGCTCGGGTCGTAGTGCCAGTTCAGGCCGTCGTCGCTGCCGAAGCCGGCCAGGAAATCCTTGAGAGTGAGATGGGCGAGGCGCGTCGGATCGCCGCCCCCTTGATCGAGGCTGGCCAGCAAATTGAAGACGTCGCTGTTGTCAACGTGGCCGAGGCTGGCCGGCGACTCGCCGCTGACACGGCCAATGGGAAGGACGGCGCGATTGTATGGCTCGTCGCGCAGACCGGGGATGATGCGGGTGTTGAGCAGGGAGCTTTTGCCCGCGCCAGATGGGGCATAGAACAGCATCATGCGGGTCGCAGCGATGCGCGCCAGGAGGTGGTGTGCCTCCCGCTCGCGGCCGAAGAAGAATTCGCGATCCGCGTAGGTGAACGTGCGTGGACCGAGGTAAGGGTTCGTGACTGCTTGCCGAGAAGGACCGGTCATACCGCCTCCTCACCCCTCTACCCAACGGACCAAAGTCTACCGATAGCCTGCGTCTCAGGTTATCATTGCATACCCCTCCTGATCCCATTATACATCACTTCCAGTTCCAAATGGACACTATATGTGAACGAGGCGCAAATTCCTTTCAGCAAGTTGCGGAGTTGCAGCTCAGATTGCTGCGCACCTTCCAGAAAGGGCAATCTCACCCTTTCACGGCGTTTGTGAATTCTTCTAGCGGCACCCTCCGCTCAGACGGCGCTCCATTAGATTCGTTTGTGTGTACAGACCCTCCGGTGGATTGAGGTCGGTCGCGGCGCCAACGGCCCATAGGAAGGTCGGTGAGACGGTAATCGCGTTGAACCAGCGCATCTGGCCCTGCTGCTCGGGCGTCGCTACCTCCGTCCATCGCCTTCCGTCCCAGCGCAAGACCAGCGGCGTGAAGGATGTTACGGTGCCTGTCCGCAGTCCGACGGCCCAGACGTCCTGAGCCGAGCGAGCCACGACGCTCTTCAGAAGGCCGGACCCTAAGCCCAGGCTCGGCGGATCGATGCTCTGCCAATTGAGCCCATTCCAATGCAAGATGACGATCTTGGTTGGCCCTCCGACAAAAGGCGCCGACCAGCCGACGGCCCAGATGTCACTGGCCGAGGCAGCAGCGATGCCCGTTAGCTCCGTGTGAACCATGGGTTCGCCTGGGCTGGGAACCTGTGTCCATACCTGGCCGTTCCAGTGGACGATAAGCGTTCGTGTCGCGTCACTATGCCAATCATCGGCGTACCACCCTACGGCCCACACGTTGTCCGGGGCGACAACGGCAACGTCCGCCAGCGTGTTGTACGCCTGGCCTGGATTGGGGACTTCATGGCGCTGCCAGCGCATCCCATCCCAATGCAGCGCGAGGGGCGGCTCGGCGTCGCCGTAGCCAAGCCCTCCCACCGCCCAGACGTCGTTGCGAGCCACCGCCCTGAGGCCCAGCAATAATCCGATGGGGTAGAAATCCACCTGGGCGTCTTGCCATTCGTGTCCGTCCCAGTGAGTGAGCATGAACGGCTGAGCCGTACCCGTTCGAGAGCCTCCCGCGACCCAGACATCGTCAGAGGCAGTACCGGCGATGGCACGCGGCGTGCGTAGCCAGATGTGATTCGTGTGATCCAAGACGGATGTCCACTCGCGGCCGTCCCAGCGTCGGATGAACACGCTGAGGGGGTATGACGAGTAAATGGGAGACTGTTCCTGGCCCAAAGCCCAGGCATCCGTGTCTGAGAACGCGGTCACGGCGACTGTGTCGCTACGCGGTCTGCCGACGTTTGGGCTTGGAATCCGGTCCCAAGTGGCGCCGGTCCAGTGTAGCGTCAGCGTCGTGTCATCACCCATCACGCCAACAGCCCAAACGTTGCCAGGCGCCAGGGCAAGCGCGGCTCGGAGCGCTGGCGACGTGACATATTCAGGCTCCGTCTCCGGCAGACTGGTCTCCGTCCAAGCGCTGCCATTCCAGTGCAGCATGAGCGGTCGTGAGATTGCGCCGTCCTGCGCCTGACCCACCGCCCAGGCCTCTGCACTCCCGACAGCGGCGACTCCGTAGAGGGTGTTAGCGTAATTGCCTGGCCGTGGCGCCGGAATCGCAGTCCACCCTGTCCCATCCCAGTGAACCGTGAGCGCGTTGCTTCCGACAGCCCAGACGTCCGTCGCACTCGAACCGCTAACGCTGAGCAACTGATCGGCGCTCGTGTCGGGCCTGGGCACTGGTACATTGGTCCACGTGGCGCCGTTCCAGTGAAAAGCGAGCGGGATGTGTGCGGCCAGAGTGTTTGAGTGCCCGTCGCCCACGGCCCAAACGTGAGCACCGCCGACGGCAGTAACTCCATTGAGTTGTCCCCAAGCCAGGCTTCCATCAAGCGGGAGGTCGCGCCGCGTCCAGTGGGCGCCGTCCCAGTGGACGACAAGCGGCAGGTCGTCAGACCCGTAACCTACGGCCCAGACATCTGTGGCCGAGATCGCGGCCACACCCATCAGCTGGCCCTGGAGTTCAGACAGTTCCAGGGCGCTGCGTGTCCACGCGACGCCGTCCCAGTGAACTACCAGGACATGCTCGACCCAGCCGTCGGGTTGAGTGTCACGATAGTATCCGACGGCCCAGACGTCATTGCTGGCGGCGGCGGCTACGCCGAAAAGTGCCTTGTAGTTGGAGTAGAAGCTCGGGACGGGAACCCGTGTCCAGGCTTGCCCATTCCAATGCAGGGTGAGGAGGGCTGCGTAGCTATTGTGGGCGCCGACCGCCCACATGTCGCTGGGGCCGACGGAGGCGATCCCGAACAGGTTGCCGGATGGATGGATCGAGGTGGGACTGGGGACAACCTCGAACGCGGCGGTACAAGAGACCGCACGCGAGACATACGGCAGATAGAGCGTCTGAGATACAGGAACCGAATATGGCCCGTCCCGCGGCGCGGCCGAAGTGTAGGCGACGACGCCGGTCGTCGGCTTGTCGAAGGCGCCGACCGCTGCAATGAGCAAGGCTACCAAGCCGATGAGCAGGAAAGCTCGCATCGTCACGCCGTGCATAACACGAGTTAAGCTACCCATATGTACTCCCCATTGAGTGAAACAGGCGCATCGTTTTCTCTGTTGTATCATAGGCTGGTGCGCCAGGAACGATTGCGGTGACGGCCAGAGGCTAGCTCGCTGGTATGAGGCCTTGGGCCTGGAGCCAGGCTTCGGTACGCCGCATTCCGTCGTCCCAGGACACGCGGGGACGCCAGCCCAGCACGGTCTGCGCCCTGGCGTTGCTGAAGGTGGTACGGTGAAACAGGAAGTCGACCGACGCGCGCGTGACCGGCGGCGCGGCGCCACAACGCCGCGCCGTGGCCTCCATGAGCCAGGCGATGCGGGTGACGACGGCGCGTGGCAGAGTGACCGGCCGCCGGTGGGTGAGGCGCACCAGGTAGCGGATGTAGTCATTCATGGGCAAGGGCACGCCGTCGACCAGGTTGAAAGCCTGGCCGACGGCGCCAGGGTGCTCGCCGACAAGCAGGAGCCCGTCGAGGAGGTTATCGATGTAGACGGGGTTGAGCACACCCGCGCCGCGCACCGGCTGGAGGAGGCGGCGGCGCGCCTGCTGCGTGAGCATCACCGTCCAGACGCCCTGGCCCGGCCCGACGACGTCGCCGGGTCGGGCGACGGCCACCGGCAGCTGCTTCGACGCTGCCCAGACAGCGCGTTCCGCCCCCTGTTTGGTAGCGGCGTAGGGATCGGTGGTACGCTCCCAGGGGTAGTCCTCGGCGACGTCGCGCGCGTCGGGGTAGCCGTAGATGGCGATGCTGCTGACATGGACGAAGCGTTCGGCGCCAGCGCGGCGCGCCTCGGCGACCAGGGCCTCTGTCCCGCCCACGTTGATAGCCGCGTAGGCCTGCAGGTCGGCGCCCGTCAGCTTCGCGGCGGTGTGGTAGACGGTGGCGCAGCCGTCGAGCGCCCCGCGCAGCGTCTCGGGCCGCGCCAGGTCGCCATACGCGAACTCGATGTCGAGGCCCTTCAAGGCGGTGCGACGGTCGGGCGAGCGAACAAGGGCGCGGACGGGAATACCCAGGGCGACGAAGCGCCGCACCAGGGCCGCGCCGATGGAGCCATTGGCGCCTGTCACACAGACACAGCCAGACATGACACACTCAACTTTCGCTTTGGCGCCTCAAACGCTCATTAGAATCACGGACTCCTCCAAAGTGACGGCAGGTACAGGGCCGGCTGTAGTCCCACAACCACCTGACCGTCGCGGGTGCTGACCGGTATCTCAATCGGATCAGGCTGTGTGTCGTCGCCCAGCCCAACATCCGCCAGGTGAATCGGGCTCCGACCCTCTTTGATCGCCTCGAAAGTCACGGTCGCGAGCGTCCCACTCCCCGTTCTCGCGGTCGCCGGATAGAGCTGGGTCACCGCAAAATCTATCGTTCCCCGCGTGTTGTCGGCCTCGTTGATCAGCACAAACTGGTTCATGGGGTCAAGGAAGTCGCCCGGCTGGATCTGCACACCTGGCGCGCCGGGACGCGGATCAGCGTCCTGGACACGCAGGACGCTCGGGTTGAAGGTGAGCTGGACGCGACCTCCATACAGACGAGTCACGTCCTGGACACGGATGCGGACCTCGACGGTGTTGCCTACGGCCGAGAGCGTGGTCAGGGTGGGGCTGATGACCACCTGGGTTGTCGCCTCCGGCCGCTGTGGGACGCGCTCCTCGAACGCGGCCTTTGTCTGTTCTGTTGTGCCCCACGGGCCGGGCGCCACGCTGTTCCAGTTGTACTGGACGCCCACCATGTCGAGGATGTTGACGCTGCGGTCGGCCGTGATGTCGGAGCGCTCATCCCAGCGCGTGTCGGCGGGCGTAGCGTTCCACGCCAGACCGACGCTAATCGCATCGTACTGGTCAATGCGGTCACTCTGGTTCACGTCGCCGGCTAGAAGGGTGACGTCTGGCAGAGGCAATAGGCCCGTCGGGACGGTGATGCCGCGCTCGGTCCTGAGGTAGCTTGGGCGGCTTACGGAAATCGTGGCCGGCCCGGCTGGAATCTCGGTCAGCACGTACCCGCCGTCAGCGCCCGTCGTCGTGCACTGGTGGCCGATGCACACGCTGGCGCCTGAGTTGCTTGAGCGGCGTTCCAGGATGACGCGGCCAACCACCACTCCAGCGGCGCGCTCGACGACGACCACACCGCCTTCCGTGGTGACGGCAATCTGAGCGGACTGTGGGTCGGACAGGACAACGTGGGTAAACATGATTCGGCTGACGCCTGCCTGACGTCCACGGAAAGTGATGCGTGCCAGGGTCCCGCTGCCGCTGACGCCCGGCTTGCTGCCGCGCAGGCTCACGGCGTACTCGATCGTGCCGCTGCTGTTGTCTACTCGATTGAGGATGCTCGCGTCGGGAATCAGGAAATCGCCGTCGCTAATCTGGACTCCGGGAAGCGTGGGGTAGGCGTCCACCACTTCAAGCACCTGCGGATCGAACCCAAGCTCGAGCTGAACGCCGTACAGGTTCTCAATGCTGTCTACGCGCAGGTCCACCGTCACCGTGTTGCCAACGGTGACGGAACTCCCGGCAGGCGCGACGTACAGGCGCGCGCCAGCCGTGCCGCCAACGTGCACCGTCGCCCGGTCGGGGAGGCTGCTGACCTTTCCGTCGTCAACGACGAGCGCGACCTCGTAGTCGCCGGCGATATTGGCCGAGAAGTCGGGATTGACGGCGCTGGCGTCGCTGAAGACGGGGGTGCTATCGGGTGGCTGGCTGACCACGGACCAGTGATAGGTCAGTCTGTCGCCATCGGGATCGCTGGAGCCGCTGCCGTCGAGACGGACGCTGCCGCTCACGCCGACGTTGCGGCCCGGCCCAGCCTCCGCCGTGGGCTGCGTGTTGGTCCGCGGGACCACCTCGACGACCGTCGCTACCGTGCTTGTCATGGGCGTGCTATCGCGCGCCTGGAGCGTGATGGTATGCACGCCGGGCGAGAGGTGAGTCGCATCCAGCCTGTGGCCGGCGCCGAGGAAGCCATCCCGGTTGGAGAACCAGGCCAGGCTCGTATCGCCTAGCGGCCCTTCCTCCCAGTCGGTCGCATTCCCCTCGAAGACGACGGGCGACCCTTCAACAAACTGTGGGACGCGGCGCAGGACGGTTCGCGGGTACGTGATCCAGGCCAGGGGCCGCTTTCTACCAACATGGAACGGTCCGGTCTGGCCAATGCCGGTATTGAACCCGTCCGTCGCCAGCACACGAATGAGCGCGTTGTCGCTCCCCGCAAGCGTAGCGCTGTTCACGTCCAGGGACGTCGCGGTCCAATCGGCCGCCAGGGTGCTCCATGTCGCTCCGGCGTCGGCGCTATACTGGATGAGGTACACCAGCGCGTCGTTGTCGGCGTCATTGGCCTGCCAGGTGATGCGGTAGCTGCCACTCGCGTCCCAGGTCTGGCCGGCAGTGGGAGCCGTGACGGTCACAGCCGGGCGGTTGGGCGTGCGTGCTCGCTGGGCGAGAACCACGCTCCCCTGCTTCAGCACCAGGCGCGCGGCGCTCGGGTTGAACGGCAGGATGTCAGAGAAGCGGCCTGGCGGCTGGTAGCTCGGATCTGGCGGGTCGCCCGTGACGGGCTGCGGGTCGAAGTTGCGCGCGAACAACACCTGGCCCGCCCCGTCCTGCAATTCCAGACCATACGGGCCGCTGCCCGGATCGCGGGACGCATTTGGGCCGCGCACCTGGTAGATGGGGCTAATCTGGGCCGTTCCGGCGCCTGGCCCGACGCTGCCACTCACCCACAATACCTCTTCCTCGCCGACAGCCGCCGGCGTTTCAGGCGTTTCGCCTTTCAGAGCGCCCGTGTGCAGGGCGTCGAAGAGGTGGCTGTAGGTGTAGGGGGACACCCACTGCTCATCCCCGCCATAGGACATGAAGTCGTGGGCATGGAGCCCCGCCGGGGTGCCCGGTGGGATGACATGCGAAGTGGCCGTGTTGAAGCCGTAGGTGCAGATGCCGCCGTGGGGACACGGGAACACGCCGGGCGCCGGCTCGCAGCCGCCTTCGCCGTGGTCGCAGCTCTCGTGGGGCCGCCCGAGAGCGTGGCCGACCTCTTCGGCTGACGTCTCGATATCCCCATCCAGCGACGCCGGGTCTAGCTTGGCGATGGCGCAGTTGCGGGACCCCAAGCCCAACCAGGCGGTCACGGGCGGCGGGACGATCCCAAAGTAAATCTTGTTGATTGGAATATCGGCGTGTTTCTTGCCCGTCTCTTTCTCGACCAGGTCACACAGATAGCCGTGAAAAGCGCTCATCCGGTCACTGGTCATCGCGCCGTCAGGCCGAGTCAAGTTGCCGTCGAAGGGCGTCGTCTGTGGGTTATGGAGCGTCACCTGGATGTCCTTCGGCGCGACCGGATACGCCTCCACGAAGAGGGCGCCGGCCGTCTGGAAGACATCCTTGTAGATGGTGAGCGGCGATAAGTCACACGTGGTTGTGGGGTCGGTCGCCTTGCGGCGGATGCAGCCCCATAGCAAAGTGAGCTTGAGGGGGTCCGTGCGCGTGAAGATCACCCCGCTCACCGTCATGCTGTTGGCGCCGTCGTTACAGCCGTCGCATTCGCCAATGCCCAGCGGCGCTGTGATGTGCGCCGTCAGCTTGATCGGACCATTGGTCTGCGTCCAGGCATCTGGCAGGACGAAATTCCACGTGCGTGAAGGGTCGCTACGTAGCGTGTTCAGGTCATTGTTGAATGCGGAGCTGACCGAGATGGTCTGCGACAGCGCCGGTGTGGGCGAGTCGGGGCAGGGGGCGCCGACCGAATCCTGGCAGGTCAGCGTCGCGACCACGTTGGTCAGCGTAACCTGGCCCGTCACCTCGATCCCCGGGTAGACTCTCACCACCGCGCGCTTGCCGGCGACGAACGGGGCTGACCACGCGAGGGGTACCGCAGTAGTTGGAGGAATCGCGCTGCGTGGCTGGCTGGAGACCGCAACCCAGGGCTGGATGGCCTGGGTAATCTCCATCCCCATCGCCCACAGATTGAGCGAGCCGATCGAGGTCAAGGTGATCGTGCGCTCGGCTTGGGCACTATGGTTAGCGAAATCCCACGCGGTCACCCGGATCTTCGCCGTGCCGGGTGTCAGCTCCGTGTAGAAATCTTCGCTCACAACGTAGGGGTCGACGTCGTACGGACACGGACTGGAACTGCCGCAAGCGTAGAATGAGCTTAGCTCGTTCCCGCCGGTGTCGAGGAAGGCGACCTTCACTTTAGCGATGCCGGTCTCGTTGTCCGTCGCTTTGAAGGCCATCTCGATGTGTTGCGTGTAGGATACTGTTCCGTCTGTGGCAGGCCTGGTTATCTGAACGGTCGGAGATGCCGTGTCGCTCACGCATGGCGGCCCGACGCTGCTGAAGGTGAGATCGTCAATGGTCTCAAACTCGGCGTTTCCAGCCGCGGGGCCGACCAGAGCCAGGACAACGCTACGGATATTGCCGCTCGGCGCAGCCACGCTGATGTTCTGGGTGATCGGCGTCGGGCTGCTGCCGAGGTTGAGCGTGGATTGGGCGACCTGCCCTGTGCCCGGTGTCGTACTGCTGTAAGCCGTCAGCCGAGCCGTGACAGGGTACGATCGCGACCGGGTCAGCCCCACCTTCATTCCGACCATCGCCTGGTCTTTAGTGAAACGGATGGCGAGCTGATCGTACTCGCCGAACTCGTTGCCTGGGAAGTTGTTGGTGAGCGCATGCGTCGGGCTGGCCGTCTGCACAGGCGGCTGGAAGATGCGAGCCGCGTAGATGAACTCGACGCCCTTATTCGTCGCCGGGTCGCTGCAGTATTGGGTTCGCAGGGTATCGGACTGCGGAATGGCCTCCTCAAAGGTGATCGTGGCTGCCAGGTCACGCGCAGCCACGGGCTGAGCACGCGCCAGCCCAATCGGTAGGGCACACAGGACGACTAGAATCAGAATACGCGCGGGGGCGCGGGGATATCTCATGATGTGTCTCCTCTCTGGAACAAAACCTACTTTCTTGCTCTCTTTCAGGCTAACGCACTTCTACGGCAATGGCGGCGGCCACGGGCCGGGCGCCGCGATGAAGAAGTTGTACTGGATTGCTACCATGTCTCGAATGTCTATGACCCCCTCATCGGTTATGTCGGCGCGTGGATTCCAACGCGTATCGGCGGGTGTACTGTTCCAGGCGTGGCCGATGATGATCGCATCCTTCTCGTCAATGCGGTCATCCTGGTTGAGGTCGCCTGCCAGGAGCGTTACATCAGGCAGGATGAGGGTCTGGCCCGCAACGATCGTGACTGAGCGCCACGTGCGCAGGTAGCTGGTGTGGTGGATGTACAGGATGAACGTTCCAGCCGGTACTTGAGGCAGCACATATTCGCCGTTGTCCGCTGAAGTGGCCGTTTGCCCGGCAACCTCGATTTGAGCGCCCGCGGAGCTCGCCCGCCGTTCGAGAACGAGTCGCCCCAGAACGGCGCCGGTCGTCACCGGGCCGGTTGGGGTCGGTGTCACGGTTGGCGTCCGGGTCGAAGTGGGTGTGGTGGTTGCTGTGGGCGTATGGGTGCCCGATGGCGTGGCTGTGGCCGTACTCGTCACTGTCGCCGATGCTGTGGGAGTCACGGTGCTGCTGGCCGTCGCCGTGACGGTGGCCGTTGGTGTGGCTGTTGTACTGGCCGTCCCGGTTGGAGATGGTGTCGTTGTCGGGGTCGCAGTGAGAGCGGGTGTGCCGGTACCAGTGGGCGTGGGGGTGCTGGTTGCCGTCGCAGTGGCCGTTCGGCTAGCTGTCGCTGATGCTGTGGAGGTTACGGTGCTGCTGGCCGTGGCCGTGACGGTAGCCGTCGGTGTGGCCGTCGCAGTGGCTGTCGCGGTCGCTGTAGGAGTCGCGGTACGAGTGGCCGTCGCCGTAGCTGTTGCGGTGGATGTGGGCGTCGGTGTGGCTGTTGCGGTGGATGTGGCCGTCGGAGTCGGCGTCGGAGTGGGCGTTGCCGTTGGGCGCGGTGTGGCTGTCAGGGTTCGAGTGGCCGTGGCAGTCGGCGTTGGAGTGATGGTGTCGGGAACGCGGTCCCAGAATGTGTTGCCCGTCAGCGCTTTGCCGGCCAGGGGCCAGGCGTAGGTGATCTGATTGATGCTAACAGGCGTGCCGCCGACGGATGCGGCACCGGCCGACACCCTGCCAGCCGGATCGGTTTCCACGATCGAGTAGAACTCGCACAGAGTGGTGGACGCCAGGGTATACCACCCATCCAGGTGCGTGAGGGTTGTGTCTACCCGCGTTCCGAGGACGCCGGGGGTGTTCGAGCAGTAGAGGTCCAGCGTGACACGCCCCAGAGGCGTGCTGAGATCGCCCACATAGCCGAGGTAGACGTGGCCGGAGAACGCCGCCAGAGGTAGTACGGCGCCATATACATCGAGGCCGGCGGTGGCGCTGTTCTGGTCGTCCTCCCAAACGACGAGGTCGCGCCAGGTGTTGTCGGAAGCGACCGCCGGGTGCCCTTCATAGGCTCGGCTGTTGACAACGACGGTGTCCGGTCCGAGACGCTGCCCGTCACCGCGAATGCGCAATTCGTAGACGTCGTAGTCGGTAGCGTCGAACTCCAGGTCCCACACGAGGAGATACTCGTCGCTGCTTGCCTTGTAGCTGAGAGCCGGATTCAGGCGGTTCGTCGTTCCACCCTGCACCAGGGCAAGGTTATCGTCCACAAGCGACCCACCGCCGCTCACCCTCTGTGCGTAAATCGCGGAGCCCGTGTCTGCGGGCGTTGGTCCGGGCCGCGAATCTTCCCACACGACCAGGAATTCGTGCGTCACTGAATTGAGCGCGAGTCGCGGGTTGCGCTGGTCGTTGGCTCCTGTGGAGATGCTAATCTCGTCTCCTACCAGCGCACCACTGCTCGCAACACGGCGGCCGGTGACATCGTAGTCAGCCTTGTAGGGAGACTTGTCTTGCCACACGACGAGGTAGCAAGCGGCCCCTGGATCGTAGGCAACCGACGGGGCCAGGGCGTCGTAGGCGATCATGGGCGTCGTCGGCTCTCGGCTCGACTCGCCAACGACAGGTCCAAAACCCGTGTCTATGGCAATCACCCCGCCCACGAGCGTCCCATTCCCCGCGACTCGCTGACCATAGAGGTAGTGCTGCCGCAAATCTGCGAGCGACTCCCAGACCACCAGGTACTCATCAAAGGTCACGTTGTAGGCAATGGCCGACTTGCTCTCGAAGTTCGTGGTCTGAGTGACAACGAACTCGTCGCCCAACGGTGTTCCGTCGCCTCCGATGCGCCGGGCGTGGATATCGTGATCGGTTGCGCTCCACTCGTCCTCCCAGGCCACAAGAAACTCACCGCGGATGGAGTTGTACGCAACAGCAGGGGCCAGGGCCTTGTTACTTCGGCACGCGAGACAGACAGGCGTGCCGACAAGGCTACCGTAGCCGCTCACTCGCTGGTGATAGATGTCCCAATCATTTCGCCAGTCAAAGCGGTGGTCTTCCCACACCACGAGATAATCGTCTGTCACGGGGCTGTAGGCGACGGCGGGCCGGATCTGGTCGTTCTCCCGGCCCACGATGGGGAACGCAGTGCCTAAGCTGAAGGAGGTGGCAGGCGCGTTTGGCGGTAGTGGGGCCGGACCGGGCTTCGCGAGGGCGCTTGAGGCAGAGAGCGCCATCAACGCGCTTAGAAGCGCCAACAGAACAAGACCGGCCAGCACCTTTGCGGGTCGCTGGGAGCGGCGGCCAGCGGACTGAGAAGAGGTCGTGAACGCTACCATTTCCAGGTGTTTCTCCACTTCTTCACCCCTGACCCTGCGTAATTCCACCACCCCGCCCATCGCTCAGCGACCACCACCGCTCTCCGTCCCACTTCGCCACGTCGTTCGCACTAGTCCCGGCGATCGAGCTGAATGTGCCGGTCACGAACACATGGCTGGCATCCACGGCGACCGCTGAGATGCGGTCTGTGCCGAGAAAGCGCAACATGGGAGCATCCTTTCGGGGCAGCCGGTACGGCCGGCTGCCCCCCGACGACACAGTGGGCATGCGGTTCGCGCCGACCGACCCGCCGCTCGGCCCCAAGACCGTCACCCGCCCGCTACCAGCAAGAGAGGGGCACTGCGCCACGCGTCAGGCGGCGGCCGGCGGCGCAGCGAGCTTCTTCGCGTGCCGCATGAAGAGGGTACCGTCGGTGATGGGTGGGACGGCCAGGAAGCATGCCCACAAGGCGGCGAAGACCAGCCGAGTGAAATATTCCGGATACGTCTCTATCTCTGTCCAGACGGATACGGGAGGAGCCACACCCCAGAATACTACAGCGCCCAGTAGCAGCCCAAGCACGACGAGGATACGGCCACCAACGCGCTCCCAGCGCCAGGCAGCAAGCGCGGCCGCGATGAAGACGAGGGCTGGCACGAAGCCTAACTCAGACCACCAGGAGAGTGCCCAGCTAAGGGTCGCGCCGAGCGGGTATGCCGCGCCCGAAATGCTGGCGAACAGCCCGAGCAAGGCGCCAGCCCACGTCAGGATGCCGGCAAGGTCAATGGCGCGGGCGAGGGGCCCCATCCAATCACCGCCTGGCACAGTCGCTCTCGCCGCATACCGAAGAAAGAAGATGCCAGCGAGAACGGGCGGAACGGTGACGAGGAGTACCACAACGGCGCCGAGACCGGGTAGAGGAGCGATGTCTTGCCAATGCGCGCGCAACTCCCCCGTGACGAGAAAATGGTTCAAGAACCCGACCATGTACACCAGGCCCAAGAGCGCCATACCCCCACCTATGAGGCCGACTATGACAAGAAGTGCTCCGCCGACACGTTCCCATCGCCAGGCGACAATGCAGGCAGTAATGACAGCAACGGCGATTACGGGGAGGGGGACAGCGAACCAGTAGACCTGCTCCTGGATGGCGGTGTATCCCATCCCGATCAAAGCGCCTATCCAGACAAGGATGCACACGCTATCGATCGCACGCGCGGTGCGCTGGCTGCGATCAGTGCCGAGAAAGCGCAACATGGTAGTCTCCTTTTACCGAACTGAGGCGGACGGCGGCGCGGCAATCCTCCTCGCGTGGACGAGGAAGAGGGCGCCGTCGACGATGGGAGGGACGGCCAAGAAGCAGATCAGTGCGGAGGCCAGGAGCACCCCGACGATGTAGTCCCGGTCCAATCCCCTCGGTGACAACCCGAATTGGCGCCACAGGAACCACAAGATTGCGCCGCCGAGTAGCGCTCCAAGAATCACGAGTAGTGGGCCGGCGACGCGTTCCCAATGCAGGGCAACAAGCCCTACGACGATGAAACAGATGGCGGCTGCAATTAGCCAGATGTCAGTCGTGCACCTAAGCAGGGAACATGCCCAGATGCCAATTCCTGCTAAAGAGACGGCACGGGCAAGATGCACCGACCAGTCGCCGGCAGGCGTTTCCTTTCTCGCCGCTCGACGAATAGAGTAGATGCCGGGAGCTACCAGCAAGGCGCCGACACCGATGGGGACGGCAACGACCATCGTGAGGAAGAGCGTGAGGATGGCAGCGACATCCTGCCATGCCAGGTTTCCTGGCGGGCCTTCCGATGTACCCAGCATGAAAATGAACCACAACGCGAGGAACACCGCCCCGCCAATGATCAAGCCGGCGACGACGAGGACCTGCCCGTCCATGTATTTCCAATCCCACGGCGTGCGTTGATTGTTATTCGTGCCGAGAAAGCGCAACATGGCGGCCTCCTTTCGCCGAACTGAGACGGCCGGCGGCGAGGTCACCTTGTTTGAGTGGAGGAGGAAGAGGAGGCCATCCAGGATCGGGAGGCCGCCGAGAAGTAGCGCCACAACGATGACGAAAGGCAGGAGCATTTGGATGATCGGCCCAACCGGCTTGCTCTGGGACTCTGCCTCTCCGGCAGCAAAGAAAAAGGCAAACAACGTGAGGAGCACCGCTATGCTGCCAACCATGATGCCGGCGACGGCAAGAGCCGCTCCGCCGACGCGTTCCCATCGCCAGGCAGCGACGCCAGCGCTGATGAGAGCGAGTAAGGGGAGAAAGAGGATTGGGAAGGCATGCCCATACTCAGAGATCAGCAACCATATGAAGCCGATGGTCCAGGCAACTATGCACACGCTATCGATCGCGCGGGCGACGCGCTGGCTGCGATCAGTGCCGAGAAAGCGCAACATGGTAGTCTCCTTTTACCGAACCGAGGCGGACGGCGGCGCGGTCATCTTGTTTGCGTGGAGAAGGAAGAGGAGACCGTCGATGATAGGTGGGATAGCCATGAAGCAGATCAGTGCGGAGGCCAGGAACACGCCGACGATGTAGTCCCGGTCCAATCCCCTTGGCGACAACCCGGATTGGCGCCACAGGAACCACAAGATTGCGCCGCCGAGTAGCACTCCAAGAATCACGAGTAGTGGGCCGGCGATGCGTTCCCAGCGCAGGGCAACAAGCCCGACGACGATGAAACAGAGGGCCAGCGAAACAGATGCCACTCCGGGTAATCCGGACGTACACACGGATCCAAGTAGGAACACCGTCCAGGCGACAATACCGGTCAGGGTGATGGCACGGGCGAGATGCACGGACCAATCGCCGGCAGGCGTTTCCTTTCTCGCCGCCCGACTAATAGAGTAGATGCCGGGAGCTACCAGCAAGGCGCCGACACCGATGGGGATGGCGACGACCATCGTGAGGAGGAGCGTGAGGTAGAAAGTGATGTCCTGCCATGCTAGGGTTCTTGGCTGGCCATCCGATGTGCCAAGCATGAAGAAGAACCACAACACCAGGAACGCCGCCCCGCCAACGATCAAGCCGGCGCCGACGAGGACCTGCCCGCCCACATATTTCCAATCCCACGGCGTGCGTTGATTGTTATTCGTGCCAAGAAAGCGCAACATAGCGGTCTCCTTTGGGGGGCAGCCGCTGCTGACGGCCGCCCCCGGGGAAACACTGAGCAGGTCTGAGCGAAGCAGGTGCTTTGGCGCACAGGCGAGTGGGCGCCGCCTAATGCACGCCGGCCTGGGCGAGTACAGGCCGGAGCACGTCAATTGGCACGAAGCTCGTGAGCCTGGTCACCGTCGGCAAGCCGCGCCGCTCGATGCCCTCGGAAAGCTCACGGTAGCCGCGGACGATACCCACGACCTCGCCCCTGCCGTTCACCACCACGCCGCCGCTCGATCCGCTCTGTACCTGCGCGTCGGTGAGGAACTCAGTCACGACGCCGGAATCGGTGTTGCTCACCTTGGCGAGCAACGTGCCCGTGTCGCGGCCGACGCCGCCCTCACGACGGAAGGGGTAGCTGTACAAGTACATCGGATCGCCCAGCTGCGCAGCGTTCGGGTCCGCGAGGGCCAGGTGGTTGAACCCGCCGAAGCCGGGCATGTCCTGAACGCGCAGGACGACGACATCGTTCGCCGGGTCTGACGCCACGACGTCTGCTCGCAGCTCGTAATCCATATACGGACCAATCGCGATCAGCATCGGGTCGTGTAGCTTGCCGGTCTTCTGGTCCCCGACGACGTGGAAGGCGGTCAGAATCGTTCGCCCATCGGGGCCGATAGATGTACCGGTCGCAACACCCAAGGTAGTCTCCGTCAGCCGCACAACCTGGACAACGGAGTCGTCGACGTGCTTGCTTACTTCGCCGGTGAGCTGGGTAGGTGGTCGCGCGACGCGCACAACGTGGGTAATCGTCTTGTCGCCCTGGGTCTCAGTCGCGGTGTTTGCGTCGGACGCGGGCGCCGGTGCGAGTGCGGGCGGGGCCGGCGGCGCAGGTGGCGCTGCCTGAGCGGCCGGGGCGCGGCCACAGCGGCTAGACACGACCTGCAACCCCTCGGGGTTGGCCTCCCAGGGGAAGCGCTGGGTATTGAGGCGCATCTCCAGGCCGCACGGGCCGTTCACCCAGGAGCGGTAGCCGTCGGTGAAGGCGGTGAAGTTGTCGGCCTTACGCCACTGCATCATGCCGTTGACCGTCATCTGGTTGGAGTTGCCGCTGGAATCGTATGCTTCGTTGGTCTTGCAGGGGCCGACGATGTCAGGAATCTGATCATAGATAGCCGCGAACCCTAGCTGGTACTGGCAGCCCTGCGCGTGCGCCGGCGCGCCCACAACCATTATGGCGAACAGCAGTGCGGCGATAGCTGCCCCGACGATGTACCTCTGTCTCATGGCCCACCGCCTGGTATGATATGTGGTAAGGGGCGCTAGCCCGCCCCGGACTTGAAGCCACGGGGTGATCCTGGCACAATGACCGTGGCGCTAGCACGGCCATCAGGGAGTTCTACACCTCCTAGTTGGACGGGCGACGAGCGGTCCTCGTCGTTCGCCACTTCTCCACAAGACTGTCACCCTGGCGCAGGGGCCCTTCTGACACGCATCATGTTCCATCCGTGGCGGCGCCTGGCGCAGCAGATCCCAGGATCCTCGGTCGTCACGGTGGTGTTCTGATTGGCTTCCAGGCTGTTGCTCTCCTGCGGATACCAGGGTTCACCCCGTTGGCACGGCTGGCGGACCGGAGTGTTTGACCTTGCTCACGAAAGGAGCCTCCGATGTCCACTCTCAACCGCTTAGGCATCGACCTCAGTGGCGACCACTTCGACCTCTGCCTGGTTGGGCCCGACGGCCGCCCGCTTGCCCCGCATCGTCGCTTCGCCCACGATGCCCTGGGCAGTCGTGCGGCACTTGACTACGTGCAGGCGGCGTGTGCCACTGCCCCAGCCGAGCACTTGCTCATCGGCGGCGAGGCCACCGGCCTGTTGTGGTGGCACTTGTTCCACCAGTGGGCGGCCGATCCGACCCTGGCGGACACCCACCCCATCTTCTACCTGCTCAATCCGCACCAGGTCAAGAGCTTCCGCACCGCCACCAGCGTGCGCGACAAGACCGATCGCCTCGACGCCCAGCTCATCGCGCGCTATCTCGGTGTGCCCGAGCTGTTGCCCGAACCGTGGCTCGACCAGCACGAGTACTGGCCGTTGCGCTTCCTGACGCGCTTCCGCTGTCGGCTGGCCCACGCCCTCGGTGCGCTGAAGAGCTACGCCTATCCGTGGCTGTATCTCAAGGCCAGCGCCTACACCCACGTGTCGCCCTTTGCCGACCTCTTCAGCAAGACCAGTCTCGAGCTCCTGCAGCGATACCCAACCCTTGACGCTCTCGCCGACCTGAGCGCCGAGGATCTGGCCGAGCACCTCGACGCCTTGGGCAAGCGGCGTTTCCCTGACCCCCTCGACAACGCCCGCAAGCTCCACGAGGTCGCGCACCGTTCCTATCCCCTGGATGCCGCCACGGCGGAGGTCGTCCACTTCATCCTCGGTCAAGTCATCGACCTTATCCGCTTGCACCAGAAGCGTCTGGACAGCCTCAATGCCTTTATCGCCGAGCAGGCCGCCGAGGATGCCGATATCCACAATCTGCAAACCATCGCTGGCATCGGCCCGGTCTATGCCGCCGGGCTGGCGGCCGAGTTGCGCCCCACCGAGCGCTTCCTCCACGGGACGAAGCTCGATCTTCGGCGCGGCATCGAGCGCGCGCGCACCCTCGACGATGCCCAGGCGGCCGTCGCCAAGCTGGCTGGCTTGTGGTGGCCCCGCAGCCAGTCGGGGGAGTTTGAGGCTCAGGATCGCCGCCTGTCCAAGGCCGGCAACGCCTACTTGCGCTACTACCTGGTCGAAGCCGCCAACTGCGTGCGGGGACACGTGGCTGAGTACGGCGCCTACTATGCGCGCAAGTACGCTGAAGCGACACGCCATCATCACCATCGGGCGCTCGTTCTGACCGCCCGCAAGCTGGCGCGGCTCGTGTTTGTTCTGCTGCACAAGCACGAGACCTATCAGCCGAGGCAGGTGACTGCCGGCTAAACCGCCTCGACAACAGCGGTCGCAAGGCCGCCCCACGCTGTCTGTAGCTACCCCGACTTGCAGTCACGTAGTCGGCCGGTTTGGTAAGGTGCGTCTCGCTTCTCGCTCACTTCGACCGTTTTTCGTCGCTGCCAGCTCTTGACATCTCACCGCATTTCTTGTGGGCCCTGGCACAGCCGCCAGTCGATTCTCTGGCGCTGCGCCAAAGCTTGTTGGCCCCTCCGATAACTGCGTATCACATCACCGATCACAGAACATCCACAAATTCCGCGCCGGATCCATCTGCCTTCACGTTGCGCTAGCCCACTTCCGCTGCATCGACTCGCGAACAAAACGCCCCAGAAACCTTCGGATTTCTGGGGCAAGGCGAATGCATCGCATATTGAGTTGGTCTAGAGTGAGCAGGCGGTCACGCATGTCAGCTTTGTCTGGCACAGGCGAGAACACTCGCTCGCAGACCGCCCAGAGAGCCTATGGCCTTACTTTCATCATATCACCGTCCTGCCTGACATTAATTGAGATTTCGTCACGGTGGGTGAAGATTTCACCACGCAAAACGCGCTAATACCTGTCCCGAACTGAGAGACTCCGTCGCTCGGCCGCGGCCTTCCTGGAGGGGGCGCATAAGGACTTCGGGAAGACCAGACTGGCGCCGTCGGCGGTGATAGATGTCCCGGTCATTTCGCCAGCCGGATGCCGGTTTGTCTTGAGGGGCCGCGTATAGTACAATCGCGACATCGCCTGCGTGTTGTGAGCCTGGTACAACTGGAGCGACTACGTCACGCTACCAGCCGTCAATCGGCGTGGAGCGGGGCCACCGTGGAACCACAGCCGCCGGGGCAGCGCGTGGTATGACGTGGTCGGGACGCCGGGCTGGGTGGAAACGATGAGCAGGTGTTCGGCGCGCGACTCGTCGCATGAGTTGCGGGGATCCGCGTGTCGGCGTTCGATGTGCGTGCTCCGTGGATTGATGCTCTCCCCAACTAGAGCGGAGGCTGCGATGACCGATCAGGCTTTGGCTGAGGCCATCATCGAGTCCTTGCCCGGCACGTTCTACGTCCTGGATAGCCAGTTTCGCCTTGTCCGATGGAATCGCCGTCTCGAGGAGATTAGTGGCTATGCCACCTCTGAGCTGGCCGGCTTCCATGCGCTCGCCATGATCGCCGAAGAGGACCGCGAGCGCGTGGGTGCGGCACTGGGGCGAGTGCTAGATATCGGCGAGGCCAATGTCGAGTTCAACTTGCTGACGAAAGGCGGCCAGGGAATCCCGTTCTACGCAACTGGTCGGCTTGTGCGCTTAGCAGATGAGACTTACATCGTTGGCGCTGGATTCGACATTTCGCAACGCACGGAAGCCGAGACAGCTCTGGTTGAAAGCGAGGAGCGTTTTCGTGCCACGTTCGAGCAGGCCGCGGTCGGCATCGCTCACGTCGCACCGGACGGCCGCTTTCTGCGCGTCAACCAAAAGCTGTGTGCCATTGTGGGATACACGATGGACGAGCTCCTGGCGCGAACCTTCCAGGACATCACCCATCCGGACGACCTTGCCGCCGATCTCGAGTACGTCCGCGAGATGCTCGCGGGCGAACTTGCAACATACAGCATGGAGAAACGTTACTTCAAGAAGAACGGAGACATCGTCTGGGTCAACCTTACCGTAGCCCTCGTGCATGACTCGGCGCACCAACCCAAGTATTTCATCTCGGTGATTGAAGATATCTCCCAGCGCAAGCAGGCCGAGGATGCGCTGAGCAAGAGCGAGGCCCGCTATCGCACCGTTTCCGAGATGACATCCGACTGGGCCTTCGTCCTCCGCATTCAGGACGATGGAAGCGTTGCCGTTGAATGGGTGACGGACGCCTTCGCCCGTATTACTGGATTTAGTCTGGCGGAGTATGACCGCGTCGGCGGATGGACGGCATTGGTGCATCAAGATGATCGAGCGAAAGCCGTGCAGGCCCTCCGACATGTCCTGGCCGGAGAACAAACGACTGTCGATATTCGCTTGCTCACTCACGGGGACGAGGTGCGTTGGATACGGTTCCACGGCCGTCCCGAATGGGATCCGCAGAAGAAGCGCGTTGTTGGCATCCGAGGCGCGGGCCAGGACGTGACCTCGATGAAGCTCATGGAACAAGAAATGATTCGCGCAGAGCGAATGGCCGCGATGGGGCAGGTCGCCGGAGCGTTGGCCCACGAGGTGCGGAACCCATTGCAGGCGATTCAGGCGAACCTCGAGCTGCTGAGCGACTTTCCACTGGAGGCCGATGAGCGCGATGAGTGTTTTCGCGTCTGCAAGCAGGAAGTGCAGCGCTTGCAGGAGATCACCCAGAACGTATTGAGGCTGGGCCGCTTGGAGCGCGGGGCGTACAACCCGGTTTCGATGGCGACTGTGTGTCAGGCCACGCTAGATTTTCTTGCCCGCTCCATCCAGGACGCCGGCGTTCAAGTGCAGCTGTATTTCCCAACCAATCTCCCGTTGGTGAACGGATCAGCTGAACAACTCAGCCAAGTCATGTTGAACCTGGTGCTGAATTCTATCGAGAGCATGCCGCGGGGAGGCACGCTGACCATCAGCGCTCAAACCGAGCCTGAGTGTGTGATGGTAGCGGTGACCAACGACGGGCCCCCCATACCTCCCCAAAATCTGGATCGCGTGTTCGAACCCTTCTTCACAACGAAGGCCGGCGGCACCGGCCTGGGGCTGTTCATCTGCGATACGATCATCCGTCAGCATGGCGGCACATTGAACGCAGCGAACATACCGGATGATCGCGGTGTGAGGTTCACTCTCGCCATTCCTGTAGCTTCCGAGGCGAGTCGGACATGACGGACCAGCAAACGTCCTTTCGAATTCTGATCGTGGAGGATTCCCTGGGAGTCGCTCGATCCTTAGCCCTCGGTCTGGGGCTTCACAGCGACGGCACCTACCGAGTCGAGACGTGCCCTTCAGCGGAAGAAGCGCTGGAGCGACTGCTCGAAGCGCCTCTTGATCTACTCATCTCCGACCTGCGATTGCCGGGAATTGATGGGTTGACGCTCCTGGAACGCACGCAACACATCAGTCCGGCCACCAAGAGCATCCTGATCACCGCTTTCGGCTCCCCGGATGTCGAAGAACGCGCTCGTACCGTGGCCAACGCGTATCTTGCCAAGCCCTTCCTGCTCCAGGACCTGATACGCCTGGTCGAGCACGTGCTACAGGAGCGTCAGCCGCCTCCGGCGCCCATCCCGTCTGAGACGGTGCCGCCCCGCCCAAACGGCGAAGTGAAGGTCAAACCCGCCGAGCGAAAGTCCGTCCACTTGACCGTGCTGGCGTGCGACCTGGATGGGACACTGGCCGAGGACGGGCATGTGTCTCCCGCGACCTGGGAGCTCCTGCGCATGGCCAAGATGGCCGGCCTCGCCCTGATCCTGGTTACCGGCCGCACTCTCGAAGCCTTTATCGCCGACGGTCCCTACAACGAGCTTTTCGAAGCCCTCGTGGCCGAGAACGGCGCGGTTGTATCGTTCCCGCGCCGGCGAAGGCTGGCTCTCCCATTTGGCCGGCTGGAGCCGGATCTCCTCCAGCATCTCGCCCTGCTCGGCGTGGCATTGGAGCGCGGGGTGGCGATCGCTGCAACGGTTGTCCCTCACGACGAGATCGTACTACGGGCGCTGAGCGAGGGCCGTCATAGCGCCTCGATTGAGTACAACCGCAACGCGATCATGCTTCTGCCGTCTGGCGCCTCCAAAGGCAACGGCCTGCGCTATGCTCTGGACGAGCTTGGGTACTCTCCGCACAATGTAGTCGCTTGCGGCGACGCGGAGAACGACCGCAGCATGCTCGTCGTAGCGGAGCTTGGCGTCGCCGTGGCCAATGCTCGTTCGCCTCTCAGAGAGCACGCCGACGTGGTGCTCCCCCGCCCGAACGGCGCCGGGGTTGACATTCTCGTTCGCGGACTTCTGGATGGCAAAGTGCCTAACCGCCAGCCGCGCGCCGACCGCCAACTGCTCATCGGCTATCGTGGTAGTGGGTCGCCAGTGCGCATAGATCCTTTCAGGTTGGTCGAGACCAACCTGGGCATTTTCGGAGCGAGTGGCACTGGAAAGTCGTGGCTGGCGGGTTTGGTCGCAGAGGAGCTGCTCAAGCAGAAGTACCAGGTCTGCATCATTGACCCAGAGGGCGACTACCGCAGCCTGGGCGCGTCACCCCGCACGGTCCTGCTGGGCGGTCCAGGTGCTGAGCTGCCATCGGTCGCTGACGTCCTCAATGTGGCTGAGTGGAACAACGTGAGCCTGGTGCTGGACCTGTCCACGTATAGGATGGACGAACGTCAGGCGTACATGGCGGACTTCCTGCGGGCCTTGCGTGGGCTGCGTGCCCGCCGCGGCCAGCCGCACTACTTCCTGGTGGACGAGATTCAGAGCTTCTGCCCTCCTGAGCCGGGCGCGCTCACGGATTTGTTCCTGGATGCCATGGAGTGGGGCGGATTCAGTCTCATCAGCTATCGTCCGAGCCTGGTCGCCCCGGTGATTCTAGAGAAACTGGACCATCTTCTGCTCACTCACCTGGACTGGGCCGAAGAGACGCACGCCCTGGCGCCCCTCCTGGGGCCGTATCGGACGGGCGATGAGACCCTCAACCAGCTGTCGGCGTTGCCCAAGGGACACGCGTACCTGTGCACCGGCGCCAAAGGGACGGGCTTGATCGCGGCGGCAGAGGTCGTGAGGTTCAAGGTCAGCGACCGGACGTCGTCCCATGTCCGCCATCTTCACAAGTACCTGCGGGCGCCTCTGCCCGGGCATAGGCGTTTCTACTTCAACCAGCCGGGAGGCGACGGTCTTGGCTCGGCAGCCAATCTATGGGAGTTCCGAGAGCAAGTTGGCCGGGTACCCGTTGCCTCGCTGCGTTACCACCTGCGCAACGGCGATTTCGTTCGATGGCTGACGGATGTGCTGCACGACGAGGAGTTGGCCCGTCGTGTGCAGAAGGTCGCTCACCGGAATCTGGACGGTGAAGACTTGCGCCAGGCGTTGTTGGAGGTTGTCATCAACCGTTACGAAGAGCTCGAGTCGTGAGCGCCTGCAGGGGGAGATAGCTCGGCGGCCAGGGTTGAGAGGGCGCTTGGGCCTACAGCAGGTCAAAGAACCTGCTGTAGACCCGGCAGCAGAGGGCCACACGGCTTCAAGCTTCATCTGCATTAGGGCCTAGTCTTGGGGGATTTTCAGGAGCGACGAACTGACAGGTCAACTTGAGTGCGCCGGGCTGGCCCAAGGCGTGGTATTCGACGAGGATATCGTCATCGGCGCCCGACGGATGTATCTGAGCGGCATAGGCAACCGTGGGGCCGTCCCACTGATCGAGGAGCAGGTGGCTGCCCAGCCACACGCGAGCACCCCCCTCAGCCTCAAAGCTAAGGTCATAGGTGCCAGGCTCAGTCAGATGGCGCTGGAAGCGCGCCGAGAACTCGCGGGCTGGCAGTTCTGGGCCAGGAGGCCCCTCGCTCCAGTCAAAGTCGAGGGCGTCGGTGGTCTCGATAACAAGCGGGCGCCCTCTCAGCTCGCCGTTTGCGAAGTACTCACCGCGCCACGAGTGAGGATAGACGGAGCCGAATACCTGGATACGGTTGTTGTCCAACTCGTTCACGTAGACCATGCCCCCCGCGCCCAAAGCCACGTCCGAGGGACGCGCGAAGCGCCCAACTGTGATTCCCGGATTGCCCCACTGGTCTATGTAGACGCCCTCGGTGGTGAATCGCTGAATCCGATGGTTCAGCACATCGGCCACGTAGACAGTGCCGTCAGGGGCGACGGCAACTCCGATAGGCGTGCTCAATTGACCGACACCGCTGCCCGCACTGCCCCATTGGCCGAGAAATGCGCCCTCGGCCGTGAAGCGCTGGATGCGACTGTTCTTCGCGTCGGCGACGTAGACAGTACCATCCGCAGTGATGTCAATGCCCGTAGGCATGTTGAACTGGCCATCTCCGCTGCCCTTGCTGCCCCACGCGCTGAGGAAGTCGCCCTCAGCCGTGAAGCGCTCGACACGCCCGTCGCTGTCGACTACGTAGACCGTGCGGTCGGGAGCGACGGCAACGCCGCAGGGGTAGCCAAACTGGCCGTCGCCGGTACCTTCGCTGCCCCACTTACCGAGGAAGACACCCTCCGCCGTGAAACGTTGGACGCGATGGTTGTCGCTGTCGGTGACGTAGATGGTTCCGTCAGGGGCACTCGCGATCCCGTGCGGGCGGAGGAGTTGTCCGTCGCCTTCGCCAGGGCTACCCCACGCACTTAGGAACGTGCCGTTGGCGCTGAACCGCTGGATGCGATTGTTCTCCATGTCGGCAACATAAAGCCAGTCCTCGGCGCCGCGGGCCATGCTGACCGGGGAGGAGAACACTCCGAAGTCAGCACCCTGGTGACCCCAGGCGGCAAGGAAGGCGCCGTCGGCGCCGAAGAGCTGCAGGCGATCGTTCCTTTGATCCGCCACATACACCGTCCCGTCCGAGCCGACGGCAACGCCACCCGGCCTCCAGAATTGCCCACTCTCGTTGCCTCGGCTGCCCCATTTGGCGAGAGGGACGCCGTCAGCGGTGAAGCGCTGGATGGTGTTGTCATTATCGTCTGCCACATAGACCGAACCGTCGGGAGCAACAGCCAGACCGCTTGGCACTCGGAAGGTGCGGTCATCGCTGTCCTTGCTGCCCCATATCCCAACGAAAGCGCCCTCGGCGGAGAAGCGCTGGACGCGGCCATTCCCTCCGTCGGTTACGTAGACAGTGCCATCGGCGGCAACTGCAACGCCGTAGGGAAACATCATGTCGCCTTGCCCAAGCCCCATGGCCCCCCACTTCCCGAGGAAGGCGCCGTCGGCGGAGAAGCGTTGGACGCGGTGTCCCCCTTGTTCGACGACGTAGACGACACCGGTGGGCGCGACGGCGATCCCGGTGGGCAGGCGGAAGTTTCCGTCTTCCCCGCCCTCACTGCCCCATTTGCCCAGGAGAGCGCCGTCAGCCGTGAAGCGCTGGATGCGATTGTTCCCCTGATCGGCTACATAGACTGTGCCGTCAGGGGCAACGGCGATCCCCATCGGGCGATCAAACCGGCTCGGAGCGCTGCCATAGTAGCCCCACGAGCCGAGAAGAGCGCCGTCGGCGCTGACGCGCTGGACGCGATGGTTATAGGTATCGGCAACGTATAGTGTGCCATCCGGGGCAACTGCGATGCCGTTCGGACCAGCGAGTACATCTGCTGGTGCGCCGGGCGTACCCCATGTGCTGACGAAGACGCCGCTGGGAGTGAAGCACTGAATACGGCTGTTGTTGAGGTCGGCAACATAGACGGAGCCGTCGGGGCCGACCCCAATACCCGTCAGTCCGTCGAACTCGCCCCTCCAGTTGCCCACGCCACCCCACATCGTCAGGAAGGCGCCGTCGGCGGCGAAGCGCTGGATGCGGCTGTTCTGGGAATCAGAGACATACACGGTCCCATCGGGCGATACGGCAACATCATACGGAACGCCAAACTGCTCCTTGGCCCGACCAGCGCTTCCCCACTTGCCAAGGAACTTGCCCTCGGATGTGAAGCGCTCGATACGGTTGTTGGACGCGTCGGCGACGTAGACCGTGCTGTCGGGCGCAATGCTGATGCCCGTGGGCGCTGCGAACTGCCCGTCGTCATTGCCCTCGCTACCCCACTTGCCGAGGAATGCGCCGGTGGCGGTGAAACGCTGCACGCGATGGTTCTCCGTATCCGCGACGTAGACAACGCCGCCAGGAGTGACAGCAACGCCGATAGGAACGTTAAATTGACCATCAGCGCTACCCTGACCGCCCCATGCGCCCAGGAACGCGCCATCTGCCGTGAAACGCTGCACGCGATGGCTGCCCGGATCGGCGACGTAGACTGTGTTGTCAGGCGCAACGGCGACACCATATGGCGCCAGAAACTGCCCTTCTCGGTCACCCTCGCTTCCCCACGAGCCGAGGACGGTTCCGTCGGCCGCGAAGTGCTGAACACTTCGACTAGCAGGATCGGTGGCGAAGATTGAGCCGTTAGGGGCGACAGCGACATCGGCCGGGGAGAAGTGCCCCACGGGCTGGACGCCAATGGTGAAGACAACTTTGTCCGGGAGTCGGTTCTGGGCGGCAGCCGGCGAAGCCGACAAGACGAGCAGAAACGCAAGCACTATAGCCAGGCCGGTGAGCCAGGCCAGGCGAGAGGGATGTTTGATGGGTTGACCGACACGAGGTGACATGACATCCTCCTCGCCGCGTCGATCATGGCGCGACTACAACAAACGACAGATACTCAACGACTAGAGATGAACAAACCCTTTCCAGTTCACCCCCCCGGCTTGCCCGCCGCCGGCGGCAGCGGCGTCGAATCGTGCGGCGCGCTGCGACTACCGGCCCCCCCCGTGCTTACTGCACTCCAAATCACCACCCAAATCACCACCCAACTCACAACTACCGCAATCATCAGGAGCAAGCTCGCGTCTTCCAGGGTTTCAACCCAGGGCAAGCCACCTGTGCTTGGAAAGATGGAGGTAAGCCCAGAGTGCTCGTATCCCGCAGGCAGATCGAAATCTCGCTGGAACATGAACCCGAAGACAAGAAGCGCATCCGAAATGACAAACAGCGTGAGGATAGGGCGAGTCACTCTTGACAGCCGATGTAAAGCCTTGCCATGCACCAGGGCATGCCCGATGAGGACACCGAGAATCAGGATACCGAGGAAGAAGAGCGTCGGGCCTGGCGCCTGAAGTCGATATTGCGCGGCGGCGGCAAGGCTTAGGATGAGCATGGCGTATAGCAGCTCTTGCGTGACCCCGTTCATCGCCTGATGCCGGCCTACCCACGTGTACGACAGCACTCCGATGGCGAGCAGAAGGATCAGAGGAAGACTCAACACCAGCGAATAGCCAAACGGCGCTGGAGGTTCGCCGCGATGGGCTGGTGCGTGGGACACTTGTGCTGGAAGCTCCCCGCTCACCTGGTTGCCTGATAGCTTAAGGATCCGTAGTGAGGAAATGTTGCTAAGTTGCGGCGGGGTTGTGCCGGTCAGATGGTTGTAGCTCAGATCGAGCTCCACCAGCTTGTTCAGTTGGCCCAGCTCTGGCGGGATACTCCCGCTTAGTTGGTTGCTGGCCAAAAGAAGATTCCTCAGGTTAGTCAGTTGGCCCAGCTCTGGCGGGATGCTCCCGCTTAGCTGGTTGTTGCTCAGGCCGAGGAGCCACAGCGCGGACAGTTGGCCCAGCTCTGGTGGGATGCTCCCGCTTAGCTGGTTGCTGGACAGCTTGAGAGCTTGCAGCTTACGCAGACGGGCTAGCTCTGGTGGAATGGCCCCGCTCAGACGATTCCCCGCCAACCACAGCTCGCGAAGCTCTCCCATCTGGCCGAAGTCCGCCGGTATGCTCCCATCTAGCCGGTTGCTGGACAGGTTGAGATTCTGCAGCTTGCCCAGCTTGCCCAGTTCTGGCGGGATGCTCCCGCCGAGTAAGTTATTTTCCAGATCAAGATACGTTAGGTCAGTCAGGGTGCCCAGCCCTGGCGGGATACCCCCGCTTAGTTCGTTGTAGCACAGATAGAAGGCTTGCAGTTCACCGAGATGGCTCAGCTCCGGCGGGATGCTCCCGCTCAGTTGGTTGAAGCACAGATAGAGGCGCGTCAGTTCACCGAGATGGTCCAACTCCGATGGGATGCTCCCCCTCAACTGGTTCCCAGATAGCACAAGCTCTGTCACATGCCCCGCAGCGCACGTCACCCCACTCCAGCCGCAGGAGGTATTCGTCACTAGCCAGTTCTCTTTGGATCGCCAGCCGGGGCCGTTGGTGCTGTTGTAGAGCGCGACCAGCGCCTCGCACTCGGCCTGAGGTATCTCCGTCACGGCGCTGCAGTCAAACACGGCCTGTGGCTTGGGCGCGGCCTGGGCGCTCACTGCGGCGCAGACCACCAGCGCCAGCACTGCCAGAACAATGGCTACCCGCATGTACAATTTGCCGTTCATTACATCACCTGCTTTCCCCCTCCTCACCGGCCACGCCGCGCAGGACTCAAAGAACGCTATTTGCCTATAAGTTGGATGAAGGTCTCCTCGGTGTCCTTACAAGAGTCCCGCGCCGCGCCTATACCGGGTCAATCACCGCTGGCCATCTACACACAACTTTCACGCCATACCGGTTGACCGACACGAGGCGACATGACAGCCTCCCCATCGCGTCGATCATGGCGCAACTACGCAAACGACCTTCGCGGCAGAGTTGAACATATGCCTACCAGTTAGATATGTGTCTGATAAGCGTCGTTACAGCTGGGCCACTTCGACGTAGCAGGGGCGGTTGTCCAGCGACGCTGCGAACCCGGCAGCAGGGCCAGCCGGGTCCAAGTCGAACACGTAGATGCGGCTGCGGTAGGTGATGTGACGGAAACGGCGCGCTACGGCCAGCAAAGCGTCGCGTTCGCTGAAGCCCAGCATCAGGTAAGCATATCCTCGCTCCACAGCCCGATTGTAGATGCGGTGGAGCAGGGCGTCGAACACCTCTGCGTCGTCGTCGGCCACGCAGATGAAGCTGACCCACGCGAAGTTGAGACGCTCGCCCGGCTGCGGGAGCGGCTGCGCGCCCATCCCGCGCAGGGAGATGTTGTACAGCGGGCGGAGCCAACGCAGGCTGCCGTGGTAGCCACGGATCACCGTCTGTTTGTAGGCCGACTGGTCCCACAGCCCCGCCGTTCCCACGATTTGTCCGTCGCGCCACGCCACTGCCATATCTTCGAGGTGGGCATCTCGCGTCAGGCCGGACGATATGAAGTCCTCCTCTCGGTAGCACGGGAATAGCTGCTTGCGGGCGCCCTCGCGCTGAAGAAACGCCACGACATCGCTCAGAACATCGGGGTGCCCCGGCTCAAGACTCACTCCGGCCGGTAGGCTCTGTCGTCGTTGGCGCCCGACGATGATGCCGAGCGTCGCGATGCTATCCAGCGGGCGGAGCGTCGGAAAGCCCTCGGATTCTCGCCCCATGAACGCAGCGTGAGCAGCCGGGTTGCCCGCGGCGGCGACGAGGAAGTAGCCTCGCACGCGCCCGTCGGCATGGCACTGCATGAAGAAGGGCTTGCCACCCCTCAGCAGATGGCGCCCTTGGTACTTCTGGGCAACCCGCAACTGGGTCAGATAGCCTACCTCTTCCACGCGGCCATTGACGAAACGTGGCGTGCAGGCGCGGCATAACATCCCTGCCACTTCACCCGTCTCCTCGCACCGAGCCACGATGACCTGGCAGAAGTGGCCCATGGTCGAGCATCCGAGGAAGTAGCCTGGCTCGCGCTCGAAGCTGGATGTCAGATCACCCGGCATTGGGGTCTCGGCAATCAGCCGTCGCAGGGCCAGGTCATCCTCAGGGCCGGCCAGGTCGTAGTAGAAGTCCATCATGTCCCTCACTGCGAGCCGAAACGCATCCCGTGTTTCTTGAGCATCTCACGACGAAACAGCGGGTTGTAGGCGGCGTAGACCGCCAGGCGGTAGAGCGAGCGCATGTTGGTCTTGAAGTCGAAGGCACGCCTGACGATGTTGGCCGGGCTGTTGAACACCGAGCGGCAGTGAAAGCCCGCCGCCGTCAGCTCGTCAGCCGTCATGAGCGTGGGCTGAAAGGCAGCGTAGTTGAAGCGATAGTCGGGATGGAGCCACCACTTGCCATCGTAGAGCAGCCGACCTTCGGCCTCGAGGCGACGGTAGAGCGGGGTATTGGGGTAGGGCATCAGGACATTGAAAGCCGCGAAAGCGAACTTATTGGCCAGGGCAAATTCCAGGGTGCGCTCGATGGTCTCCAGAGTGTCGTAGTCGTAGCCCAGAACGAACGCGGCCCATGTCTGCAGGCCGACCTCCCGCAGCGTCGCGAGCTGCCTCGCATAGTGCTCGAACCCGCCGACGAGATTCGGCGCCTTGTGCATCGCCTTGAGGCTGGCCGGCTCGATGGATTCGAAGCCAATGACATTGCCCACGCAGCCGCTCTCCACCATCAGCTCGAGCAGCTCGTGGTCGTCACACATGTCGATGCTTCCCTGGGACACCCAGTGGATACGTAGCGGGATGAGGGCGCGGCAGAGATCCTTGGCTGCATCGTGGCTCGCCACGATGTTGTCGTCGACGAAGAATATATCGTGCAGCCCCTGCGCTTCGATTTCCGCGACAACTGCGCGCACATCCCGCCGGAATTGCGTGTGGTGAAAATACACGCTCACGGCGCAGAACTCGCACGCGAAGCGGCAGCCGCGGCTGAACTGCATCAGGCTGATGGGGAGGTATCCCTTGCCGTGGAAGATGTCACGGCGCGGCACAATGCCAGGCTGGGGAATGCCGGGTGGGGCAACATACGCGGATCGAAGTCGTCCCTGGCGCGCATTTTCGATCACCTGCGACCACAGGAACTCGGCGTCGCCCTGGTAGATGGCGTTAGCGTGCTGGGCTACCTCAGACGGGAGGAGCGTGGCGTGCATGCCCCCCATGACAACCGGCACGCCGCGGCGACGATACTCGTCGGCAATCTCATACGCGCGGCGCGCGGTGAACGTCTCGATGGTGATCGCCACCAGATCGGTCGGCTCATCGTACGCGATGGCCTCCATGCGGTCATCGTACAGACTCACGTCAACGTCGGCCGGCGTCAGCGCAGCAATCACCCCGAGCTGCAGCGGCTCCATCCGTGCTTCGTCGACGTACAGGCTGTGCTCGAGCCTGCCGATGTTGGGCTTGATGAGGGTCAGCTTCATAGCGCCCTCCCGACACCCACACTATGGCGCGCTGAAAGGGCATGCCGTGTCAATCACCAATACTATTGTACAGCCGTCGGATCCGCTAGGGCGTTACACCACCGTCACACGTCGTGTAGATCCATCCACTCATTCACACGGCTTATTGAGAGGTATTTGCGCCTCGTTCACGTATAGTGCCCATTTGGAACTGGAAGTGATGTATAATGGGATCAGGAGGGGTATGCAATGATAACCTGAGACGCAGGCTATCGGTAGACTTTGGTCCGTTGGGTAGAGGGGTGAGGAGGCGCCATGATCGAGCCTTCTCGGCAAGCCGTCACGAACCCTTACCTCGGTCCACGCACGTTCACCTACGCGGATCGCGAATTCTTCTTCGGCCGCGAGCGGGAGGCGCACCACCTCCTGGCGCGGATCGCTGCGACCCGCATGATGCTGTTCTATGCCCCATCTGGCGCGGGCAAAAGCTCCCTGCTGAACACCTGCATCATCCCCGGTCTGCGCGACGAGCCATACAACCGAGCTGTCCTCCCCATTGGCCGTGTCAGCGGCGAGTCGCCGGCCAGCCTCGGCCACGTTGACAACAGCGACGTCTTCAACTTGCTGGCGAGCCTCGATCAAGGGGCAAGCGATCCGATACGCCTCGCCCATCTCACTCTCAAGGATTTCCTGGCCGGCTTCGGCAGCGACGACGGCCTAGACTGGCGATACGACCCGAGCCGTACGGCTACTGCCCCGGCCTGGGCCGCCTCACCCTATCCCTACGTTCTTGTGATCGATCAGTTCGAAGATATCATTGCCGGCTACCCCGGTCTGTCGGGTGAGCGCGACAACTTCTTCAGTCAGCTCGCTGACGCCCTGCAAGCGGACGCGCGCTTGTCGGTGACGCTGGCATTCCGGGTCGAGTACCTGGGCGCCATCGATCCCTACATACGTCGCATGTCAGATTGGCTGATCGGGCGGTTCTACATGGACCGGCTGAGCATGGACGCCGCGCTTGAGGCGGTGAAGCGTCCGGCGCAGGCAGCGGGCCGCCCCTTCGCGCCGGGTGTCGCCGAGACGCTGGTGGAGGACCTGTCTCGGGCGCATGCAGGTCAGGCAGAGGCCGGCGGCGAGTACGTCGAGCCGATGCATCTCCAGGCGGTGTGCTACCGATTATGGCAGAGCCTGGCGCCGCTGCCCCGGCGGGCAACCGGGGCACATCAGTTTCGACGACCTGAAGAATGCGGGCGATGTGGACACCGCTCTGATGTCCGTCTACGACACGGCCGTGCGGCGCGTGGCCCAGACGCCTGGGCTGAGCGTGACGGAGCCGGAAGTACGCACCTGGTTTGCGACGCATCTCATCGCGCCTGACGGGACGCGGAGCGAGGTGCTTCGCGGGGACAAGGAAACCGGGAGCCTGCCCAACACCGCCGTAGATAGCCTGCAAAGCCAGTTCTTGCTGCACACCGTGCTGCGCGCCGATGGCGAGTGGGTGAGTCTGGCCCACGACCGCTTCCTCGACCTGATCCCGCGGGCAAACCAGGCGGCAGAGGCGGCGGAGGCGAAGCGCGCGCCGCCCCCGCGCGCGCCGCCCACGTCAGCAGCGAGGCCACGCAGGCGCCGACGCTGGCTGCTGGTGGGTGGGTTGTGCGCCGCAGCCGTCCTGCTGCTTGGCGGGCTGTGCGCTGCGGCCGTCCTGCTGCTTCTATACCCTGCGCTGGAGTCGCGCCGTGCACCGCCCGCCCGTCCCCTCGGCGCGCCGCTTCAGGGCCACACAAGTCGGGTAGACAGCGTCGCGTTCAGCCCCGACGGCCAGACCCTCGCCTCGGCCAGCTTGGACGGCACCATCATTCTGTGGGACGTGTCCGACCCAAAGCAGCCGCATCCTATCGGCCAACCTCTCACGGGCTTAGCGCTTAGCCCTAGCGGCCAGGCCCTCACCTCGGCTAGCCGCGATAGGGCGCTCAACCTGGAGCACCCGGTGGATCTAGCTCAACAGGCGCCAACCCAGGTCGGCGCGACATCAAAGAGAATCGGAGCGCCCATACTGATCTCATTGCCGAGGAATTCCTCCGTCCAGGATGACGGGTGGAGGTGGCCGCCATGAAATGCCCGCACTGTAGTCATGAGATCACACCCGCACGACACAGCTCTGATTGGCGAGCCTTGGCATTTGAATGTGAAGAAGGACGTGATGCATGAATGGCACATTGTCCACACAGGTAGCCATCGTTCTGGTGGCGCTGACGCTGGTGGCCGGCGTCACTGTGAGCGCCCAGGCCGCGCCCGGGGCACACGCCGCGTTTGACTGCAGCACCGTGACGGAGATACCTCAGGCTGAGTGCGAGGCGCTTGTCGCGTTCTACAACAGCGCCAATGGCCCCGGCTGGGCAAACCATGAGAACTGGCTGGCGACAAAGGCGCCGTGCGGTTGGCACGGGGTGACGTGCACTCTGGGGCATGTCACAGAGCTTCGGCTAGCTTCGAACCAGTTGGGCGGGAGCATCCCGCCGGAGCTGAGCCACCTCAGTGAATTGGAGGTCCTCGTTCTGGGCTACAATCAACTAAGCGGGAGCATCCCGCCGGACATGGGCACGCTGACCGACCTAACGTATCTTAGTCTGGAGAGAAACGTCCTGGACGGAAGCATCCCACCAGAGATGGGCCATCTGGGCAAGCTGTCGATGCTCGATCTGCACGGCAACCGCCTAGATGGGAGCATACCGGCGGGCTTGGGCCAGATGGGAGAGCTTGGCGAGCTGCGGTTGGCGGGGAATCATCTGAGCGGGAGCATTCCACCAGAGCTAGCCCATCTGCGTAAGCTGAAAGCTCTGGATCTATCGAGCAACCAGCTGAGTGGGATTATCCCAGCGGAGGTGGGCCAACTGCCCGCGCTGTCGACCCTCGCCCTGAGTAACAACCAGCTCAGCGGGAGCATCCCGCCGGAGCTAACCCGTCTCTCCGGATTGCAGGTTCTTGATCTAGGCTCCAACGCCTTGAATGGGAGCATTCCGCCGCAATTAGGCCAGCTGAGTCAGCTAGAGTACCTCTACCTGCCGTACAACTATCTAGGCGGCAGTATTCCGCCAGAACTGGGCCAGCTACGGGCGCTGCGCAACCTCAATCTGGGCCACAACCAGCTCAGCGGGTCTATTCCAGCAGAGCTGGGCCAGCTTGGAAGGCTTCGAGAGCTAGACCTGAGTCAGAACCGGCTGACGGGAAGCATTTCGCCACAACTGGCCGGTCTGCACGCTCTGGATAAGCTCGATCTCAGTGACAATCAGCTGACTGGAGACATTCCGTCTGAACTGAGTCAGATACGCGGCCTTCGCGAATTGGACCTGAGTCAGAACCAGCTGAGCGGAAGTGCCCTAATCGCAGTGCAGCGTGACCCGCGTCATCGCGTCTACCCTTTAGCGCCTCTCAGTAAGTCGCTACTCATGAGTCTCCCTCTGATCGCTCTGCTTGCGCTGATCGTGATCACGTACATCTGGGTGGGACGAGAGCCAGCAATGACCGGTGTAACGCGAAAACTGCTGTATGGTATGCTTGTTCTGAGTGTTATCGCGAGTGCGCTCTACCGAGTGCTCGCATTTGCCGTCGTGCTATTGGTCTTGGGAATGGTCGCTCTGGGCATCCTCATTGGCCATGTTATCGTGCATACGGTCTCGATGCGGAGTCTCCCAAGAGTGACTCCGCCTCTCCTAACCCTGTTCGTGGTTTCTGACGTTCTGCTCGTCCTCTCGTTTCTGTTCCAGCGCGATTTCGAACTGTTTCTTTCTGAGACCGAGTTCTCAGGGTTCACGGAGCTTTTCCCTAACACTGGCGGAATACCCTGGGTCGAGAGGATGGAAGACTCAAGCTACCCCCTACTGCTTGCCTTGATTGTCAGCTGGGTGGCGCTTTTTGTTATCGCATTCAGGACAGGCTCCAGCCAGCGAGCCGTGCAGCAAGGTGCCGCGGCGCTCCCGCCGACGTTGGGCAAGCCAGCGGGATGAACTGGTAAGGGTTTATTTTTCTCTAGTCATTGAGTAACCGTCGTTTGTTGTAGTCGCGCCGTGATCGACGCGGCGGGGAGGATGTCATGTCGCCTCGTGTCGGTCGCCCTATCAAGTATCTCGCCCGCCCGGTCTGGCTCATTGGCCTGGCGGTAACCCTGATGATCCTTGTTGTCTCCTCCGCCCCACCGGCACTCGCCCAGAGTCCCCTCCCCGACAAGTTCCTCTTTGCCATCGGCGCCCAGTCGCCGGCCGGTCAGTTCGATCAGCCTGGTGACATCGCCGTCGCCTATGATGGCACGGTCTACGTCACCGACGGCCACGACGATCGCATTCAACGCTTCTCGATGAATGGAAACCTCCTTGCGATTTGGGGTAGCCGGGGAACTGGCGCTGGACAGTTCGACTATGCCCAGGGTATTGCCGCCGCGCCCAACGGCACGGTGTACGTCGCCGACAGCCTCAACGACCGCATTCAGCGCTTCACCGCCACCGGCGACTATCTCGCGCAGTGGGGCAGCTCAGGCACAGGCAACGGACAATTCGCAGGGCCCGGTCCTCTGGCCGTCGCGCCTGATACGACGGTCTACGTCGTCGACATTGGCAACCAGCGCATTCAGCGCTTCACCGCCACCGGCGACTATCTCGCGCAGTGGGGCAGCCGGGGGAGCGGTCCAGGCCAGTTCCAGTATCCCAGCGACGTGGTTGCTTCACCCGATGGTACGGTCCACGTCGTCGATACCGACAATCACCGCATCCAGCGCTTCACCGCAACAGGGGACTACCTCGGTCAGTGGGGGGGCAAGGGCTCGGGCGATGGGCAATTCTCGTGGCCACGAAGCATCGCGGTTGCACCCGATGGCACGGTCTACGTCACCGACAGCAATCGCATCCAGCGCTTCACCCCCACGGGCGACTTCATGCTGCGATGGGGCGCTTGGGGCACGGGCGACGGCCAGTTTCACTTTACCAACGGAATCGCTGTCGGGCCGGACGGGGTAGTCTACGTGACTGACGTGGGCAACAGCCGTATCCAGAGCTTCACCGCCAATGGTGGCTACTTGCGGCAGTGGGGCAGCCAGGGTGCAGCCAACGGGCAACTATCATATCCTGGCGAAGTCGCTGCGGCCGCTGATGGCACGCTCTATGTTAGCGGCTACAACCGCATCCAGCGTTTTGCACCCACCGGCGCCTTCCTTGGACAGTGGGGCAGCGAGGGCACGGGGCCTGGGCAGTTCCAATACCCCGCAGCACTATCTGTCGCCCCTGATAGCACGGTCTACGTCGTCGACAGAGGCAACTACCGGGTGCAGCGGTTCTCGGCCACGGGCGATTTCCTTCTGACATGGGGCAGCGCCGGGACGGGCAACGGTGAGTTCCACTATCCTGAGGGTATCGCTGTCGCGCCGGACGGCACGGTGTATGTCGCCGACAGCCTCAACGACCGCATCCAGCGCTTCTCGGCGACAGGGGACTATCTCGGCCAGTGGGGTAGTTTGGGGCGCGGCGACGGGCAACTCAACATCCCACGCGGCGTTGCCGTTGCGTCCGATGGGACAGTGTATGTGGCCGATACCAACAATCACCGTATCCAGAGCTTCACCGCCAATGGTGGCTACTTGCGGCAGTGGGGCAGCCAGGGTGCAGCCAACGGGCAGTTCTACGCGCCCTGGGGTGTCGCAGTCGCGCCCGACGGCACGCTCTACGTCGCGGATACGGGCAATCACCGCATCCAGCGCTTCACGGCCACCGGCGAGTATCTGGGCCAGTGGGGCAGTGCCGGCGTGGACGATGGGCAGTTCGAGCGGCCCGAAGGAATAGGCGTCGCGCCTGACGGCACGGTTTACGTCACCGACGCCGAAAACAACCGCGTCCAGGTGTTCGGCACAATGTATCCCGCCACCTGGCGGGCGGAGTACTTTGACAATCCCTGGCTAGCAGGAGGCACGGTTGCCATACAGAACGCCCCGGACCTCGATCATCATTGGAACGATGCTCCGCCCGCCCCGGGCGTCCCGCCGACTAGCTTCTCCGCCCACTTCCAGCGCTTCCCCACCTTTGCCAGCGCCACCTATGCCTTCACTCTCCAGGTTGAGGGCGGCGCTCGCCTCTGGCTGGACAACCGGCTGCTTGTCGACCGCTGGAACGGCCCGAACGGTCGCTACACGGCCATCGTTGACCTGCCCGCAGGCGCCCACGATGTCAGAGTCGAGTACCGCGTCCTGGGGCAGCCCGCGTCTGTCCGTCTGACTTGGCAGGCCGTCAACTTCAACAGTTTCCTCCACTTTCCGCTCATAGGCAAGGAAGCTGACTACAGAGTCGCGCCGTGATCGACGCGGCGAGGAGGGTATCATGTCGCCTCGTGTCGGTCGCTCTATCATGGGTCTCGTCCGCCCGGTCTGGCTCATTGGCCTGGCGGTAGCCCTCATGCTCCTTGTTGTCTCCTCCGCCCCGCCGGCGCTCGCCCAGAGTCCCCTGCCCGACAAGTTCCTCTTCGCTATCAGCGCTCAGCCCTTGCCGCCCTTGTCGCCGTACGACGTCGCGGTCGGCCCTGACAGTATAGTGTACGTGTCCGATTCATTCGGCTCCATACAGCGCTTCACGGCCAGCGGCGTCTATCTCGGCAAATGGAGCGGTGACCTCGTTGGCGCTGGCCCGGATGGTACCGTCTACGTCACGACCGACCGGGTTCAGCACCTCTCCCATCTGGGTACGGTCCTCGGGGAGTGGGACGCGGCGGGCAACATCGTTAACATGGCCGTCGGCCCCGACGGAACCGTCTATGCCGTCACTTGGGGCAACAACCGCATCGAGCGCTACACTGCCAGCGGCGTCCTCCTCGGCATGTGGGGCAGCCACGGCAGCGCTGCCGGCCAGTTCGATTACCCAACGGATGTGGCTGTGGCCCCGGATGGCACCGTCTACGTGGTTGACCAGGCCAACCAGCGTATCCAACGCTTCACGGCGGCCGGCGCCTTTCTCAGCAAATGGGGCCGCCAGGGCGGCGACGACGGCCAGTTCAACTATCCGATCGGCATTGCCGTCGCCCCTGATGGCACGGTCTATGTCACGGACACAAACAACTACCGCGTTCAGCACTTCACGGCGACGGGCGCCTTCCTTGGGAAGCTGGCGGGCAGTTTCCAGGCCGCCCGCAGCGCAGCCGTCGCCCCTGACGGGACGGTCTACGTTGCGGACGGGGCGCGCCTTCAGCGCTTCACGGCCGACGGCGTATTCCTAAGCGCCTGGCCTTCCAGCGCCGCAGACGGCCGGTTCGATGCACCAGTAGGTGTAGCTGTCGCTCCCAACGGCGCGCTCTACGTCGCTGACATGAACAACCACCGCATCCAGCACTTCGCGGCTGACGGCCTCTTCCTCGGCACGTGGAGCACCGGGGACAGTCAGGGCCTATTCAGTGGGCCTGGCGCTGTCGCGGTTGGTCCAAGTGGCGCCGTCTACGTCGTCGAGTCGAGCGACAACCGCATCGAGCGCTTCACCGCCGAGGGCGCCTTGCTCGGCAGTTGGGGCAGCGGCGGCAGTGGCGACGGGCAATTCAGCAATCCAGGCAACGTCGCCGTCGCTCCTGACGATACCGTCTACGTGACGGACACGGGCAACAACCGCGTCGAGCACTTCACGAGCGACGGGGGCTTCCTGAACAAGTTTGGTGAATACGGCGCCTATCCTGCGCCCGGCGACGGTCAGTTCAGCCGGCCCGGCGGCGTGGCCGTCGGCCCAGACGGCACGGTCTATGTCGTCGACGCGGGCAACGTGCGCATTCAGCGCTTCACTGCCCAGGGCGCTTTCCTCGGCAAGTGGGGCAGCCAGGGTGGCGGCGATGGGCAGTTCGGGGGTCTTGCGGGTATTACCGTGGGACCGGATGGCACCGTCTACGTGGGCGATTGGGGCAACGGTTGCATCCAGCAGTTCACCCCCGACGGCGTCTTCCTCGGCAAGTGGGGGAGCCAGGGCAGCGCCGACGGCCAGTTCCGCTCTCCGTCGGCAATTGCCATCGCCCGCAATGGCACCGTCTATGTCGCCGATCCTGGCAACAACCGCGTCGAGGCCTTTGGCGCCGCCTACCCCTCGACCTGGCGCAGCGAGTACTACCCAAACGCCGAGGTGCTCGGCCCGGCCCTGACCATCACAACCACTGAGAGCCTTGACTTCGACTGGGGCACCGCGCCGCCGGCCGCCAACATCCCTGCGCAAGACTTCTCCGCCCGCTTCCAGCGCTTCCCGTCTTTCGCCGACGGCACCTACGTCTTCAGCCTTCGCGTTCAGGGCGGCGCCCGCCTGTGGGTGGACGGGCAGCTTCTCATCGACCGCTGGGACGGGCCGGACGGCACGTATACCGGGCTGGCCGGCTTGTCCGCCGGCGCCCACAATATCCATGTTGAGTATCATGCCCAGGCTCGGCCAGCCGCGCTTCAGCTCGCCTGGCAGGCTGTCAGCTTCAACAGTTTCCTCCACTTCCCGCTCATGGGTAAGGAGGCTGACTACAGAGTCGCGCCATGATCGACGCGGCGAGGAGGATGTCATGTCACCTCGTGTCGGTCAACCCATCAAGTATCTCTCTCGCCTGGCCTGGCTCGTCGGGCTGGCCATCACCCTCGCGCTCCTTGCCGCCTCAGCCTCCGGCCAGGCTCTGGCCCAAAGCCCCCTCCCCGACAAGTTCCTCTTCGCCATCGGCGACCAGCCCACCCCGCGCCTGGGACCCATCGACCTGGCCGTCGCGCCCGACGGCACGGTCTACATCGCCGATGTGGCCGCCGACAGCGTCCAGCGCTATACCGGGGACGGCCATTTCCTGAGTATGTGGGGCGGCAAGGGCAGCGGAGACGGTCAGCTCGACTACCCGTGGGCCATCGCCACCGCTCCTGACGGCTCCGTCTACGTTGTCGACCGGACCACCCACCGCCTCCAGCACTTCAGCGCCAACGGCATGTTCCTCGGCAAATGGGGCGGCCGTGGCGACGCGGACGGGCAGTTCTCCAGCCCTGCGGGCATCGCGGTCGCGCCGGACGGCACCGTCTACGTTGCCGACGCGGGCAACTACCGCATCCAGCGCTTCACCGCCGGCGGCGTCTTCCTCGGCAAGTGGGGCAGCGACGGCAGCGGCGATGGGCAGTTCAACGGCCCCGCGGGCATCGCCGTCGCCCAGGACGGTTCTATCTACGTGACCGACCAGAACGGCCGCGTCCAGCACTTCAGCGCCACGGGCGTGTTCCTGGACAAGTGGGGCAGTGGGGGCAGCGGCGACGGGGAGCTCAATCGGCCCATGGGCGTGGCGGTCGCCCCCGACGGTACGGTCTACGTCGCCGATTTCGAAAACAACCGTGTTCAGCGCTTCACCGCCCAGGGCGCTTTCCTCGGCAAGAGCCAGAGTTATGACGTCGCGCGGATTGCCATCGGCCCCACCGGCGAGGTCTATGTCAGTAGCTATGACAGTAACTGCATCAAGCGCTTCAGTGCCGACCTCGCTCTCATCGGGAGGTGGGGCGCCCAACACGGGCGCGACGGCGACCTCAACTGGCCGGCCGGCGTGGCGGTCGCAGGCGACGGGACGGTCTACGTCGCCGACACGGGCAACAACCGCATCCAGCACTTCAGTGCCACCGGTGCTTTCCTCGGCAAGTGGGGCAGTCAGGGCAGCGGGATTGGTCAGTTCAGCGGCCCGGTCGGTGTCGCCGTCGCCCCCAGCGGCACGGTCTACGTCGCGGATACCGACAACGACCGCGTCCAATACTTCAGCGCCACGGGCACTTTCCTCGGGGGGTGGGGGGGCTACGGCAGCGACGCCGGCAACGTCAGCGCGCCCTGGAGCGTCGCCGTCGCGCCAGACGGCTCGGTCTACGTCGCCGACACCGGTAATCACCGCGTCCAGCGAATGACTGCCAATGGTGATTTCATGGGCCAGTGGGCGACGACAGCCGACGGTGTTGCCGTCGCGCCGGATAGTACGGTGTATGTGGCCGCCGAAAGCGCCGTTCGGCGGTTCAGCGCCGATGGCGCGCTCCTCACCGAGTGGGGCAGCCGGGGTAGTAGTGACGGCCAATTCCACGATGCCGTCAGCGTCGCTGTGGCACAGAACGGCACCGTCTACGTCGCCGATTCGCAGAACCACCGAGTCCAGCGTTTCACGGCCGATGGCGCTTTCCTTGGCAAGTGGACTGACCTCGACAGCGCGAACGGCCAGCTCCTCTGGCCGGACGGTGTCGCTGTCGCCCCAGACGGCACTGTCTACGTCACCGACGTACACAACAATACTGTTCAACGCTTCACGCCGACCGGCGGCTTCCTGGGCAAGTGGAGCGGGTTCAGCAGCGAGGACGGCCAGTTTGCGAATGCGAATGGGGTAGCAGTCGCTACCAGCGGTACGGTCTACGTCGCCGACAGTCTCAACAATCGTATCCAGCGCTTTGGCCCCGATGGCACCTTCCTGGGCAAGTGGGGCATTCCGGGCAAGGGGCCTGGCCAATTCAATTTCCCGCGGGCGGTGGCGGTCGGGCCTGCCGGCACGGTCTACGTGGCCGACCTAAACAATCACCGCATCCAGCGCTTCACCGCCAGCGGCGCTTTCCTCGGCCAGTGGGCCAGCAGCAGCAGCTCCGACGGCCCGTACGACGTGGCGGTCGGCCCTGATGGGACCGTCTACGTCCTTGACAACGGTATCCAGCGCTTTACGGCGGATGGAAGCTTCCTCGGCAGATGGGATGGGGATGGCTACGGCATAGCCATCGCCCCTGACGGCACGCTCTATACTGCGAACTACGGTCAGGTGCAGCATTTCAATGCCAGCGGCGTCCTCGTTGATTCTTGGAGCGCAAGGGGCCCGGGTATCGCGGTCGGTCCGGACGGTGATGTGTACGTTGCCGATGAGCAGGGCCACCATGTCCGGCGCTTTACGGCCGACGGCCAGGTGGACGGCGACTGGGGCAGCCGCGGTGTCAGTGTCGGGCAGTTCGAGAGCCCGGCGGGCATCGCCGTCAGCGCGAGCGGCCTTGTCTACGTCGGCGACTGGGACCAGCATCGCGTCCAGGTGTTCGGCGCGACCTATCCCCCGACCTGGCGCGTTGAGTACTATCCCAACACGGAACTATTCGCTCGCCCCTTCGCCGTCACCACGACCGACACCCTCGCGTTCGACTGGGGCGACATGCCGCCGGCGTCCAACATTCCCGCCCACACCTTCTCGGCCCGCTTCCTGCACGGCGCCTCGTTCGTGGGCGGCGAAACGGTCTTCACGCTACAGGTCAATGGGGGCGCTCAGCTGTGGGTGGACGGGCAGCTCCGCATAGATCAGTGGAATGGGCCAAACGGGACTTACTCGACCACGTTGGATATACCCGCGGGGGAGCACACGTTGCGGGTCGAATATCGCGACCTGGGTGGGCCGGCCGCTCTCCACGTAACCTGGAAGGAGGCCATCATACGTGACCACCTCCTTTACCTGCCGCTTATTCGCTAACCAGCTGACCATCTTCGCCTTTTCTAGTCAGCATCACGGCAAGGAGTGAAGATCATGAACCAGAGACCGTGGCTGCTTCACTACGACTCCGGGGTCCCACCGACGCTCGAGCCATACCCTCGACGCACGCTTCTCGATGTGGTGGCGGAGGCCGCGGAGCAGCGCCCGAATCATACGGCCCTGCTGTTCAAGGGCAGTCGGCTATCGTATCGGAAACTGGAAAGGCTCAGCGACGCGTTTGCCGCCGCACTTGCGGGGCTCGGGTTGAAGAAGGGAGAGCGCGTTGCCGTGATGCTGCCCAATAGCCCGCAGATGGTTGTGGGGCAGCTCGGCGCGTGGAAAGCTGGCGCCATCGTTACGCCGATCAATCCACTATATAGCGAGGCTGAGTTGGAGGGATTGGTGCGAAAGTGCGGGGCGGAGATTGCCCTCGTCCTGACGCCCTACTACGCCAAGGTTAAGGCAGTGCAGCCCCGCACCAATTTGCGCCTGGTCATTGCCACCAACATCAAGGAGTACCTGCCTGCGCACCTTCGCTTCCTGTTTACTGTAGGTAAGGAGAAGAAGGAGGGGCATCGCATCGAGATTCAGGCAGGTGATCTGTGGATGAGCGATTTGCTGCACAAATATCGCAGCTCTCGCCGCCCCAACGTCGCGGTTCAGCCCGACGACTATGCGCTCCTTCTGTTCACAGGCGGGACAACTGGCTCACCAAAAGCCGCGATTGGCAGTCACCATGGATTGTTGATTTCAGGACTCCAGTTCCAGGCCTGGTTCCGCGGCATCATGATTCCGTGGACGGACCGCGTTCTCCTGAGCCTCCCCCTGTTCCACATCTACGCACAGGGCGCAGTGCTTTCGACGGCGTTGGTAGGCCATCACCCCGTGGTGCTTGTACCCAATCCGCGCGACCTGGACGCCACACTCGCTACGATCCACAAGGAACGCCCGGCGTTCTTGCCCGGCGTGCCGACCCTATTCAACGCCTTGCTCAATCACCCCCAGGTCAAAGCTCACAAGGCGGTCTTCACCTCGGTCAAGGTGTGCATTTCGGCAGCGGCGCCCCTTATGCTCGAGACCAAGCAGCAATTCGAGCGACTCACCGGTGGCCATATCATCGAAGGGTATGCCCTAACGGAGTCGATGGCCGCTGCGGTTGCGACGCCACCTCGCGGCATGTATAAGCCAGGCTCGGCCGGCTTGCCGCTACCTGACGTCGACCTTCGTATTATGGACGCGGCTCTGGGCCAGCGCGAGCTAGGAGCAGGCGAGATTGGTGAGATAGCCATCCACGCGCCGCAAATCATGCGCGGGTACTGGAACGAGCGCGGCGAGACAGCGCAGGCTATCCGAGATGAGTGGCTGTTCACCGGCGACTTGGGATACCTAGATGGGGATGGCTATCTATTCATCGTGGATCGGAAGAAAGACCTCATCAAGTGCGGCGGTTTCCAAGTCTGGCCCCGGGAAATTGAGGAGGTGATCGCAACGCACCCCGCTGTGGCGGAAGTAGGAGTCGCCGGCGTTCCCGACACCTACTCAGGGGAAGCTGTGAAGGCGTGGGTTGTGGTGCGTGCCGGTGAGCAGGTCACCGACCAAGAACTACGCGACTACTGCCGCGCCCGGCTGGCCCACTACAAGGTACCCAAGCACGTTGAGTTCCGCAACAACCTGCCGAAGAGCATGATTGGCAAGATTCTACGGCGTGAGCTCGTGGCAGGTGAGAAGGTCAGCGCGTGAGATGCGGGGTATGCAGACATGGTTTCAACCTGAGGAGCAAGTCTAGTCGA